>NZ_JAJFDF010000001.1:0-768413 GCF_020708595.1 Pseudomonas sp. 203-8 | reverse complement strand
GAACCACCTGATCCCTTCCCGAACTCAGAAGTGAAACGACGCATCGCCGATGGTAGTGTGGGGTCTCCCCATGTGAGAGTAGGTCATCGTCAAGCTCCTATCCCAAAACCCCTGGTCAGCGATGACCGGGGGTTTTGCTTTTGCGCGCGGAAAAAGGCGTGCTTCCTCGCTTCTTTTCTCGACTGCGAATGCCGGCGGCGACTGTCACAATTGCCCTGGAAACTACCCATCCTGCATGAAACGGATGGACGGCTACCTCCCCCAGGCGGATCGAAAACGCGCTCCAGAGGGCCTCCCGGGCTCCTCCGTGAAAGGCTGGAGCCCTTGTGTTTCCAGGCTTTTAGGGGTGTGGCAGGGCTTCTCCCAAGGCTTGCGGAAAAATGTCGGAAGGCTGATGGCATTTCATCCAACTGTCATATTCCTTTCATAGAGTCTTCATGCGGCCTGACGATACTGGCCCCCGTTCCATCCAACCCCATCCTGTCCAAGGAGCAAGGCATGAAACTCAAGCGTTTGATGGCGGCCCTGACGTTCGTCGCCGCAGGCGTAGGCGCCGCTTCCGCGGTAGCCGCGATCGACCCGGCGCTGCCGGAATATCAGAAAGCCAGCGGTGTGTCGGGCAACCTGTCGAGCGTCGGCTCCGACACTCTGGCCAACCTGATGACCATGTGGGCCGAGGAGTACAAGCGCCTCTATCCGAACGTGAACATCCAGATCCAGGCTGCCGGTTCTTCCACCGCGCCGCCGGCCCTGACCGAAGGCACCGCCAACCTGGGCCCGATGAGCCGCAAGATGAAGGACGTCGAGCTGCAGGCTTTCGAGCAGAAGTACGGCTATAAGCCGACCGCCGTCCCGGTCGCTGTCGACGCCCTGGCGATCTTCGTGCACAAGGACAACCCGATCAAAGGCCTGACCATGCAGCAGGTCGATGCGATCTTCTCCGCTACCCGCCTGTGTGGCAGCAAGCAGGACGTGAAGACCTGGGGCGATCTGGGCCTGACCGGTGACTGGGCGAAGAAGCCGGTGCAACTGTTCGGCCGCAACTCGGTTTCCGGCACCTACGGCTACTTCAAGGAAGAAGCCCTGTGCAAAGGCGACTTCCGTCCGAACGTCAACGAGCAGCCGGGTTCGGCTTCCGTGGTGCAGTCGGTCAGCCAGTCGCTGAACGGCATCGGCTACTCCGGTATCGGCTACAAGACCGCCAGCGTGAAGACCGTGGCCCTGGCCAAGAAGGAAGGCGCTGCCTTCGTCGAGGACAACGAGCAGAACGCCCTGAACGGCACCTATCCGCTGTCGCGCTTCCTCTACGTCTACGTGAACAAGGCGCCGAACAAGCCGCTGGACCCGCTGGAGGCTCAGTTCCTCAAGCTGGTTCTGTCCAAGACCGGCCAGCAGGTCGTGGTCAAGGACGGCTACATCCCGCTGCCGGCCAAGGTGGCCGAGAAGGCGATCAAGGAACTGGGCCTGTAATCCAGTGACTTGAGCGGATGGCCCAGCGATGGGCCGTCCAGGCATGAAGGCTCTGCCGGCGGGCGCTAGGATCCGCCGGCCTTTCCCGCCAGCGAGGCTCTGCTGGCGGGCTTTGTTGCGTCATGTTGCTGTCATCTGTCTGTCATACAGAGCCTTTAGGGTGTCACCCCATGAACGACATGGCCAACTCCCCGATGAACTCCTCCCTTGCTCCCGAGCGGATTGACTTCAATACGCCAGCCCTGCAACGCAAGCGCCGCATCCGTGCCCTCAAGGACCGCCTGACCCGCTGGTACGTGCTGGTCGGCGGCCTGGCCGTGCTGGCGGCAATCACCCTGATCTTCTTCTACCTGGCCTACGTCGTGCTCCCCCTGTTCCGCGGCGCCGACCTGGAGACCCGCGAAGCGCTGACTCCGGCCTGGATGCAGCAGGCGCAGGTGCCCCTGCTGCTCAGCATCGAGGAGCAGAACCAGGTGGCCATGCGCGTCGGCGGCCAGGGCGAGATTCTCTTCTTCAACGCCAAGACCGGTGTCGAACTGAAGCGTGTCGCTCTGCCGCTTCCGGCGGGCAGCGAGATCCGCTCGATCGCCCAGGACCAGCCGGGCAGCCCGACGGTCGCCCTGGGCCTGTCCAACGGACAGGTGCTGGTGTTCCAGCACACCTACAAGGTCACCTACCCGGACAACAAGAAGACCATCACCCCGGAGATCGCCTTCCCCTACGGCGAGACCCCGATCGGTCTCGATCCGCAGGGCCGCCCGCTGGAGCATGTGAGCATCAATGCCGGCGACGACAGCCTGCTGCTGGCTGGCTCCGTCGACAAGCAACTGCTGCTGTTGAGCATGACTCGGGGAGAGAACATGCTGACCGGCGAAAGCACGCTGGACGAGGAGCGCATCGAACTCCCGCAGATCGCCGAACCGGTGAAAGCCATCTACCTCGACCCGCGCAAGCAGTGGCTGTACGTGATCAACGGACGTGCCACCGCCGATGTGTTCGACCTGCACAGCCGCCAGTTGAACGGTCGCTACAAGCTGCTGGAAGACCCCAACGCCGAGGTCACCGCGAGCACCCAACTGCTGGGCGGCATCTCGCTGCTGGTGGGCGACTCCAAGGGTGGCATCGCCCAGTGGTTCATGGCTCGCGATACCGACGGCGAACCGCGCCTGTCGCACGTTCGCGACTTCAATCTGGATGGCGCGCCGATCAGCGCCATCGCTCCGGAACAACGGCGCAAGGGCTTCATCGCCCTGGACGAGAAGGGCAACCTCGGCGTCTTCCACAGCACCGCGCACCGTACCCTGCTGGTCCAGCCGGTCGCCGACTCTTCCGGGGTCATCACCCTGTCGCCGCGGGCCAACCGCCTGCTGCTGGAGCAGGGTGGCAAGATCCACCGCTTCGCCCTGAGCAACCCGCACCCGGAAATCTCCTGGAGCGCGCTCTGGGGCAAGGTCTGGTACGAGAGCTACGACAAGCCGGCCTACGTCTGGCAGTCCACCGCCGCGACCACCGACTTCGAACCGAAGCTGAGCCTCTCGCCGCTGACCTTCGGCACGCTCAAGGCCGCCTTCTACGCGATGATCCTGGCAGCTCCGCTGGCCATCGCGGCCGCCGTCTACACCGCCTATTTCATGGCTCCGGCGATGCGCCGCAAGGTCAAGCCGGTGATCGAGCTGATGGAGGCGCTGCCGACGGTGATCCTCGGCTTCTTCGCCGGCCTGTTCCTGGCGCCCTACGTCGAAGGCCACCTGCCGGGTGTGTTCAGCCTGCTGTTGCTGACGCCGCTGGGCATCCTTCTTGCCGGCCTGCTCTGGAGCCGCCTGCCCGAGCGTATCCGTCTGAGCCTGCCGGCCGGCTGGGAAGCCGCGCTGCTGATCCCGGTGGTGCTTGCCGTCGGCGCCTTCGCCCTGTGGCTGAGCCCGCACCTGGAGACCACCTTCTTCGGCGGCGACATGCGCCTCTGGCTGAGCCACGACCTGGGCATCACCTACGACCAGCGCAATGCCCTGATCGTCGGGCTGGCAATGGGCTTCGCGGTGATCCCGAATATCTTCTCGATCGCCGAGGACGCCATCTTCAGCGTGCCGCGCAGCCTCACCTACGGCTCCCTGGCCCTGGGCGCCACGCCCTGGCAGACGCTGACCCGCGTGGTGATCCTGACCGCCAGTCCAGGCATCTTCTCGGCGCTGATGATCGGCATGGGCCGCGCCGTCGGCGAGACCATGATCGTGCTGATGGCGACCGGCAATACCCCAGTGATGGAAGTGAATATCTTCGAGGGGATGCGCACCCTGGCGGCCAACGTCGCGGTGGAGATGCCCGAGTCGGAGGTCGGCGGCAGCCACTACCGCGTGCTGTTCCTCTCGGCGCTGGTACTGCTGACGTTCACCTTCGTGATGAACACCCTGGCAGAGCTGATCCGTCAGCGTCTGCGCAAGAAATACGCGTCGTTGTAAGCGGCGGAGGTATAGCTCTGTGAAACAGAAACAGGAAACCGTCAAAGCCTGGTTCGGCAGCGGCTCGCCCTGGGTGTGGATGAACGCCGGCGCGGTGTCGATCGCGGTGATCATGACCATCGGCCTGCTGGCGGTGATCGCGGTACGCGGCCTCGGCCACTTCTGGCCGGCGAACGTCATCGAGGCGACTTACCAGATCCCTGGCGAAGCCGCCAAGACCGTGATCGGCGAGGTGGTCCAGGCCGAGGAAGTGCCGCGCGCGCGCCTGCGCAGCGCCGGCATGCCGGTCCCGGAGGCCGGCCCCGAATTCATGACCCGCGAGCTGCTCAAGCTGGGCAACCGCGAGCTTTACGGCAGCGATTTCTCCTGGGTCGTCGGCGAGTGGCTGCAGGACATCAAGCGTCCCGAAGCGCTGATGGTTCTCGAACGCCGCGAGTGGGGCAACTTCTACGGCTACCTGCTGAGCGTCAAGGAGAACGGCCAGGTGGTCGCCGAAGGCGACGCCGCGGTAGGCGAACTGCAGAAGCGCATGCAGCGGGTGGATGACCTCTACGCCAAGCTCTACAAGCTGGAGAAGGGCGACATCGGCGGGATCAACCACGGTCTCGAGCGCCTGCGCCTGAAAGAGCGCAAGTTGCAGTTGGACGGCAAGCTGGACGCCGCCGCCCAGGCCGACCTGGCCGCCGAGCGCAGCGAGTTGCAGGCGCGCTACAAGGTCCTGGAAGAGCAGCTCAACGGCCTGCATCAGGAGTTCAACCGCGACAGCGTGGTAATGCGCGACGCCAGCGGCCGCGAGAGCGAAATCACCCTTGGCAAGCTGGTGCATGCCTACCAGCCCAACGCCATGGGCCTGGGCACCAAGATGACGGTGTACTTCAAGAAGCTCTGGGAGTTCCTCAGCGACGATCCGCGCGAGGCCAATACCGAGGGCGGTATCTTCCCGGCGATCTTCGGCACCGTGATGATGACCCTGGTGATGGCGCTGATCGTCACCCCGTTCGGCGTGATCGCTGCGGTCTACCTGCGCGAGTACGCCAAGCAGGGGCCGCTGACCCGGGTGATCCGCATCGCCGTGAACAACCTCGCCGGCGTACCGGCGATCGTCTACGGCGTGTTCGGCCTGGGTTTCTTCGTCTACGTGCTGGGCGGTTCCATCGACCGGCTGTTCTTCCCCGAGGCCCTGCCGGCGCCGACCTTCGGTACCCCCGGGCTATTCTGGGCCTCGCTGACCCTGGCGATCCTCGCCGTGCCGGTGGTGATCGTCGCCACCGAGGAAGGCCTGGCGCGGATTCCGCGCGCGGTCCGCGAAGGCTCCCTGGCGCTCGGCGCGACCAAGGCGGAAACGCTGTGGAAGATCGTCCTGCCGATGGCCAGCCCGGCGATGATGACCGGCCTGATCCTCGCCGTGGCCCGTGCCGCCGGCGAAGTGGCGCCGCTGATGCTGGTCGGCGTGGTGAAACTGGCACCGTCGCTGCCGGTCGACGGTAACTATCCGTACGTGCATCTCGACCAGAAGATCATGCACCTCGGTTTCCATATCTACGACGTCGGTTTCCAGAGCCCCAACGTCGAGGCCGCACGGCCGCTGGTATACGCTACGGCGTTGCTGCTGGTCGTGGTGATCGCCCTGCTGAACTTCTCCGCCATCGCGATCCGCAATCGCCTGCGCGAGAAGTACAAGGCCCTGGAAAACTGATTGAGGGAGCTTCCCATGCAAAACGAGACCGCCAGCCACGGCATCAACTTCGATGCGCTCGGCCGCGACCGCCAGAGCCTCGACCTGGCTTCCGAAAGTGTCGAACTGGAAGTGCCCGGGCTGAACCTGTTCTACGGCGCCAAGCAGGCCCTTTTCGACGTCCGGATGAACATTCCGAAGCAGCGCGTGACCGCCTTCATCGGCCCGTCCGGCTGCGGCAAGTCGACCCTGCTGCGCTGCTTCAACCGGATGAACGACCTGGTGGATGGCTGCCGCGTCGAAGGCGAGATTCGCCTCGATGGCCACAACATCTTCGCCAAGGGCGTCGACGTCGCCGAGCTGCGCCGTCGCGTCGGCATGGTGTTCCAGAAGCCCAACCCGTTCCCCAAGAGCATCTACGAGAACGTGGTCTACGGCCTGCGTATCCAGGGCATCAACAAGAAGCGCGTACTTGACGAGGCCGTCGAGTGGGCGCTGAAGGGGGCTGCGCTGTGGGAGGAGGTGAAGGATCGCCTGCACGAGTCCGCCCTCGGCCTGTCCGGCGGCCAGCAGCAGCGCCTGGTGATCGCCCGGACCATCGCGGTGGAACCGGAAGTGCTGCTGCTCGACGAGCCGTGCTCGGCGCTGGACCCGATCTCCACGCTGAAGATCGAAGAGCTGATCTACGAGTTGAAGTCGAAGTTCACCATCGTCATCGTTACCCACAACATGCAGCAGGCCGCGCGGGTTTCCGACTATACGGCGTTCATGTACATGGGCAAGCTGATCGAGTTCGGCGACACCGATACGCTGTTCACCAACCCGGCGAAGAAGCAGACCGAAGACTACATCACCGGCCGCTACGGCTAGCGGCGCGTCCGGAGGCGCGGCGATACCGCTGCCTCCGGCGCTCTCCGTAGCTCGTTGATGTCACCGGTCGCAGCGGCTCCAGAAGGATTCCCCACATGATCAACAAAGACAGTCTCACCCATCACATCTCCCAGCAGTTCAACGCCGAGCTGGAGGATGTGCGCAGCCACCTCCTGGCCATGGGCGGGCTGGTGGAAAAGCAGGTCAACGACGCGGTCAACGCGCTGATCGACGCCGACTCCGGCCTCGCCCAGCAGGTCCGCGAGATCGACGACCAGATCAACCAGATGGAGCGCAACATCGACGAGGAGTGCGTGCGTATCCTCGCCCGGCGTCAGCCGGCGGCCTCCGACCTGCGCCTGATCATCAGCATCTCGAAGTCGGTGATCGACCTCGAGCGGATCGGCGACGAGGCCTCCAAGGTCGCCCGCCGCGCCATCCAGCTGTGCGAGGAAGGCGAGTCGCCGCGCGGCTACGTCGAGGTTCGGCACATCGGCAGCCAGGTACAGAAGATGGTGCAGGAGGCACTGGACGCCTTCGCCCGCTTCGATGCCGACCTGGCGCTGTCCGTGGCGCAGTACGACAAGACCGTCGATCGCGAATACAAGACCGCCCTGCGCGAGCTGGTCACCTACATGATGGAAGACCCGCGGGCGATATCCCGCGTGCTCAACATCATCTGGGCCCTGCGCTCGCTGGAGCGCATCGGCGACCATGCGCGCAACATCGCCGAGCTGGTGATCTACCTGGTTCGCGGCACCGACGTTCGCCACATCGGCCTGACCCGCATGAAGGAAGAGGTCGAGAACAACCGCGGCGAGTGATCTTCCGCAGGCAAGGCTCCCTTGACCTGGAGCCTTGTTTCTTCGCGCGACTGCAGCAAGGCTTGGCATCCTGCCAGCAGGGGAGGCTATCCTAGGCGGACCTGTCCAGGAGAAGTCGATGAGCAAAGTCAGCGCGCTAGTGGTGGATGACGCCCCCTTCATCCGAGATCTGATGAAGAAAGGGTTGCGCGACAACTTCCCCGGCCTTCATATCGAGGAGGCCGTGAACGGCCGCAAGGCCCAGCAACTGCTCAGTCGGCAGAACGTCGACCTGATCCTCTGCGATTGGGAGATGCCGGAGATGTCCGGCCTCGAACTGCTGACCTGGTGCCGTGCCCAGGAAAACCTCAAGACTACCCCGTTCATCATGGTCACCAGTCGCGGCGACAAGGAGAACGTGGTCCAGGCGATCCAGGCCGGGGTGTCGGACTACATCGGCAAGCCATTCTCCAATGACCAACTGGTGGCCAAGATCAAGAAGGCCCTGAGCCGCAGCGGCAAGCTGGAAGCCCTGGCGGCCCACGCGCCGCGCCGGGAGATCGCCAGCGGCATGGCCAACGATTCGCTGGCCGCCCTGACCGGTGGTCGCGCCGAGGTGATCAAGCCTGCCGCCAGTCCGGCAAAACCGGCCCCCGCGCCGAAGCCGGCTTCGGCTCCCCAGGCCAGCGCGCGTCCCGCCGGCAGCGGCAACCCGCTGGGGCAGGCGCAATTGCGCCTGCCGCAGAGCAGCATGCCCTGCGTGATCAAGGCGGTCAGTCTGAAGGAAGCGCAACTGGTGGTGAAGCGCGCCGACCCGTTGCCGCAGGTGCTGGAAAGCGCGGTGCTGGACCTCGAGGAAAACAGCGACGTGGCGCGCCTGAACGGCTACCTGCACGCCATCGCCGCGCTGGAGCCGAAGCCGGATAGCGATTGGCTGCTGTTGACCCTGCGTTTCGTCGACCGCGACCCGCAGAAGCTCGACTACCTGTCGCGCCTGATCGCCCGCGGAAGTACCCAGAAGCACTACGTTCCCGGCGCCTGAGCGGTTTTTTCCCGACGATCCGTTCACAGCCCGCTCGCTGTCGTCTCGCCCTGGCAATAAAGCGCTGCTAGTCTTGCCGATTCGGGATAACCAGAACGACACGATCCGTGCAGTCATGCTAGGGCGCCTTCTCCTTCTCTGTGGCCTGTTCGCCGCGGCAGCTCCGGCTGCGGCCCTGACCATCTACAAGTACACCGACGCCAATGGCGTGGTGACCTACTCCGACCGCGCCGTGGCCGGGGCGCAGGTGTTCGTCTTCCGCGACCGGATGGTCGAGCACCTGGAACGGGAAGTGAAGCTGGAGACGAAGAAGCACGCGGGTGGCGAGACCCTGCAGGTGCGCAACGACCTCTACGCGCCGGTCGAGGTCGAGTTGCGGATCCGCAACCCGCGCAATGCCGTTGGGGTGCCCGACGGGCCGATTCGCTGGGTGGTCCCGGCGCGCAGCCAGGTGCGCCTGGCGACCCTGGCGCCGCGCAAGGCCGGCAAGCCGATGAGCTACACCCCGAAGCTGCGTTACGCGCTCGGCGACCCGCGCCAGCAGCCGCTGCTCTATCGCTATCCGCTGCCCTGGCGCGGCGGGCCGTTCCGCCTGTCCCAGGGCGCCAATGGCAAGTACAGCCACTTCACCCCCAAGGGCCGCTACGCGATGGACATCGCCATGCCCGAGGGCACGCCGATCATCGCTGCCCGCGGCGGCACCGTGGTGAAGATCGAGAACAACCAGAGCGGGCGCGGCAACAATCCCTCGGGCAACTTCGTCCGCATCCTGCACGACGACGGCACCATGGGCGTCTACCTGCACCTGATGCGCCATTCGGTACTGGTCGCCGAGGGCCAGCGGGTCCAGGTCGGCACGCCGCTGGCGCGCTCCGGCAACACCGGCAACAGCAGCGGGCCGCACCTGCACTTCGTGATCCAGCGCAACGTCGGCCTGGCGCTGGAGTCGATTCCCTACGACTTCGCCCAGCCGGTCGACAGCCTGCCGAACTTCGCCATCGTCCGCGAGCCTTGAAAAGTCGCCGGCGCCGTGGCGGCGCCGGCTCGTCTCAGTCGAGCTTGACCACCTTGGCCAGGACGATCTTCGGACCGCGCATCTTCTTCACGATGATCCGCAGGCCCTCGGTGTCGAGGACTTCCTCTTCCTCCGGCACCCGCTTCAGGGTGTCGTAGACCAGCCCGGCGAGAGTGTCCGCCTCGACATGATCGAGGTCGATGCCGAGCAGGCGCTCGAGCTTGAACAGCGGTGTGTCGCCGCGCACCAGCAGCTTGCCCGGCTGGTAGGCGAGGATGCCGCGCTCGGTCTTGCGGTGTTCGTCCTGGATGTCGCCGACCAGCACTTCCAGCACGTCCTCCATGGTCAGGAAGCCGACCACCTTGTGATCGGCCTCTTCCACCACGGCGAAGTGCGCGCCGCCCTTGCGGAACTGCTCCAGCAGGCGCGACAGCGGGGTGTGCTTGGTGACGATCTCCAGCGGGCGCACCAGTTCGTCGAGGTCGAAGGTCTCCGGCAGGCTGTCCAGGGCGGACAGCGCCAGCAGCAGGTCCTTGATGTGCAGCAGGCCGATGAACTCGCCCTTGTGGCTGTCCCAGACCGGGTAGCGGCTGTACTTATGGCGGCGGATCACCGCGAGGATGTCCGCCAGCGGCGCGTCGTGCTCGAGGTAGACCAGGTCTTCGCGGGAGTTGGCCCAGTCGACCACCTCCAGTTCGCCCAGCTCCACCGCCGAGGCCAGCACGCGCATGCCCTGGTCGCTGGGGTCCTGGGCGCGGCTGGAGTGGAGGATCAGCTTCAGTTCGTCGCGGCTGTAGTGATGCTCGTGGTGCGGGCCGGGCTCGCCCTGGCCGGCGATCTTGAGGATGGCGTTGGCGCTGGCGTTGAGCAGCCAGATCGCCGGGTACATCAGCCAGTAGAAGAGGTACAGCGGCACCGCCGTCCACAGCGACAGCAGTTCCGGCTTGCGGATCGCCCAGGACTTGGGCGCCAGCTCGCCGACCACGATGTGCAGGTAGGAAATGATGAAGAACGCGGTGAAGAAGGAGATACCGCGGATCAGTTCGTCGGAATGCACGCCGATCATCGCCAGCAGCGGTTCCAGGAGTTCGGCGAAGGCCGGCTCGCCGACCCAGCCCAGGCCCAGGGAGGCCAGGGTTATGCCCAGCTGGCAGGCGGACAGGTAGGCGTCCAGCTGGTTGTGAACCTTGCGCAGGATGGCGCCGCGCCAGCCGTGCTGCTTGGCGATGGTTTCCACGCGGGTGGCGCGGAGCTTGACCATGGCGAACTCGGCGGCGACGAAGAAGCCATTGAGCAGGACGAGGAAAAGCGCGAAGAGGATCAGGCCGGCATCGGCGAAATAGGTGGCGATGCTGGTACTAGGAGAAGGGTCCATGGGGGTGTGCGGTAGCCAAAAGGCCCTTAAGAATGAGGGGCTGTGTCGTCGCTTGCAAGCCTTGGCCGTGCCGACGCCGGCGGCGCGGCACCGCGACGAGGCTCACTTCGGCGCCTTGCGCTCGGCCTCGGCGACCTGCGCCGGGGCGAAATGGCAGGTGAAGGTGCTGCCCTTGCCGGGCACGCTGCTGATTTCCAGGCGCGCGCGGTGGCGGATCAGCACGTGCTTGACGATGGCCAGGCCGAGGCCGGTGCCGCCGGTGTTGGAGGCGCGGCTGGAGTCCACCCGGTAGAAGCGCTCGGTCAGGCGCGGCAGGTGCTTGGGATCGACGCCGATACCGGTGTCCTGCACCGACAGGTGCGCGCCCTGTTCGTCGGCCCACCAGCGGATGCGGATCTCGCCTTCGTCGGGGGTGTACTTCACCGCGTTGAATACCAGGTTGGAGAAGGCGCTGCGCAGTTCCGCCTCGCTGCCCTTGAGCTGCACAGCGGGTGCGGCGTCCAGGCTGATGCGGTGGTTGCGCCCGGCGGACAGGGCCTGGGCGTCGTTACGGATGCTGACGAGGAGAGCGTCCACCGCCACCGGCTTGTTGTCGCCGGGGTAGTCGGTGGCCTCCAGCTTGGCCAGCAGGAGCAGGTCGTTGAGCAGGTTCTGCATGCGTCCGGCCTGCTGCTGCATCTGCTGCAGGGCGCGCAGCCAGCGCGGGTTCACATCCTCGACGTTGTCGAGGAGGGTCTCCAGGTAGCCGGCGATCACCGTCAGCGGCGTGCGCAGCTCGTGGGAGACGTTGGCCACGAAGTCCTTGCGCATCTGCTCCAGCTGGTGGACGCGGGTGACGTCGCGGACCAGCATCAGGTGCTCGCGGTTGCCGTAGAGGGTGATGTGGAATTGCAGGCGCAGGCGCTCGTTGATCGGCGAGGGGATTTCCAGCGGCTCGCGGTAATCCTCCTGGTCGAAGTATTCCTTGAAGCGCGGATGGCGGATCAGGTTGCTCACCGGCTGGCCACCGTCCTGCGGGGTCTTCAGGCCGAGCAGGTTTTCCGCGGCGAGGTTCCACCATTCCAGGTTGCCGTCGCTGTCGAGCATGATCACCGCGTCACGCAGGGCCGCGGTGGACTCCTGGATCCGGTCGATCACCGCCTGCAGGCGGCCACGGGCGCGCTGGTTGCGGCGTTGCAGGTGATAGATATTGTCGAAGACTTCGCCCCAGAGGCCGTAGCTGTCCGGCGGTGGCTCGTCTGGCTGGTGGTTGCGCAGCCACTGGTGCAGACGCAGTAGCTGCCAGAGGGTCCAGCCGAGGTAGAGAGCCAGGCCGAGGGCCAGGGCCCAGCCGTAATGGCCGCTGACCACGCCGAGCACGAGGCTGGCGGCCAGCACGAGAAGCAGGTGGCGGATCAGCGCTCCACGCCAGTCTTGGTTCACGACGGATTGCATCCTGTCCAGTGGCGGTCCGTCACGGACCGTCCAGGGGAAACGACTCCGGCCGCTGGGCGGCCGGGAGCGGGGTCAGCTCTTGGTGGAGAAACGATAGCCGGTCCCGCGGACAGTCTGAACCAGATTTTCGTAGACCTCGCCGAGCGCCTTGCGCAGGCGGCGGATATGCACGTCGACGGTGCGCTCCTCGACATAGACGTTGCCGCCCCAGACCTGGTCCAGCAGTTGGCCGCGGGTATAGGCGCGTTCCTGGTGAGTCATGAAGAACTGCAGCAGGCGGTACTCGGTGGGGCCCATCTCGGCCGGCTTGCCGTCGATGGTCACGCGGTGGCTGATCGGGTCCAGCAGCAGGCCGCCGACCTCGATCGGCGCCTCGCTGTCGCCAGGCCCGGTGCGGCGCAGCACGGCCTTCAGGCGGGCGACCAGCTCGCGGGGCGAGAACGGCTTGGTGATGTAGTCGTCGGCGCCGACCTCCAGGCCCTGGATCTTGTTGTCCTCCTCGCCCTTGGCGGTGAGCATGATGATCGGGATGTCGACGGTCAGTTCGTCACGCTTCAGGCGTCGCGCCAGTTCGATGCCGGAAGTGCCGGGGAGCATCCAGTCGAGCAGGATCAGGTCCGGCTTGCGGTCGACGATCACCGCGTGCGCCTGCTGGGTATTTTCCGCCTCCAGGCACTCGTAGCCGGCCATCTCCAGGGCCACGGCGATCATCTCGCGAATCGGTGCTTCGTCATCAACGATGAGGATTGTCTTGCCAACCATGGTCTTGCCTCGGGTCGATCTGTCTTGCGCCGCATTAGATAACGAAATTGTGTCAGGTATGTGACACAACGGCGTAGTTTCCGCCGACTGCCCGCGGCGGGGCTATGCTCAACAGGTTCCGGTGCCGTCCCTGCGGGCGGCGAACGCTCCACCTGAAGACACAGGAGAGAGACGCGATGAACAGAATCCACCTGGCGCTGGGTCTGGCGCTGGCCCTGCCGGCGTTCGCCGCGCTGGCCCAGGAAACGGTGGCGCCGGCCACCGAGAAGGACGGCGTGCTGGTCGATGGCAAGGGCATGACGCTCTATACCTACGACAAGGACAGCGAAGGGCAATCCGCCTGTTCCGGGCAGTGCGCGAAGAACTGGCCGCCGCTGGCAGCGGCCCAGGGAGCGCAGGCCAGCGGCGACTGGAGCCTGGTCGCTCGCGAGGACGGCACCCAGCAGTGGGCCTACTACGGCAAGCCCCTTTATACCTTCATCCAGGACAAGAAGCCTGGCGACAAGAACGGTGACGGCAAGATGGGCGCCTGGCACGTCGCCCAGCCGGACATGGACTAGATGGTCGCCGGCCTGCGCGCCGCTCAACGCAGCGCGTAGTCGGCGACCGTGCCGAGGAAGATCGCCAGGCCAGCCCAGTGGTTGTGCAGGAAGGCGCGGAAGCAGGCCTGCGGGTCGCGGTCGCGGGTCGACCAGGCTTCCCAGACGAAGCAGGCCGCCGCCACCGCCAGGCCGAGGTAGAAGCACAGGCCCAGTTCGAAGCGGTTGCCGGCCAGCACTAGCAGGAGCAGGGTCAGGCCCTGCAGGCTGCCGATGATCAGGCGGTCGGCATCGCCGAAGAGGATTGCGGTGGACTTGATGCCGATCTTCAGGTCGTCCTCGCGGTCGGTCATCGCGTAGTAGGAGTCATAGGCGACCGTCCACAGCACGTTGGCCAGGAACAGCAGCCAGGCGCTGGCCGGCAATTCGCCGCGCTCGGCGGTGAAGGCCATCAGGATGCCCCAGGAATAGGCGGCGCCCAGCACCACCTGCGGATAGTAGGTGTAGCGCTTCATGAAGGGGTAGAGCGAGGCCACGGCTACCGCGCCGAACGACAGCCAGACGGTCGTTGCATTGGTCAGCAGGACCAGGCCGAAGCTCAGCGCGACCAGGACGGCGAAGGTGATCCAGGCCTCGCGCACGCTGATCTTGCCGGTGGCCAGCGGGCGCGCCTTGGTGCGTGCGACATGGCCGTCGAAATTGCGGTCGGCGAAATCGTTGATCACGCAGCCGGCGGCGCGCATCAGGATGACGCCGAGGACGAAGATCAGCAGGTTCTTCAGTTCCGGCACGCCGTCCGCGGCGATCCACAGCGACCAGAGGGTCGGCCAGAGCAGCAGGTAGATGCCGATCGGCCGGTCCAGCCGCACCAGTTGGACGAAGTCCCAGGCGCGGGGGTGCAGGCGGGCCAGCGGCTTGATCAGGGTGACGAACATGGGGACCTCCGGAGTCGACCGGGGGATTATACGTCGGCGATTCCCGCCTGGTCCCACAGGCGCGGTAGGTACACCTCCGCCACCAGCACCCCGAGCGCGCCGCGGGAAAACCGTGAGCGACGGCCCCAGAGACCCTCGGCGCGGACCTCGGCGGGCAGACCGGCCGCCGGATAGCGGCAGACTTCGATGGGCCCGCGCTCGAAGGCGCTGTCGCTGAACAGCAACTCGCCCAGCGAGCGGGAGCCGAGCAGCGCCAGGTCGAAGCCCGAGCCTTCCAGGGCGCTGCGCGCCGCCACGCTGCGGGCGAACACCCAGGGACGGTCGTGGCCATGCAGGTAGACCTCGCGGACCCAGCCGCTACTGCCGGTAGGGACGTCGAGCCCCTGGCATTCGTCGTCGCGCAGGGTCTGCCAGCCTTCCAGCAGGGGTTCGACGCGGAACGCGCCGTCGGCCAGGGCGGTCAGGCGCCGGGTCAGCGACCCCTCGTCGAACAGCCAGTCGAGGACGGCGGGGGAGACGCTGGACAGTTGGTCGGCGCGAAGCCAGAGCGCATTGCTGGGCATGACGGGACTACGAGACGGCGGCAGAAGGCGGCGAGGGTAGCACGTTCGGCCGGCGGCCGGTCTGCGACGCGGTGGCGCGTCACCCCCAGCCGTTCAGGCGCAGGGTGGCGCGGACCAGGCGCTGTTCTTCCTGCTCGATCTCCCGCAGGTTGTCGCGGATGCTGTGGATATGTTCGCGCGCCGCCCGTTGCGCCTGGTCCGGCTGGCGCTCGCGGAGGGCCGCGTAGAGGCGCGCGTGCTGGCGGTCGATCTGGCGTTTCTGCGGCGGCCGGTGATAGAGGTTGTTCACTGAGGCGAACACCGTGCTCAGCAGCAGTTCGTTGAGCGATTGCAGGGTATGCACCAGCACCGGATTGTGCGATGCCTCGCTGATCGCCCGGTGGAACGCGTGGTCGCGGCGGGCGTGCTCGCGGGGATCGATCGGCTGGGTTTCCTCGTGGCTGGCGAGCATCTCTTCGTAGCGCCGGGCGAGCAGGACGAAGTCTGCCTCGGTGCCGCGTAGCGCTGCCAGGCGGGCCGCCTCGCCCTCCAGCAGGGCGCGGACTTCGAGCAGGTCGTAGAGGGTGCGCGGCTGGGAGCCGAACAGGTGCATCAGCGGGCTGACGTCGGCGTTGCGGTCGAGGTCGGCGACGAACGACCCACGGCCATGCTCGGTGTCGATGATGCCGCGCCCGCGCAGCGCCCGCAGGCCCTCGCGCAGGGCCGAGCGCGAGCAGCCGAGCTTGGCCACCAGGCGCCGCTCGGACGGCAGAGCCTGGCCGACCTTGAGCACGCCGTCGACGATCAGCCGCTCGATACGCTCTGCGACCTGGTCGGCCACCCGCTGTTTCTGCATGGAAGCTCCCGTTGCACTGGTAGGACCAGTTGGCTGTCGTTACTCACTATAGAAGCTCAGGGATTTTCTAGCATGCGCCTCATGCCCATGGCTCCTGGTGATACTGGTAGGACCAGTTAGACGCCTGCTGGACCCCGGCGTCCGCGCGGTACAGGCTGTGGACGCTTGCTGATCCCGCCGACAACCACAACAAGGACAGCCGCCATGAACATCCTCTACGACGAGCGTCTGGACGGTCCGCTGCCGCAGGTGGACAAGGATGGCCTGCTGGCCGAGTTGCGCCTCCGCCTGCCCGACCTCGAACTGCTGCACGCCGCGGAAGACCTGCGTCCCTACGAGTGCGACGGACTCTCGGCGTATCGCTGCACGCCGTTGCTGGTGGCATTGCCGGAACGCATCGAACAGGTTCAGGGCCTGCTCGCCCTCTGCCATCGGCTGAAGGTGCCGGTCGTGGCGCGCGGTGCCGGCACCGGCCTGTCCGGCGGCGCGCTGCCGCTGGAGAACGGCGTGCTGCTGGTGATGGCGCGTTTCCGGCGGATCCTCGAGATCGATCCGCTGGGTCGTTTCGCCCGGGTCCAGCCTGGCGTGCGCAACCTGGCGATCTCCCAGGCCGCTGCCCCTCATGGTCTGTACTACGCACCGGACCCGTCCTCGCAGATCGCCTGCTCCATCGGCGGCAACGTCGCGGAGAACGCCGGCGGCGTGCATTGCCTGAAGTACGGCCTGACCGTGCACAACCTGTTGCAGGTGGACATCGTGACCCTGGAAGGCGAGCGCCTGAGCCTGGGGTCCAGCGCCCTGGACAGCGCTGGCTTCGACCTGCTGGCGCTGTTCACCGGCTCCGAAGGGCTGCTCGGCGTGGTGGTGGAGGTCACCGTCAGGCTGTTGCCGCGCCCGCCGGTGGCGAAGGTCCTGCTGGCCAGCTTCGACGATGTGGAAAGCGCCGGGCGGGCGGTGGCCGACCTGATCGGTGCCGGCATCGTCCCGGCCGGGCTGGAAATGATGGACAACCTGTCGATCCGCGCCGCCGAGGATTTCATCCACGCCGGTTACCCGGTCGACGCGGCGGCGATCCTGCTCTGCGAACTGGATGGCGTGGAAGCCGACGTGCACGAGGATTGCGAGCGGGTCCGCGAGCTGTTCGAGGCGGCTGGCGCCACCTCGGTGCGACAGGCCCAAGACGAGGCCGAGCGCCAGCGCTTCTGGGCTGGGCGCAAGAATGCGTTTCCGGCGGTCGGGCGGATTTCCCCCGATTACTACTGCATGGACGGCAGCATCCCGCGCCGCGAGCTGCCGCGGGTGCTGCATGGCATCGCCGAGCTTTCGCGCGAATACGGCCTGCGGGTGGCCAACGTATTCCACGCCGGCGACGGCAACATGCACCCGCTGATCCTCTTCGACGCCAACCTGGCGGGCGAGCTGGAGCGCGCCGAAGCGCTGGGCGGCAGGATCCTCGAGTTGTGCGTAGCGGTAGGCGGCAGCATCACCGGCGAACATGGCGTCGGCCGCGAGAAGATCAACCAGATGTGCGCTCAGTTCAATGCCGACGAGCTGACCCTGTTCCACGCCGTGAAGGCGGCGTTCGACCCGGCCGGGCTGCTCAATCCCGGCAAGAACGTGCCCACCCTGCATCGCTGCGCCGAGTTCGGCGCCATGCACGTCCGCCACGGTCGACTGCCGTTCCCCGAACTGGAGCGTTTCTGATGAGCCAGCCGTATTTCGATCCGGACGCTGGCGCCGACCATGCCGGCGCGCTGCTCGAGCGGGTCCGCGACGCCCTGGCGCGGCGCGCGCCGCTGCGCATCGTCGGTGGCGATAGCAAGGCGTTCCTCGGCAGGCCGGTTGCGGGCGAACCGCTGGCGCTCGCCGAACACCGTGGGATCGTCGCCTACGATCCCTGCGAACTGGTGATCACCGCCCGTGCCGGTACGCCGCTGGACGAGCTACAGGCCGTGCTGGCGCGCGGCGGGCAGATGCTTGCCTGCGAGGCGCCGGGTTTCGGCGGCCGGGCGACGGTCGGCGGGGTGCTCGCCAGCGGCCTGTCCGGACCGCGCCGGCCCTGGGCGGGAGCGGTACGCGATTTCGTCCTCGGGACGCGGCTGATCAGTGGCCTGGGCACCCACCTGCGCTTCGGCGGCGAGGTGATGAAGAACGTCGCCGGCTACGACCTGTCGCGGTTGCTGGCGGGCAGCTTCGGTTGCCTCGGGGTGGTCACCGAAGTGTCCTTCAAGGTGCTGCCCATGCCGCGCTGCCAGGCCGGCCTGAGCCTGGACCTGCCGGTGGCGACGGCGTTGCGCAAGCTGGCCGAGTGGGGAGGCCAGCCATTGCCGATCAGTGCGGCCTGCCACGACGGCGAAGCCCTGCGCCTGCGCCTGGAGGGCGGCGAGGGCTCGGTACGCTCGGCGCGCGACCGCCTCGGTGGCGAAGCGCTCGAGGACGGCTTCTGGGCCGACCTGCGCGAGCAGCGCCTGCCGTTCTTCGACGACCCGCGACCGCTCTGGCGCCTGTCGCTGCCGGCGCTGGCGCCGGAGACGCCGTTGCCCGGTCGTCAGTTGCTGGACTGGGGCGGGGCGCTGCGCTGGCTGAAAAGCGACGCGCCGGCCGCGGACATCCGTGCGTGGGCCGCCGCCCATGGCGGTCACGCCACCTGCTACCGCGCCGGCCATCTCGATGCGCCGTTCCAGCCGCTACCGCCTGGACTGCTCGGCCTGCACCGGGCACTCAAACGCCAGCTCGACCCGCAGGGCATCTTCAATCCCGGGCGGATGTACGCCGAACTCTGAGGAGGCGCGATGCAAACCAACCTCTGCGATTCCGCCCGGCAACGCGCCGAGGCCGCCGAAGCCGAGCGCATCCTGCGCAGCTGCGTGCACTGCGGTTTCTGCAACGCCACCTGCCCGACCTACCAGGAGCTGGGCGACGAACTCGACGGCCCGCGCGGACGGATCTACCTGATCAAGCAGTTCCTCGAGCGCGACGAGGCCAGCGAGCGCACCCGCCTGCACCTCGATCGCTGCCTGAGCTGCCGCAACTGCGAAACCACCTGCCCGTCCGGAGTCGAGTACCACAAGCTGCTGGATATCGGCCGCGACCTACTCGCCGAACGCCTGCCGCGCGGCTTCCGGCAACGCCTGCTGCGCGACGGGCTGCGCCTGCTGGCCCCGCGCCCGGGGTTGTTCGGCGCGCTGGCCGGCGCTGCCGGGCGGCTGAGGCCTCTGCTGCCTGAGGCGATGCAGGGCAAGCTGCCACGTCGGGTCGCGGCGCCGGGCAGGCGGCCGCAGCCCCGGCATGCGCGGCGCGTGCTGCTGCTCGAAGGTTGCGTGCAGCCGGCGCTGTCGCCGAACACCAACGCCGCCGCCGCGCGGGTTCTGGACCGCCTGGGAATCAGCGTGACGCCGGCGGCCGCGGCCGGCTGCTGCGGCGCGCTGGATTTCCACCTGGATGCGCAGGAGCGCGGCCGCCAGCGCGCGCGGCGCAATATCGACGCCTGGTGGCCGTTGCTGCGCGAGGGTGCCGAGGCCATCGTGCAGACCGCCAGCGGCTGCGGCGCCTTCGTCAAGGACTACGCCTACCTGCTGCGCGACGACCCACGGTACGCGGACAAGGCGCGCGAGGTCGCCGCCGCTGCCCGCGACCTGGTGGAAGTGCTTCGCGACGAGCCGCTGGAGTCCCTCGGCCTGCGCTGCGACCAGCGCCTGGCGTTCCACTGCCCATGCACACTGCAGCACGCGCAACGACTGGGCGGGGCCGTGGAGGCGGTGCTGCGGCGACTGGGCTTCCATCTCACCGAGGTGGCCGACGGTCATCTCTGCTGCGGGTCCGCCGGCACCTACTCGCTGACCCAGCCGGCGCTGTCCAGGCGTCTGCGCGACAACCGCCTGGACGCCCTGGAAAGCGGCGCGCCGGATGTCATCGCCACGGCCAACGTCGGTTGCCAGGCCCATCTCGACGGGGCCGGACGGACCCCGGTACGCCACTGGATCGAGCTGCTCGACCAGGCCTTGCCCGGAGGAGAGTGAAACCATGCACAGCAAGCCGGTACTCGGCCGCGAGGAGGTCGCCCGCGTCCTTGGCGCGGCCCGCGAGGAGGCACAGCGCCAAGGCTGGGCGGTGAGCATCGCGGTGGTCGACGACGGCGGCCACCCGCTGGCGCTGGAGCGCCTCGACGGCTGCGCGCCGATCGGTGCCTACATCGCGACGGAAAAGGCCCGCAGCGCCGCCCTGGGACGCCGGGAAACGAAGCGCTACGAGGACATGATCAACGGCGGACGCAGCGCCTTCCTCTCGGTGCCGCTGCTGCAGGCCACCCTGGAGGGCGGTGTGCCGATCCTGGTGGACGGACAGGTGGTCGGCGCGGTCGGGGTTTCCGGCGTACGCGCCGAAGAGGACGCCCGGGTGGCGCGGATCGGAGCCGAGGGGTTGTGAGGCGACCGGTGGGCACCACCCATCTTTGGTTGGCCCGTTCGGCACCACCTTGCCTTTCGGGCAGGTTGGCGGACAGGGTGGATTTGTTATAGGTTGCCGGCGCTGAACCGTGGTAACCCGCCCGAGGTAAACAATGAAGAAGTGGCAATGCGTGGTGTGTGGACTGATCTATGACGAGGCCAAAGGCTGGCCGGAAGAAGGCATCGAGGCGGGAACGCGCTGGGAAGACGTGCCTGAAGACTGGCTGTGCCCCGACTGCGGCGTCGGCAAGCTGGACTTCGAGATGATCGAAATCGGCTGAGCCCCGCTCGCCGGCGAAGAAGGCGGCCCTGGCCGCCTTTTTTCATGCCTGGCCAGCGGCCGTCCAGGAGTTATCCTTGGGACTTGGGTCCGGTCATTGACTGTCCTGCCGGGAACGCCCGGCAGCCTTGCCGTTGGCCGGCCACCGACGCTGAGCTAGGTTCGACGAACGAGGAGGGTGGCTATGCGCAAGTGGCAATGCGTGGTCTGCGGCTTCATCTACGACGAAGCCCTGGGCCTGCCCGAAGAAGGCATTCCGGCGGGAACCCGTTGGGAAGACATCCCGGCGGACTGGGTCTGCCCGGATTGCGGTGTCGGCAAGATCGATTTCGAGATGATCGAGATCGCCTGAGCGAAATCCACAGAAGCGGCGCCCGGCGCCGGCAATCACAGAGGAACGGAAATGAGCGAGCGTGCGCCCCTGGTAATCATCGGAACCGGCCTGGCGGGCTACAACCTGGCCCGCGAGTGGCGCAAGCTGGACAGCGAGACGCCGCTGCTGATGATCACCGCCGACGACGGCCGTTCCTATTCCAAGCCGATGCTCTCCACCGGCTTCTCGAAGAACAAGGACGCCGACGGCCTGGCCATGGCCGAACCGGGCGCCATGGCCGAGCAACTGAACGCACGCATCCTGACCCATACCCGGGTCACCGGTATCGATCCCGGCCATCAGCGGATCTGGATCGGCGAGGAAGAGGTGCGTTATCGCGACCTGGTCCTGGCCTGGGGCGCGGAGCCGATCCGGGTGCCGGTCGAGGGCGATGCCCAGGACGCGCTCTACCCGATCAACGACCTGGAAGACTACGCGCGCTTCCGCCAGGCGGCTGCCGGCAAGCGCCGGGTACTGCTGCTCGGTGCGGGGCTGATCGGTTGCGAATTCGCCAACGACCTCTCCAGCGGCGGCTACCAACTCGACGTGGTGGCGCCTTGCGAGCAGGTCATGCCGGGCCTGCTCCACCCGGCCGCGGCGAAGGCCGTGCAGGCAGGCCTGGAAGGCCTCGGCGTGCGCTTCCACCTGGGGCCGGTGCTGGCCAGCCTGAAGAAGGCCGGCGAGGGGCTGGAAGCGCATCTTTCGGATGGCGAGGTGATTCCCTGCGACCTGGTGGTCTCCGCCGTCGGCCTGCGTCCGCGCACCGAACTGGCCTTCGCCGCCGGGCTGGCGGTCAACCGCGGGATCGTCGTCGACCGCTCGCTGCGCACCTCCCACGCCAACATCTACGCGCTGGGCGACTGCGCCGAAGTGGACGGCCTCAACCTGCTCTATGTGATGCCGCTGATGGCTTGCGCACGCGCGCTGGCGCAGACCCTCGCCGGCAACCCCAGCCAGGTGGCCTACGGTCCCATGCCGGTGACGGTGAAGACCCCGGCCTGCCCGCTGGTGGTGTCGCCGCCGCCCCGCGGAATGGATGGCCAATGGCTAGTGGAAGGCTCTGGAACGGACCTCAAGGTCCTGTGCCGGGATACCGCTGGTCGAGTGATCGGTTATGCCCTGACCGGAGCGGCGGTGAACGAAAAATTGGCCCTGAACAAAGAGTTACCCGGCCTCATGGCTTGAATGCCATTGGTTCCGGCCGTTATGCCGTCGAGACTTGCGGCAAAATTGTCGGACGATACTGGCGCAGTCCTCGGGAGCATGCCATCCTCCATCGCGTCTACCGCAGTCTAGAGCCTATGGTTCCGGTGGACTGCGGTGCCTTTGAGCGCTGCTGGGAAGACAGCACGGACACAAAAACAACAAACCGTCAAAGAGGCAACTATGCGTAAACCAGAACTAGCCGCCGCTATCGCCGAAAAGGCCGATCTCACCAAGGAACAGGCCAATCGCGTTCTCAACGCCCTGTTGGATGAAATCACCGGCGCGCTGAACCGCAAGGACAGCGTGACCCTGGTCGGTTTCGGCACCTTCCTGCAACGCCATCGCGGAGCCCGCACGGGGAAGAACCCGCAGACCGGCCAGCCGGTGAAGATCAAGGCCAGCAACACCGTCGCCTTCAAGCCGGGCAAGGCCCTGCGCGACGCGGTCAACTGACCGCCGAGAGCCCGGAGTCAGAGCGGCTCCGGGCTTCGTCGAAGACGCTTCCGCGCTCATCGAAAGGACAGCTGTAGTCCTCCTCGCGAACAGCTACAATGCGCCGCTCATCTCCCCGGATATCGAGGCGCGTGCATGAAATTTCGTCTTCTCCTGTGGATGCTTGGTCGCCTGATGGCCAAGGCCAGCCGCGACAATCCCGCTTTCCAGAAGCAGCTCGACGGCAAGGACCTGGTGTTCCAGTTGCATACCCTCGACGGCAAGGTGGCGCGCCACTACCTGGTCAGGGACCTGCGCGTCAGCAGCAAGCGCGGTACCCATCCGCAACCGGCATTTTCCCTGGGGTTCAAGGACGGAGCCTACGGTTTCGCCGCGATGACTTCGAAGAACCCGCAGTTGGCCTTCATGCAGGGCATCCAGAACAAGGACATCCAGATACAGGGCAATCCGGCGCTGGTGATCTGGTTCCAGGGTCTGGTGAAGTACCTCAAGCCGAAGAAGAAGGCTCCGGAGAAGAAAGCCGCCTGAGGGCGGCTTTCGATCTCATCCGGGCTGCGGCCGCAGCCTTTCGGTAGTGCGTTTCGCAGCGGACTACCCGGTCACCCCGGCAAGCGATTGAACTGGGCCGCCAGTTCGCGCAGGGCCGCTTCCGCTTCCAGCACCTTTTTCACGGCGTCCCCGGCCTTCTCCGGGGTGATCCCCAGGCGCTCGTACAATGCCGCCGGAATCGCTTGCTGCGGGCCATCGCCGATGCCGCTGTTGCGCAGCAACCGGTTGGTCAGGCAGATCAGGTTGGCGTAGACCGCGTTCGGCCCGGTGTAGCTGGGGTCCTGCTGGAAGCGCAGGGCGCAATAGAGGTCGTCAGGCATGTCCCAGACGCGCATCAGCCAGGCGCCGATCTGCTCGCGGGTGATCCCCAGCAGGTGCTGTTCGATATAGGCATGGCCGAGGTGCGGGTTGACCTCCAGGTGCCGGCAGATCAGCGAGAAATGCGGCGGGAAGACATGCGCCAGGACCAGGTAGCCGAAATTGTGCAGCAGGCCGCCCAGGTAGCTCAGGCCGGACTCCGGGCGCAGCTCGCGCGGCATGGCGCGGGTCAGGCCCTCGATCACCGCGGCGGTGTAGATCGCTTGCTGCCAGTAGGGCGTGGCCTGCTGTGGCTGGTCCTTGGGTAGGCTCAGGCTCTTGCCCAGGGCGAGGCCGAGGGCCAGGTTGATCACCAGGTCGAAACCGAGGACGCGGACGATCGCGTCTTCCACCGAGCGGATCTTGCCCGGAGCGGCGTAGTAGGGCGAGGCCGCCCAACTGACCACCTGGGCGGCGAGCGCCGGATCGGTTTCCACCAGGCCGGTGATGTCGTCGACGCTGGCGTTGGGGTCGACCCGCAGCTTGATGATCTTCTGCGCCGTCTGCGGCAGCGGTGGAATCTCGATGGTCTGCTCCAGGCGCTGCTGGATGCGCCGGGCGGTGAAGGCCTGCACGGCCTGGCTGATTTCCGCGCGGTCGTCGTCCGGGCGGTCAAGGTTCAGGTTGATGTTTTCCAGCGGTTCGCCGAAGCGCGCGGCGCTGGCCTTGCCCAGCAGGCCGCGGAAGTCGTTGCTGGCGATCTCCAGGAGGATGCCGGGCTGGCCGGACTCGATCAGCAGGCGCGGTTCCTGCAACAGGCGCTCGTCGTACAGGCAGGGCGAACTGGTCAGGGGCGGCAACGCCGGCAGGCGGTGCAACTCGTGCTTGCCGAGCATTCGTTCCAGGCGCTCGGGCTTGATCGCCAGCAGCTTGCGGCCGGTCAGTTCGGTGAGCCGGGCGAGGTCCAGCAACTGGCTCTGCGGGAACAGCACCAGCAGGGTGCCGACGGCGTCGTCCAGCAGCACCGCCTGGACCCGGCGGGCGGCAGGCAGCTCCGCGCTGTCGCTGACCTCGCGGCAGGCGATGCCTAGCTTGGCGAGCAGCTGGAGGATGACCTGGGGGGCGTGCGGAGCATCGGCGGAGGCCAGGGCGGCTTCTGTCATGACGAGACCATGCGAGCTGGATTTTCCCTCAGTATAACCAGAGCTGCTTCAAGACTGAGACCTACGCCGGTCAGCGAGAGCGAAATAGATCACACTTGACCGTATTGCTGGCCGTGGCGCAACCACCGTTCGAGCAGCGGGCTGACATGCTGCGGCCAGTGCGCCAGGAGGGATTGGGCGGCATCGCGGACCGCCGGCAGCAGGTCTGCGTCGCGCATCAGGTCGGCGACCTTGAATTGCAGCAGGCCGGTTTGGCGGGTGCCGAGCATTTCGCCGGGGCCGCGCAATTCCAGGTCCTTCTCGGCGATGACGAAGCCGTCGCTGGTTTCGCGCATGATGCCCAGCCGCTCGCGGCCGATCTGCGACAGCGGTGGGTGGTAGAGCAGCACGCAGTGGCTGGCGGCGCTGCCCCGGCCAACCCGGCCGCGCAACTGGTGCAGTTGGGCCAGGCCAAGGCGCTCGGGGTTCTCGATGATCATCAGGCTGGCGTTGGGCACGTCGACGCCGACCTCGATCACCGTGGTCGCCACCAGCAGTTGCAACATGCCTTCCTTGAAGGCCTCCATCACCACGGCCTTGTCCGCCGGCTTCATGCGCCCGTGGATCAGGCCGACACGCAGTTCGCCCAGCGCCGAGGAAAGCTCTTCGTAGGTGGTCTCGGCGGCCTGGCAGGTAAGCTCCTCGGACTCTTCGATCAGGGTACACACCCAGTAGGCCTGGCGCCCTTCGCGGCAAGCCGCGCGGACTCGCTCGATCACCTCGATACGGCGGCTGTCGGCCACCAGCACGGTATTCACCGGGGTACGCCCGGGCGGCAGCTCGTCGAGGATCGAGGTGTCGAGGTCGGCATAGGCGCTCATCGCCAGGGTCCGTGGGATCGGCGTGGCGGTCATGATCAACTGGTGTGGGCAGAGCCTGCCGTCCACGCCCTTCTGGCGCAGGGCCAGGCGCTGCTGCACGCCGAAGCGGTGCTGTTCGTCGATGATCGCCAGTGCAAGGCGCTTGAATTTCACTTCATCCTGGAACAGCGCGTGGGTGCCGACCACCATCGGCGCGCCGTCGCCGATGCGTTCCAGTGCCGCCGCGCGGGCCTTGCCCTTGAGCTTGCCGGCCAGCCAGGCGACTTCGATGTCCAGCGGCTGGAGCCACTTGCTGAAGTTGAGGAAATGCTGCTCGGCGAGGATCTCGGTCGGCGCCATCAGCGCCACCTGGTAGCCGGCCTCTATGGCTTGCAGGGCGGCGAGGGCGGCGACCACGGTCTTGCCGGCACCGACGTCGCCTTGCACCAGGCGCAGCATCGGCTCGTCCTGGGCCAGGTCGTAGGCGATCTCCGCGCCGACCCGGCGTTGCGCGCCGGTCGGCTGGAAGCCGAGGTTGGCAAGGAAGCGTTTCGGCAAGCGGCTGGCCGCCGGCAAGCGCGGCGCTGCCTGCGAGCGCACGGCTTCGCGCAGGCGCTGCAGGGATAACTGGTGGGTCAGCAGTTCTTCGAAGGCCAGGCGCAACTGCGCCCAGTGCCGGCCTTCGGCCAGTTCCTCGATGTCGGCATCCGGCGGCGGCCGGTGCAGGTAGCGGATCGCCTGGTCGAGCGGGCCAAGTTGGTAGTCGCGGGCCAGTTCCGCCGGCAGCCAGTCGGGCAGGCTGCTGGGGCCGAGCATGGCCAGGGCCTGTTGGCTCAACTGGCGCAGGCGCTGCTGGGTGAGGCCCTCGGTAGTCGGGTAGATCGGCGTCAGGGTCTGCTCCACCGGAATCGGCTCGTCGCCGTTCAGCGCGCGGTATTCCGGATGGTAGATCTCCAGGCCCGAGGCACCCGGCCGGACTTCGCCGTAGCAGCGCAGGTGGGTGCCGCGCTTGAGACCGTCCTTCTGCGCCTGGCTGAAATGGTAGAAGCGCAGGCTCAGGGTGCCGCTGCCGTCCTGCAGGCGCACCAGCAGGCTGCGGCGGCGCCCCATCACCACGTCGGCGCTGGCCACCACGCCCTCGACCACCGCGTCGGCCCCTGGCCGCAGGGCGCCGATGGCGGTGACGCGGGTACGGTCCTGGTAGCGCAGGGGCAGGTGGAACAGGATATCCTGCAGGGTTTCCAGGCCTACCCGAGCGAGCTTCTCCGCCAGCGCGGCGCCTACGCCCTTTAGCGCGGTGACCGGGACCCTGGACAGCTCGGTCATGCGATTTGCGGTTGTTCCTGGGTTTGCGGACGGGCCACCGAGCACAGGCGGATCGAGTCGGCCAGCACTTCGATGGCGCGTGGACGCGGGAAGCTGGCGCGCCAGGCGATGGCAACGGTACGGAACGGCACCGGCGCGCTGAACGGGCGCACTTCGATGACGCCCGGCGCGTAGTGGTGGCTGTCCACCGCGGAGAACGGCAGCACCGAGACGCCCAGTCCGGAGGCGACCATGTGGCGGATGGTCTCCAGCGACGAGGACTCCACCGTGGTGTGCTTGTTCTCGTCGCCCTTGCGCACGGTCGGGCAGGCTTCCAGCACCTGGTCGCGGAAGCAGTGGCCTTCGCCGAGCAGGAGCAGGCTCTTGTCGTTGAGCAGCTCGGAATCGATGCTGGCCTTGGCGGTCCAAGGATGGTCGGCCGGCATCAGCACATAGAAGGGCTCGTCGAACAGCGGCTTGGTCAGGACGTCGGCTTCCTGGAACGGCAGGGCGATGATGATCGCGTCGAGTTCGCCGGTACGCAGCTTGTCGCGGAGGATATGGGTGAAGTTCTCCTCGATGTACAGCGGCATCTGCGGCGCGACCCGGTGCAGCTGGGGAATCAGGTGCGGGAACAGGTAGGGACCGATGGTGTAGATGGCGCCGACCTTCAGCGGCGCGGCCAACTGGTTCTTGCCGGCTTGGGCCAGCTCGCGGATGCCCTGGGCCTGTTCGAGGACCTTCTGCGCCTGGGCGACGATGCCTTCGCCCACTGGCGTCAGGCGCACGGCGCTCTTGCTGCGCTCGAAGATCAGCACCCCCAGCTCGTCCTCGAGCTTCTTCACGCCGACCGAGAGGGTCGGTTGGCTGACGTGGCAACGCTCGGCGGCGCGGCCGAAGTGTTGTTCCTGGGCGAGGGTGACGATGTAGCGCAGTTCGGTGAGGGTCATGGCTGCTCATCCGTTAAGATCGGCCAAGCATAGCGGCTGCACCGCCGCGAACCAACCTCCGGGGGCATGATCGGGCGTGCATTGCAGACGATTCGACGCCTACACTGCCCGCCTTGTTGTAGGAAGGAGACGGCTTCATGTCGCAAACAGTGATGATCGCCGGCTGCGGCGATGTCGGCGGGCGCCTCGGCGAGGCGCTGCTGGCCGATGGCTGGCGGGTCCATGGCCTGCGTCGCTCGGTGGACGCCTTGCCGCAGGGGATCCTGCCGGTGGCTGGCGATCTGCAGGCTCCGGAGTGTCCCGCGCAGTGGCCGAGCGAGCCGCTCGACTACCTGGTGTACAGCGCCGCCGCCAGTCAGCACGACGAGGCTGGCTACCGTGCCGCCTACGTCGACGGCCTGCGCCATGTGCTGGGCTGGTTGCAGGCCCGCGGCCAGCGGCCCAGGCGCCTGCTGTTCGTCTCCAGCACCGGGGTCTACGCGCAGACCGATGGCGGCTGGATCGACGAGGAGTCGCCGGCGCTTTCCCAGGCCTATTCCGGACGGATCATGCTCGACGCCGAGCAGGTCGCGCTGGACAGCGGGATACCGGCTACCCGCGTGCGCCTGGCCGGCATCTACGGTCCGGGGCGGGAGTGGCTGCTCAACCAGGTGCGCCAGGGGTACCGGGTGGTCAGCGAGCCGCCCCTGTATGCCAACCGGATCCACGCCGACGATGCGGCCGGGCTGCTGGCCTTCCTGTTGCGCGCCGATGCCGGCGGCCAGGCGTTGGAGGACTGCTACATCGGTGTCGACGACGCGCCCGTGGCGATGCACGAGGTGGTCGACTACCTGCGCCAGCGCCTGGGCGTCAGCCAATGGGCCGACGAACATTCGGTACGCCGCGCCGGCAGCAAGCGTTGCAGCAATCGCCGCGCCCGGGCGCTCGGCTGGGTGCCGCGCTATCCCAGCTACCGCGAGGGCTACGCGGCGGTACTCGGGGACGCCTGATGGCTGCCAACCGGTTGTTGGCGCGTCCCTGGCTGCCTGGCGTGGAGCTGTTCCATGCGGACTTCTCCGGCCAGGCGTTCGGCCGCCACAGCCATTCGGCCTTCGCCATCGGCTCGATCCTCCACGGCGTCGGCGGCTACCAGTGCCGCGGGCGGCGCCATGCGCTGCCGGCCGGCACCCTGTCGCTGATGAACCCGGAAGAGCCACATACCGGGCACGCCGAATCCGAGCGGCTGGTCTACCGGATGCTCTATGTCGAGGAAACGCGCCTGCTCGGCCTGCTCGGCCGCAAACAGTTGCCGCGCGGCTTCGGCGAACTGAACCCGGCCGACGACGGCAGCGTGGCGGCTGGCCTGGAGTGGCTGGCCGAGGATTTCCAGCGCAGCGACGCATTGGGGTTGGAAAGCCGCCTGCTGGCCTTGCTCGAACAGGTCTTCGTGCGCCACGGCGGCTTGCGCCCGGCGGCTGCGGCGCCCCGCGACGGCGGAACCACCGCACGCCTGCGCGATTACCTGGAGGCGCATGCCACCGAGGCGCTCGGTCTGGACCAACTGGCGCAGTTGCTGCAGCGCCACCCGCGCCACCTGATCGAGGCTTTCCGGCGTGCCTACGGCGTGCCGCCGCATACCTACCAACTGCAATGCCGGGTGCGCCAGGCCAAGCGCCTGTTGCTGGAAGAACGGCCGCTGGCGGAACTCGCCCAGCACCTCGGCTTCTACGACCAGGCGCACTTCTCCACGACCTTCCGGCGTTTCACCGGGGTCACTCCGGGGCAGTTCCGGCGCAGCGCCAAGACCTGAGTTTTTTCCAATACGGCGCCCGCCGTGCTGCACAGACTGGAGGCCTTCGCGTTTCGAGGGGCCTTCATGTTCGCCGCGTTCGTCCTTGTCGCCAGTACCCATTTCGCCGCCCTGCTGTCGCCGGGGCCGGACTTCTTCCTGTTGGTGCGCGCCGCCGTGCTGCGCGGCCGGCGCCAGGCCGACGGGGTGGCCGCCGGCATCGCCCTGGCCAACCTCCTGAGCATGCTGCTGGTGCTCGGCCTGTTGGCCAGCGTGCCGGACTCGGCGCACAGCGCCTTGCGCTGGCTGCAGGCGCTCGGCGGACTGTACTTCCTCTGGCTGGCGGGCCAGGCGCTGCTTGCGCAGAGGCGACTGGAAATGCCGGCGCAGCGCGACGTCCCGTCCCGCGGCGGCTATCTGCGCGGGCTGCGCGACGGCCTGCTGGCGAGCAGCCTGAATCCCAAGCTGCCGATCTTCTATGCGGGGCTGTTCGGCGTGCTGGCGCGCTTCAGCCTGCCGGGCTGGGCGCTGGCCTTGTGCCTGGCGTGGATGAGCTTGGCGGTGCTGTGCTGGGACATGGCGCTGGTTCGCCTGCTGGACAGGCCGCGCTGGCGCGGCTGGTTGCAACGGAGGGTAGGTGCGCTGGACCGGCTGTGCGGCGTCCTGCTGCTGGCGCTGGGCGGCTGGCTGGTGCTGGCCGCCCTCTGAGAGGCCTCAGCGCTCCAGCAGCCAGACGCGCTTGCCGGGCACGTAGCTGGGCATCTCGTTGGCGCCGGCGGTATTGACCGCTTCGAACAGTTGCAGCTCGTCGTCGTCGAGGCTGAACAGCAATTCGCGGCCGCGGTTGCCTTGTTGCAGCCAGATGCTGTCGTTGTCGCCGCTCATCGCTGCGCAATCGCCGGCCAGGCACAGCGCGTAGCGTTCGGCGCCGGGCAGACCGCTGACCAGGCCATTGGCCTGGAACTCGACCTTGCCGCCCTGGCCCTGGCCTTCGCGGATCTTCCAGCTGCCCTTCAGATAGCTGCCATACAAGGCCCGCTCGAAACCGCTGCCGGCAGGGCTGTTGGCCGCGGGTTGCGGGTCGAGACGGCGGAAACGCTGTTCCGGGCCGTTGGCGCTGGCCTGCTGGATCAGCTCCTTGCCGTCCAGTTCGAGACTCTCCTGGTTGTCGTCGCCATAGAAGGCAACCTTCCAGTGCTCGTCATCGCTCTTGCTCAGGGTCCCTTCGCCCAGTTCGAAGCCGTTGCTGAAGGTGGCTTCGCCTGCCTTGCTGTCGAGCTTCCATTCCAGGTTCGGGCCATAGGCGAGCAGGGCCTCGCGCAGCTTGCCGTCCTTGCTCGCGGCGTCGATCGCGGCCTGGTTGATCCAGGTGCCGGACGGATCGGCCGTGCCGGCGCAGCCGGCCAGCAGGGTGGCGGCTGCGGCGAGGAAAATCACGCGGCGCATCGTGCTACTCCATGCAGAGCGACGGGGCCTTGGGCCCCGTCGCGAACATCCGGCTTACTCGAGGACGACGATGGCGTCCATTTCCACCTGTGCGCCCTTCGGCAGGGCGGCTACGCCGATAGCGGCGCGCGCCGGGTAGGGCTGGGTGAAGTAGCGGCCCATGATCTCGTTGACCTTGGCGAAGTGCGACAGGTCGGTGAGGAAGATGTTCAGCTTGGCGACGTCGTGCAGGTAGCCGCCGGAAGCCTCGATCACCGCCTTGAGGTTCTCGAACACCTGGACGGTCTGCTCCTCGAAGCCTTCCACCAGTTCCATGGTCTTCGGGTCCAGCGGGATCTGCCCGGACACGTAGACGGTATTGCCGGCCTTGATGGCCTGGGAGTAGGTGCCGATGGCGGCCGGGGCGTTGTCGGTGTGGATAACGGTCTTGGTCATGGGAACTCCTTGCTGAAATCGAGTGGGCGCGGGGGCGCCGGATGACACAGGAAAAAGCGGGTCAGCTACGCAGGCGGGTGATCCGGATCACTCCCTTGAGGGCGCGCAGCTTCTTGATGACGCGGGCCAGGTGGACGCGATCGTGCACGCTGACGACCAGCTGGACCACGCTGATGCGGCCGTCGCGCTCGTCCATGCTGATCTTCTCGATGTTGCCGTCGGCCGCGTTGACGCTGGTGGCGAGCAGGGCGATCAGGCCACGCTGGTGCTCCAGCTCGACGCGCAGTTCGACATTGAATTCGCCGGTGACATCCTTGGCCCAGCTGAGCTGGATGCATTTTTCCGGGTTGTGGCGTACTTCGCTGATGTTCTTGCAGCTTTCCAGGTGCACCACCATGCCCTTGCCGGCGGACAGGTGGCCAACGATCGGGTCGCCGGGAATCGGCGTGCAGCACTTGGCGTAGCTCAGGACCAGGCCTTCGGTGCCGCGGATCGCCAGCGGACCCTCGGCGCTTGGCGCTTCCTCGCCCTCGCTGGACAGTAGGCGGCGGGCGACCACGTAGGCCATGCGGTTGCCCAGGCCGATCTCTTCCAGCAGGTCCTCGAAGACTTCCATGCGGTACTCGGCGAGCACGGCCTGGATGCGTTCCTGGGGAATCTTCTCGAGGTGGCTGTCGAAGCCGGTAAGGGTCTTGTTCAGCAGGCGCTCGCCGAGGTTGATCGACTCGGAGCGGCGTTGCAGCTTGAGCGCATGGCGGATATGGGTGCGCGCCTTGCCGGTGACCACGAAGCTCAGCCAGGCCGGGTTCGGCCGGGCGCCCGGGGCGGTGACGATTTCCACCGTCTGGCCGCTCTGCAACGGCTCGGAGAGCGGCGCCAGGCGACGGTTGATGCGGCAGGCGATGCAACTGTTGCCGACGTCGGTGTGCACCGCGTAGGCGAAGTCGACCGCGGTGGAACCCTTGGGCAGTTCCATGATGCGGCCCTTGGGCGTGAACACGTAGACCTCGTCCGGGAACAGGTCGATCTTCACGTTCTCGATGAATTCCAGCGAGTTGCCGGCGCGCTGCTGCAGTTCCAGCACGCCCTTCACCCATTGCCGGGCGCGGGCATGGGTGCCCTTGGGCGTCTCGTCGTTGGACTTGTACAGCCAGTGCGCGGCGATCCCGTGGTTGGCCATCTCTTCCATCTCGCGGGTACGGATCTGGATCTCGATGGGCACCCCGTGCATGCCGAACAGGGTGGTATGCAGCGACTGGTAGCCGTTGGCCTTGGGAATCGCGATGTAGTCCTTGAAGCGTCCGGGGAACGGCTTGTACAGGCTGTGCACGGCGCCCAGCACGCGATAGCAGGTATCGACCTTGTCGACGATGATGCGGAAGGCGTAGACGTCCATGATCTCGTTGAACGCCTTACGCTTGCCGCGCATCTTCTGGTAGATGCTGTAGAGGTGCTTCTCGCGGCCGATCACCTGGCCTTCCATGCCTTCGCGGGCGAGGCAGTTGACCAGCGACTCCTGGATCTTGCCGACGATCTCGCGGCGGTTGCCGCGGGCCTTCTTCACCGCCTGGCGGATGCGCTCGGCGCGCATCGGGTGCATGGCCTTGAAACCTAGGTCCTCGAACTCCACGCGCATGGTGTGCATGCCCAGGCGGTTGGCGATGGGCGCGTAGATTTCCAGGGTTTCCTTGGCGATGCGCCGGCGCTTTTCGCCGGACAGCACCTCGAGGGTGCGCATGTTGTGCAGGCGGTCGGCCAGCTTGACCAGGATCACGCGGATGTCGCGGGCCATGGCCATGGCCATCTTCTGGAAGTTCTCGGCCTGGGCCTCGGCCTTGGTCTCGAAGTTCATCTGGGTCAGCTTGCTGACCCCGTCGACCAGTTCCGAAACCGTCTCGCCGAACTGCGCGGTGAGCGCTTCCTTGGCGATGCCGGTGTCCTCGATCACGTCGTGCAGCATCGCGGCCATCAGGCTCTGATGGTCCATGTGCATGTCGGCGAGGATGTTGGAGACCGCCAGCGGGTGGGTCACGTACGGTTCGCCGCTGCGGCGGCGTTGCCCGTCGTGGGCCTGCTCGGCGTAGTAGTAGGCGCGGCGGACCAGGTTGACCTGGTCCGGCCCGAGGTAGCTCGACAGTCTGTCGGCGAAGGCGTCTATGCCCGGCAAGGGTTCACCCCCTGCCCGTAGGCGGGTTGCGGCGCTCGCAGGCGACGTCGAGCCGAGGCCATGGCTTACAGGGCCTCGGTGTTGGCCTCGTCGTCGAACGCTGCGAACAGCGGTTCGTCCTCGACGATGTCTTCCTGCTGGACGACGTTCTCATCGACCAGGCCGGAAGCGATCTCGCGCAGGGCGACGACGGTCGGCTTGTCGTTTTCCCAGGCCACTTTCGGCTCCTTGCCGCCGGTAGCCAGCTGACGGGCGCGCTTGGTGGCGAGCATGACCAGCTCGAAACGGTTATCGACGTTGTCCAGGCAGTCTTCAACGGTGACGCGGGCCATGGTGTTCCTCGTAACGAAAAGTGAGCCCGACGTTTGCCGGGCGGACTGAATAGTCTAAAAAATCGCCAATCTTTATGGAAGAGCCGATTTAGGCGAGCAGACGACCGAGCAGTTCGGCGTGGCGTTGCTGCTGGGCGTCCTGGCGCAACTGGCGGGCGCGGAAGATCGCCTTGAGGTCGTCCAGGGCGTGGGCGAAATCGTCGTTGATCACCAGGTGATCGTACTCCACGTAGTGGCTCATTTCGCTGACGGCTTCGCGCATGCGCCGCTCGATCACCTCGTCGCTGTCCTGGCCGCGGTTGGTCAGGCGCTGGCGCAGGGCTTCCTGGCTCGGCGGGAGGATGAAGATCGATTGGGCCTCGGGCATCAGCCGGCGCACCTGCTGGGCGCCCTGCCAGTCGATCTCGAGGATCAGGTCGAGGCCTTCGGCGAGGGTTTTCTCGACCCAGCGCTGCGAGGTGCCGTAGAGGTTGCCGAAGACTTCGGCGTGCTCGAGGAACTCGTTGCGTTCGAGCATGGCGAGGAATTCCTCGCGGCTGGTGAAGTGGTAGTTGACCCCGTCCACCTCGCCCGGACGCATGCCGCGGGTGGTATGGGAGACGGACACGCGGACCTCGGGGGCGGCGTCGAGCAGGGCCTTCACCAGGCTGGTCTTGCCGGCGCCGGAGGGAGCGGAAACGATGTACAGGGTGCCGGACATGAGGTGTTCCTGGTGCTTCGTACGGGTTGGAAAGAGATCGGGCGGAGGCGCCCGCCGGTCATTCGATGTTCTGGACCTGCTCGCGCATCTGCTCGATCAGGACCTTGAGGTTGACCGCCGCCTGGGTCGAGCGCGGGTCGAACGCCTTGGAGCCTAGAGTGTTGGCTTCCCGGTTGAGTTCCTGCATCAGGAAGTCCAGGCGCCGACCGGCGGCGCCGCCGGCCTTGAGGACCCGGCGGACCTCGCCGACGTGGGTGGCGAGGCGGTCCAGCTCCTCGGCGACATCGCTCTTCTGCGCCAGCAGGACCAGTTCCTGCTCCAGGCGCTGCGGATCGAGTTCGGCCTTGAGTTCGGCGAAGCGGTCGAGGATCTTCTGCCGCTGGTTGGCCAGCATGGTCGGCACCAGTTCGCGCAGGTTGCCGACTTCCACCAGCATCGCGTCGAGCCGATCGTTGAGCAGCTTCGCCAGCTCCTGGCCTTCGCGCGAGCGGCCGGCCTTGAGTTGCTCCAGGGCCTGGCCGAAGGCTTCCAGGGCGGCGGCGTTGAGCGCCTGCGGATCGGCCGAGTCGGCCACCAGTACGCCGGGCCAGGCCAGCACGGCGAGCGGATCGAGAGGCGCCGGCTGGCGGATCAGGGCGGCTACGCCTTCGGCGGCGGCGACCAGTTGGCGGGCGCGCTCCTGATCGACCTGCAGGCTCTTGCCGGCGGTTTCCTCGGCGAAGCGCAGGGTGCATTCCACCTTGCCACGCGACAGGCCCTGGCGCAGCGCCTCGCGCACCGCGCCTTCGAGGTCGCGGAAGGCGTCGGGCAGGCGCAGGTGGGGCTCCAGGTAACGGTGGTTGACCGAGCGCAGCTCCCAGCTCAGGGTGCCGTGGGTACCGGCCTGCTCGACGCGGGCGAAGGCGGTCATGCTGTGCACCATGGGTCTACCTCGATAGTCGTGTGGGGAGTGCGTTCGGCGCCGGACGCGCGCGGCTGCCGTGATTCGAGCCGGGCATTGTAACCCACGTCCGGCGGGGCCCGCACGCCGACGGTGGTTGAGAGCCCGGGCTGGCCTCTATAATGGCGGCCAATTCCGCTTTCTCAGTACAGGATATCCACGATGAATCGTCCCAGTGGCCGTGCCGCCGACCAGCTGCGCCCGATCCGCATCACCCGCCATTACACCAAGCACGCAGAAGGTTCGGTGCTGGTCGAGTTCGGCGATACCAAGGTGATCTGCACCGTCAGCGCCGAGTCCGGGGTGCCGCGCTTCCTCAAGGGCCAGGGCCAGGGTTGGTTGACCGCCGAGTACGGCATGCTGCCGCGCTCCACCGGCGAGCGTAACCAGCGCGAGGCCAGCCGCGGCAAGCAGGGCGGTCGTACCCTGGAGATCCAGCGCCTGATCGGCCGCTCCCTGCGAGCGGCGCTGGACCTCAGCAAGCTCGGCGAGAACACCCTGTACATCGACTGCGACGTGATCCAGGCCGACGGCGGCACCCGCACCGCCTCGATCACCGGCGCCACCGTGGCGCTGATCGACGCCCTGGCGGTGCTGAAGAAGCGTGGCGCGCTCAAGGGCAATCCGCTGAAGCAAATGGTCGCCGCCGTTTCCGTGGGCATCTACCAGGGCGTGCCGGTCCTCGACCTGGACTACCTGGAGGATTCCGCCGCGGAAACCGACCTGAACGTAGTGATGACCGATGCCGGCGGCTTCATCGAGGTGCAGGGAACCGCCGAAGGCGCGCCGTTCCGTCCCGCCGAGCTGAACGCCATGCTCGAACTGGCCCAGCAGGGCATGCAGGAGCTGTTCGAACTTCAGCGCGCCGCGCTGGCCGAATGAGCAGACGCCCGGCACTGCCTGCCGGGCCCCGGAGAAGGAGCGCTACATGAACGATGTATCCGAAGAGGTCGCCGCGACCCCCGGCCAGGAAGCCCGGCAATGGGCGATGTTCTGCCATTTCGCGGCGTTCATCGGCCTGGTGTTTCCCTTCGGCAGCCTGCTCGGGCCGCTGATCGTCTGGCAACTCAAGCGCGAGAGCGATCCGTTCGTCGACGCCCAGGGCAAGGAAGCGCTGAACTTCCAGATCACCGTGGCGCTGGCGATGTTCGTCAGCTTCCTGCTGATGCTGGTGGTGATCGGCTTCTTCCTGCTCGGCCTGGTCTGCCTGGCGGCGCTGGTGTTGACCATCATCGCCGGCATCAAGGCCAACGAAGGCAAGGCCTATCGCTATCCGTTCTGCCTGCGGCTGATCAAGTAGGCCGCACGGGAAATAGAAAAGCCGGCGCATGCGCCGGCTTTTTCGTGTCTGACAGGGCTCAGATGCTCAACTGCCAGTCGTAGTCGACGATCAGCGGCGCATGCTGGGAGAAGCGCGGCTGGCGCGGCAGCTTGGCGTTGCGCACGAAGCGGCGCAGGCCGGGGGTCAGCACCTGGTAGTCGAAGCGCCAGCCGAGGTTGAGCATCTCGGCCTGTTCGCTGTCCGGCCACCAGCTGAACTGGTCGCCTTCGCGGCTGACTTCGCGCAGGGCGTCGGCATAGCCGAGGTTGCCGAACACTTCGTCCAGCCAGGCCCGTTCGGGCGCGAGGAAGCCCGGCATCTGCTGACATTCGCGCCAGTTCTTCACATCCATCTTCTGATGGGCGACGTACAGCGAGCCGCAGTAGATGTATTCGCGGCGCTTGCGACGCTGCTTGCTCAAGTAATGGGTGAAGTCGTCCATGAACTTGAATTTCTGGTTCAAGCTCTCGTCTCCGCTCTGCCCGGAAGGCAGCAGCAGGGTGGCGATACTCACCTTGTCGAAGTCGGCTTGCAGGTAGCGCCCGTAACGATCGGCCGTTTCGAAACCTAAGCCGCTGATCACAGCTTTGGGCTGCAAACGGCTGTAGAGTGCGACACCGCCCTGTTCGGGTAGCTCGGCATCGCAGGCATAAAGGAAGTAGCCGTCCAGTTGGAAGGACGGGTCATCCAGATCGAAGGCGGAGGCTCGGGTGTCCTGCAAGCAGATCACGTCGGCATTCTGTGCTTGCAGCCAACTGAGCAAACCGCGCTCGGCCGCAGCCTGAATACCATTCACGTTCACACTGATGATCCGCATAAATGGCCCCCAAAATCACGTGCGTGTATGATACCCGAGCTCAAACGGTTTAGCTAAATTCATGCGGCTTGGTGTCATTCATGCAGGCGTATCAGCGCGATTTCATTCGTTTCGCCATCGAGCGCGGGGTTCTGCGCTTCGGTGAGTTCACCCTCAAGTCCGGGCGCACCAGCCCCTATTTCTTCAATGCCGGCCTGTTCGACAGCGGCCTGGCGCTGGCCCGCCTGGGACGCTTCTACGCTGAGGCGGTGATCGACAGCGGAATCGACTTCGACGTCCTGTTCGGCCCGGCCTACAAGGGCATTCCCCTGGCCGCCACCACCGCGGTGGCCCTCGCCGAGCAGCACCAACGCGACCTGCCCTGGTGCTTCAACCGCAAGGAAGCCAAGGACCACGGCGAAGGCGGCACGCTGGTCGGCGCGCCGCTGAGCGGCCGGGTGCTGATCATCGACGACGTGATCACCGCCGGCACCGCGATCCGCGAAGTGATGCAGATCATCGACGCCCAGGGCGCCAGGGCCGCGGGCGTGCTGATCGCGCTGAACCGCCAGGAGCGCGGCAAGGGCGAGCTGTCGGCGATCCAGGAGGTCGAGCGCGACTTCGGCATGCCGGTGGTGAGCATCGTTTCCCTGGAGCAGGTGCTGGAATATCTTGCCGAAGATGCTGAACTGAAGAAGCATCTGCCGGCGGTAGAGGCCTATCGCGCCCAATACGGTATCTGAACCTTTCACAAGGGACTGGCATGGTCGGACAGGATGTAATGCGTTGCCTGATGGCCCTGGGGCTGGTGCTCCAGGGGCTTTCCTTCGGCGCCCAGGCGGCGCCGGGCGGAGCGGTGGAGCTGTACCGCTACGTCAACGACAAGGGCGTGGTGGTGCTCGACCGCCAGGGTGTGCCGCCGCAGTACATCGGCAAGGGCTACCAGGTCCTCAACGACCAGGGCCGGGTTATCCGCACCGTACCGCCGGCGCCGACCGCCGAGGAACTGCGGCAGCGCAAGGCGGCCCAAGCCCAGGCCAGCTCCGATGCGCAGCTGCTGCGCCTGTATTCCAGCCTCGAGGACGTCGACCGCGCTCGCGAACGGCGCCTGGCGGAACTGGACGGGCTGAGCAGCGTGGCGCGCGGCAACCTGCAGTCGCTCAAGCTGCAACAGGCCAACCTGCAAGGCCAGGCGGCCAACCAGGAGCGTGCCGGACGTCCGGTGGCGCAGGCGCTGGTGGACCAGTTGGACGATCTCAAGCAGGAGGAAAAGCGCCTGCAGGGCGAGATCGGGCGTTTCCAGAAGGCCCGCGAAGACGCGGAAAGAACCTATGCCGCCGACCGCGCGCGGCTCTCCCAGCTACTCGGCGTGAGTCCCTGATTCCACTGGCGACTGTCGCTCGAACGCCCTGATCTTCTCGCGCAGCCAGTCCGGCAGGGGCTGGCTCTGTCGCTCGTTCGCATCCGCATAGACGTAGACCAGCTCGCCGACGGTGAGCAACTGCTCGTCGCGCCAGATGCCCAGCTCGAAAACCAGGCTGCTGCGCCCCAGCCGCGCCACGCGGGTGCCGATGTCCAGCCAGTCGTCGAAATGCGCCGGGGCGCGGTATTCCAGGGTGCTCTTCACCGCGAACAGATCGCCTCCGCCGCGCAGCAGGTCGGCCGGGTAGGACATGCCGAGCTGGCGGTAGTACTCGGTGGTGGCGACGTCGAGATAGGTCAGATAGTTGCCGTTGAAGACGATGCCCTGCGGATCGACCTCCGCCCAGCGAACCCGCAGGGAATGGAAGAAGGTGTAGTTCTGGCGCTGTGCTGCGCTGCTCATGCCGGCTCCTCGACGCTGCTGCAGACATCGACTCTAGACCGCCATCGCGCGGTGCGAAAGGGCTGGCCGCAGAACCCCCCGTCGCTGGCCCGCATTGCCCTCATCCTCGGGGCGTCGCGGCCTTAGTGTTGTTCGACGAGAACGCACGCCGTGCGCAACGAGAGAGGAACACCATGTCGTCCACGCTCCGCCCCGGACCGGGCAACTCGCGCCTTTGCCGCCCGGGGTTGCTGCTTGCCCTGGGCCTGATGCTGGTGGCCTGCGGAGAATCCACGGAGCCGCCGGCGCGGGCCGCCGATTCCCAGCGTGTCCCTGCGGACCCTGCGTTGGCGCAGGTGTATTCCGCCAGTTGCAAGCTCTGTCACGCCAATCCCGCCTCCGGCGCGCCGCTGACCGGCGATGCCGCTGCCTGGGCGCCACGCCTGGCGCAGGGCATCGACACCCTGCTGGACCACAGCATCAACGGCTACAAGGGCATGCCACCCATGGGCATGTGCATGCAGTGCTCGGAAGAACAGTTCCGGGCTTTGATCGATTTCATGTCCGCAGCGCAGGACCGATAGGGGATACCGGCATGCCAAGTCATCTGTCGCGACGCCAGCTCCTGCAACGGGCGGGAGCGCTCGGTGCGTTCGCCGCCATGGTGGGAAACCCCGCGCTGGCGGAGTTGCTCCGCGCACCGCGCCTGATTCCCTGGCGCAACTGGTCCGGCGCGCAAAGCTGCCTGCCCCTGGCGCGGGAGGCACCGAAAGACCTCGACGAACTGGTCCGGATCATCCGCCAGGCGTCCGGCAGGATCCGCCCGGTGGGCTCCGGGCATTCGTTCAGCGCGTTGGTCCCGACCGACGGCACCCTGCTCTCGCTCGCCTACTTCAGCGGCTTGCTCAGCCACGACAGCGCGACCCTCCAGGCCGAGTTCGGCGGCGGTACGCCGATGTCGCAGATGGGCGCTCCGCTCAAGGAGATCGGCCAGGCGCTGGTGAACATGGCCGATATCGATTACCAGACCCTGGCCGGCGCCATCGCTACTTCCACCCATGGCACCGGGGTCGGCTTCGGTTCCTATTCCGCCCAGGTTCGCGGTTTGCAACTGGTCACCGCGAGCGGCGAGGTGCTCGAGTGCGACGCCAAGCGCAACGTGGAGGTGTTCGATGCCGCGCGGGTCTCGCTGGGGGCGCTGGGCGTCGTGACCCGGGTGCGCCTGCAGAACCGCGCGGCCTACCGCCTGCGTGAACGGCAGTGGATCGCCCGGACCGAGGAGTTGCTGGAGGACGTGGAGAAGAACACGCGCGAGAACCAGCACTGGGAGATGCTGGTGGTGACCCACTCCGACTACGCCCTGTCGATCGCCCTTAACGAGACCGACGAGCCGAAGACCCCGCCCCTGGACCCGGCGAAGGAAGGCGGCAACGAGTTCGTCGGCCTGATCGAAGGTCTCGACAAGTACCTCAGCGACTTCCCGGAGACCCGCCGCACCCTGCTCAACAGCCTGCGCCATTTCGCCCGCTTCGACGAGCGGGTCGACGATTCCTATGCGGTCTACGCCAACGTGCGCAACGTGCGCTTCAACGAGATGGAGTATTCGGTCCCCGCCGAGCATGGCCCCGCCTGCCTGCGGGAAATCCTCGCGCTGATCCGCGACAAGGACCTGCGCACCTGGTTTCCCATCGAGTACCGCTACGTGAAGGCCGACGACATTCCCCTGAGCATGTTCGAGGGCCGCGACAGTTGTTCCATTTCCGTGCATCAGCACTACAGCATGGACCACCACAACTTCTTCGCCGCGGTGGAACCGATCTTCTGGAAATACGCCGGGCGGCCGCACTGGGGCAAGCTGCATGGCCTCAACGCGCACCAGTTGCAGGGGCTCTATCCGCGCTGGAAGGCGTTCGCCGAGGTGCGCCAGGCGCTGGATCCCCGCGGGCGGTTCCTCAATGCGCACCTCTCTTCCATCCTGGGCGTGACCTGAAAGGAGCGACGCCGTGAATCGACGCAAGTTCATGTTCGCCGGCCTCGGGGCCGGCGCGCTGCTGGCGGGAACTGCCGCCTGGATGCGTCCCGCCGACCGTGGCGGGCCGTACGACGACTATTTCCGCGCGCTGAACCGCGAACTCAAGGCCAATGGCCCGATGTGCCCGGTGCTGCTCATCGACCTCGATCGCCTGGACCACAACATCGATGTGGTGATGCGTTCGGTCCGCCGCGGCGGCAAGCATCTGCGGCTGGTGGAGAAGTCGCTGCCCTCGCCCGGCCTGCTGGCGTACATCGCCAGGCGCGCCGGCACCCGGCGGCTGATGTCCTTCCACCAACCGTTCCTCAACCACGACGCGGTCGCTTTTGCGGATGCCGACATCCTCCTCGGCAAGCCGTTGCCGGTGCGTTCGGCGGAACTGTTCTACCGCGAGCACAAGGGCGCGTTCGACCCGGCGCGGCAGCTGCAATGGCTGATCGATACGCCGCAGCGCTTGCGTCAGTACCTGGCGCTGGCCCAGGGGCTGGGGACCCGGATGCGCGTCAACATCGAACTGGACGTCGGCCTGCATCGCGGCGGGGTGGCCGACCAGGCCGCGCTGGGTGAATTGCTGGCGCTGATCGCGGCGCATCCGCAGCACCTGGAGTTCGCCGGCTTCATGGGCTACGACCCCTTCGTCGGAATGGGTGTGCCGGGCATCCTCGGTTCGCCCGAAGAGCTGTTCGCCAAGGTCATGGCGCTCTACCAGGGACATGTCGACTTCGCCCGCCAGCGCTTCGCCGCGCTGTGGACGCCACAGCTGACCTTGAATACCGCCGGCAGCCCCAGCTATCGCATGCACGAGAAGGAAACGCTGAGCAGCGAGGTCTCGGTGGGCACCGCCATGCTCAAGCCGAGCCACTACGACCTGGCGTCCCTGGCCGAGCATGTGCCGGCCGTCTACATCGCCACGCCGGTACTCAAGAGCACCGGCGCGGTGCAGATCCCGGCGCTGGACGGCAAGTCGCGGCTGTTTTCCTGGTGGGACCCCAACCAGCGCGGCACCTTCTTCATCTACGGCGGCAACTGGATGGCCGACTTCGCCTCGCCCGAGGGACTGCGCAGCAACGGCATCTACGGGCGCAGCTCGAACCAGGAAATGGTCAACGGCTCGCCTTCGGTGGGCCTGGAGGTGGACGACCAGGTCTTCCTGCGGCCGACCCAGAGCGAGTCGGTGCTGCTGCAATTCGGCGACCTGCTGGCGCTGCGCGGCGGGCGGATCGTCGAGCGCTGGCCGGTTTACGCCTAGGACGCCTGGCGCTTTTCCTCGTCGATGGCGGCAGCCCGCGGATACCGGGCTGCCGCTTCGTTCCGATGCCTCAGAGTTCGAACGGAATGGTCAGCTTGGCCCAGAGCATGTCGCCCTCGGGGCGGTTCTCCACGTCGAATTCCTTGGCCCAGCGGATCTCCGCGCTGGCGTACTTGAGGAAGGTCAGGTGCACGGCCGGGCCGATGGCGAAGACCTGGCCGCGTACGCCATCGTCGACTTCCTCGCCGAAACCGAACACCCGTACGGTCTCGCCGTTCTGTTTGTCGTCGGTGGTCTGCTTGAGGTAGTAGCCGTTCAGGCCGAGGCGCAGGTTGTCGGTCACCCGATAGCTGGCGGAATAGTCGAAATGGAAGATCTGCCCCGAGCGATAGTCGGTGTCGTGGTTTTCCATGTTGAAGCTGTAGGTGGCCTTCAGCGACAGCTCGGTGCGTTCGGTGGGCAGCCAGGTGAAGGAGAACAGCGGCTTGTAGGTGTAGAAGTTGTTGCTGGTGTTGGCCAGCCGCTCGGCATCGTACTTGCCGGTGGGCACGGTGACCTCCACGGCGGCGGCCAGGGTCAGGTCCTTGCCCATGTCCCAGAGGATGATTGGCGCGAAGGTGGTGTCGCCCATGCTTTCCCGTTCGTCGCTCAGGCCGAACGCGGCCACCCGTTGGCGGAGATAGGGCTGGGCGATGTAGCCGCCCAGGCGCCCGCCGAAGATCCGCAGCGGGCTCAGGTAGTCCAGGCGAGGGATGATCGCATCCGAGCTGATCTTCACGTCGGACACCTTGCCGCCGAAGGAGCTGATGTTCAGCTTCCTGGCTTCGTAGTGGTTGTAGTAGACGTTGAAGGCGAACATGTGGTCCGGGAGGTTGTCGACGTCCAATGGCAGGGTGAAGAAACCGTCGGTTCCTGGACCTATGTTGTCCACGCCGCCTTCGCTGGCATGGGTGCAGCAGCTGAAGGCGAGGGTGACGCAGGCGGCCAGGCGCAGGGGCCTGCGGGGGTGGGTCGGGTTCATGGGCGGGCTCTTATTATTGTTTGGCGTGGCTCGGGGTACGGCATAGGAATAAGCCCTATCGACAGGCCGAGGCAGGGCATTGACGGTCAGCGAGGGGGGGATTTGCGGACACCGTGCAATGCTTTGTTACATCTGTGCGGAACGCTATATGATGGGACGCTCATCCCATGTCGCGATCCACCGCCAGAACAAGAACGAAGCCGAGACCGGCTCAGGATTTCGCCCATGCACAACAATGCCGCCGATGCGCGCTACGAACTCGCCCAGGTATCCACCTTCCTGCTGCAGACGCTGGCCGAGGTGGTCGAAGGCCATGGCGTCGATCCCGCGCGGCTGTGCCGGGGCCTGGGCTTCACCGTCGAAGACCTGCAGGACCCTACCCAGCGCATCTCCTACCGCCAGGCCGTGAGCATGATCCAGCGTGCCCTCCAGGCCCTGCCGGAGCGGGGACTGGGGCTGTGGGTCGGACACCAGAACGTGCTCGGCACCCTTGGCCTGCTGGGCCATGTGCTGTCGCTGTGCCGGACCCTGCGCGACGCGTTCGACATCGGCGTGCGCTACCAGCACAGCTCGGGCGGGATCGTCACCTCCAGCGTCTACCAGCAGGGCGAAACCTTCTTCGTCGAGGTCGAATGCCACCTGCCCAGCAGTGAGGTGCAGGTGTTCGCCATCGAGGAGTTCTTCGCCAGCCTGCTGGTGTATGGGCGTGCCCTGGTCAGCCCGGCGTTCGAACCGCTGGGCATCGAACTCATCCATGTCGCTCCGCCCTACGCGGGCGAGTACCTGCGCCTGCTGGGCCCCCAGGTACGCTTCGGCTGCCTGCACAACCGCATGGCGATCGCCAGCCACTGGCTGGACATGCGCCTGCCCAACCACAACCTGCCGGCGTTGCGCCAGGCGCTGGCCCTGCTGGAGCAGGAAAACACCCAGGTGCACCGGAAACTCGACCTGGTCCAGGCGGTGGAACGGGCCATCGCCCGCGACCTCAGCCTGGGCAGCCAGATCGAAAGGATTTCCGCCGAACTGAACATGAGCAGCCGCACCCTGCGGCGCCGGCTGGCCGAACACGGGCTGACCTTCGAGGCGTTGCTGGAGCAGGTGCGACGAGGGCGGGCGATGAGCCTGCTGGGCAACCCCGGGATGTCCATCGAACGTATCACCGAGGAAGTGGGATACCGTGACATCCGCAGTTTCAGGCGCGCTTTCAAGCGTTGGACGGGAGTGAGCCCGGCGACCTTCCGCAGCGAGGGTGCGAGCCCGCTGGAGCAGGCCTTCGCGCTGGCCGCGCGACGCTAAGGGAGAACCGTCATGGCGCGCCGGAGCGCGCCATGGCCGGGCGATCAGTGACGCTTGCGGTTGCTGATCAGGGTGCCGACGCCGCTGTCGGTGAAGATTTCCAGCAGCACGGCATTCGGCACCCGGCCATCGATGATGTGCGCGCTGGTCACGCCGCCCTGCACCGCTTCCAGGGCGCAGCGGATCTTCGGCAGCATGCCGCCGTAGATGGTGCCGTCGGCGATCAGCTCGTTGACCTGTTCGGTGGACAGCCCGGTCAGCACCTGGCCCTGCTTGTCCATCAGGCCGGCGATGTTGGTCAGCAGCATCAGTTTCTCGGCCTTCAGCGCTTCCGCCACCTTGCCGGCCACCAGGTCGGCATTGATGTTGTAGGACTCGCCGTTGCTGCCCACGCCGATCGGCGCGATCACCGGAATGAAGTCGCCCTTGACCAGCATGTTCAGCAGCCCGACGTTGACCCCGGTGACTTCGCCCACGTGGCCGATGTCGATGATCTCCGGCTTGGTCATCTCCGGGGTCTGGCGGGTCACGGTGAGCTTCTTCGCGCGGATCAGCTCGGCGTCCTTGCCGGTCAGGCCGATGGCGCTGCCGCCGTGGCGGTTGATCAGGTTGACGATGTCCTTGTTCACCTGGCCGCCGAGGACCATCTCCACCACGTCCATGGTCGCCGCGTCGGTGACGCGCATGCCGTCGATGAAGTGGCTCTCGATCGACAGGCGCTTGAGCAGGTCGCCGATCTGCGGGCCGCCGCCATGCACTACCACCGGGTTGATGCCGACCGCTTTCATCAGCACCACGTCGCGGGCGAAGCCGGCCTTCAGCTCCTCGCTCTCCATGGCGTTGCCGCCGTACTTGATCACCAGCGTCTTGCCGACGAAGCGGCGGATGTAGGGCAGGGCCTCGGAAAGGACCTTGGCAACCTGGGCGGCGTCATCGCGACTCAGGGTCATGGGGAGCTCCGACATGTCAGAAGGGCACGGGCAGCGAGGAATCCACTGCCTTCAGTTGGTTACGGAAGACGGTCTTGATGCGCTCCAGCTCTTCCTCGGTGTCCGCTTCGAAGCGCAGGACCAGCACGGGAGTGGTGTTGGAGGCGCGTACCAGGCCCCAGCCTTTGGGGTAGTCGACCCGCACGCCGTCGAGGGTGGTGATGTTGCCTTCGCCCCATTGGGCGTCGCGTTGCAGCGCCTCGATGATGGCGAACTTGCTGTCCTCGGTGACGGTGATGTTGATTTCCGGGGTGGAAATGTCGCTCGGGAAGGCCGAGAACACGTGCTCGCTGTCACGCTGATCCTGGCTGAGGATTTCCAGCAGGCGGGCGGCGCTGTAGATGCCATCGTCGAAGCCGAACCAGCGCTCCTTGAAGAACACGTGGCCGCTCATCTCGCCAGCCAGCAGGGCGCCGGTTTCCTTCATCTTCTTCTTGATCAGCGAGTGGCCGGTCTTCCACATCACCGGACGGCCGCCGTAGCCGCTGATCAGGGCGATCAGACGGCGGGTGCACTTGACGTCGAAGATGATGTCGGCCCCCGGGTTGCGCGAGACCACGTCCTTGGCGAACAGCATCAGCAGACGGTCCGGATAGATGATGGTACCGGTATTGGTGACCACGCCGACGCGATCGCCGTCGCCGTCGAAGGCCAGGCCCAGGTCGGCGTTCTCGGCCTTGACCTTGGCGATCAGGTCCTTCAGGTTCTCCGGCTTGCCCGGGTCCGGATGGTGGTTCGGGAAGTTGCCGTCGACCTCGCAGTACAGCGGGATCACGCTGCAGCCCAGGGCCTCGATCAACTGCGGGGCGATCACCCCGGCCACGCCGTTGCCGCAGTCGACCACCACCTTCATCGGCTTGGCCATGGCGATGTCGTCGCGGATCTGCTTGAAGTAGCGCGGCAGGATGTCGACCTGCTCTACGCTGCCGACGCCGGATGCCAGGTCGTTTTTCTCGATGCGCTCGCGCAGGGCCTGGATCTGCTCGTTGGCCAGGGTCTCGCCGGCGACCACGATCTTGAAGCCGTTGTAGTCCGGCGGGTTGTGGCTGCCGGTCAGCATCACCCCGGACTTGCCCTCGAGCACGTTGGCCGCGTAGTACAGCACCGGGGTAGGCACCATGCCCACGTCGCTGACCTGGCAACCGCAGTCCACCAGGCCCTGGATCAGCTGCTTGACCAGCTCGGGACCGGACAGGCGGCCATCGCGGCCGACAGCGACGCACGGTTCGCCGCGGGCGAGGCTTTCCGAGCCGATGGCGCGACCGATCCAGTAGGCGGTCTCGGCGGTGAGGGTATCGCCTACCACGCCACGGATGTCGTAGGCGCGGAAGATGCTGGCGGGCAGCGTCGGTGCTTTTGCAGTGCTCATGATGGGGGTTTGCTCCAATCCCAGGAGGTCCTGGTCTTCATCGAGAATGTCGATATCCAGAATGTCGGTGTTCTGGAACAACGGATCTGCCAATGCCGGCTCCTCGCGAGGAGGCGCTTTCGCCACCGCCACCGGCGCCACCGGCGCTGCCTTGGCAGGGCTGGGCACGCTGGTCGGCTCCGGCTTGCGCCGCGGCTGGCGGGCCAATGCCTGGATCAGCGGGGCGAAGCCCGGCAGGCTAGGCACAGGGGGTTTGGCAGTGCGTTGCCCGCCGAGTTCCTGAAGATACTGACCGAGGGTCAGGACATCCTGATGCAGGCGGCGCAACAGCGACGAACGGGTGAGGTAGGTGCCGAGGATGCCGCCGAGCAGCGCCAGCAGCGCCGCGAGTGCCAGCAGCAGCGGCGAGGCCTGGGTCGAAGCGACGCTGCCGGGCGTGTAGTTCAGTTTCCAGTTCGGATTGCCGCTGTCCAGCGCTTGCGCACCCTTGCCCGGCGCCGGCGTACCGCGTTGCAGCAGCACCTGGGCCGGTGCGCCGGAGAACTGCTGGACCAGTTGTACCTGGCCGGCATCGCCCGGCAAGGGCGGCAGGGCGCGCAGCAGCCGTTGCAGGTCGACCGCCAGCAGCAGCGTGCCTTGCAGGCTCTGGTCGGCGCCGCGCACCGGCGCGGCGCTGTACAGCAGCCAGCGCTGGCCGACCTTGTAGGCTTCGGCGGCGACGTTCTGGCCACTTTCCACCCGGTGCAGGATATCCAGGGCGGCGAAGCTGACCGGGCCGGGGCTGTCGTTGTCCTGGGCGGCCTGGCCGGGCGCGTTCAGGTGGGCATCGACCACGCCGTCCCAGGCCAGCAGGCTGCGCTGGGCGGCCTCGATGCGGGTGGCGTCGCCGCTTTGCAGGGCTTCGAGGGCGAGGGGGCTGGCCGCGGCGGCGCGGGTGTCGGCGGCGAGTTGCTGCAAGGCCTGGCGCAAGGCGCCGGCCTGGCCTTCGGCCCAGGCCGCGTCCAACTGGCGCTGCTGCGCCTCACCGGCGCCGCCGAAGACGCCGAACCAGAGCAGGGCGCCGGCGGCCGCCACGCCCAGTAGGCTGGCGCCTATGCCGGGCAGCAGGTCCTTGCCGTCAGCGCGTTCGGACGCTGCCTTGCGCGGCTTCTTTTCCGGTTCGAGCAGGTCGCCCAACTCGTTCCCATCCTTGGCGGTGCGCTGGAAAAGCTTCATGCCGCGTCTCCTCGGCGTCTCGTCCTGTGTTCGGGGTCAGTGGCTGCCGGAATGGCCGAAGCCGCCGGCGCCGCGCTGGCTTTCGTCGAACGCTTCGACCAGCTCGAAATGCGCCTGCACCACCGGCACCAGTACCAACTGCGCGATGCGCTCGCCGACGGCGATGGTGAACGGCGACTCGCCGCGGTTCCAGCACGACACCATCAGCTCGCCCTGGTAGTCCGAGTCGATCAGGCCGACCAGGTTGCCCAGCACGATGCCGTGCTTGTGCCCCAGGCCGGAGCGCGGCAGGACCAGGGCGGCGAGGCCGGGATCGGCGATGTAGATGGACAGGCCGGTGGGAATCAGCAGGGTCTGGCCCGGGCCGAGGACGCTGTCTTCCTTGAGCATGGCGCGCAGGTCCAGGCCGGCCGAGCCCGGCGTGGCGTACTGCGGGAGCGGGAAGTCGGAGCCCAGGCGGGGGTCGAGGATCTTGGCTTGGAGAGAGTGCATCAGTAACTCATTGCTGGTTGAGGCGGTCGGCGATGAAGGCGATCAGCTGGCGAGCGATCTTGCCCTTGCTGGTCTGGGCGAAGGTGCTCGGATGCAGGTCGCGGTCGATCACCGTGATCGCGTTCTCGTCGCTGTTGAAGCCGATCGAGGGGTTGGCCACGTCGTTGGCGACGATCAGGTCGAGGTTCTTGTCCTTCAGCTTGCGTGCAGCATAGTCCAGCAGGTTTTCGGTTTCTGCGGCGAAGCCCACGCTGAAGGGGCGATCCTCGCGCTGTGCGAGGGTGGCGAGAATGTCGGGATTGCGCACCAGCTGCAAGAGCAAGCCCTCGCCGCTGGTAGGGTCTTTCTTCAGTTTGTGCGCGGCGACCACTTCCGGGCGGTAGTCGGCGACCGCCGCGGAGGCGATCAGCAGGTCGCAGGGCATCGCCGCCTCGCAGGCGGCCAGCATGTCGCGGGCGCTGACCACGTCGACGCGCTGCACCCGGTCGGGCGTGGGCAGGTGCACCGGGCCGGTGACCAGGGTCACCCGTGCGCCGGCTTCCACCGCCGCCTCGGCGAGGGCGAAGCCCATCTTTCCGGAACTGTGGTTGGTGATGTAGCGCACCGGGTCGATGTTTTCCTGGGTCGGGCCGGCGGTGATCAGCACATGCACGCCGGTCAGCGCCTGGCGCTGGAAGCAGTCGGCGGCGCGCTGCGCCAGTTCCTCGGCTTCGAGCATGCGTCCGAGGCCGACGTCGCCGCAGGCCTGGCTGCCCGCTGCCGGACCGAACAGGTGGAAGCCGCGCTGGCGCAGCAGCTCGGCGTTGGCCTGGGTCGCGGTGTCGCGCCACATGGCCTGGTTCATCGCCGGTGCCAGGGCGATTTGCGCGTCGGTAGCCAGCACCAGGGTGGTCAGCAGGTCGTTGGCCACGCCCTGGACCAGGCGCGCCATGAGGTCGGCGGTAGCCGGTGCGATCAGCACCAGATCGGCCCAGCGGGCCAGTTCGATGTGGCCCATCGCGGCTTCCGCCGCCGGGTCCAGCAGATCGGTATGCACCGGATGGCCGGACAACGCCTGGAGGGTCAGGGGCGTGATGAACTCGCGGCCGCCCTGGGTCATCACCACTCGGACTTCAGCGCCCTGGTCGCGCAGGCGGCGGACCAGTTCGGCGCTCTTGTAGGCGGCAATGCCGCCGCCCACGCCGAGGACGATGCGTTTCCGATAGAGCCGCTGCATAGGCTTGCCTTAATAAGGAAATGGATGACATGCGCTTCGGCAAACGCGCCTCCCCAGGTCGTCTGCCGCGCAAAAAGGATGGGCTAAGATAGCACAGCGTCCGCACGGGAACAGCGGGCGGGCTCGATGGGGAAAGCGAATGAGCATCCGCGATTGGCCCGAAGCCGAACGGCCTCGGGAGAAGCTTCTGGAGCAGGGCGCGGCGGCCCTTTCCGATGCCGAGCTGTTGGCGATCTTCCTGCGCACGGGAGTGACCGGTTGTAGTGCGGTCGAGCTGTCGCGGCGGCTGTTGAGCGAGTTCGGCGGGCTGCGTGCCCTGCTCGAGGCGGACCTCGCCTCGTTCTGCGGCCATCTCGGGCTCGGCGTGGCCAAGTATGCGCAATTGCAGGCCGTGCTGGAGATGGGCCGGCGCCACCTGGCCGAGCGCCTGCGTCGCGATTCGATACTGGAGAGCCCGCAGGCGGTGCGCGACTATCTCAAGGCGCGCCTGCGCCACGAGCAGCACGAGGTGTTCGCCTGCCTGTTCCTCGACACGAGGCACCGGGTCCTGGCGTTCGAGGTGCTGTTCCAGGGCAGCATCGATGGCGCCAGCGTCTACCCGCGCCAGGTGGTCAAGCGCACCCTGGCGCACAACGCGGCGGCGCTGATCCTGACCCATAACCACCCTTCCGGCGACGCCCGTCCGAGTCTCGCCGACCGCCAGCTCACTGCGCGCCTCAAGGAAGCCTTGGCGCTCATCGACGTGCGGGTGCTCGACCACTTCATCATCGGCGACGGCGAGCCGCTGTCGCTGGCCGAATACGGTTGGCTGTGAGCGTTCGACGAAGGGCTCAGCCCAGGCGCCGCTCGATGCCCGCCAGCAGGCGCCGGCGGATCAGCCCGCTGACCGGGCGGATCGCCAACCAGTAGGGGGTGAAGCGCAGGCGGCTGGCGCGATCGGGGCAGAACACCCGGGTTTCCGTGTGCAGCAGGGTACCGCTGGCGCTGGGCGTGCAACGGAAACACAGCACGAGCTTGGCCACTCCGGGCTGGTCGTAGCAGCGGAAATGCTCGCCGTCCGCGATGCGTTCCAGGGCGAAGTCGGCGCGCCAGAAGCGGCCGACCAGGCCGTAGGCGATGGCCTGGTCGGCGCGGCGCTCCAGGCGGGTGAACTCATGCAGGCCGAAGCGTGGGCGGCCGGCCAGGTCGTTGCGCCGGCCCAGCAGGCCGGCCAGCCTTCCCGGCGCTTCGCGCAGGACGAGGAAGGCGCGCACCAGCGGGTCGTCGAAGCGCAGCAGGTCTTCCACCGCGTCGAGCAGCGCGGCGGCCGGCGCGTCGATCAGCCGCTGGTGGTGTTCGCTGAACTGCCAATGCGGCAGGTAGAGACGGTCGAGATCCATCGCTGGGTTCTCCCGGGCGTGGCCTTCAGCGTTTCACGGCGACCCGAGAGAAATCCTGGCGACCGAACGGATTGACCTGGTAGCCCTGCACCTCCTGGCGGGTAAGGGCGAAGGCGGTCGGGTGGGCCAGGGGCAGCCAGAGCGCCTGTTCGTGGATCAGTTTCTGCGCCTGGTGGTACAGGCCGGTGCGTTGTTCCTGGCTGCTGGCGGCCTTGCCGTCGGCAATCAGCTTGTCCAGGCCGGGGTCGCAATAGCGCGCGAAGTTGAGCCCCGACTTGACGCTGGCGCAGCTGAATTGCGGAGTGAGGAAGTTGTCCGGATCGCCGTTGTCGCCTGCCCAACCCATGAACAGCAGGTCGTGTTCGCCGTTCTTGGCGCGACGGATCAACTCGCCCCATTCGATGACGCGGATGTTGGCCTTGATCCCGGCCTCCGCCAGGTCGGCCTGGAGCAGTTGGGCGCCGAGGCTCGGGTTGGGGTTGAGCAGGCTGCCGGACGGGCGGGTCCAGATGTTCAGCTCGGGAAGCTGCTTGCCGGCCAGCAGCTTGCGCGCCTGTTCGGGAGCGTGCGGGTAGGCGGGAATATCCCTGGCATAGCTCCAGGTGTTCGGCGGATAGATGCCGGTGGCGGCACTGGCGCTGCCTTCGAATACCGCCTGCAGGTAGCTGGTGCGGTCGAAGGCCAGGTTGATCGCCTGGCGCACCTTGGGATCGTCCAGCGGCGGATGCTGGGTATTGAGGGCGACGAAGGCGGTCATGAAGGCCGGCGTCTGCTCGACCTTCAGGCTGGCGTCCTTGCGCGCGCTCTCCACGTCCAGCGGCTTCGGCGACAGGGCGATCTGGCATTCGCCGCGGCGCAACTTCTGCAGGCGCACGTTGGCGTCCGGGGTGATGGCGAAGATCAGCGCGTCGACCGCCGGCTTGCCGGCGAAGTACTCGGGGTTGGCGGCGTAGCGCACCACCGCGTCCTTCTGGAAGCGCTTGAACACGAACGGGCCGCTGCCGATCGGCTCGGCGTTGAGCTTTTCCGGGGTTCCGGCCTTCATCAACTGGTCGGCGTATTCCGCCGAATAGATGGAGGCGAAGCCCATGCTCAGCATCGGCAGGAAGGTCGCGTCGGGGTGGTCGAGAACGAACAGCACCTGGTGGTCGCCGCTTTTCTCCACCCGCTTGATCAGCTCCGGCAGTTGCATCGACTGGGCGTGCGGGAAGCCGTTCTGCGCCACCTTGTGCCAGGGATTGGCCGGATCGAGCATGCGCTGGAAGCTGAACACCACGTCGTCGGCGTCGAGCGTACGGCTCGGCTTGAAGTAGGCGGTGCTGTGGAAGTGCACACCCTGGCGCAGGTCGAAGCGATAGCTCAGGCCGTCGTCGGACACCGACCAGCGCTCGGCCAGCGAGGGCACCACCGTCCCCTTGCCGGCGTCGAACTCGACCAGGCGATTCATCAGCACATCGGCCGAGGCGTTGGTGGTGGTCAGCGAGTTGTACTGGACCACGTCGAAGCCCTCGGGGCTGGCTTCGGTGCACACGCTCAAGGCGGCAGCGGCGGCGGGCTGGGCGAGCAGCAGGGGGGCGAGGAACAGGGAGAAAGCGGCGAGGCGCATGACGGGCTCCATTCGAACGGTTAACATGCCCATCCGCAGCGGTTGGGCGCAGTCATGCAAGGCCGTTGGCGACCTTGAATCGCTACCCTAGACCATGCGGCGGGCAGCGACAACGAGGCAAGGCGACGAACGGCCGCGGTGCGAAGCCCGCAGTGAGGCGGGCCGCGGCTGCGCCATGGTCTTCACCCTTGCGGCGCGGGGCGCCTTTCTGATATAAAGCTGCGCTCTTTTCTGGGGCCACGCTCTCCTTCGTCGGGATGCAGCGGGTAAGACCCCGGTGAAACTGAGTATCGAACTTGAGTTAAAGCAGCCAACCCATGCCGGGTTGGGCATGAGGTTATAGAGGGCTGAGGCATGTCTAGAGTCTGTCAAGTAACCGGTAAGGGTCCGGTTACCGGGAATAACATTTCCCACGCACACAACAAAACCCGCCGCCGTTTCCTGCCGAACCTGCAGCACCACCGTTTCTGGGTCGAGTCCGAGAAGCGCTTCGTACGTCTGCGCGTTTCCGCCAAGGGCATGCGTATCATCGACAAGCGTGGCATCGAGGCCGTCCTGGCTGACCTGCGTGCCCGCGGCGAAAAATTCTAAGGAGCTGAATCATGCGTGAATTGATTCGTCTGGTGTCCAGCGCCGGTACCGGCCACTTCTACACCACCGACAAGAACAAGCGTACCAAGCCTGAGAAGATCGAGATCAAGAAGTACGATCCGGTTGTTCGTCAGCACGTGATCTACAAGGAAGCCAAGATCAAGTAATTGATCCGGCACCTTGCGAAAAGCCCGCCCCTGGCGGGCTTTTTCATTTCCGGCGTACGAACCCCGGGCCGCGCACAAAAAAGCCCGCCAGGTGGCGGGCAAGGGTAACAAGCATTCTGGATGAAGCCGGGGCTCAGGCCTTGGCTTCGAAGATCACATACACCTTGCGACAGGCTTCGAGCACTTCCCAGGTGCCCTGGAAGCCGGCAGGGATCACGAAGCGGTCGCCGGCGCGCACGGTCTTGGCGTTGCCGTGCCGGTCGCGCAGCACCGAGACGCCCTGGATGATCTCGCAGTACTCGTGTTCGGTGTAGTTCACCGTCCACTGGCCCACGGCGCCTTCCCAGATACCGGCGTTGAACTGCCCGCAGGGGCTGCCGTAGTGGTTGCGCACGCTCTGTTTCGGGTCGCCCTTGAGGATTTTCTCCGGCGCCGGGCTGTAGTGCTCCGGGGCGCTGTTGGCCTGGGCGAAGTCGACGATCTGTTCGATGTTCATGCTGACTCTCGGTTCTTGTGGTTCTGGCCAGTTGGGGGGCAGGGCGGCGCCAGCCGCCCGCCTGGATCAGACGCTGGCGCGGATGGCCTGGGCCAGGCGCTCGACGATCTGGTCGATGTGGGGCTTGTCGATGATCAGCGGCGGCGACATGGCGATGATGTCGCCGGTCACCCGGACCATCAGGTCGTGCTCCCAGAAGCAGCGCTCGAAGACGTCGTAGCCGCGCTTGCCGGGGCCGTCCGCGTGCGGCGCCAGTTGCACGCCGCCGACCAGGCCTACGGCGCGGATGTCGACCACGTTGGGCAGGTCGCGCAGGCTGAACAGCGCGTCCTGCCAGTAGCCTTCCAGTTCGACGGCCCGCTGGAACAGGTCATCGCGACGGTAGATGTCCAGGGTCGCCAGGGCGGCGGCGCAGGCTACCGGATGGCCGGAATAGGTATAGCCGTGGAAGAACTCGATGGCGCCCTGCGGGCCTTGCATGAAGGCAGCATGGATCTTCTCGTCGACGAATACGGCGCCCATCGGGATGCTGCCGTTGGTCAGCCCCTTGGCGCAGGTCAGCAGGTCCGGGACGACGCCCCAGCGCTGCGCGGCGAAGGCTTCGCCGACGCGGCCGAAACCGGTGATCACTTCGTCGAAGATCAGCAGGATGCCATGCTTGCGGGTTATCTCGCGCAGCCGCTGAAGGTAGCCCTTGGGCGGCAGCACCACGCCGGCCGAGCCGGACATCGGCTCGACGATCACCGCGGCGATATTCTCGGCGCCGTGCAGGGTCACCAGGCGTTCCAGCTCCTCGGCCTTTTCCACGCCATGCTCGGGCAGGCCGACGGTGAAGGCGTTGCGGGCGACGTCCAGGGTGTGCGGCAGGTGGTCGATCCCCGGCAGCAGGTTGGCGGAGAAGGCCTTGCGGTTGTTGACCATACCGCCTACCGACAGGCCGCCGAAGCCGACCCCGTGGTAGCCCAGTTCGCGGCCGATCAGGCGGGTGCGGGTGCCCTGGCCGATGGCGCGCTGGTAGGCAAGGGCGATCTTCAGCGCGGTGTCCGCCGATTCCGAGCCGGAGTTGGTGAAGAATACTTTGTTCAGGCCCGGCGGGGCGATTTCCGCCAGCCGCGCGGCGAGTTCGAACGGCAGCGGGTGACCCATCTGGAACGGCGGGGCGTAGTCGAGGGTGGCGATCTGCCGGGCCACCGCTTCGCTGATCTCGCGCCGGCCGTGGCCGGCATTGCAGCACCAGAGGCCGGCGGTGCCGTCGAGGATGCGGCGCCCGCCCTGGGCGATATAGTGGATGCCTTCGGCGCTTTCCAGCAGGCGCGGCCGCGCCTTGAACTGGCGGTTGGCGGTGAAGGGCATCCAGAAGTTGTCGAGGCTGCTCGACTGCGGCTCGTTATTCATTGTCATAGGGCCACCCAGGTTGCACGCGAGGGATGAAGACGCTAGTCCGGGCGAGTCTATGTTTAAAATAATGAACGTGACAAGGGAGTTAGAGGGGTTCCTGTCAAATATATTGAAAACAGGCGCTGCTCTGGTTTAGGGTGGCGGACACCACGGGCCGCGCGCCCGCCTTGCAGAATCTGACAGCGCGCCTGTCTCCCAGGCGCCCAGAACACCAATAAGAGGACACGTTGTCATGACCACCCTGACCCGCGCCGACTGGGAAGCCCGCGCCAAAGACCTGAAGATCGAAGGCCGTGCCTTCGTCAACGGCGAATACAGCAACGCCGCCTCCGGCGAGACCTTCGATTGCCTGAGCCCGGTGGATGGCCGCTTCCTGGCCAAGGTCGCCAGTTGCGACCTGGCCGATGCCGAGCAGGCGGTCAAGGTCGCCCGCAATGCCTTCGATTCCGGCGCCTGGTCGCGCCTGGCGCCGGCCAAGCGCAAGCAGACGATGATCCGCTTCGCCGATCTGCTGCTGGAGAACGCCGAGGAGCTGGCCCTGCTGGAAACCCTGGACATGGGCAAGCCGATCAGCGACTCGCTGCACATCGACGTCGCCAGCGCCGCCAACAGCCTGCGCTGGAGCGCCGAGGCGATCGACAAGATCTATGACGAAGTCGCCGCCACTCCCCATGCCGAGCTGGGCCTGGTGACCCGCGAGCCGGTCGGCGTGGTCGCCGCCATCGTGCCGTGGAACTTCCCGCTGCTGATGTCCTGCTGGAAACTCGGTCCGGCCCTGGCCACCGGCAACTCGGTGATCCTCAAGCCCTCCGAGAAGTCGCCGCTGACCGCCATCCGCATCGCCCAGCTGGCCGTCGAGGCCGGCATTCCGAAAGGCGTGTTCAACGTGCTGCCGGGCTATGGCCACACGGTAGGCAAGGCGCTGGCATTGCACATGGATGTCGACACCCTGGTGTTCACCGGTTCGACCAAGATCGCCAAGCAACTGATGGTCTATGCCGGCGAGTCGAACATGAAGCGCGTCTGGCTGGAGGCCGGCGGCAAGAGCCCGAACATCGTCTTCGCCGACGCCCCGGACCTGAAGGCCGCCGCCGAAGCCGCTGCCGGCGCCATCGCCTTCAACCAGGGCGAAGTCTGCACCGCCGGTTCGCGCCTGCTGGTGGAGCGCTCCATCAAGGACAAGTTCCTGCCCCTGGTGATCGAGGCCCTCAAGGGCTGGAAGCCGGGCAACCCGCTGGATCCGGAAACCAACGTCGGCGCGCTGGTGGACACCCAGCAGATGAACACCGTGCTGTCCTACATCGAGGCCGGTCACAACGACGGCGCCAAGCTGGTCGCCGGCGGCAAGCGGACCCTGGAAGAAACCGGTGGCACCTACGTCGAGCCGACCATCTTCGACGGCGTGACCAATGCGATGAAGATCGCCCGCGAGGAAATCTTCGGCCCGGTGCTCTCGGTGATCGAGTTCGAGGATGCCGAGGAAGCCGTGCGCATCGCCAACGACACGCCCTATGGGCTGGCGGCGGCGGTCTGGACCAGCAACCTGTCCAAGGCGCACCTGACTGCCAAGGCCCTGCGCGCCGGCAGCGTCTGGGTCAACCAGTACGACGGCGGCGACATGACCGCTCCGTTCGGCGGCTTCAAGCAGTCGGGCAACGGTCGCGACAAGTCGCTGCACGCCTTCGACAAGTACACCGAGCTGAAGGCGACCTGGATCAAGCTCTGATCGCCTAGGTCGGCCCTTCCGGGCCGGCTCTCTCGAGCCACACCCGCGGCCGGGTTTCCTTCTGGAAGCCCGGCCGCTGTGCTTCGTGCGCCGGATATATCCGCTCGCCCCGGCAAGGCTTCCGGGGTGCCAACGGGAGAATCGCAATGCGTTGGGGAAGCTATTTCGCCGTCTGTTCCGCAGTCATCAGCATCGGCCTCGCCCTTGGCCTGACCATGCCGCTGGTCTCGTTGCGCCTGGAGAGCTGGGGCTACGGCAGTTTCGCCATCGGCGTGATGGCCAGCACGCCGGCAGTGGGCGTGCTGCTCGGCGCGATGATCGCCGGGCGCCTCGCCGCGCGCGTCGGCACGCCGCGGCTGATGCAGTTGTGCCTGCTCACCGGGGCAGCCTCCGTCGGCCTGCTGGCGCTGCTGCAGAGCTACCCGGTATGGCTGTTGCTGCGCCTGCTGATCGGCGTGCAGCTCACCGTGGTGTTCATCCTCGGGGAAAGCTGGATCAACCAGTTGGCAGTGGAGAAGTGGCGTGGCCGGCTGGTCGCGCTGTACGGCACCGGCTACGCCCTCAGCCAACTGTCCGGGCCGGTACTGCTGACCTTCATCGGTACCGCCGACGACCGTGGCTTCTGGTTCGGCGTCTGCCTGCTGATTGCTGGCTCGTTGCTGCTGCTGGGCCGCAGCGGTGCGCCCAGGGTCGATCCGCACAGTGCCTCCGGGCGCGGTTTGTGGGCCTTCTGCCGGGGTCTGCCGGCGATCGCCTGGGCGGTGGTATTGTTCGCTGCCTTCGAGGCGATGATCCTCACCCTGCTGCCGGTATACGGGTTGCGCCAGGGCTTTCCGCAAGCGGTGGCGCTGGCCATGGTCAGTACCGTGGTGGTGGGCGATGCATTGTTGCAGCTGCCGATCGGCTGGCTCGCCGACCGGGTCTCGCGCAGCGGCCTGTTCGGCGGCTGCGGCCTGGTGCTGCTGCTGAGCAGCCTGGCGATTCCCCTGCTGCTGCAGACGCCGTTGATCTGGCCGCTGCTGGTGCTGTTCGGGGCCAGCGCCGGCGGGTTGTTCACCCTGGCGCTGATCCTGATCGGCGAGCGCTACCGAGACGATGCCCTGGTCCGGGCCAATGCCCATGTCGCGCAGCTATGGGGCATCGGCTGCCTGCTCGGCCCGCTGGCCACCGGCGCCGCCAGCCAGTGGATCAGCGGTCACGCCCTGCCGTTGATGATGGCGCTCGGCGCGGCGGGCTTCGTGGTGCTGGTGCGGCTGCGCGGGGCGATTCCGGCGGACGAGGAGGCGACCGGCCTGGAAGCCTCCGAGTGACCCTCAGAGCATCTTTTCCAGTCCGATCATTCCCGCGACCCAGGCGTTCAGGCGTCGCCACAGGCTACCCGGCTCGTGGCGCAGGACCTGGGGCCGGCCGTCGCGCTCATCGATCCAGACCAGCTTCGGCCGGCTACCGCTGCGGTCGATGCGCACCTGGTAGCTGACGCTCGGCGCCATGCCCTCCAGCGCCAGTTGGCGGACCTGCTCGGCCAGCAGCGGACTGTCGACGATGACCCCGACTTCGGTGTTCCACAGGATCGAGCGCGGATCGAAGTTGAACGAACCGATGAATACCTTGCGCCGGTCGAAGACCATCGCCTTGCTGTGCAGGCTGGCGCTGCTCGATCCGTGCAGGCGCCAGGGCGCGCCGCTCAGCGGCTGGTCGGGATTGGCGCGCAGCTCGTAGAGCTTAACGCCATGCTCAAGCAGCGCCATCCGATAGGGCGCGTAGCCGGCATGCACGGCGGGCACGTCGGTGGCTTCCAGGGAGTTGGTCAGCAGGCGCACGCGGACGCCGCTGTCGGCCTTGCCGGTGAGGTAGTTGAGACCGTCCTTGGCCGGAACGAAATACGCCGAGACCAGGATCAGTTCCTTCTGCACGCCCTTGAACAGGCCCGCCAGGTGCGGACTGAGCAATAGGTGCGGGTCGGGCTCGCCGCGGCTCAATACCTTCAGCGGCGCATCCCAGATCGCCTCGGCGCGGGCCCAGGTGAGATTCTCCAGCCAGTTGCCCAGGCGTGGCTGGTCGCCGCGGTCGAACAGGTGGCGGATGTAGCCGGACTCCTTCACCGACTCCTTGCGCAGGTAGCGCTGCAACTTGCGTCGGGCCGACTCCAGTTCGCCGGGATAGGGCGCGCGCCAGAGGAAATCCTCGATCGGCCGGCTGATGGCGCTGTTCCAGTACTGGTCGAAGCTGTGCGAGAGCTGGTTGGCGATGGGGCCGACGCCGAGCAGGTCGAGGTCGGTGAAGTTCATCTCCGGCTTGGCGTTGAAATACTCGTCGCCGAGGTTGCGTCCGCCGACGATGGCCGCCGTGCCGTCGGCCAGCCACAGCTTGTTGTGCATGCGCCGGTGTTGCTGGGACAGGTTGAACAGGCGGCCGACGCCTCGCGTGATGCCGGTGGCGCGGCCCAGGTGCAACGGGTTGAACAGGCGCACCTGGATGTTCGGATGGGCGGAGAGCACACCGATCTCGTAGTCCCAGCCATCGCTGGCGGTGTCGTCGATGAGGATGCGTACCCGCACGCCACGGTCGGCTGCCTTGAGCAACTCGTAGGCGAGGGCGCGCGTGGTCAGTCCGTCGTGGACGATGTAGTACTGGATGTCGAGGCTGCGCTGGGCTGCGCGAATCAGCGCCGCGCGGGCGACGAAGGCATCCTCGCTGGCGCCCAGGAGGTGGAAGCCGGACTGGCCGGGGTGGTCGCGTCCCTGGATTTCGGCCTGCCTGGCCAGCCAGGTACCCTCGGCGGGCAGTGCCGACGACGGTTGCGGCGGAGGAGTGCTGGCGCAGCCGGAGAGGGCCAGGAGGGCCAGCAGGAGGAATCGGCGAAGCAAGGATATCTCCCGTGGAAACTCGAACGACCGGCTCATCCCGGTCGTGCGAATTCTAGGAGTTTTCCTCGGAAGAGCGATGCCCCGCCTGATTTTTTCAGAATCCACCGAGCCTCGGATGGGCTCAGCTACCGAGTTTTTCCTTCAGCCGGTACCAGGCCATGCCCAGCGCCAGCAGTGGCGAGCGCAGCAGCTTGCCGCCGGGGAAGGTGATGTGCGGCACCTTGGCGAACAGGTCGAAGCCGTCGCTCTGCTGGCCGCCGATGGCTTCGGCGAGCAACTGCCCGGCGAGGTGCGTGGCGTTCACCCCGTGTCCGGAATAGGCCTGGGCGAAGTACACGTTGGGCTGCCCCGGCAGGCGGCCGATCTGTGGCAGGCGATTGGCGCCGATGCCGATCATGCCGCCCCATTGGTAGTCGATGCGGACGTTCGCCAGTTGCGGGAATACCTCCAGCATCTTCGGCCGCATGTAGGCGGCGATGTCGCTGGGGTCGCGGCCGGAATAATGGCAGGCGCCACCGAACAGCAGGCGGTTGTCGGCGGAGAGCCGGTAGTAGTCGAGGGCCACGCGCTGGTCGCACACCGCCATGTTCTGCGGCAGCAGTTGGCGGGCCAGTTTCTCGTCCAGCGGTTCGGTGGCGATCACGTAGCTGCCGGCCGGCAGTACCTTGCCGCCGAGCAGCGGGTTGAGGTCGTTCATGTAGGCGTTGCAGCCCAGCACCAGGGTCTTCGCCCGCACTTTGCCGGTGGCGGTATGCACCTGGACTTCCGTGCCGTAGTCGATCCGCGTCACCGGCGAGCGCTCGAACAGGCGGACGCCCAGCGACTGGGCAGCGGCGGCTTCGCCGAGGACCAGGTTGAGCGGGTGCAGGTGGCCAGAGCCCATGTCCACCAGGCCGCCGACGTAGCGATCGGAGCCGACCACGCTGCGCATCTCCGCGGCCGGCACCAGGCGCATCTCGTGGCGATAGCCGAGGGCCTGGAGTTCCTCCATGTCCTCGCGGAAGCCCTGGTAGTCGCCGGGCTTGTTCGCCAGGTCGCAGTAGCCCCAGCGCAGATCGCAGTCGATGGCGTACTGCTCGACCCGGCGACGGACGATCTCCACCGCCTCCAGGCCCATCAGCTTGAGTGCCTTCACGCCGTCGGCGCCGATCACCGGGAGGAACTGCTCGACGTCATGGCCGACGCCGCGGATCAACTGGCCGCCATTGCGTCCACTGGCGCCCCAGCCGATCCGGTGCGCTTCCAGCAGGACCACGGAGAAGCCGCGCTGGGCCAGTTCCAACGCCGTGTTCACTCCCGAGAAGCCGCCGCCGACGACGCACACGTCGGCCTGTTCTTCGCCGGCCAGGGGAGGGCACTCGATGCGTCGGTTGAGCGTGGCGGCGTAGTAGGAGGGGGCGTGTTGGGCGGTATGCACCGGCTGGTGAACGCGGGCGTTCATGTGTGAAATCCTGATTATTATGTGTGGAAAATTTGACGGAGCATAAACGTCAGTCGAGGCGCTCGCCAAGGGCGAAAAAGGAAAAAAACTGCGAGGTGTTGCGGGGATCGTGTACAGAAAAGACGGTGTTTCCCGTCTATGCCGGGAGTCCTGGCGGACTCCCGGAAAGTGCCTTGGGTCAATCCGGAACCGGTAGGTCGAGCGATTCCTTGACCTCTTCCATGACGATATAGCTCTTCGACTCGCGTACGTGCGGCAGTTTCAGCAGGATGTCGCCGAGCAGCTTGCGGTAGGACGCCATTTCCGAGATGCGAGCCTTCACCAGGTAGTCGAAGTGGCCGGACACCAGGTGGCATTCCAGCACATGGGGCAGCTTGAGCACCGCCCGGCGAAACTCTTCGAAGGTATCGCCGGACTTGTAGTCCAGGCTGATCTCGACGAACACCAGCAGGCTGGCCTTCAGATGCTGCGGATTGAGCCGGGCGTGATAGCCCATGATCAGGCCTTCGCGCTCCAGGCGGCGCACGCGTTCGGTGCAGGGTGTGGTCGAGAGGCCGACGCGTTCGCCCAGCTCGGTGAAGGAAATGCGACCTTCCTCCTGCAGGATGCGGAGGATGTTGCGGTCGATCTTGTCCAGCTCGCGCTTGCTCTGATGCTGGGTACGCATGGATGGAGGCTCCCCGTCTGGCTCGGAAAATCCGGAAATTTTCCGCCAATATAACGTCGAAAGCAGGGAAAAACACTGGCCAGGGAAAACGCCTTGATCTTGCACGAGGGCCCCGCCACCCTTGGCCGGGTCGGCAACGGACAGAGGTAGGACATGCGTTTGCGCAGAAGGACGACGTTGCTGCTGGTATTTGCAGTGCTGTTGCTGCTGGCGTTCGGCTACGGCTGGCATGCCTGGCGCAGCCTGTTGCGCGAGCAGGGTGTCGAGCGCCTGGAGTGGCAAGGCCTGGGCCTGTCCGCCGAAGGCATCGGGCTGCGACGGCTGGCGCTGGAGCGGCGCGGCGCGGATGGCGCCAGCCTGCGACTGGACGTGGAACACGCGCTGCTGCGCTGGCCCGGGCTGTCGGGTTGGCGTCCGCGTCTACCCGGCCTGCGCGTGGAGCAAGTGGCGCTCGCCTGGCAACCGGCTGCCGCGAGTTCCGACGACGACTCCGCTGCGCTGGACTGGACGTCCCTGCGCGAGACCCTCGCCTGGCTGCCGGAACAGATCCACCTCGAACGCTTCCATCTCGACCTGCCTTGTCCCGCCGGCCGCTGCGAGCAGGACGGCGGACTGGACATCGGCCGCCCGTCGGGAGCGCTGTTTCCGCTGGCTGCGCAACTGCGCCTGCAACAGGAGGCGCAGCAGGCCCAGCTCGACGCCCAGCTCTTCGAGGAGCCTACCGGTTGGCGCCTGCGGACGCGCGCGCAACTCGACCGGCAGGCGCTGCTGACGCTGGACAGCCAGCTCGCGCCGTCCGATGGCGACGGCCTCTGGCAGGGGCGCCTGGAGGCGCCCGGCCTGCCGGACACCCGTGGCCTGGTGGTCTGGCTCAATCGCTGGTTGCCGGAAGCCCAGCGCCTGCCCGACGCACCGCAAGCCCTGCATCTGCAAGCGGACTGGACGATCCGCCTGGCGCCTGGCAGCGACTGGCTGGAGCCGCGCCGGGTGCTCGACGGCGGTGGCTCGGCGGCGCTGCTGGTGCAGGCTCCGCAAGCCTGGCCGCTGCCCGGTCTGGGTAATGTACAGGGCGAACTGCAAGTCCAACTGGATGGAGACGAGGGCGCCTGGTTGCCACGCCAGCTGCGCAGCGACTTGCGCCTGAGCCAGTTGCACGGCGAGTGGTTGCAGGCGCTGCCGGCCGAGTTGCGGCCGAGCGCGCTGGGCTTGCGCAGCGAGCCGCTGGAGCGCGATGCCGATAGCGTCACCGCGTTGCGCCTGGCGTTCACCAGCGAGGGCGCGAGTACGCTGAAGCTGGAGACGCGGCTCGACCTGCTGGGCATCTCGCCGTGGGCCGCCAGGCTGGTGGAGGGTCGCTTGCAGGTGGACGCGCCGCGCCTGCAATACCTGGGCTGGAAAGCCGAGCGACTGGTCGCGGAGATTCCCCTGGAGGGCCGGCTGGACGGGCAGCGCGCCAACCTCTCCTTCGGCAGGGGCGCGCGGTTGCAGGCGGCGTCCCTGGCCGAGCCGTCGACGCTGCACCTTGGCCAGCCCCGCCTCGACCTCGCCGGGGCCGCTCTCGAACTGGCCTACCAGCCGCTGGCGCTGCATTTCGCCGGGCCGCTGCAGGCGCAGGTCGGACAACTCCGCCAGGCCAACCTCAAACCGTTGGCCTGGACCTTCGAGGGGCCGCTCGACACCACCCTCGAGCGCACCAGCCTGAAGGGACGGCTGAGCAACGGCGCGGGGTTGGCGGCGGACATCCAGCTGCAGCGCGACGCGAAGACGCCCCTGGCGCTCTCCGCCAGGCTGGCCGAGGTGTTCTTCCGTACCGGCAATCCGCTGGCCGCGACCCTCGCCGACTGGCCGGGGCTGCTCGAACTGGGCAATGGGCGAGCGACCGCCGCGGCCGGCTGGAAGCTCGATGCGGCGGGCGCCTCGTCCCTCGACCTGGACCTGACTCTGAAAGGCCTCGACGGTATCTACGACCGCAGCGAGCTGAAGGGGCTGGGCGGCAGCCTGGCCTTGCGCCTGCGTGGCGGTCAGTTGAGCCTGGACAGCCCCGGCCTGAGCCTGGCCGAGGCCAATCCCGGCCTGCCGCTGGGGCCGGTGAGTTTCCGCGGGCGCTATGAGGCCCCGCTTTCCGCGCCGGGCAGCGGCCGTTTGAGCTGGCAGACGTTGCAGAGCGGCCTGTTCGGCGGGCAGGCCTCGGTCCCCGCGGGGAGCATCCGCCTGGGTCAGGCTGAGCAGAAGTTCGCCTTGCGTATCCAGGGCATACAACTCGGCGAGATTTTCCGGGTCTATCCGGCGGAGGGCCTGGCCGGCGAAGGCGCCCTGGACGGCGAGCTGCCGCTGATGCTGAACCGCTGGAAGCCCAGCGTCTCCGGCGGCCAGGTCAAGGCCCGCGAGCCCGGCTACCTGCGCTTCCGCTCGGCGAAGATCGAGGCGCTGGGGCGCAGCAACCCGGGGATGAAGCTGGTCGCCGATGCCCTCGACGATTTCCACTACGACGTCCTGCAAAGCAGCGTCGATTATCATGAGAACGGCAAGCTGTTGCTCGGCCTGCGCTTGCAGGGCAGCAACCCGGACCTGGAGAAGGGGCGCCCGGTCAACCTCAACGTCAATCTGGAGGAGGATATCCCGGCACTGCTGACCAGCCTGCAACTGAGCGACCGGGTCAGCGAAACCATTCGCCAACGTGTGCAGGAGCGCATGCAGAAACGCAAGGCTTCGGCGCCATGAGCCATACAGGAGAACCCCCGATGCGCCTCTGCGCTCTATTCGCTGTCCTGCTGCTGGGCAGCCTGACGATGGCCTGCACGCCCACCGTGCAGCTGGCGGCTCCCAGCGAGCCGATCAACATCAATCTCAACGTGAAAATCGAGCACGAGATCTACATCAAGGTCGACAAGGCTCTGGACGGCATCATCAACGAGAACAGCGGCCTGTTCTAAAGGAGCGGATCCATGACAACCCGTAGCAAACTCGGTATCGCCCTGCTGGCCCTCGGCATCAGCCTTTCCGCCATGGCGATGGACCTCGGCCAGGCCATGTCGGCCCTTGGCGGCGCCAAGGCCCAGGGCCTGGTCGGCGAGCAGGCGGACGGCTACCTTGGCGTGGTCAGCAACAGCGGCCAGGCGGCGGACATCGCCGCGCAGATCAATGCCGCGCGGCGTGCCGAATACCAGAAGGTGGCCAACAGCAGCGGCGCTTCGCTGGCCGACGTGGAGGCCATGGCCGGCAAGAAGGCGATGGAGAGAACCCCTGCCGGGCAGTACGTCCAGGTCGGCGGCAAGTGGGTGAAGAAATAGCGCGAAGGCTCCGCGAGCGCTCTGGGACGCTGCTCCGGTCGCAAGGGCCGGGCAGTGTCCGCGGAATTTTTCCTGTCGCGAGCGGTTCCTTCAGGGACTCCTGCCGTTTTCCATGGCTTCTGCGACAGGCTTTCCCGAAAAAGCGACTCCCGGCCTGAGTTCGATCATTTAAATATGCGGTATTTTTCCAGTTTTATGGTGGATGCGCCTCGGTAAAACCCCTAATTGTCCGGTTTTTTACCTGAGTAACCGCCTAAAATTGGTGATTATTTCTGCCTGCCTCTTCCTATACTGCGCGCATCTACACGCTCAAAATAACAAACGTCCGCGGTTCCTCCGCGACGTGGGAGGCGACAATGCGAGTTCTGGTCCTTGGCAGCGGTGTCATCGGTACCGCCAGTGCGTATTACCTGGCCCGTGCCGGGTTCGAGGTGGTGGTGGTCGACCGTCAGGACGGTCCCGCGCTGGAAACCAGCTTCGCCAACGCCGGCCAGGTGTCTCCCGGCTACGCTTCGCCCTGGGCAGCCCCGGGCATTCCCCTGAAGGCCATGAAGTGGCTGCTGGAAAAGCACGCGCCGCTGGCCATCAAGCTCACCTCCGATCCCAGCCAGTACGCCTGGATGCTGCAGATGCTGCGCAACTGCACCGCCGAGCGCTACGCCGTGAACAAGGAGCGCATGGTCCGCCTGTCCGAGTACAGCCGCGATTGCCTCGACGAACTGCGCGCCGAGACCGGCATCGCCTACGAGGGCCGCACCCTCGGCACCACCCAACTGTTCCGCACCCAGGCGCAGCTGGACGCCGCCGGCAAGGACATCGCCGTGCTCGAGCGCTCCGGCGTGCCCTACGAGGTTCTCGACCGCGATGGCATCGCCCGCGTAGAGCCGGCCTTGGCCAAGGTCGCCGACAAGCTGGTCGGCGCTTTGCGCCTGCCCAACGACCAGACCGGCGACTGCCAGCTGTTCACCACCCGCCTGGCGGAAATGGCCAAGGGCCTGGGCGTGGAGTTCCGCTTCGGCCAGAACATCGAGCGCCTGGACTTCGCCGGCGACCGCATCAACGGCGTGCTGGTCAACGGCGAATTGCTCACCGCCGACCACTACGTGCTGGCCCTGGGCAGCTACTCGCCGCAACTGCTCAAGCCGCTGGGTATCAAGGCTCCGGTCTATCCGCTGAAGGGTTATTCGCTGACCGTGCCGATCACCAACCCGGAGATGGCGCCGACCTCGACCATCCTCGACGAGACCTACAAGGTGGCGATCACCCGCTTCGACCAGCGCATCCGCGTCGGCGGCATGGCGGAAATCGCCGGCTTCGACCTGTCGCTGAACCCGCGCCGCCGCGAGACCCTGGAAATGATCACCACCGACCTCTATCCCGAGGGCGGCGATATCAGCCAGGCGACCTTCTGGACCGGCCTGCGCCCGGCGACCCCGGATGGCACCCCGATCGTCGGCGCCACCCGCTACCGCAACCTGTTCCTCAATACCGGCCACGGCACCCTGGGTTGGACCATGGCCTGCGGGTCGGGTCGCTACCTGGCCGACCTGATGGCGAAGAAGCGCCCGCAGATCAGTACCGAAGGCCTGGATATTTCCCGCTACAGCAATTCCCCGGAGAACGCCAAGAATGCCCATCCAGCGCCAGCACACTAACGAGCGTATGAGCCAGATCGTCGTCCACAACGGCACCGTCTACCTGGCGGGCCAGGTGGGCGAGGACATGTCCGCGGGCGTCGAGCAGCAGACCCGCGAGACCCTGGCGGCCATCGAGCGTCTGCTGGAAGAGGCCGGCACCGACAAGACTCGGATCCTCTCGGTGACCATCTACCTGAAGGACATCGACGCCGACTTCGAAGGCATGAACCGCGTCTGGGACCAGTGGCTGCCGCGCGGCGTCGCGCCGGCGCGCGCCACCGTCGAAGCCAAGCTCTGCGAGCCGGAGATCCTGGTAGAGATGTCGGTGGTCGCTGCGCTGCCCTGAGTTTTGTCTGGCCCGGCCGGAGAGCCGGGCTTTTTTTCGCCTGATGAAAGGTGCGCGATGCCGCACCTCGCTGAAGAGAGACCCGTCGCCATGCGCCCCGCCCGTGCCCTGATCGACCTGCAAGCCCTTCGTCACAACTATCGGCTGGCCCGCGAGGCCACCGGCGCCCGTGCGCTCGCGGTGATCAAGGCGGACGCATACGGCCACGGCGCGGTGCGCTGTGCTGAAGCGCTGGCGGCCGAGGCCGATGGCTTCGCCGTGGCCTGCATCGAGGAGGGCCTGGAGCTGCGCGAGGCCGGTATCCGCCAGCCGATCCTGCTGCTGGAGGGCTTCTTCGAGGCGTCCGAGCTGGAGCTGATCGTCGCCCACGACTTCTGGTGCGTGGTGCATTGCGCCTGGCAATTGGAGGCGATCGAACGCGCCAGCCTGGCCCGCCCGCTGAACGTCTGGCTGAAGATGGATTCGGGCATGCACCGCGTCGGCTTCTTCCCCGAGGACTTCCGCGCCGCCCACGAGCGCCTGCGGGCCAGCGGCAAGGTGGCGAAGATCGTGATGATGAGTCACTTCTCCCGCGCCGACGAACTGGATTGCCCGCGCACCGAGGAACAGCTCGCCGCCTTCGCGGCCGCTAGCCAGGGCCTGGAAGGCGAGATCAGCCTGCGCAATTCGCCAGCCGTGCTCGGCTGGCCGAAGGTGCCCAGCGATTGGGTACGTCCGGGCATCCTGCTCTACGGAGCCACGCCGTTCGAGCGCGCACATCCGCTGGCCGACCGCTTGCGCCCGGTGATGACCCTGGAATCGAAGGTGATCAGCGTCCGCGACCTGCCGGCCGGCGAACCGGTCGGCTACGGCGCGCGCTACAGCACCGAGCGTAGCCAGCGCATCGGCGTGGTCGCCATGGGCTACGCCGATGGCTATCCGCGCCACGCCGCCGACGGCACCCTTGTGTTCATCGACGGCAAGCCGGGGCGCCTGGTTGGCCGGGTATCGATGGACATGCTCACCGTCGACCTTACCGACCATCCCCAGGCCGGGCTGGGCAGCCGGGTCGAACTATGGGGCCCGAACGTGCCGGTCGGCGCCCTGGCGGCGCAGTTCGGCAGCATTCCCTACCAGCTGCTGTGCAACCTGAAAAGGGTGCCGCGCGTCTATTCCGGGGCTTGAGAAAAACTTTCCGAATTCTTTGCGCAGGCATGTCGACCGATCTGTTGTAAATACTGAACAGTGTTGCCATGATACGGCCGACTTGGGGTCGCCAGCCGTGTGCGGCCTCGTTTTGCCTTGCCTGCCAGAAGAATAAGGAGGACTCCACCCTTGGACGTCGGTGCTCGTCTGCAAACCATCCGAAAGCTCAAAGGTCTTTCCCAGCGCGAACTCGCCAAACGGGCGGGTGTCACCAACAGCACTATCTCGATGATCGAGAAAAACAGCGTGAGCCCTTCCATCAGTTCGCTGAAGAAGGTGCTGGGCGGTATCCCCATGTCCCTGGTGGAGTTCTTCTCCCTGGACCTGGAGCAGGACAGCCATACCCAGGTTGTCTACAAGGCAGACGAACTGATCGACATTTCCAGCGGCGCGGTGTCCATGCGCCTGGTGGGCAAGGCGCACCCGAGCCGGGCGATCGCCTTCCTCGACGAAACCTACCCGCCGGGCTCCGACACCGGCGAGGAAATGCTCAACCACGAAGGCGAGGAGGCCGGCGTGCTGGTCGACGGGCGCCTGGAACTGACCGTCGGCAGCGAGACCTATGTGCTCGAGCGCGGCGACAGCTACTATTTCGAGAGCAACAAGCCGCACCGTTTTCGCAATCCCTACGATGTGCCGGCACGCTTGATCAGCGCCACCACGCCCGCAAATTTCTGACCTGAAGCACAAGACCCCGCCGGGCCCGAAGGGCGCCGGCCGACAAGGGGCATGCGGGGCTGCGACCTAATGCCGCAAGGCTTTGCGAGGGTGTGCAATTGTTTCTGCCGGGCTTTCTTTGCCGTTATACTTGCGCCCGCCCGCGCGGCCCGCAGTGATCGGTATCGTGCCCGGGTGTGATAAGCCACGATGAGGGTGTAAGGGTGAACCTGATTAAAAAAATGCTGGCGGCCCAAGCTGCCGTGTTGGCCCTGTGGGCTGTAAGCGCTCAGGCTACGACCACTGACGATGCGATCGCCAAGCGCCTCGAGCCGGTAGGCAAGGTCTGCGTACAAGGCAAGGAATGCGAAGGCGTCGGCGCCGTCGCGGCAGCCGCCGGTGGCGGCGGTGCGCGTTCCGGCGAAGACATCGTCGGCAAGACCTGCAACACCTGCCACGGCACCGGCCTGCTGGGCGCGCCGAAGGTTGGCGACAAGGCCGAGTGGGGCAAGCGCGCCAAGGAGCAGGGCGGCCTCGATGGCCTGCTGGCCAAGGCGATTTCCGGTATCAACGCCATGCCGCCGAAAGGCACCTGCGCCGATTGCTCGGACGACGAGCTGAAAGCCGCGATCAAGCATATGTCCGGTCTGTAACAACGCCGGGACAGTGTCGCGAAAAGCCGCCTCCTGGCGGCTTTTTCGTATCCGCGGTGCGGGTTTTTCCCGCTGGCGGATCGTCCCGCCGGCAAACAGGGTCCAAACTTCCGGCTACCCATTCGCCGGAGGGCATCGTCTTGAGCCGAACCTGTTCCATCGACGCCGCAGTCGATCACTTGCTGCAGACCATCGAGGGCCCGATTCGCATGGGCCTGCCCCTCGGGCTGGGCAAGCCCAACCGACTGGTCAATGCGTTGTACCAGCGCCTGCGGACCCTGCCGGAGCGCCAACTGACGCTGTATACCGCGCTTTCCCTGGGGCGTCCCGCCGCTGGCGGCGACCTGCAACGGCGTTTCCTCGAGCCTTTCGCCGAACGGGTCTTCGCCGACTACCCGGAGCTGGATTACCTGCACGCCCTACGCCGCGACGAACTGCCGGCGAACATCCGCGTCGAGGAGTTCTACCTGCAGCCCGGCAGCCTGCTGGACAGCGCGCCGGCGCAGCAGCACTACATCAGTTGCAACTACAGCCACGTCGCCCGCGACATCAATGCCAAGGGCGTCAACGCGGTGGCCCAGCTGGTGGCGCGGCATCCCGAGCGGCCGGGCAAGCTGAGCCTGGCCTGCAACCCGGATATCACCCTGGACCTCCTGCCGATGCTGGAGAAGCGTCGCGCCGCTGGCGAGACCATCGTCGCCATCGGCGTGGTCCACGATGACCTGCCCTACCTGCCGGGCGACGCCGAGGTCGAGGAGTCGGTATTCGACCTGCTGATCGACGCGCCGGCGGAAAGCAGCCGGCTGTTCTCCACGCCGAACATGCCGGTCAACCTGCAGGATCACTGTATCGGTCTCCACGCCAGCGCGCTGGTGCGCGACGGCGGCACCCTGCAGATCGGCATCGGCTCGATGGGCGACGCGCTGACCGCCGCCCTGCTGCTGCGCCAGCGCGACAACGCCACCTACCGGGCGTTGATCGACGAGCTGGGTGTGCGTGCGCGCTGGGCCGAGACGATCGAGCGCGACGGTGGCCTGGAGCCGTTCCGCCGGGGGCTTTACGGTTGCAGCGAGATGTTCGTGCCGGGTCTGCTGGCGCTGGCCGAGGCCGGCGTGCTGAGCCGCCGGGTCTACCCCGACGAAGCGCGGCAGCGTGCCGCCGAGCGCGGTGAGGCGCCGGTGGAGGGCGGGGTGTGGCTGCACGGCGGCTTTTTCCTCGGTCCGTTGGCGTTCTACCGGCGCCTGCGCGAGATGTCGCTGGAAGAGCGCGCCGGGATCGGCATGACCGGCATCGGCTTCGTCAACAACCTGTACCGCCAGGAAGAGCTGAAGCGTCTGCAGCGGCGCGACGCGCGCTTCATCAACAGCGCCTTCACCGTGACCCTGCTCGGCGCCGGGGTCGCCGACCAGTTGGAGGACGGCCGGGTGCTCAGTGGCGTCGGCGGGCAGTACAACTTCGTCGCCCAGGCTCACGAGCTGGAGGGCGCACGTTCGATCCTGATGCTGCGTAGCTGGCGCGAATCCGGCGGGGAGGTCAGTTCGAACATCGTCTGGCAGTACGCCCACACCACCATTCCCCGGCACTTGCGTGACATGGTGGTGACCGAGTACGGGATCGCCGACCTGCGCGGCAAGAATGACGCGGAAGTGATCGCCGCGCTGCTGGCCATCGCCGACTCGCGCTTCCAGCAGGCGCTGGCCGAGCAGGCCCAGTCGGCCGGCAAGCTGCCGAAGGATTTCGTCCTGCCCGAACGCTATCGCAACAATACCCCGGAGCGCCTGCAGGCCTTGCACCAGGCCCACGCAGCGGCGCTGCCGGAGTTTCCCCTGGGCAGCGATTTCGACGAGGTCGAGCAGGACCTGCTGCGGGCGCTGGGTTGGCTCAAGCGCAAGCTGAAGCTGAGCGAGATCCTCGAACTGGGCAAGGCGACCCTGGATGCGCCGGAGCCAGAAGCCTACCCGGCGCATCTGCGGCGCATGGACCTGGACGATCCGCAGGGGCTTCGCGAGGAACTCTACCAGCGCTTGCTGCTGGCCGGCCTGCGAGCCAGCCAGGAAGAGCGGGGCTGAGTGGCGCTCAGTCGAGGAACTCGACCTGACCGCCGGCCAGCGATTTCACCCGGGCCAGGGACTCGACCCGGTAGCCTTCGCTTTCCAGCAGGGCGCGGCCATCCTGGAAGGATTTCTCGATGACGATGCCGAGCCCGGCGATGCTCGCGCCGGCCTGGCCGATCAGGTCGATCAGCGCCTTGGCGGCATGGCCGTTGGCGAGGAAGTCGTCGATCACCAGCACGTGGTCGTGGGCGTTCAGGTGCTTGGCCGAGATGGCGATGGTGCTCTCGGTCTGCTTGGTGAAGGAGAACACCTTGGAGATGTACAGGTTGTCCTTCAGGGTCAGCGACTGGTACTTGCGGGCGAAGATCACCGGGACGCCCAGCTCCAGGCCGGCCATGACCGCCGGGGCGATGCCGGAAGCCTCGATGGTGACGATCTTGGTGATGCCCTGGTCGCGGAAGCGCATGGCGAACGCGTGACCGACCTGCTGCATCAGCTGCGGGTCGATCTGGTGGTTGAGAAAGGCGTCGACCTTGAGTACGTGCTCGGAAAGGACGATGCCTTCCGAGCGGATTTTGTCTTTGAGAATGTCCACGGGTGGCTTCCTGCGAAGCGGCTGTCGCTGATGAAGCGCGGCATTGTACCGCCAGCCGGCGCCGCGCGCGACGTTCTCTCGGACGAGCGAACATGATCGAGCGGTCAGGAATCCGCGCCTGCCCGGCGCGGCCCCGTGGCAGGCGGGCCGCGCCGCTGCCGGCTCATTTCAGCAGGTTGTTCACCAGTAGCGTCTCGACGTCCTTGAAGCGCCCGCTGAGCACGGCCTTGGCGGCGTAGAGCGCGGTGTCGGCGACCTGGCCGAACTCGATCTTCGGCGGCATCACCAGCTCCGCAGGGTTGGTATGCACGTCCAGCAGCGCCGGACCGGGCTGGGCGAGGAACTCCTGCACCGCCGCCTCGAGCTCCTCGGAGCGCGTCACCTTGCGTCCGTGGAAGCCGATCACTTCGGCGAGACGGGCGAAGTCCGGGTTGAGCAGGTCGGTGTAGTTGTCCAGCAGGCCCTCGACCTTCTGTTCCAGCTCGACGAAGTTCAGCGAGGCATTGTTCAGCACCACTACCTTGATCGGCAGTTTTTCCTGGATGGCCGTCAGCAGGTCGCCGAGCAGCATGGCCAGGCCGCCGTCGCCGGAGATCGAGATCACCTGGCGCTCGGGGTAGGCCTTCTTCAGCCCCAGCGCCTGGGGCATGGCGTTGGCCATGGTGCCGTGGACCAGGCTGGTGAGGGTGCGGCGCTTGCCGTTGCTGTGGATGTGACGCAACAGCCAGACCATCGCCGAGCCGCCGTCGGCGGTGAACAGGGCGTCCTCGCTGGCGTGCTGGTCGAGCAGGCTGACCAGGTGCTGCGGATGGATCAGCTCGCCCTTGCCGGCTTGCTCCTCTTTTTCCAGCGTCCGCAGCGAGCGCTCGCGGTGCTCCAGGCATTCGTCGAGGAAGCTGCGCTCCTCGCGGGCTTCGAGCAACGGCAAGAGCGCCTCGAGGGTGGGGATCACGTCGCCGACCACGCCGAGATCGATGGGGTGGCGGCGGCCCAGGTGACTGCCATCGCGGTCGACCTGGATCAGGGTGGCCTTCTGCGGATAGAACTGCGCCCAGGCGAAGTCGGCGCCGAGCAGCAGGAGGGTGTCGCACTCGGTCATCATGTGGAAGCCGGACTCGATCCCGAGCATACCGGTCATGCCCATGTTGAAGGGGTTGTCGTACTCGACGAAGTCCTTGGCCCGCGACGTGTGCGCGATGGGCGCCTTGAGGCGGTCGGCGAGGGCCACCAGCAGGTCGTGGGCGCCCTGGCAGCCGGAGCCGGCGTAGATGCCGATCTTCTTGCCGTGGGCCAGCAGGCGGGCGATGTCCTGCAGTTCGGCGTCGCTGGGGCGCAGCACCGGTTGCGGGAAATGCACCGAGAACGGCAGGTCGTCCTTCACCGTGGCCTGGCTGATGTCGGCCGGCAGGATCACCACCGCCACGCCGCGCCGGTTGAGCGCCGCCTGGCAGGCCAGGGCCACCACCCGGCGCGCCTGTTCCGGGCTGTGCACCTGCTCGCAGAACACCGAGCAGCTGGCGTAGACCGCCTTGAAGTCGACCTCCTGGGGAAACTCCATGCCCAGTTGCGGGGTGACGATCTGGCTGGCGATCAGCACCATCGGCGCGCGGTTGCGCTGGGCCTCGTAGACGCCGTTGATGAAGTGCAGGCTGCCCGGTCCGCAGGAGCCGGCGCAGGCGGTCAGGCGTCCGCTGATGTAGGACTCGGCGCCCGCGGCGAAGGCCGCCGCCTCTTCGTGGCGCACGTGGACCCACTGGATCTGGCTGCGATGGATGGCGTCGGTGACATGGTTGAGGGTGTCGCCGACGATGCCATAGCAATGGCGGACGCCGGCGGCTTCCAGGGTTTCCACGACGATCTCGGCGACTTTCTTGCTCGACATGAAGCTGTCCTCGAATGGAATTCGTTAGCTAGCTAATTTTGGTCGCGCGTGGAGCGGCAAAAGTTCCTCGCCCGAGGCTAGGCATCGGGCAAGACACTTTTGTGAAAATCGAGACAGTCGAGGCGCGGCGGGCTCAGCGCTTGAGCATGGCGCGGATGTCGGCGAGGGCGGCGTTGCCCTTGGCCGCCTTGACCTCTTGCGGGGCGTCTTCCATGCCTTCCCATTCGAGGTCTTCGGGGGGCAGTTCGTCGAGGAAGCGGCTCGGCGAGCAGTCGATGATCTCGCCGTACTGCTTGCGCTTGGCGGCGAAGGTCATCGCCAGGTTCTGCCGCGCGCGGGTGATGCCGACGTAGGCCAGGCGGCGCTCCTCTTCCACCGTGTCGGCCTCGATGCTGGAACGGTGGGGCAGGATCTCTTCCTCCATGCCCATGATGAACACGTAGGGGAACTCCAGCCCCTTCGACGCGTGCAGGGTCATCATCTGCACGCCTTCGGCGCCTTCCTCTTCTTCCTGCTGGCGCTCCAGCATGTCGCGCAGGACCAGCTTGGCGATGGCCTGCTCGATGGTCATGTCGCCTTCCTCGTCGCGCTCGAGGGTGTTCTTCAGTGCCTCGATGAGGAACCAGACGTTGCTCATGCGGAATTCGGCGACCTTGTCGCTGGAGGCGTTCTGCCGCAGCCAGTTCTCGTAGTCGATGTCCATCACCATGCTGCGCAGCACGGCGATCGGCTCGTTCTCCGCGCACTGTCGGCGGATACCGTCCATCCAGCGCTTGAAGCGTTGCAGGCGTTCGTGGAAACGGCTGTCGAGGTGCTCGGCCAGGCCCATCTCGTCGCAGGCGGCGTACATCGAGATCTTGCGCTGGGTGGCGTAGTTGCCGAGCTTCTCCAGGGTCGCCGAACCGATTTCCCGGCGCGGCACGTTGATCACCCTGAGGAAGGCGTTGTCGTCGTCGGGGTTCACCAGCAGGCGGAAGTAGGACATCAGGTCCTTCACTTCCTGGCGCCCGAAGAAGCTGGTGCCGCCAGAGAGCCGATAGGGAATCTGGTGGTGCTGGAGCTTCAGCTCCATCAGCTTGGCCTGGTGGTTGCCACGGTAGAGGATGGCGAACTCGCTGTACGGCCGCTCGGTGCGCAGGTGCAGGGTGAGGATTTCCATGGCGATGCGCTCGGCCTCGGCGTCCTCGTTGCGGCAGCGGATCACCCGGATCGGATCGCCGTGGCCCATCTCGCTCCACAACTGCTTCTCGAATACGTGCGGGTTGTTGGCGATGAGGACGTTCGCGCACTTGAGGATGCGGCTGGTGGAGCGGTAGTTCTGCTCCAGCATCACCACCTTCAGCGAAGGGAAGTCTTCCTTCAGCTGCATCAGGTTTTCCGGACGCGCGCCGCGCCAGGCGTAGATCGACTGATCGTCGTCGCCGACCACGGTGAACTGGGCGCGGTCCTTCACCAGCAGCTTGACCAGCAGGTACTGGCTGGCGTTGGTGTCCTGGTACTCGTCCACCAGCATGTAGCGCACCTTGTTCTGCCACTTCTGGAGGACGTCCGGATGTTCCTGGAACAGCTTCACCGGTTGCAGGATCAGGTCGTCGAAGTCCACCGCGTTGTAGGCGCGCAGGGTGCGCTGGTAATGCAGGTAGACGATCGCGGCGGTCTGCTCCTTGGGGTTGCGGGCCTTTTCCAGCGCCTCCTCCGGAAGGATCAGGTCGTTCTTCCAGGCGCCGATGTAGTTCTTGATCTCGTCGACGCCGTCGTCCCCGGAATACTCCTTCTGCATGATGTCGGTCAGCAGCGCCTTGATGTCCGACTCGTCGAAGATCGAGAAACCGGGCTTGTAGCCGAGCCGTTCGTGTTCCTTGCGGATGATGTTCAGGCCGAGGTTGTGGAAGGTCGAGACGGTCAGGCCCTTGCCCTCGCCGCCGCGCAGCAGGGTGCCGACGCGCTCCTTCATCTCCCGCGCGGCCTTGTTGGTGAAGGTCACGGCGACGATGTACTGGGCGCGGATACCGCACTGCTGGACGAGATAGGCGATCTTGCGGGTGATCACGCTGGTCTTGCCGGAGCCGGCGCCAGCCAGGACCAGCAGGGGACCGCCGACGTAGTTCACGGCTTCTTGCTGCCGGGGATTGAGTCGGGACATAGGAACAGGCCGGAAGAGAGGGTTGAAGCGGGGGCGTATTCTAACAGGCTGGCTGGCATCCGCGAGAATTAGCGTGCAAGCTGTGACCGATCCCGAGATCGTTCACGCCATTTTGCTGTAGATTCCCTACCGCATTAGGATGATGCCGTTCGTTCTTTACGAAGATTCTTAAAACTTTGGAGGTTGCTTGTCAGCGCCCGCAGAACCCTTGCGCCTGCTCCTTCTGGCGGATACGCCGGACTGGGCGCCACTGCTAGGTGAACGCCTGAGAGCGCTGGGGCCTGCCTTTTCGCTGAGCATCGTCACCACCTGGGAGGGCGCGGCCACCCTGTTCGCCGCCGAGCCCCGGGGGCTGCTCCTGGCCACGCCGGCCTGCCTGCCGCTGGGGACTCCCTGTCCCTGGCCGGTGATCCTGCTGTTGCAGCAGGAGCCGGCGCAGGCGCCGGTTGGGGTGGTCGACTGGCTGGCCGCCGAACAGCTTTCCGAGGACAGCCTGCGCCGCTGCCTGCGCTACGCGCGCGAGCGCCTGGGTTTGCAGGCGACCCTGCAACTGCTCGCCGAGCAGGATCCGCTGACCGGCATCGCCAACCGCCAGGGCTTCCAGACCCTGCTCGCGGCGCGCCTCAGCGAATTCGACGGGCGTGGCCTGGTGCTCGGCCACCTCGACCTGGACAACTTCCGTCACGTCAACGATTCCCTCGGCCACCAGGGCGGCGACCGTCTGATCCTGCAGGTGGTCAACCGCCTGCGCGGCTTCATGGAGAACGGCGACAGCCTGGCGCGCCTGGGCAGCGACGAGTTCGCCCTGCTGCTGGACACCCGTCGCGATCCGCAACGCGCCGAGCGGGTCGCCGAACGCATCGTCGAATGCCTCGGCGAGCCCTACTGGATCGATGGCGAGAGCCTGTTGCTGGGTTGCAGCCTGGGACTCGCCCACGCCCGTGCCGACGAAGGCGCCGACCCGCTGATGTGGCATGCGCACATCGCCATGCAGCAGGCCAAGAGCCGCCAGGGTTGCACCTTCCATGTCTTCGACGAACGCATCAACCGTGGCGTGCGCAGCCTCGCCGACCTCGAAGCCGAACTGCGCCGGGCGCTGCGTCGCGACGAGCTGGAGCTGCACTACCAGCCGCGACTGTGCCTGGACAGCGGGCGCATCGTCGGCCTGGAGGCGCTGGTGCGCTGGCGCCACGGCGAGCGGGGCCTGCTCACGCCCAGCGAGTTCGTCCCGCTGGCCGAGGAGAGCGGGCTGATCGTGCCGCTCGGCTACTGGGTCATCGCCCGCGCCCTGCGCGACATGCAGTGGCTCAACGGGCGCGGCCTGGAGCCGTTGCACATGGCGGTGAACCTGTCGTTCCGCCAGTTCCAGGACAGCCAGTTGCTGCCGACCCTGCAACGGTTGATCGAAGAGCACGGCGTCGACGCGCGCTGGCTCGAGTTCGAACTGACCGAGACCGCCGTGATGCGGCGCAGCGACCAGGTGCTGCAGACCATGCAGGCGCTCGGCCAACTGGGCGTGCGCTTTTCGCTGGACGACTTCGGCACCGGTTTCTCGTCCTTCGTCCACCTCAATAGCCTGCCGATCACCCTGTTGAAGATCGACCGCAGCTTCGTCGGCGGCATGGACCAGCGGGCGGAAAACTTCCAACTGGTGCGGGCGATGATCAACCTGGCGCACAACCTCAACCTGGAAGTGGTTGCCGAAGGCGTGGAGACCCTGCGCCAGCAGGAGCAGTTGCGCGATTTCGGTTGCGACCAGGTGCAGGGCTACTGGATCAGTCCGCCGCTGCCGTTGGCGGAACTGGCGCGTTTCCTGGGCATAGGCGAGCGCTCGGCGCACCGCGGCCAGCCGCTCGGCAATTGAGCGCCGACGCCTCGCTGGCCGTGGCTTTCGGCAGCAACCGCGCGGTCTTCCACTCGAAGGCCAGGGTCAGGCCAATGGCCGCGCAGGCCAGGCCGCCGGCCAGCCCCCACCAGACGCCCGCGGCGCCCCAGCCGGCCGCGAACGCCAGCAGGCAGGCCAGCGGCACGCCGACCAGCCAGTAGCAGGCCAGGCCGACCAGGAAGGTGGTGCGGGCGTCCTTGAGACCGCGGATCGCGCCCATGGCGACGTTCTGGGTGCCGTCGAACAGCTCGAACCAGGCGGCGATCGCCAGCAGCGAGACGGCCATCGCGGCCACCTCCCGGTTGGCCGGGGCGTCGCGGTCGAGGAACAGGCCGATGATGGCCTCCGGCATCCACCAGAAGAGCCCGGCGAAGAGCAGCATGCACAGCGCGCCGAAGCCGATGCCGACACGCCCGGCGCGGCGTGCTTCGAGCAGGCGGCCGGCGCCGAAATGCTGGCCGATGCGGTAGGTGGTGGCGTACGACAACCCCACCGGCACCATGAACGCCACGTATACCGCCTGGATGGCGATCTGGTGCGCGGCCAGGGCGTGATCGCCGATGATGCCCATGCACAGGGTGGCGACCGTGAACATCCCCGACTCCACCGCGTAGGTGCCACCGATGGGCAGCCCCAGGCGCAGTATCTCCTCGACCATCGCCCGCTGCGGCCGTCCCAGTCCGCGCAGCAGCGAGTACTCGGCATAGGCCGGCTGCAGGCGGATATACAGGGCCAGCAGCAGCGGCATGCAGTTCATGACGAGGGCGGTGACCAGGCCGATACCGGCCAGGCCCAGGCGCGGCAGGCCGAACAGGCCTTCTATGAAGGAATAATTGAGAGCCAGGTTGGCCAGCGCGCCGAGCACGCTGATCGCCATCACCGGGCCGGCGCGGTCGATGGCGCTGGTGAAGCCGCGCAGGACCATGAAGGCCATGTAGCCGGGCAGGGCGAATGTCAGGCTGTGGAGGAACTGCATGGCGCCGTCCACCGTCTGCGGCGCCTGGCCGAAGACCAGGAGCAGCGGCCGCAGGTTCCATAGCAGCAGGCCGGCGGCCAGGGCCAGCGCGGCGCCGACCCAGAGTCCGGAGCGAGCGGCCGCGGCGGCGCCAGCGGCGTCGTCGCAGCCGTGACGGATCGCCACCAGGTTGCCGACCGCTGCCACCACGCCGACACAGAACGTCGAGACGAAGGCGTAGCTGACCGCGCCCAGGCCGCCGGCGGCCAGCGCGTCGGGGCCGAGCTTGCCCATCATCACGGTGTCGGTGAAGACCATGGCGACATAGGCCAGCTGGGCGGCGATCAACGGGCCCGCCAGGCGCAGGATGGCTTTGAGTTCGACGAGGGATGGCGAGGACATGGATGAGTAAGGCTCAGGAGGAGATGGTTGCCGCGATGGCCTGTCGGCGTTGAGAATGCGGCTATTCTCGGTGCGACTGGCATGGCTCCACAAAAGGAAAAACAAGATGCCAGGCATGAGTAAAAGTCATGAAAGAGGTAATTCCCCAATGACCCGTCGCCTGCCCCCGCTGTATGCCCTGCGCGCCTTCGAGGCTGCCGCCCGGCACGCCTCTTTCACCCGCGCCGGCGAGGAACTGGCGATAACCCAGAGCGCGGTGAGCCGGCACATCCGTACCCTGGAGGAGCACTTCGGTTGTCGTCTGTTCGAGCGCCATGGCCGCCAGTTGCAGCTGACCGAGCCGGCACGCCTGCTGCTGCCCGGGCTGCGCGACGGCTTCGATGCGCTGGAACGGGCCTGCACCGCCCTGCGTGTGGACGACGCCACCCTGCGCCTGAAGGCGCCTTCCACCCTTACCCTGCGCTGGCTGCTACCGCGCCTGAGCCGCTTCCGCCACCTGAACCCGGATATCGAGGTGCAGCTCACCAGTGCCTGGATGGATGTGGACTCGGTGGACTTCCAGCGCGAGCCTTTCGACTGCGCGGTGTTGCTGGGCAGCGGCCAGTTCAGCCCGGAATGGGAAACGGCAGCGCTGTTCGCCGAATGGCTGGTGCCGGTCTGCGATCCCGACGAGGCCGTGGAGCCCTGGACCCTCCAACGCCTGCGTGACAGCGAGTTGCTGCACCCCACGCCGGATCGTCGCGACTGGCGACGCTGGCTGCAACGGACCGGGCTGGGGGAGGAGGTGTCGCTCAAGGGCGGCCAGGTGTTCGACACGCTGGAACTGGGCATCGTCGCCGCCGCGCGAGGCTATGGCGTGTCCATCGGCGACCTGGTGATGGTCGCCGAGGATGTCGCCCAGGGCCGCATCGGCCTGCCCTGGCCGGTGGCGGTGGCCAGCGGCGAAAGCTATCACCTGGTCTGGCCTCGTGCCCGCAGGGGACAGGAACGCTTCCAGCGATTGCGCGACTTCCTCCTCGCGGAGGTGGCGGCGATGCGTCTGCCCGTCGTCGAGCGGCTGGCGTGACGCCGCCGGACAACTCCTGGCGCTGACGCGACGTTACAGGTCGCTGCCGTCGCTGGGCCGGGCGCAGGGTTTGCGCTAGGGTCGTTGGTCGTTGCCTGTCGGGAGCGGCAGGGGACGGAGCTTCCTTCCAACCGCCCAAAGGAACCCGCCATGACCTTCGCCAAAGGAATACTCGCCGCGCTGGCGCTCGCCGCCGCAGTCGGCCAGGCCAGCGCCACCGAACTCGAGCACTGGCCGGCCCCCGCCGCCAGGCAACTGAATGCACTGATCGAGGCCAACGCGAACAAGGGCGCCTATGCCGTGTTCGACATGGACAACACCAGCTATCGCTACGACCTGGAAGAATCGCTGCTGCCCTATCTGGAAATGAAGGGCGTGCTGACCCGCGACAGGCTCGACCCTTCGCTGAAACTGATCCCGTTCAAGGACCAGGCCGGGCACAAGGAGAGCCTGTTCAGCTACTACTACCGGCTTTGCGAGATCGACGACATGGTCTGCTATCCCTGGGTCGCCCAGGTGTTCTCAGGCTTCACCCTCAGGGAACTGAAGGGCTATGTCGACGAACTGATGGCCTACGGCAAGCCGATCCCCGCCACCTATTACGACGGCGACAAGCTCGCCACGCTCGACGTCGAGCCGCCGCGCGTGTTCAGCGGCCAGCGCGAGCTGTACAACAAGCTGATGGAAAACGGCATCGAGGTCTACGTGATCAGCGCGGCCCACGAGGAACTGGTGCGGATGGTCGCGGCGGACCCCAGGTATGGCTACAACGCCAAGCCGGAGAACGTCATCGGCGTCACCACCCTGCTGAAGAACCGCAAGACCGGCGAGCTGACCACCGCGCGCAAGCAGATCGCCGAGGGCAAGTACGATCCCAAGGCCAACCTCGACCTGGAGGTGACCCCCTACCTGTGGACCCCGGCGACCTGGATGGCCGGCAAGCAGGCTGCGATCCTCACCTACATCGACCGTTGGAAGCGGCCGATCCTGGTCGCCGGCGATACCCCGGACAGCGACGGTTACATGCTGTTCAACGGCACCGCGGAAAACGGCGTGCACCTGTGGGTCAACCGCAAGGCCAAGTACATGGAACAGATCAACGGCATGATCAAGCAGCATTCCGCCGCCCAGGCCAAGGCCGGCCTGCCGGTGACGGCGGACAGGAACTGGGTGATCGTCACTCCGGAGCAGATCCAGTAGGCGAAACGGCGAGGGGCCGGCATTGGCCGGCCCCCGCATCCCTCAGCGCACCACGTGCAGGAAGTGCATGTGCCGCTCGTACTGGTCGAGGATGTCGCCGATCACGCCGTCGCGGCTCCAGCCCATGATGTCGTAGTCCTGGCCGCCTTCCTGGAGATGGACCTCGGCGCGGAAATACTTGCGCGACTCGCTGCTGTCCTCGGTGTCGCGCATCACGAAGCTCGGCGTGGTGAAGGCGCGCGGACGCACCTCGTAGATGAAATCGACCTCGCCGCCGTGGCTGACTTCCAGCCGAACCCGGCCGTCCTCGCCGTCCTGCACCTGGACTTCGTAGCCCTGCTTGCGCAGTTCGGCGGCGACGTCCTCGCAGGCCGGTCGCGCCACATCGGTGATGAAGCGGTTGACGTGGCTGCGCCTTGGGAACATGGCGATGTTGCGCAGGCGGCGCTGCCAACCGTCGCCCTCGCTTGCGCCGCTGCGCGTGGTGGGGCGGGAGAAGGTCAGCGCCTGGTAGCGGATGCCGCGCTTGGTGGCATCCAGGTGCAGCGCCTTGAACAGGCCCCAGATCGACGCCAGGAGCACGATGGAGAATGGCAGCGCGCTGGCGATGGTCGCGGTTTGCAGCGCCTTGAGGCCATCGGCGAGGAGCAGGGCGATGGCCACCACGCCCATCAGCACCGACCAGAATATCCGCTGCCAGAGCGGCGAGTGGTCCTTGCCGCTGGAGGCTAGCATGTCCACCACCAGCGCGCCGGAGTCGGCCGAGGTGACGAAGAACACCACCACCATCAGCACCGCCACCAGCGAGATCACGCTGCCCAGCGGGAAGTGCTCGAGGAAGGCGAACAGCGCCACCGAACTGTCCTGGTTGACCACTTCGGCCAACTGGGTGAAGCCCTCCTGCAGGACCATGTGGATGGCGGTATCGCCGAACACCGTCATCCACAGCAGGGTGAAGCCGGCCGGGACGAACAGCACGCCGCAGACGAACTCGCGGATGGTGCGGCCGCGCGAGATACGGGCGATGAACAGGCCGACGAAGGGCGACCAGGACAGCCACCAGCCCCAGTACAGCAGGGTCCAGCCGCCGATCCAATCGGTGGGCTCGTAGGCGTACAGGTTGAAGGTCTTGTTGACGATGTCGGACAGGTAGGCCCCGGTGTTCTGCACGTAGGTCTGCAGGAGAAACACGGTCGGCCCGAGGACCAGCACGAAGAGCAGCAGGATCACCGCCAGGCTCAGGTTCAGTTCGGACAGGATGCGGATGCCGCGGTCCAGTCCGCTGGCCACCGATAGCGTGGCGAGGCCGCAGGTGGCGGCGATCAGGGCGATCTGCACGGTCTGGTTCACCGGCCAGCCGAACAGGTGGTGCAGACCGCTGTTGATCTGCAGCACGCCGTAGCCGAGCGAAGTCGCCACGCCGAACACAGTGCCGATGATCGCGAAGATATCCACCGCGTGGCCGATGGGGCCGTAGATACGTTCGCCGATCAGCGGATACAGCGCCGAGCGCAGGGTTAGCGGCAGGCCGTGGCGATAGCTGAAGAAGGCCAGGATCAGCGCGACGATGGCGTAGATCGCCCAGGCATGCAGGCCCCAGTGGAAGAAGGTCAGCTTCATCGCTTCCTTCGCCGCCTGCACGGTGTTCGGCTCGCCCACCGGCGGGGTGGTGAAGTGCATCACCGGTTCGGCAACGCCGAAGAACATCAGGCCGATGCCCATGCCGGCGGAGAACAGCATGGCGAACCAGGTGGTGTTGCGGTAGTCGGGACGACTGTGGTCGGGGCCGAGCTTGATGTCGCCGTAGCGGCTGACGGCGAGGAACACCACGCTGATCAGGATCAGCGCCACGGCCAGTACGTAGAACCAGCTGGCGTTGGTGATGATCCATTGCTGGACGTGGTTGAACAGCGATTGCGCTTCTTCCTGGAGGAGCACGGTAAACAGCACCAGGGCCAGGATCAGGGCGGCGGAGGTATAGAAGACCGGAGGATTCAGGGTGCTCCGGGGGGTAGTGGGTGTCTCCATGTAAGCTAGCTCTCCTTGTGATCGGATTGCCCGCCGAAGGCGGAAGACGAAACAGCCTAACACATCGTGATAGCTAATTTGATTCGAAAAGCCTTAATCGATAGCTTTGCTGAATTATTACGCTTCACGTGGAGGTCATTGCCCGATACTGCAGGGCTTCCGCCAGGTGCCGGCGTTCGATGGCATCGATGCGCTCCAGGTCGGCCAGCGTCCGGGCCACCTTGAGTATGCGATGCAAGGCGCGCAAGGAAAGTTCCAGGCGCTCTCCGGCAGCCTCCAGCCAGCGGCGGTCCGCTTCGGCGAGTGCACAATTGCGGTGCATCGCCTGGAGATCGAGATGGGCATTGGCGCAGCCCTGGCGGGCCAGTTGCCGTTGCCGTGCGGCGCCCACCCGTTCGCTGACCTCGGCGGTAGCGGTTTCGCCGTGTCCTGGCTGCAGGCTGGTGCTTTCGCGGAGCACGCTGACGTGCAGGTCGATGCGATCGAGCAGCGGTCCGGACAGCTTGCCCCGGTAGCGCTGGACCTGTTCCGGGGTGCAGCGGCAGCGGCCACTGGGATCGCCGAGGTAGCCACAGGGACAGGGATTCATCGCCGCCACCAGTTGGAAGCGCGCCGGGAAACGTACCCGGCCGTTGGCCCGGGCAATGACGATCTCGCCGCTTTCCAGCGGCTCGCGCAGGACCTCCAGGACCTTGCGCTCGAACTCCGGCAGTTCGTCGAGGAACAGCACGCCCTGGTGCGCCAGGGTGATCTCGCCCGGCTGCGGGCGGCTGCCGCCGCCGACCAGGGCCGGCGCGGAGGCGGAGTGGTGCGGCTGGCGGAACGGTCGCTGCGGCCAGTGCCTGAGGGGGACGTGGCTGGCCACCGAATGGATCGCCGCGACCTCCAGGGCTTCGTCCTCGTCGAGCGCCGGCAGCAGGCCGGGCAGGCGGCTGGCCAGGAGGGTCTTGCCGGTGCCCGGCGGGCCGCTGAGCAACAGGTTGTGCGCGCCGGCGGCGGCCACCAGCAGGGCGCGCTTGGCGGCGGCCTGGCCCTGGACCTCGGCCAGGTCTGGATAAGGGAAGGGCGCGCGGAGCAGGCCGCGGGCCTGGTAGGGCGGCAGCGGGGCCTGGCCGGAGAGGTGTCCGGCGATCTCCAGCAGGTGGTCCACGGCGAACACCGTCAGCCCGCTGGCCAGGCTGGCCTCTTCGGCATTTTCCTTCGGTACCACCAGAACGCGCCTTGCGTCGCGCGCCGCCAGCGCGGCCGGCAATACGCCTCGCACTGGCCGGATCGCCCCGGACAGGGCCAGTTCGCCGAGGCACTCCAGGCCGTCGAGGGCGGTGCCGGGCAACTGGCCGCTGGCGGCGAGGATGCCGAGTGCGATGGCCAGGTCGAAGCGACCGCTGTCCTTGGGTAGGTCGGCGGGGGCGAGGTTGAGGGTGATGCGCCGCGCGGGGAAGTCGAAACCGGCATTGAGCAGGGCGCTGCGCACGCGGTCCTTGCTCTCGCGCACCGCGGTTTCCGGCAGGCCGACCAGGGTCAGCGAAGGCAGGCCGTTGGCCAGGTGCGCCTCGACGCTGACGCAGGGGGCTTCGACGCCGACCTGGGCTCGGCTGTGGACAATCGCCAGGGACATGGATCGCTCCTTGATCTCACGCCGCTCGCAGGGGGGAGGATCAGTCGGCGGGCGGCGTCAGCTTGCTTTCGAGTTCCGCCACCTTGGCCTCCAGGGCTTCCAGCCGTGCGCGAGTGCGGGCGAGGACCAGCATCTGGCTGTCGAACTCCTCGCGGCTGACCAGGTCGAGCTTGCTGAAGGCGCTCTGCATCAGGGTGCGGAACTGCGACTCCAGCTCGGCCTTGGGCAACGGCGATTCGCCGGCGAACAGGCGGCTGGCTTGTTGGCTGAGGGCTTCGAAGACGGCTTTGGGCGGCAGCATGGCGAGGGTTCCGGTAACGAGTGGGCGGCAGTCTAGCACGATGTCGGCGGCGCTCGCGGGAGGGCCATTGCACACTTTTTGCGCAACTGTCGGAGCGCGTCTGCGCCTATTTGGTGCGCCGCCCGGAGCCCGGCGTTCCGCACTATCCCCGGGTTGGCGGCTAAGAGCTTGAAATCCGGCGGATTTGCCGGAGCTGGCAAGCTTTCTGCTTTGGCCGGGGTGAGGCGTGCACTGAAGCAGTACCGGTGCGGCAGATGAGGCGGTTGCGGGAGGCCGGCAGGTTGCGGCATCGAACGGCCGCAGCAGGGCCAGGTCGGGGCGGAGGGTCCCGATCATGCTTCCCAGAGGGACCGGCGCGTTACAAAGCCAGACACTGCGCTTAGACTGTCCTCGGGTTCGTTTTCCTGGGGCGAGTCCACCAAACACGGGAGAGAGTTTCATGAAGCTAGTCACTGCCATCATCAAGCCGTTCAAGTTGGACGACGTCCGCGAGTCGTTGTCCGAGATCGGTGTGCAGGGCATCACGGTGACCGAGGTCAAGGGTTTCGGCCGGCAAAAGGGCCACACCGAGCTGTATCGCGGCGCCGAGTACGTCGTCGACTTCCTGCCCAAGGTGAAGATCGACGTGGCGATCGCCGACGACCAGCTGGACCGCGTCATCGAGGCGATCACCAAGGCGGCCAATACCGGCAAGATCGGTGACGGCAAGATCTTCGTGGTGAACCTGGAACAGGCCATCCGCATCCGTACCGGCGAAACCGATACCGACGCGATCTAAGCCCAACCGAACCCCCAAAAGCCCCAGGAGAATACCAACATGACTCTGCGTAAGATCGCAGGGCTAGGAGCCCTATTGTCCCTCGCTTTGCCGGGCGTCGCCCTGGCCGCCGAGGAGCCCGTCCTGAACAGCGGCGACACCGCCTGGATGCTGATCTCCACTGCGCTCGTCCTGCTCATGACCATCCCCGGCCTGGCGCTGTTCTACGGCGGCATGGTGCGAGCGAAGAACGTGCTGTCGATCATGATGCAATGCTTCGCCATCACCGGCCTGATCACCATTCTCTGGGTGGTCTATGGCTACAGCCTGGCGTTCGATACCGCCGGGATGGAGAAGGGCGTCCTCAACTTCAATTCCTTCGTCGGCGGACTGGACAAGGCCTTCCTCAGCGGTCTCACCGCCGACGGCCTGACTTCCGCCACCGCGCTGTTCCCGGAAAGCGTGTTCATCACCTTCCAGATGACCTTCGCGATCATCACTCCGGCGCTGATCGTCGGCGCCTTCGCCGAGCGCATGAAGTTCTCGGCGATGCTGATCTTCATGGCGGTCTGGTTCACCGTGGTCTACGCGCCGATCGCGCACATGGTCTGGAGCGGTGACGGCGCCCTGATGTGGGACTGGGGCGTGCTGGACTTCGCCGGCGGCACCGTGGTGCACATCAACGCCGGTATCGCCGGTCTGGTCGCCTGCCTGGTGCTGGGCAAGCGCAAGGGCTACCCGACCACGCCGATGGCGCCGCACAACCTCGGCTACACCTTGGTCGGGGCGGCCATGCTGTGGATCGGCTGGTTCGGTTTCAACGCCGGTTCCGCCGCCGCCGCCAACGGCACCGCCGGGATGGCCATGCTGGTGACCCAGATCGCCACCGCCGCCGCGGCCCTGGCCTGGATGTTCGCCGAGTGGATCACCCACGGCAAGCCGAGCGCCCTGGGCATCGCGTCCGGCGTGGTCGCCGGTCTGGTGGCCATCACCCCGGCCGCCGGCACCGCCGGTCCGATGGGCGCGCTGGTGATCGGCCTGGCCTCCGGGGTGATCTGTTTCTTCGCCGCCACCAGTCTCAAGCGCGCGCTGAAATACGACGATTCCCTCGACGCCTTCGGCGTACATGCGGTCGGCGGTATCGTCGGCGCGCTGCTCACCGGGATCTTCGCGGCGCCGTCGCTGGGCGGCTTCGGCAGCGTGGAGGACATCGGCGCGCAGTTCTTCGTGCAGTTCAAGGGCGTGGCCTTCACCGTGGTCTACACCGCCGTGGTGACCTTCGTGATCCTCAAGGTGCTGGACCTGGTCATGGGCCTGCGGGTCACCGAGGAAGAGGAAGCGGTCGGCCTCGACCTGGCGCTGCACAACGAGCGCGGCTACAACCTGTAATACCTGCCGGCGCCCGGCTTTCCGCCGGGCGTCGGTTTGCCTCCCGCGCTCGCCTTCGCCGAACGCCATGCCCTTGTGCGTCGAAAGTCCTGGGCGCTTCCCGCGACTGCCACCACCTTTCCGCAACCGGTCTTTCAGTGACTGCCAGCGGACTGCGCCACCATCAGCTTTCACAGGTCTGCCTCTTACGCTCTTTGCTTTTTCAAATGCCGCGCTAGAATGCGCGGCGCGACGGATCGGAGCCGATTTGGAACAGCAGCATGTGGCAGCAGACCCTGATCACCTTGCGCCCGCGTCCGCGGGGCTTTCACCTCGTCACCGAGGAGATACTCGACGCCTTGCCGGAGCTTCGGCGGTGCCGGGTCGGCCTGCTGCACCTGCTTTTGCAACATACGTCGGCTTCACTGACCCTGAATGAAAATGCCGATCCTGCCGTACGCCGGGATTTCGAGCGTTTTTTCGAGCGGCTGGCGCCACGCGGCGAAGTCGGCTATGAACACAACGACGAAGGTCCGGACGACCTTCCGGCGCATTTCAAGGCCAGCCTGCTGGGCTGCCAACTGACCCTGCCGATACAGTCGGGAGGGTTGGCACTGGGCACCTGGCAGGGGATCTATCTCGGTGAACACCGGGACAGGGGCGGGGCACGGCGCGTGCTCGCCACCTGGCAGGGCGAGTCAGTATGAATTTTTTCCGGCGGCGCTCATCAAAACGCGCGGCTGGGCTATAACTAACCTGCTTTTGCAGCACCGAGAGGTTGACCATGAGCGAAGAAGAACTGGAACAGGACGAGCTGGACGGCGCTGACGAGGACGACGGCGAAGAGCTGGCCGCGGCCGACGACGGCGAAGCGGACAGCGGCGACGGCGACGAGGCCCCCGCCCCCGGGAAGAAGGCGAAAGCCGCCGTGGTGGAAGAGGAGCTGCCCTCGGTCGAAGCCAAGCAGAAAGAGCGTGACGCCCTCGCCAAGGCGATGGAGGAGTTCCTTTCCCGCGGTGGAAAGGTGCAGGAGATCGAACCCAACGTGGTGGCCGATCCGCCGAAGAAGCCGGACAGCAAGTACGGCAGCCGCCCCATCTGATTTCGCGCCATCCCAAGGCCCGCCTCCCGCAAGGGATGGCGGGCCTTGTGCTATGGCGCCGGTCACTTTGACGGGCATCTCGCCCCGCCGCATCCCGGTTGGCGAGCCGATCTTTCGCCTGTTCAGGCACGGCTGGCGACGGGCCAAGGCCTTTTCCTTTCCGGTGGCAGCGCTACCGTTCCACATCGTCAACCGAAGCTGCTTGCCATCCAGGCGCTCCAAGCGGCGTCCGGGGCTGCCGGAGAGCGAGCTGTAGAGCTTGCTTAAGAATTTTCCTAGCGATTCTTAGGTGGATTCGCGGAGCCGTGTAGGTCCTGTCTTATGGCTCCTTTCCAGGTGTTCTGAAAAGATTAGCCACCCATCAAGTTCACTCCGGTTCCGGTGGATTTTCCCGGACATGCCGGACACATCGGTTGTCATCCCATGGAGTTCAAGACGTTCCGTCGAACCCTGCTGATCGCGGCATTCCTGTTCGTTCCCGCCGGCACCAGCATGGCTGCCAATCTGTACGCTTTCGGCGGCCGCGATATCGCCGTCCCCTCGATCCTTCCCGAGGGAAACGTCACGTCGCGCTACACGTTCACTCCCATGCAACTGTGCGGCAAGCCCAGCTGCGATCTCATCGGCGTCTCTCTGTACAACAAGGGAAGTGTCTGGGACCCGATCGATGGTCCGGACCTGAATACCAACGTGCCGGGCCTCTCGGTGCGCCTGCTGCTGGATGGCATACCGGCGAGCAGCCGTTTCAAGGGCACTTTTTCGCAAATCGCGGAGGTCCAGTTGTTCCGCAACTCGACGCCGCTCTCCGACGGCCAGTTCGCGAGCGGAGCGTTCAACTCGTACTTCCTCATTACCTACAAGGACGGGCTTATCGCGTCTGGCACCTCTTCCATCAGGTTGACCGGGAGCGTCACCACGATCAATGCGACCTGCCAGGTCGCCGACCAGACCGTGAAGCTGCAGTCGATCGCTGCCGCACGGCTGAACGGCGTCGGCACCTACGCGGCCGTTACCCCGTTCAATCTCGTAGTGGCCGGCTGTCCTCGCGGGTACAACCGCGTCGGCTACAGCCTTCAAGCGGTGGGGGGCGCGGTGGCCGAAGGCTCGGGTGTATTGCCGCGCCTGGCGGGCAGCACCGCGACCGGCGTATCGATCCGGGTCACCGACGAGGCCGGCGTTCCGCTACGGATGGGACTCTCGTTGCCGGTGACCGCGTACGACAAGAACACCGGCGGGGCTTACTGGATCCCGATGAAAGCGTCCTATGTGCAGACCGCCGAGAAAATCACGCCCGGCTCGGTCCTGGCCGCGATGGTGATCCTGCTCGACTACCAGTGAGGCAGGGGAGGGCAAGAGCGCGCCTCACCCGAACGCCTCGAAGAACGCCAGGGCCCGCGGGTCGCTGGCATAGGCGATGTTGATACGCAGCCAGTCGCTCTCCTCGCCTTCCGGGCTGAAGCCGCTGCCCGGCGACAGCAGCACGTTCAGGCGTGTCGCCACGGCCTGCAATTCGGCGAACGGGTAGTCGCCGATACGGGCCCAGACGAACATCCCGCCGACCGGTTCGGCGAACACCTCCCAGCCGTTGTCCCCAAGCACCCGCAGGGTCGCCGCCATCTGCCGGGTCAGGCGCTGGCGCAGGCGTTGCACCAGCTTGCGGTAACTGCCGTTGGCGAGCATGGTCGAGACCACGCATTCGGCGAAGCGCTGGCTGCCGATGCTGGTGTACATCTTCACATCCGCCAGGCGCCGGATCAGCTCGGGGTCGGCGATCAGGTAGCCGACCCGTAGCGAGCAACTGAGGGTCTTCGAAAAGCTCGCCAGGTAGATCACCCGGCGCAGCGAATCGAGGGTTGCCAGGCGGGTGCTGGGGCCGTTCTGGAAGTCGGCGTAGATGTCATCCTCGACGATGTGGAAATCATGCTGCTCGGCCAGTTGCAGCACGCGGTGGGCCACTGAGGGGCTGAGGCTGGTGCCGGTGGGGTTGTGGTACATGCTGTTGGTGAAAAGGAACTTCGGCTTGTGCGCGCGGAGGATCGTCTCCAGCGCGGCGGTGTCCGGGCCGTGGCGGGTGCGCGGCACGCCGAGCATCTTCACCCCGTGGAACTTCAGCAGGTTGAACAGGTTGTAGTAGCCGGGGTTCTCCACCACCACCACGTCGCCCGGCTTGAGCAGCGTGCGTACCAACAGGTCGAGGGCATGGCTGGCGCCGGTGGTGGTGAGGATCTGCTCCGGGTCGACATGGATATCGATCAGCCGCAGGCGTTTCTGGATGTGCTGGCGCAGCGCCGGCAGGCCCAGCGGAGTGCTGTAGTCGAACAGCCCGGCGAGTTCGCTGCGGGCGACCTGGCGGATCGCGTAGCTGAGTTCCTCGACTTCCCGCCAACTGTCCGGAATCCAGCCGCAGCCGAGCTTGAGTTTCGTCGAGCTGCCGCTGAACTGGCCCCATGCGTTTTCCGCGCCTTCGTGCCATTCGCTGTCGAGGTCGGTAGTGGCGGCGGGCGCCTCGGCGACGAAGAACCCCGAGCCGTGCCGCGATTCCAGCATCCCCAGGGCGACCAGGCGGTCGTAGGCCTCGATCACGCTGGACTGGCTGAGCTGGTTTTCCCTGGCCAACTGGCGTATCGACGGAATCCGCGTGCCGGCGCGGACGCGATTGCCGCGGATCCAGCCGCTGACCCCTGCGACGATCTGCTGCACCAGCGGCTCGCTGGCATTGCGGTCGATCCGGAGGTGCATGTCTGACTCACTGTTCGGTTTTTTCAGGCGAACAGTTAAGCACAAATCCGAACAGCTGTTACTTGTTCCGTAGCGCCGCCGCGCCGGATAGTCGACGCCTCTTCTCGCGGGCTAGCCAATGCCCACCGCTCTGCCGCGGCAGGCCCTTGAACGGAGAAACGCATGAGCAATACCCGTCGCCACGCCGCATGCCTGGCCTTCGGCCTGTGCCTGATCACCTTGGCGGTGAACCTCCAGGCGCCGCTGTACACCGCCTACGCGGAGCTTTCCGGTTACGGCGCGGCAGCTACCGCCAGCGCTTTCTCCGGCTATGTGCTCGGCGTACTGCCGGTGCTGCTGGTACTCGGCGGGTTGTCCGATCGGATCGGGCGCAAGCCGCCGATCGTCGTCGCGCTGCTGCTGTCGATGGTGGCCACCCTGGTGATGGCGCTCTGGCCGCGCCTGGAGGCGCTCGGCGTGGCGCGCCTGTTGCTCGGCGTCGGCACGGCTCTGGCATCGGCCACCGGGACGGCCTACATGAGCGAACTGATCGCGGGCGGGGATTCCCGCACCTCGGCCAACTGGGTGACCGCCAGCACCTCGCTCGGCTTCGGCCTCGGCGCGGCACTGACCAGTCTGTTCCTGCTGTTCCGGGAGAGCCTGGTGCCCGGCAGCTTCTGGGTCCAGTTGGGACTGGCCTGCGTGGCCCTGGCGGCGGTGGCGGGCCTGCCGGACGAGGCGCCGCGCGGGCGCGATACGCCGATGCTGCGGCTGCCGTTCTTTCCCGCCGGCAGCCTGCCGTACGGTCTCTCGATCCTGCTGGCATGGGCCACTGTGGGTCTGGTCATCGCGGTCCTGCCTTCGCTGCTGGCGGCCCACGGGCTGGCGCGCTGGTCGGGCTTCTCGACCTTCACCGTGATCAGCTGCGGCCTGCTGTTCCAGCCGCTGGCGCGGCGGATGGCGCCGGCCTCGGCGACCTGCCTGGGGCTGGTGATCCTGCCGCCGAGCTATGCCCTGCTGGCCTGGGGCGCGATCCACGGCTCATTGGCTGCGGTGCTGTTCGGTGCGCTGGGCGCGAGCAGTTCCTGCTACGGCTTCACCTACCTGGGCGGGCTGTCGGCGGTGAATGTCCTGGCCGGTGCGGAAAAGCCGCGGGCCAGCGCGGGCTACTTCCTGTTGGCCTACCTCGGCTTCAGCCTGCCGGTGATCTTCACCGGGTTGATCGCGGATCGCTTCGGTGCGTCGACGGCGTTGCTGCTTTTCGGCGTGTCGCTGACGTTGGCTGCGGTTGCGGTGGCGTTTTCCATCTTGCGCGGGGTCGGGCGCTTCAAGGCCAGCGCTTCGCGTGCCTAGGGCGCTACCCGCGACCGGGGGCCCGGTCCGTCATTGCAGGCGGGCGAGCAGGGCCGGCAGCTCGGCGAGGCTGCGGATCTCCGCGCTCGGCTCTTCCTCCCCGGCCCAGGGCTTGCCGTTTGGGTTGAACCAGATGGCACGCATGCCGGCGCGGCGCGCTCCGGCGATGTCGTCGCTGGGGTGGTCGCCGATGTGTACCGCTGCCGAGGCCTCGACGCCGGCGCGCTTCAGGGCTTCGCGGAATGGCGTCGGGTCGGGCTTGCCGACGCCCAGTTCCTCGGCGCAGAGGGCGAACCGGAAGTAGTCGGCCAGGCCCAGGCGGCGCACGTCGGCGTTGCCGTTGGTGAGCACGCCGAGGGTGAAGCGGTCGGCGAGGATCTCCAGGGTCGGGTGGACCTCGGGAAACAGAGTGACCCGGTGGCGCGCTTCGAGGAATACCTGGAAACCGGCCTCGGCCAGGCTTTCCGCCTCCGCCTGTGGATAACCGGCGTCGAGCAGGGCATGGAACAGGATGCGCCGGCGCAGCTCGCTGAGACGGTGGCGCAGCATCGGCTCGCGATCCAGCAGGCGGGTGCGGATCGCCCACAGGTGCTCGATGGGTACCGGACCCAGGCGCGCCGCGTTGCTCGCCAGCCATTCGCGGAGCAGGGCCTCGGCGTTGTTCATCACCGGGGCGACGTCCCACAGGGTGTCGTCGAGGTCGAAGGTGATCAGTCGCAGGCTGCTCATGGGTCGTTGCCTCCATCGGCGTTGCCCTTGCGCTTGGCGCGGGGATGGGCGCGGTCGTAGACCGAGGCCAGGTGCTGGAAGTCCAGGTGGGTATAGATCTGGGTCGTGGCGATGTCGGCGTGGCCGAGCAGTTCCTGCACGGCGCGCAGGTCGCCGGACGACTCCAGCAGATGGCTGGCGAAGGAGTGCCGCAGCATGTGCGGGTGCAGGTGCTGGCCCAGCTCGCGGACGCCGGCCTGGCGCACCCGCAGCTGGATCGCCCGTGGCGTCAGGCGCTTGCCGCTGCGGCCGATGAACACCGCACCGTCTTCCGGAGCGGCCTGGGTGCGCAGCGGCAGCCAGGCTTCGAGCGCCTGGCGCGCGGCCTTGCCGACCGGCAGCTCGCGGACCTTGTTGCCCTTGCCGCGCACTCGCACCAGGCCTTCCTTGAGGTCCAGCCATTCGAGATCGAGGCCGACCAGTTCCGAGAGGCGCAGCCCGGAGGAATAGAACAGCTCCAGCAGGGCCTGGTCGCGGCGGGCGATGAAGTCATCCTCCACGGCACCGTCGAGCAATTGCAGGGCGCGGTCGGCGTCGAGGGTCCTGGGCAGCTTGCGCGGACTCTTCGGCGCGCTCAGGCCGTTGGCAGGGTCGTGCCGGCAGCGCCCTTCGCGTAGCAGGTACTGGTAGAGGCCGCGCGTCGCCGAGAGCAGCCGTGCCAGGCTGCGGCTGGACTGGCCCTGCTGGTGCAGGCGGGCGACGAAGGTGCGCAGGCTGCGGGTGTCGAGGGCGTTCCAGTCGGAGAGCCCGGCCTTTTCGGCGAGGGCGAGGATCTTCAGCAGGTCGCGGCGGTAGCCGTCGAGGGTGTGCGCGGAGACCTGGCGCTCGCTGCGCAGATGTTCGAGGAAGGCATCCAGGTCGGCGCGCATCTCGGACCGCCCGCCGCGCTCAGCGGACCGAGCGCAGCGGCGAGGAGAAACGCGGCAGCACGCGGGCCAGGACCTCGGCGACGTAGCCGAGGAACAGGGTGCCGAGGGAACTCTTGTAATGCTGTGGATCGGGACTGCCGATGGCGAGCACGCCGTGCAGTCCCTGGAAACTCAGGGAGACCACCGCTGCGGAGCCGATCTCGTCGCGGTCGCTCTCGCCGAAGAGGAACGCCAGTTCGTGCGGACGCAGCACGCCGCAGACGGTCTTGCCGCCGGAGAGCAGGCCGCCGATGGCCTGGTGCGCCTCCGCGCTGCTCACCGAGCGGCCCACCGAGACGCTACTGTCGCTGAACAGGATCAGGCTCACGTAGGGCACCTGGAACTCGTGGCGCAGGCTGTCCTCGACGGTACTGACCACGTCTTCCAGGCTGGTGGCGTCGAGCAGGTCGAGGACCAGGCGGCGGGTCTTGTCGAACAGGCGGTCGTTCTCGCGGGCCACGTCCATCAGTTGCGAGAGCCGGTGGCGCATCTCGATGTTGCGCTCGCGCAGCAGGCGTACCTGGCGCTCCACCAGCGACACTGCGTCGCCGGGCTGGTGTGGGATGCGCAACTCGGGGATCAGCTCGTCATGCTCGACGAAGAACTCCGGGTGCTGGCTCAGATAGGCGGCCACCTGCTCGGCGTCCAGCGCTGCTGTCGGTTCCTGGCTTTTCTCGGTCATAAGCGTCTCGGTTCTCGCGGGCGACGGCCCTTACAGGCGGACCTGGCCTTCATACACGCGGACGGCAGGCCCGGTCATCATAACGGGCTGGCCGGGACCTGCCCACTCGATGTGCAGGCGGCCGCCGGGGAGGTCGATCTGCACCGGCGATTGCAGCCAGCCCTGGCGAATCCCGGCAACCGCCGCGGCGCAGGCGCCGGTGCCGCAGGCTTGGGTCTCGCCGACGCCGCGCTCCCAGACGCGCAGGCGCGCATGGTGCGGATCGAGCACCTGGAGGAAGCCGATGTTGGCCTTCTTCGGGAAGCGCGGATGGACTTCCAGTTGCGGACCGAGGCTGTGTACCGGTGCGCTGTCGACGTTCTCGACGCGCAGCACGCCATGGGGATTGCCCATGGATACCGCGGCCAGTTCGACGCGCTGGCCATTCACCTCTATCTCATAGGACAAGGCTTCGCGCTCGGCCTGGAACGGTATCTCGGCCGGGGCCAGGCGCGGCGGACCCATGTCCACCGTGACCTGGCCGTCCGGGCGGATATTCAGTTCGATGATGCCGCCCTTGGTTTCTACGCGGATGCTCTTCTTCACCGTCAGGCGCTTGTCCTGAACGAAGCGGGCGAAGCAGCGTGCGCCGTTGCCGCACTGCTCGACCTCGGAGCCGTCGGCGTTGAAGATCCGGTAGCGGAAGTCGACGTCGGGGCTGCTCGGGGCTTCGACGATCAGCAACTGGTCGAAGCCGACCCCGGTGTTGCGGTCGCCCCAGAGCTTGACGTGCTTGGGCTGCACATGGGCGTGCTGGCTGACCAGGTCGAGGACCATGAAGTCGTTGCCCAGGCCATGCATCTTGGTGAAGCGCAAAAGCATGGTCTGGGCCTCACTGCGGCAGCAGGCTTTCGCCGGCGTAGAGCTCTTGGACGGTCTCGCGGCGACGGACCTCGTGGGTCTGCTCGCCATCCACCAGCACCTCGGCGGCGCGGCCGCGGGTGTTGTAGTTCGAGCTCATGACGAAGCCGTAGGCGCCGGCCGAGCGCACCGCCAGGAGGTCGCCTTCGGCGAGCGCCAGGTCGCGATCCTTGGCGAGGAAGTCACCGGTCTCGCAGATCGGCCCGACCAGGTCGTAGCGGCGCGGCGCGGCGTCGCGCGGGCGTACCGCCTGCACGTCCATCCAGGCCTGGTAGAGAGCCGGGCGGATCAGGTCGTTCATCGCCGCGTCGACGATGGCGAAATCCTTGTGCTCGGTGTGCTTGAGGTACTCGACACGGGTCAGCAGCACGCCGGCGTTGGCGACGATGGACCGGCCCGGCTCGAACACCAGGGTCAGGTCGCGGCCGTGCAGGCGCTCGCGGATGGCGCGGATGTAGTCGCCGGCCAGCGGCGGCTGTTCGTCGCGGTAGCGCACCCCGAGGCCACCACCGAGGTCCAGGTGGCGAATGCCGATGCCTTTGCCGGCCAGGCGGTCGACCAGCCCGAGCAGGCGCTCGAGGGCGTCGAGGAAGGGCTCCAGCTGGGTCAACTGCGAGCCGATGTGGCAGTCGACGCCGATCACCTCCAGGTGGTCAAGCTCGGCGGCGCGGGCGTAGACCGCCTCGGCCTCGTCGATGGCGATGCCGAACTTGTTCTCTTTCAGGCCGGTGGAGATATAGGGGTGGGTCTGGGCGTCCACGTCCGGGTTGACCCGCAGCGATACCGGCGCTTTCACGCCGAGTTCCGCAGCTACCCGTTGCAGGCGCTCCAGCTCTTCGCCGGACTCGACGTTGAAGCAGTGCACGCCGACTTCCAGGGCGCGGCGCATGTCGTCGCGGGTCTTGCCGACGCCGGAGAACACCACCTTGGCCGGATCGCCGCCGGCGGCCAGGACACGCTCCAGCTCACCGCGGGAAACGATGTCGAAACCGGCGCCGAGGCGCGCCAGCACATTCAGCACCCCGAGGTTGGAGTTGGCCTTGACCGCGAAGCAGACCAGATGCGGCATGCCGGCGAGGGCATCGGCATAGGCGCGGTACTGGGCCTCGATGTGTGCGCGGGAATAGACGTAGGTGGGCGTGCCGAAACGCTCGGCGATGCGGGAAAGCGCCACCCCTTCCGCGAACAGCTCACCGTCGCGGTAACTGAATGTGTCCATGGGCGCTCTCTCAGAAACCGTAGCGGTCTTTGCTGTGTTCTTTCTTGGCTTTTTCGTCGTCCGGCAGGTACAGCGGGCCTTTCTGGCCGCAGGCGGCGATGGAGCCGGCGAGGAGGGCGAGCGCGACGAAGGACAGGAACAGCCGCTTCATGACGGAATCCTTGTAGAAAACGTGAATTGTTCCGGAGTATACCGACCCCCCGGCGCCTTGCCTATGCGAGCCGGATCAGGTGTGCCGGGGCTTGCAGAGGAATGGCCTGCGGCAGAGGGGATGCCGGCGTTTTCCGCGAGCGTCGCGGCAAAACAGCGCGGACTACGGCAATACCAGCGTAGAATTGTCGGAATAGGGCAAGACGAAGGTAGTCGTCCGCCTTTTTTCCCGTTAGCGAATGCCGAGGCAATGCATGAGTACGATGAATGAAGCGCGTTTCCACGACCTGATCGATGCGCTCCAGCAGCAGGTGGAAGACGCCTTCGATGACAGCGACCTGGACCTCGACCTGGAGAACGCCGGCGGCGTGCTCACCGTACGCTTCGAGAACGGCTCGCAGCTGATCCTCAGCCGCCAGGCGCCGTTGCGCCAGCTGTGGGTGGCGGCGAAGTCGGGCGGCTTCCACTTCGATTACGACGAGGCCAGCGGCCTCTGGCGCCACGATGGCAGCCAGGAACCGCTGGGCGCGCTGCTCAACCGGGCGACCCTGGAGCAGGGGGGCGAGGATGTCGAGTTCCCCGGCCTCTGAGGCTTCGCCGCCGGTGGTGCCCTCGCCTTGCCGGCGCCTGTGCTGCCTCGACGATGCGGACGTTTGCGTCGGCTGCGGACGTTCCCTGGCGGAAATCCGCGAGTGGGGCAAGGCCGACGATTCCCGCCGCTTGCAGATCAGGTCACAGGCCGCTCGACGCCAGTCGCTGGCGGGCCGTCTCTCCTGATAGGGGGGATGTTGCTAATTCCTGCGACTGTGTTAGTGTCCGGGAAAACCCCGCCTTCGGGCGGGGTTTTTGCTTTTTTGCGATTCCTGCTTTTCATCGATCAACCGAACCGGACCAAGGAGCACGCCTGCGATCATGAGCACGCCGCCGATCACCATCACTCGTCTGGACCTGCAGCGCCTGGAGCGCCTGCTGGATGGCCTGGACGAATTCGGACCCGCCGCCGAGGCGCTGGAGGCCGAACTGTCGCGCGCCCAGGTGGTGGGGCATGACGAGATTCCGCCGGGCGTCGTGACCATGAACTCCACCGTGCGCTGCCGCGAGGAAAGCAGCGGCAAGGAGTACACCCTGACCCTGGTCTATCCCGAAGACGTCGCCGGCGAAGGCAAGGTCTCGATCCTCGCGCCGGTGGGCACCGCGCTGCTGGGCCTGACCATCGGCCAGACCATCGACTGGCCGGCGCCGAGCGGCAAGACGCTGAAGCTGACCCTGCTGGAAATCGAATACCAGCCGGAAGCCGCCGGCGACTACGCGCGCTGATCGGTTTTCGCCCGTCGCCATTCGGCGACGGGCTTCGCGACCCTCAGTCGCCCCCACCGCCCCCGCATCCTCCACCCCCGCAACCGCTGCCGCCGTCTCCGCCGCTATCGCCGCCGCAGCCGTGGCGCGAATCCTGTCCGTCCGAACCGAAGGTACTGCCGCTATCGCTGGCGCAGCCGCTGCTGCAACCGATATGGCTGGCGCAATACACCGCTGCGCCGCCGTCTTGCCGCTGCGCGCAGTTCAGGGCGTAGCGGAAGCCGTCGGCGATCGCCAGTTCCGTGTCGAGGGCGAACAGCAGCGGTAGGCGCGTGGGATTCAGTGGGTCGATGCCCTCGCGGCGGCAGGCCAGCTTCCAGGCGCGCTGGATGCCCTCCTGGGCCTGTCGGGGGCTGCTCATCGCCTGGGCCGGCGTATGGTGGAGGAAGCGCCCGAGTCCCTTGCGGCAGACGTGCTGGTAGAGCCGGGTATGCAGGATCAGTTCGTGCCAGGCGACATCCACCACCTGGGACGGCATCGCGACCATCCGCTTGCCGGCTGCGCGGCATAGCAGCAGGTATTCGCGTAGGCCGCCGAGCACCCGTTGGACCTGTTCCTCGCTGAGCTGCGGATAGCGCTCGCGGACCGCCTGGGCGACCCGCGGCGGCAGGCGGAATTGCTGGATGAAGCGGTAGCGCCGGCGATCCAGGCCGCGGCGGTAGAGATAGCCGCCCACGAATGCGGCGCCAGCGAGCAGGGTAATACCGAGGAGTGCCATCCGTACGTCCTTGTCGAGCCCCGCGCGGTGCGGCGCTGGGTCATTGTTCCAGCAGCGCCTGGTTCAGCGCCGTTTCCAGGACGCTTTTATAACGCAGATAGTGCAGCGTTTGCGGCTGTTCGTCGGCGAACAGCCGCGACAGGTCGAGGTCGGTCAGGTAGCAGGGGTAGGGTTCGCTTTCCGCGCGATGCGCCAGGATATGCCGGGCGACCGCCTTGAACAGGCCGGCGCCGTACTCCAGTTCGGAAAACTCCTGGTGGTCGCAGTACAGGGTGACCTGCACGCGCTTGCGTTCGCCGCGCTCGAGTAGCGCCTGTAGCTCGTACAGCGCGGGCCCGGCCAGGGCCTCCGGCGCCTCGCGAGGCTCGACATGCACTCTGCCGTCGTTGGAGAGCAACTCGTAGTAGCGGATATCCAGCGCGGCCGGCACCTGTTCCGCCAGCGACAGGGCGTTGCGCCGGTACAGCAGCGATTGCAGGAAGCGCTGCAGCGGTGCGAGCAGGCTGCGTTCGTCACGCAATGCCTGGCGCTGGCGCCAGAGGGCGTTGCGTTCGTCGAGCAGGCTGATCTCGGCGCTGTCGAAGTCGCGCCGGTAGAACACCTGGATGCAGTCCGGCCGCCCCATGGACAGGATCAGCCCGAGGTCCTCGCCCTCCAGGGCGTGACGATCCAGCTTCAGGGCGCTGTAGCCATCTCGCTCGCGGCCCAGGTGCTGGAGCAGGCTCGGCAGGTCGGGCAGGCTCTCGTGGCTGACCGCTTCCGGCGACATTTCCAGCAGGTGGTACTGCTGGCGGATCTGCAGCAGGTAGCGGCTTGGCTGGCCGCCAAGCAGTTGCCCGTAGGTCTCGCGGAACAGCTCTTCGACCCGCACGGCGATGGCGGCGGCCCGGTTGCGACAGAAGCAGCGCACCATCAGTTCAGGCGGCTGCGGCGGGCTTCCGGGCTTTTCGCGGACGGCGTCGAGGAACTCGGCAAGGCACTCGGGCAGCGCCTGGGGGCCTGCGTAATGGCGCACCGTCAGTTCGTTCCAGCTGTTGAGGCTGAGCTGGTCGAGGGTCAGCACCAGGTTGTCGCGCACCCCGGCATAACCAAGCACGTTGGTACGCCCGGTAGCCATGTGCAGGTTCATCTGGCTGTGGTGGCGCAGCGGGTCGACACCGACGTTGACCAGTAGCAGGACGCTCTTGAGCCGACGCGGTTGCAGCAGGTCGGCGTCGTCCACGGTCGCCAGGGGGACAGGCAGAAACTGCCGCAGGCTGCCCAGGAGATTGTCCAGTTCGGCATCGCCGAGGTCGCTCTGGCCGGGATGCAGGGACAGCCGGGTGGCGCTGTCGATGACGCCGTTGCGATGGCACCAGGCGAGCAGCTCGACCAGCCTGAGGCTGCGTTTCAGCGGCGCGTAGTCAGGCCACTGGTGAGCGCCCAGGGCACCGGGGAAGATCGCCCACTGCGCCTGCTCGCGGTCGTCGTCGGCGGGCAGCTGGACCAGGGTCAGGACGTCTTCGCCGAGATCCGGGGCGATCCCCGGGTTGATGTTCTCCACCTTGCCTGCCTTGCGCTCGAAGGCGGCATACAGGCGGCGGCCGAGCAGGCCCAGGTCACGGCTGTCGATGCCGCTGTCAGCGCCTTGCTGGCGGGCGATCTGGAACAGCAGGCGGTAGCTGTAGGTCAGTTCGTTGACCACCGTGCGACGCTCTTCCATCACCTGGCGCATCTTCCACTGGCTGCGGCTGTCGAGCAGGGCCAAGCGGCGAGGCTCCCATTGCCATTCCGCGACGAGCCGCTCCATCGACAGGTGCTGCCAGCCCTTCTGCGCCTGGCGCTGGCGACCGCCGAGCTTGCGCCCGACCTTGAGGTACAGGCAGCGCCGCACGAGTTCCAGGCGTTCCGGCGCCTGCTGTTCCCGCAGGTAGCGTTCGAGATGGCGATAGACCAGGACGTAGGGGTCCAGTTCGTCGAGATCGAGCTGGCCGGCGAATACCTGCTCCTTGAAGCGCAGGGCGACGCAGCGGACCCGCGGGTGCTCGCTGGCGTAGGCTTCGGTGAGCAGCAGCTTGAGCAGCGACTTGTAGGGCGAATCGATGGCCTTGGACAACTGCCAGAGGCCGGCGCCGATGAACTCCCGGGCGGGGATGTGCGCCAGGTGGCCGAGGTCGAGCACCTCTTCGGCGCGGATGAAGCGTTTGCCGAGCAGGGTCCGGCAGTATTCGTCGTAGCGCCGTTCATGGGCCTGCGGCACCAGCCACCATAGAGGGGTGCGTCCGCCGAGCCAGATCGCGCTACGGTAGAACTCGTCGAGCAGCAGGAAGTGCTGGGTATTGCCGTCGCCGCCGGACTCTTTCCAGTCTTTGCGTTCGTCCTGGCCGAAACGGGCGACGTCGATCAGGAAACAGTGCACCTCGCTGCCCTGGCTGCGCGCCCAGTCCTCGATCAACGCGCACTTGCGGCGCAGCTCCTGGCGCGCGCCGGGCTCCAGTTCTGGGGCATGGCAGACCCAGAGGTCGAGATCGCTCTGTTCCTCCTGGGCCAGGCTCCCCAGGCTGCCCATCAGGAACAGGCCGTGGATCGGCTGCTGTGCGGGTTCTTGCCTGCGTGGCTTGTAGACAAACGAGCGGGCCAGGCGCTGGGCTTCGGCGAGTACTTCGTCGTCCGCCTCGAAACCGCTCAGGCCCGCTGGCGTGCTGGCCGACAGGTAGCCCGGCAGCAGCGGATGGTTGATGTGGAACAGCAGCGGTAGCAGGCGCAGGACCCGCTCCTGGCGGCTGGACAACGCCTGCCGGGCGCGTTGCAGGCGACCGGCATTGACCGCCAGGAAGCGTTGGCGCAACTGGCCGAGGACCTTGCGGTCGATGCCATCGTCGAGATCGAGGCTGAGTGCGGGATGTCGGTTCATGGGCGTCCGGGCACAGGCAAGGCCAGGCGCCGTGCCTGGCTCCGGTCATGCCATTGTATCGCCCGGAAGCGCGGCGGCTTGAGCACCGCACCGCGAACCGGGGTAACCGTCGCGGCCTGTCGGGAGCAGGTCGCGATGGCCGCTTCCGTCAACCCTTGAGGATGGTCAGCAGGCCCTGTGCCTGCTCCGCGGCGTCCAGCCCCAGACTGGTCAGGTAGCCGCCGTCGGGCTGGTCGATCAGCCCCTTGTCGTGCAGGCGTCGGGCGGCGGCGACGGCCTTGCCGTCGGCGGTGTGATGGACCTTGAGTCCTTCCTGGGTGTTGTTCAGGTTGAAGAGCGCCAGCAGTTCCAGTTCGTCGATCAGCTCGGGAGTGAAGGCCATGTCGGCTCCTTGCGGTGTTGAGCACCGGTGAGTGTAGTTGGACTAGGGCGTAGCGTCGGCGGCCTGGCTCCAGCCGTCGAGGATCTTCTGGTACTCGCCGCTGGCGAGGATGCGCTGCATGCCGAGGTCGAAGCGTTCGAGCAGATGCTCGGCCTGCGGGTGGCGGCGCGAGAACGACAGGTACAGCTCCGGGCGGTGGACCGTGGCCACCGGCTGGAACTGGCCTTCCAGTTCGGGATGTTCGCTGAACAACTGGCGAGCCGTATTGCGGTAGGCCAGGGCGTAGTCGACGCGGCCGCGCTGGAGCATGAGGAAACCGTAGTAGTCCTTGCGCACCGGGATGCGCACCAGGTCGTGGCGGCGATCGAAGCCGTCGCCGTATTCATAGCCGAGGGTCACCGCGACTTTCCGTCCGCTCAGCGCCTGCTCCGCATTCACCGGCCGCGCTTCGTCGCGTCGCGCCCAGAGCTGGATCTCCGCGCGGAACAACGGATGCCGGGGCAGACGGTAGTCGGCGAGGATGTGCGGGTTCGGCGAGGTATTGAAGCAGCCGGCGATCAAGCCTTTCAGGGCCAGCTTCATGCAGCGGGAGTAGGGGTAGGGATTGAGCTGGACCGGCGTGTCCGCAGCCCTGAAGGCGGCCCGCACGATGTCCGCGCTCATGCCCTGGATGCGGCCGTCCTTGTAGGCGGTATAGGGATACCAGTCGTCTTCGGCGCCGAGCACCAGGGGTTCTGTCGGGACGGCCGCTGCCGGGCCGGAAAGGGCCAGCAGCAGGCAGATGGGCAGGAAGTGGAACCAGGATCGCATCCGGTATCGCTCCGCGAAAGCAGGTGGCACGGAGAGTGGGCGCCACCTTTCTACCAGAGCGGCAGGCGTTTGGCGAAACAAAACCGCATGGATACGAGGGGCATTCGCCGGCACCAGTCGGCCCGGCTCCGCTCATTCGTCGTCCGGCAACGTCGGCAGGGCACGCAGCGCATGCTCGTAGCCGGCGCTGTCGAAAGCGCGGTCGGCGGCGAGCATGGCGTTGATCTCGTGGGCCAGCACGTAGGCCATCATGCCCAGCGCCTCGTCGCGCTCGTAGCCGACCAGGGTCAGCTTGTTGAACACGGCGCGCGCCGCCGGCGGATTCTCGCTTTCGATCTGGTTCTCGATGGCCTGGATCAGTTTTTCCTCGGCGAAGCCGTCTTCCTGGTTGTCGTCCTGTTCGCTCATCGGGCGTTCCTCGTTCTGGCGCAAAGTACCGCTTGTGCGGCGGCGGGAAGTTGTCCACCCTGCTTGGCCAACGGATGGCCGCGAAGGTAGCGATACCCGACATGATCACCTATTACATCCTTTCCGGCGACCGCCTGGAGCGACGCCAGCACGACGATGCCCAGCGGGGGTTGCCGCCGGGCACCCTGTGGATCGACCTGCATCACCCGACCCCCGAAGAGGAGCGCCTGCTCGAATCCCACCTGCAGGTGAACATCCCGACCCGCGAGGAGATGGCCGAGATCGAGGATTCGTCGCGCTTCTACGAGGACGGCAACGTCCTCTACATGACCACTTCGGTGGTCGGCGGGATCACCGAGCACCGGCCGAGCACAGAGGAAGTGACCTTCGTCCTCAGCGAGAAATGGCTGATTACCGTGCGCTACGCCGACCTGCGTTCGTTCCGCGAGTTCGAGAACCGCTGCATCCGCCAGCTCGACGCCAACCGCAGCAGCACCCAGTTGTTCGCCCTGATGATGGACAGCCTGGTGGACCGCATCGCCGACGTGTTGGAGGCCGTACAGGGGCAACTGAGCAGCATGTCGCGGGAGATCTTCGCCGAGTCCACCGCCCAGACCCGCAAGCCGAAGACCGACCTGCAGCAGATCATCAAGCACCTCGGGCGCAGCAGCTCGCTGCTGTCCAAGCTCAACGACAGCCTGCTCAGCATCAATCGGATGAACAGCTATTTCCGCCAGGGTTGCAACGGCTGGCTTTCCGAGCCGGCCAAGGTGCTGGCGAAGACCGTGGAGCGCGATGTGCGCTCGCTGGACGAGTACCTGGCGAAGATGTCCACCGAGATCAACTTCCTCCTCGACGCGACCCTTGGCCTGATCAACATCGAGCAGAACAGCATCATCAAGGTGTTCTCCATCGCCGCCGTACTGTTCCTGCCGCCGACCCTGGTGGGCACCGTCTACGGCATGAACTTCAAGGACATGCCCGAGCTGGACTGGTCCATCGGCTATCCGATGGCGCTGGGGATGATGGTGGTATCGGCGATCCTTCCGTACCTCTGGTTCAAGTTCAAGAACTGGCTCTGAGGCACTCGGCAGGTGTGCAACTTTTTGCTGGATAACTTCGGGAAAAGCTGTGGATACCACGCTGGGGCCAAGGCCTGACGGGGTCTTCGATGAAGTGAGCAAGTTCTTGCATAGCACTGTGCAACAACTTGCTCACTTTTTCGGGGTAAACCCAGGGGAAAGTGTTCGTGCGGGCCGGGAGATTCTTCAAGAATTTGATTTAAAAGGTAAATATTTTATTGGCACGAAGCTTGTTGGGTAGCTGCCGCACCAGGACATGTCGTCCCGGCTACCACTGACAAGGAATGCATCCATGGCAACCCCCGCCTATATGTCCATCACCGGCACCAAGCAGGGCCTGATCACCGCCGGCGCCTTCACCGAGGATTCGGTCGGCAACACCTACCAGGAAGGCCACGAGGACCAGGTGATGGTCCAGGGCTTCAACCACGAAGTGATCATCCCGCGCGACCCGCAGTCCGGCCAGCCGACCGGCCAGCGCGTGCACAAGCCGGTGGTCATCACCAAGGTCTTCGACAAGGCCTCGCCGCTGCTGCTGGCCGCCCTGACCTCCGGCGAGCGCCTGACCAAGGTGGAGATCCAGTGGTACCGCACCTCCGCCGCCGGCACCCAGGAGCACTACTACACCACCGTCCTGGAAGACGCGATCATCGTCGACATCAAGGACTACATGCACAACTGCCAGGACCCGGGCAACGCCCACTTCACCCACCTGGAAGACGTGCACTTCACCTACCGCAAGATCACCTGGACCCACGAAGTCTCCGGCACCTCCGGCTCCGACGACTGGCGCTCCCCGGTCGCCGGCTGAGCCGCGACCGCCGCACGCGGCCAGCCTCGCTGGCCGTCGTGCCCTCGATGACCCATAGCGCCGTGGCCAGGAAAGCCCGCGCCGGGTCGATGCCGCTTTGTTTGTTGTAGGCAGCTTCCGATCGAGCCTGCGCGCCCTTGTCTCGCCCGCGCCAGGCAGGACAATCGAATCGGTCGCCTGCGCCAGTGAGGGACAACGGATGTTCGCAGCAGCCAACCAGACCCATTTCAGCCTCGCCATCGACGGCCTCGCCCTCGACCTGCAGGTGCTCTCCTTCAGCGGCCGCGAAGCCATCAGCCAGCCGTTCGCCTTCGACCTGGAGCTGGTCGGCGAACGCCCCGTGCCGGACCTCGAAAGCCTGCTGCACAAACCCGCCTTCCTTACCCTCGGGCCCGCCGGCAACGGTATCCACGGCCTGGTGCGCAGCGCCGGACAGGGCGACTCGGGCAAGCGCCTGACCCGCTACCGCATCACCCTCGTCCCGCAACTGGCCTACCTCGCCCAGCGCACCAACCAGCGCATCTTCCAGCACCTCACGGTGCCGCAGATCGTCGGTCGGGTGCTGGAGGAACACGGCATCCTCGCCGACGCCTACCGCTTCCAGCTCGGCACCCGCTACCCCGAGCGCGAATACTGCGTGCAGTATGACGAGAGCGACCTGCAGTTCGTCCAGCGCCTGTGCTGCGAGGAGGGCATCCATTTTCATTTCCAGCACAGCGCCACGGCGCACCTGCTGGTGTTCGGCGACGACCAGACGGTGTTCCCGCGGCTCGCGCCGGTGGCCTACCAGCAGGACTCCGGCCTGGTCGCCGACCGGCCGGCGGTCAAGCGCTTCGGCGTACGCCTGGAAACCCGCACCAGCCGCGTCACCCGCCGCGACTACGACTTCGAGAAACCGCGCCTGACGCTGCAAAGCGCCGCCCGCGGCGAAGCCCGGCCGGACCTCGAGGACTACGACTATCCCGGTCGCTTCGTCGACCGCGAGCGCGGAAAGCACCTGGCCAGGCGCGCCCTCGAACGGCAGCGCAGCGACTACCGCCTGGCCGAGGGCCGCAGCGACCAACCGTTGCTGCTCAGCGGCCACTTCCTGCCGCTGGCCGCCCATCCCCAGGCGGGCTGGAACGACCTCTGGCTGCTCACCGAGGTGATTCACGAGGGGCGGCAGCCTCAGGTGCTGGAGGAAAGCATCGTCTCCGATGCCTCGGCGAGCCCGGACGACTTCCGGCAGGGTTACCGCAACCGCTTCCAGGCCGCGCCCTGGGAGGCGTTCTTCCGTCCCCCACCGACGCCGCCGAAGCCGCGCATCCTCGGCACGCAGAGCGCGGTGGTGACCGGCCCGAAGGGTGAGGAAATCCACTGCGATCGCTACGGTCGGGTGAAGGTGCAATTCCACTGGGATCGCGAGGGCCAGGCCGACGACAGCAGCAGTTGCTGGTTACGCGTTGCCTCCGGCTGGGCGGGAAGGAACTACGGTGCCATCGCCATCCCGCGGGTCGGCATGGAGGTGCTGGTGACCTTCCTCGAAGGCGATCCCGACCAGCCGCTGGTCACCGGCTGCCTGTTCCACAGGGAACATCCGGTGCCCTACGAACTGCCGGCGCACAAGACCCGCAGCGTTTTCAAGAGCCTCAGCAGCCCTGGCGGCGGTGGCTACAACGAGCTGCGCATCGAGGACCGCAAGGGCCAGGAGCAGATCTTCGTCCATGCCCAGCGCGACTGGGACGAAAACATCGAGCACGACCAGAAGATCCGCGTCGGTCACCAACGCCACGACACCGTGCAGGCGAACAGCTACAGCGAGTTCAAGGCCGAGGAACACCGCACCACCCACGCCGAGCGCAAGGTGGAGGTCCGAGCCAGCGACCACCTCACCGTAGCCAACGACCAGCACCTGAAGATCGCCAGCGGCCAGTTCGTCGAGGCCGGCCAGGAGATCCACCTGAGCAGCGGTCTGAAGGTGGTGCTGGAGGCCGGCGCCGAACTGACCCTCAAGGGCGGCGGCAGCTTCCTCAAGCTCGACGCCAGCGGCGTGACCCTCTCCGGGGCCAACGTCCGGGTCAACTCCGGCGGCAGCCCGGGCAACGGCAGCGGCGCGGCGCCGCTGTTGCCGGGGCCGCCGCTCGACGCGGATGCGGCGACAGCGGGCCAGGTACTGGACAACCCGGCGCGTAGCCGTCCCGAGCGGAAGGGGCCGGAACAATTGATCGTCGATGTCTGGGGAGACCCGGCGCAAGGAAGCCAGGTCGTACTGTTGCCACCGGAGAGCGAGGCATGAGCGGATTCCAGGACCAGAGTATCGACGAAGGCGTGCGCAAGCGCACCGCCTACCAGAACGATCGGCGTGCACGACTGGCATTGAACGTCGAGCGACAGGACGGCGGTATCCTGCAGATTCCGGTGGCCAGCGATATGCTCGGCCATGAGGAGCACGAGCGTATCCAGCAGAACACCTTCCTGGCTGTGATGCCGCTGGTCCGCCTGCCAACGCTGGGCAAGGCCGGTTATGGCGACCAGCTGCCCGCCGGCGCGCTACCGCGGGCGGGACGGATCTACCTGTTCCAGGACGGCAAGTTGTGGCGCGAACTGGAATGTGATGGCAAGGGCAACCTGTTCGAAGTCGATCTCCTGCAGGGGCGCAGCCAGCGTGCGGACAAGCGTCCGGCCGTAGGCAAGACACAAGCGCTGATCCTGGTGCCGGTGCTGGTCAAGGGGCAGTTCGTGATCCCACGCTACACCATGGCCTATAGCGAAACTCCCTGGCCTTGGTCGTACATCGACTGGCTGGAGGAGGACCCGCAGCGGGTCAACCGGCGCTGCCAGCAGATGGCGTCCGCTTGGAACGCCTCGGTGGCCAACCAGCACTGGAAAGCCTCCATCCATCAACCCGCGCTGGTCATTGATCATCACGCCCAGGGTTTGCGACCTCGCGACTTCAACGTCGAGAGCGCGCTGGAAGACCCGGCGGAATTCACACCTGCGTTCGCCGCCTTTCGCGAAGAGTCGCTGGTGTGCCAGTTGCAGCGACGCCAGCAGGAATTGGCGCCCCTGCTGAAGCAGGCTCCGCCCTCTGCGCTACCTACTCTGGAAGCCGGAGAGGACGTACTGGAAACCCTCAAGCTGCGTGGCCATCCCAACCTCATCGGGCTGATGCTCGACGACTCGCTGTTCGCCTTGCGCCACGCTGCGGCGCAGGCGCGCCACTGCGCCGCCTACTTGCGCAGCCTCAATGCACTGCTGCCGCACCGTCCCAACGGACGCTATGCACAGGTGCTGAGCAACATGCTCGACGGCCCGCTCGCCAAGCTCAGGGGCGAGGTCGATCAGGCCGAACTGGACGAGGCGATCTTCGCCGAGGAGCGACAGTCTTGCCGAATCCACCTGACGCAGCAGGTCGAGCATCTGGTTGCCCTGCTGGAAGGCCCCTTGCACCCGGTGTTGCAGGACTGGACCCACCAGTGCGACGAAGCCCTGCTGGAGCCCTACAGCCTGATGAGCGAGGCACTGGCTGCGCTGAACCAGCTTCCCGACCGCTGCGACGCACTGTACAGCGGTACCGCCTACCGGGCGCTGGCGGCACATGTCGAGCGGGTGGTCAGCACGGTTCTGCAGGCAAGCCACCCGCTTGGCGCCATGCTCCTGGCCAAGGACGAAGGACAACTTCCCGAGCCGGTTCGGCGCCTGCAGGCGCTGCGCGATAGCCCGCGGACGCCGGACCCCGACGCAATGGGCCTCAGCACGCTGATGCTGGGAGCCAGTCTGCTGGGCGAGGTCGACCAGCCCAGCGCCGGCAAGAGCCTCGCCTACTTCCTCGGCGACCTGCTGGACGTGTTCGGCGCCAGCGTAGTCGAGCAACTCGGCCGGCTGTCCCAGGGCGCCACCCAGATCCAGCTCGACCGCTTGTTCGCACCGACCTTCAATACTCTGAGCGCCCTCTCGGTGAAGATGAAAGGTATCCGCCTGCTGCCCGACAGTCAGGTGCCGCTCGACATGGTTGTCGTCGGCGTGCGCGGAGCCGGCCTGCGCAACGGTCTGACCGAGGTCGAGCGCCAGGAGCTGAGGCGCAAGAGCTATCGGCGCGCCATCGTTCAGGACGGTGCCGGCAATCCCCTGGCCGGCACCAGTCCCCGCGACACCGGCATGAGTCGCGCCAACCTGCGCAACGTCATGGTGGTGGCGGTACCCAAGGATCACCCGGACCTGCTTGCCTACACGAAATTCCGTACGCAGTTAGGCACGTTGACCCAGGTGATGGAGAACACTCGCATCGTGCCGACGATGATGCTGGGGTTTGCGATTTATAACTTGAATGTGCAGGTGCAGGCATACAGTGGCTTTGTAGACAGTGGAGAAAAGCACAGAGGGACGATCGGGGCTGTCGGTGCAGTAATCGATTTAACAGCCGCTGGAGGAAGCCATGCAAAGCTGCTTTTCGGACCATCTACTGCAAAGTATCTAGAAACCCCACGTATATCGGTAGCCCAAATATCCCCTCGATGGGCCAGGAATCTAGAAGTTCAAACAGGCAGCCCTAAGTTAGGGTTGCTACGTGGGCTTGGTGGCGCAGCCACACTATTCGGTGCAGGCATCAGTGTATGGGATGGCTACCGAGCTTTGAGGCAGGGAGATAGCGATGCGGCTGCGGCCTACGGTGTGGCCGCAGTGGGTGGGGGCCTGTGGGGTGCCTACGTCCTAGGATGGATAGTAAACCCTTATGCTTTGCTGGCTGGTGCGGTTTTGGCGATCGGAGGCACTGTGGTCGCTAATCTACTGACTGACAGCGATGCGGAAACCATCGTCAAGAAAGGCCCCTTCGGCCGGCAATTCGCCGAGGCTGGCCTGCTCGATTCGCTGATGGGCCAGGACCAGCGCTTCGCCCATCTGAAAGACCCGCAAACGGCCTATCGCCAATTGCTGGGAGTCCTCGGCCATCCGCGGGTCTTTGTCCATCGCCTGGAAGACTGGCGCAAATTGGCGCCGGCGGCGCATCGATCTGTCTTGCAGGAAGCGGAACGGGGTCGCCAAGCGGTCAGCCGCACTGCGCTATCCTGCATCGACCCCAAGTTGCAGGCGCTGGAGGCAAACGATTGGGCCGTGGTGCTGAGTTCCCCGCTCCTGGCCATGTTCGAGAATGGCCAGAAGGCGTTCCGCCTGGTGGCCCAGGAGTTTCTCAGCAGCTTGCCGATCGATCCGGGCACCCTGTTCGGCGTCAAGCGCTACCATCGGGTCCCCGCGGGCCCCGCCAAGCTCGAAGCCTTGCCGTTGGATGCTGCCAGCGTGCTCTACGTGCTGCCGGCCAGCCTGCCGATTCCGCAGTTGTCTCCTCGGGCCCGCTATAGCATGCGCATGACCCAGGGTTTGAAGATCAGCGCACAGTTCGAACTCAATGCCGACCAGCCTGAGCAGCGGCTTGTCCTGCCTCAACCCAGCCCGAAGAGTTGGAGTGCATTCACATCCGCCAATCGGTACCTTCCCCCGGACGACTTGGACCCCCATGCTGCGCCACCTTATTGGTTGATAGAGAACAGTGAGTTCAACGTATGACTGTACACATGGATGCCACGTACTCAGCCAGTGCTTATCGCAGTGAAGTCAACGACTCTTTACCGCCGCCAAGGTGGAAGGAGGAGTCTAACCGTAATGGTATTTTTGACACCCATCTTGCCTTTGGGAACTATGCCAATCTAGATCCGGAAATGGAGATTGTAGGGCAGCTTTCGATCGGGGCTGAGGATAAGTCAGAGGTTGGAGGTGCTGAGGCATATTGCAACTCTATGCGTTGGCAGTTCCAGAACTCTAGCAGAATTCCTTATATAATATTCACGCTTAGGATGCTGTGCTATTTTTTTGTATGGATTGCTTTGGGAATTGGCATAATGGGAGAAGCCACCGGAGAGTGGAGGAGGGACATACAGCAACTCTACATCTTGGTATGCTCATTCTTTGTGGTGGCTGTTTCAGTAATATCCATGGTGGCCTTTCTTTCGAATAAAAAATATCTTCACGTTATTCAGATGTCGGGTTTTTTATTTTCAATCCCATTGGCTTTGTACCAGTATGGAACAATATTTGGAACCAATGGTTTGCAAATAGCAATTTGGATAGGCGTAGCTACTTATTTTATGGGTGCAGTCGGCTTCAGCGCCATCCTTTGGCTCTACAGCAAAGTCTTCAAGCAAGATGGCAGTGAATTCAATCGCCTGGACGGCATGCTCCGCTTCAAGCGTCGCTTCCGCCGCCTGTTCGTCGCTCCCTTCGACGAGTTCGATCCGGTGCTGCAATTGCTGCCCAGTGGCTACGGCAGCCACGACTATGCGCTCTGGTTGCATCACCGCTATACCGACAACAAGGTCTGTCTGGCCACCCGCGTCCACTCCCTCGGTCTCGACAAGGTCAATGCCCTGGCCTTCTGGGACTGCCTGCAACGCTACATGGACGTGACCCAGCCGTTGCCCGACCTGCCGGTCCTGGAGCCGAGCCGCCCCTTGGATCCGGTCACCGCCGAGCATGATCGGCATACCGGACGCGATCCCCATTACTGGCGCCAGCGCACCTACCAGGGCTGGCCAGCCAAGGAGCGCAAGGAGCTGGACCGACGCCTGCATGAGTATCCCTGGCAACAGCAGCCCTGCATCGTCAGGGCGCGCATCGATCCCGGGCTAAGCATCGAAGCCTATTACCGGCGCCAGGAAGCCAAGGGCATTTTTGCCACGCCCAGGGCCGATGATTTCAATGATGAGCACTGATGCTGAGTTATTCCGCCATTGCGACCGGTTAGCGAAGAAGGACTTTCACTAGAGTGGCTGTCGATCTACAAGGGCGTTCCTGTCCCGCCGTGCGATCAAGTCTCGGGTAGGACAGGGAGATCTGCCGGGCACTGGGCGCGACTTCAGCGCTGTGCCAGCAGTTTTCTGCCGCGGGCGACGGCGGCACGGACCTGGTTCGGCGCGGTGCCGCCGATATGGTCGCGGGCGTTGACCGAGCCTTCCAGGGTCAGCACGTCGAAGACGTCGGCGTCGATCTGCTCGCTGAAGCGGCGCAGTTCGTCGAGGCTCATCTCGGCGAGGTCCTTGCCGCTGTCTACGCCGTACTTCACTGCGTGGCCGACGATCTCGTGGCAGTCGCGGAACGGCAGGCCCTTGCGCACCAGGTAGTCCGCCAGGTCGGTGGCGGTGGAGAAACCGCGGCGTGCCGCCTCGCGCATGATCTCGCGCCGGGGCCGGATCGCCGGGACCATGTCGGCGAAGGCGCGCAGGCTATCGCGCAGGGTGTCGGCGGCGTCGAACAGCGGTTCCTTGTCTTCCTGGTTGTCCTTGTTGTAGGCCAGCGGCTGGCCCTTCATCAGGGTCAGCAAGCCGGTGAGGGCGCCGAACACCCGGCCGGACTTGCCGCGTACCAGCTCCGGCACGTCGGGGTTCTTCTTCTGCGGCATGATCGAGGAGCCGGTGCAGAAGCGGTCGGGCAGGTCGATGAACTGGAACTGCGCGCTGGTCCACAGCACCAGCTCTTCCGAGAAGCGCGACAGGTGCATCATCGCCAGGCTGGCGGCGGCGCAGAATTCGATGGCGAAGTCGCGGTCGGAGACGCCGTCCAGGGAGTTGCCGCCAACCGCGTCGAAGCCCAGCAACTGGCAGGTGATCTCGCGCTGGATCGGGTAGGTGGTGCCGGCCAGGGCCGCCGAGCCGAGCGGCATGCGGTTGACCCGCTTGCGGCAGTCGACCAGGCGCTCGTAGTCGCGGCCGAGCATCTCGAACCAGGCCAGCAGGTGGTGGCCGAAGGTCACCGGCTGGGCGGTCTGTAGGTGGGTGAAACCGGGCATGATGGTATCGGCTTCCGCTTCGGCCAGGCCCAGCAGGCCCTCCTGCAGGCGGGTGATCTCGGCGAGGATGGTGTCGATCTCGTCGCGTAGCCAGAGGCGGATGTCGGTGGCCACCTGATCGTTGCGCGAGCGGCCGGTGTGGAGCTTCTTGCCGGTGACGCCGATGCGGTCGGTCAGGCGCGCCTCGATGTTCATGTGCACGTCTTCCAGGTCGACGCGCCAGTCGAAGCTGCCGGCTTCGATTTCCGCCTGGATCTGTTGCAGGCCGTCGACGATCGCATCGCGCTCGGCGTCGCTCAGCACGCCGACCTTGGCCAGCATCGTGGCGTGGGCGATGGAACCCATGATGTCGTGGCGGTAGAGACGCTTGTCGAAGTCGACGGAGGCGGTGAAACGGGCGACGAAGGCGTCGACGGGCTCGCTGAAGCGGCCGCCCCAGGACTGGTTGGTCTTCTCTACGCTCATGGTATCTCTCGCTGCAACAAGAAACGGACAGGCCGCGCGGCCTGCGTGACGGGCAAAGTGCGACGATGATAGCAGGCCGGGAGGAAAAACCGGCGGCTCGTCGACGAAGCCGGAACGAGCGCTGTTTCGCGGTTTTTTGCGGCAGATGGCATTTCGGTGCTTTATTTCGCCCGTACGCCCGCGGCTGTCTTGCGGGCGCCACGGGCCTTGCGGAAACTCTGTCGATGCCTATCCGATTCAAGCCCGGCCGCTCGACCCGGCCGGCCGTCCAAGACGACTTCTTCATTCCCGAGCTCTGCGAAGCCGAAGCCCTGTTCACCCTGGTGCTGCTGGCGGAGCTGCTGGTGCTCGTGCTGGTGCTGGCGGAGCCGATGACGCCGAGCTTCAACTGGGTGCGCCTGGCCCTGGCGTCGCTGTTCGTGCAGTGGATCGTACTGCTCTCGGCGGCGCTGTTCTGCCGCCTGCGGCCATTGCTCGCACGCCTGCCGGTGGCGCTGGCGGGGAGTGCCTGCTGCCTGTTGGTGGTGGCCCTCACCCTGGGCTGCACGGCGGTCGCCGAGCACTATCAGCTGGGCGGAGAACTGACGCGTGCCGGCGAGGTCAATCTGTATCTGCGGCACGCGCTGATCGCGCTGATCATGTCCGCCCTGGTGCTGCGCTACTTTTACCTGCAGAGCCAGTGGCGCCGGCAGCAGCAGGCCGAGTTGCAGGCGCGCCTGGAATCGCTGCAGGCGCGGATTCGCCCGCACTTCCTGTTCAACAGCCTGAACAGCATCGCCAGCCTGATCGAGCTGGACCCGCTGAAGGCCGAGCATGCGGTGCTGGACCTGTCCGACCTGTTCCGGGCCAGCCTGGCGAAGCCCGGCACTTTAGTTTCCTGGGAGGAGGAACTGGCGCTGGCAAGGCGCTATCTTTCCATTGAGCAGTATCGTCTTGGCGATCGCCTGCAACTGGACTGGCAGGTGCACGGGGTGCCGGCCAACCTGCCGATCCCCCAACTGACCTTGCAGCCGCTGCTGGAAAATGCGCTTATCTATGGCATCCAGCCGCGGGTCGAAGGTGGCCTGGTGCAGGTCGAGGCGGTTTATCGTGAAGGAGTGTTCCAGCTATGTGTGAGCAACCCCTACGACGAGGCGCTCGAGTCGCCCCCGTCGAAAGGCACGCGACAGGCGTTACACAATATCGATGCACGACTTGGGGCACTTTTCGGGCCTAAAGCGAGTCTCAGCGTCGAGCGCCGTGACGGACGGCACTACACCTGTCTACGCTATCCATGTGCGCGACTCATGCAGGAAGCCTGAGCTTATGAATGTCCTGATTGTCGATGACGAACCTCTGGCGCGAGAGCGCCTGGCCCGATTGGTAGGGCAACTGGACGGCTATCGCGTCCTCGAGCCCTCGGCCAGCAATGGCGAAGAAGCGCTGACGCTGATCGACAGCCTCAAGCCCGATATCGTCCTGCTGGATATCCGCATGCCCGGTCTGGACGGCCTCCAGGTCGCGGCCAGACTCTGCGAGCGGGAAGCGCCGCCGGCTGTGATCTTCTGCACGGCCCATGACGAATTCGCCCTGGAAGCCTTCCAGGTCAGCGCCGTGGGCTACCTGGTCAAGCCGGTGCGCAGCGAAGACCTGGCCGAGGCGTTGAAGAAAGCCTCGCGACCGAACCGCGTGCAACTGGCCGCGCTGACCAAGCCCCCGGCCTCCGGCGGCAGCGGTCCGCGCAGCCACATCAGTGCACGGACCCGCAAGGGGATCGAGCTGATCCCGCTGGAAGAGGTGATCTTCTTCATTGCCGACCACAAGTACGTGACCTTGCGCCATGCGCAGGGCGAGGTGCTGCTGGACGAGCCGTTGAAGGCGCTGGAAGACGAGTTCGGCGAGCGCTTCGTGCGCATCCACCGCAACGCGCTGGTCGCCCGCGAACGGATCGAACGCCTGCAGCGTACGCCGCTGGGGCATTTCCAGCTCTACCTGAAAGGCCTCGACGGCGATGCGCTGACCGTCAGCCGGCGGCACGTGGCCGGGGTCAGGCGTCTGATGCATCAGCTCTGACGGCGGTCGGCGGTTCGCCAGCGACCCGGGTGCGGCTATCGGGCCCAGCGTCCGCGCACTCGGGTTCGAACTGTTATCATGGGCGCATCCCTGTGCACGGAATATCCCATGTCGTCCCGCGAAATCCGCATCGCCACTCGCCAGAGCGCCCTCGCCTTGTGGCAGGCCGAATACGTCAAGGCGCGCCTGGAACAGGCGCATCCCGGCTTGACCGTCACCCTGCTGCCGATGACCAGTCGCGGCGACAAGCTGCTCGACGCACCGCTGGCGAAGATCGGCGGCAAGGGCCTGTTCGTCAAGGAACTGGAAACCGCCCTGCTCGAAGGCGCCGCCGACATCGCGGTGCATTCGATGAAGGACGTGCCGATGGACTTTCCCGAGGGGCTCGGCCTCTACACCATCTGCGAGCGCGAAGACCCGCGTGACGCTTTCGTCTCGAACACCTACGCCAGCCTCGAGCAACTGCCAGCCGGGAGCGTGGTCGGCACCTCCAGCCTGCGCCGCCAGGCGCAGCTGCTGGCGCGCCGGCCGGACCTGCAGATCCGTTTCCTGCGGGGCAACGTCAATACCCGCCTGGCCAAGCTGGATGCCGGCGAATACGACGCGATCATCCTCGCCGCCGCCGGCCTGATCCGCCTCGGCTTTGAGTCGCGCATCCGCTCCTCGATCAGTGTCGACGACAGCCTGCCCGCCGGCGGACAAGGCGCCGTCGGCATCGAATGCCGTACGGCCGACAGCGACCTGCATGCCTTGCTGGAACCCTTGCACCATACCGACACGGCTCTGCGGGTCACTGCCGAGCGCGCGCTGAACAAGCGGCTCAACGGCGGTTGCCAGGTGCCGATCGCCTGCTACGCCATCCGCGAGGGCGACCAGCTGTGGCTGCGCGGCCTGGTCGGCCAGCCTGATGGCACCCAGTTGCTGCGCGCCGAGGGGCGGGCGCCACTGGCGGAAGCCGAGGCGCTGGGCGTGCGGGTGGCCGAGGACCTGCTGGAGCAGGGCGCCGAAGCGATTCTCGAAGCCGTCTACGGCGAGGCCGGACATCCGTGAGCGGCTGGCGGCTCCTGCTGACGCGCCCCGACGAGGAGTGCGCGGCCCTGGCCGCCAGCCTCGGCGAGGCGGGCGTCCATAGCAGCAGCCTGCCGCTGTTGGCGATCGATCCGCTGGAAGAAACCCCGGAGCAGCGTACGCTGATGCTCGACCTGGACCGCTACTGCGCGGTGGTGGTGGTCAGCAAGCCGGCGGCGCGCCTGGGGCTGGAGCGGCTCGACCGCTACTGGCCGCAGCCGCCGCAGCAGACCTGGTGCAGCGTCGGCGCGGCGACCGCGGCGATCCTCGAGGCCTACGGCCTCGACGTAACCTACCCTGAACAGGGCGACGACAGCGAAGCGTTGCTGGCGCTGCCGGCGTTCCAGGATTCCCTGCGCGTGCACGATCCGAAAGTGCTGATCATGCGCGGCGAAGGTGGCCGAGAATTCCTCGCCGAGCGCCTGCGCGGCCAAGGCGTGCAGGTGGACTACCTGCCACTCTACCGGCGCCGGGCTCCGGACTATCCGGCCGGAGAGCTGCTGGCAAGGGTGCGGGCGGAACGCCTGAACGGCCTGGTGGTCAGCAGTGGACAGGGTTTGCAAAATCTGTATCAGTTGGCGGCAGCCGATTGGCCCGAGATAGGCCGGTTGCCGCTGTTCGTACCCAGCCCGCGGGTCGCCGAGATGGCGCGCGAACTGGGTGCGCAACGGGTGATTGATTGCCGGGGCGCGAGCGCGCCGGCCTTGCTGGCGGCCCTGACGAGCGCCGCCTAGAACTTTCTTGACCAAAGGATGGACCTGTGAGCGAAGCAGTCACTCCCCAAGACGACGCAAGAACTTCCACTTCCACCCCTTCTCCCGTTGCACCCGATGCATCCAGGCGTTCCGGTACCGCCACCGGCCTGGCGTTGCTCGCCCTGCTGGTTGGCGTGGCGGGACTCGGCGCGGGTGGCTGGAGCTTCTGGCAGGTCCAGCAGTTGCAGGGCACCGAGCGTGACCAGCTGGCGCAGCTGGAAGATGCCCGTGGCAAGACCGAATCCCTGGCCCAGCGTAACCAGCAACTGGCTGCCCGCCTGGACGCTTTGCCTACCGCGGACGAACTGGAGGCCCGGCGACGCCTTGTGGTGGAGCTGCAGGGCGACCAGCAGCATCTCAGCGAGCAACTGAAGAAGGTCCTCGGCCAGAGCCGCCAGCAATGGCGACTGGCCGAGGCCGAACACCTGCTGCGCCTGGCCAGCCTGCGCCTGTCCGCCTTGCAGGACGTGGGCAGCGCCACCGAACTGGTGCAGGGCGCCGATGACATCCTGCGCGCGCAGAACGATCCCGGCGCCTATGCCGCCCGCGCCAAGCTGGCGGCCAGCCTCGAGGCCCTGCGTGCGTTGCCGGAGCCGGACCGTACCGGGCTGTTCGTGCAACTGGCGGCGTTGCGCGAGCAGGTCAACCAGTTGCAACCGCTCACGCCGACCTTCAAGGAAGGCGAAAGCGGTGCCAGCAATGTCGCCTGGGGCGACGGCAACAGCACCTGGGAGCTGTGGTGGGAGAAGATCTCGCGCTACATCCGCATCGACTTCAATGCCGGCCAGGACATTCGTCCGCTGCTGGCCGGCGAGCAATTGGCGCAGGTGCGCCTGACCATCGGCCTGGCCCTGGAGCAAGCCCAGTGGGCGGCGCTGAATGGCAAGCAGCAAGTCTACGAGCAGGCGCTGAAGCAGGCCCAGGAAGTGCTGGACGGCTATTTCAACGTAGAGCTGGCCGACAGCCGCGCGTTGAAGTTGCGTATCGATGAGTTGGCGAAGCAGCCGGTCACCGTGCAGGTCCCTGACCTCGCACCGGCCCTGAGCGCCTTGCAGTCCTACGTGTCGCGCCGCGAGGCCGCCGGCAACCTGGTGCCTGAGGCGCAGGCGGCTCCGGCCACGGAGGGCCGTCCATGAGACGCATCTACCTCCTGGTTCTGGCGGTGGTGCTGGTCGCCACGCTGGTTGGGCTGGCGATCTCCGAGCAGGCCGGCTATGTGCTGATCGCCTACAAGAGCTTCCGTTACGAATCCAGCCTGTGGTCGTTCCTCGCCCTGCTGGCGGTGGTCTGGCTGCTGGTGGTGCTGGTGCGCCTGGTCCTGCGCCTGCTCGGCAGCTCGGGGCGGGTGGTCAACCCCTGGTCGCGCTACAACCGCCGGCGTCGCGTGCAGATGGCCGAGCACAGCGGCCTGCGCGATCTCGGCGAAGGCAACTGGCCGCAGGCGCTGCGTCATTTGCGGCGGGCTGCGGAGATGGGCGAGCGGCCGCTGATGCATTACCTCGGCGCGGCGCGGGCCGCCAACGAACTCGAGCGCTACGACGAGGCCGACGACCTGCTGAACCGGGCTCGCGAGCGCGAGCCGGATGCCCAATTGCTGGTCGGCCTGACCCGTGCGCAACTGCTGATCAATCGCGGCGACTACCCGCAGGCACGCAATACCCTCGAAGAGCTGCACGGGCTCCAGCCGCAGCACCGCACGGTATTGCGGCTGATGCAGCAGCTGTACGTCACCCAGCACGACTGGCAGGCCCTTTGCGTCCTGCTGCCGGAGCTGCGCAAGGAGCGTGTGCTGAAGGATTCCGAACTGCGCGACCTCGAACGCCGTGCCTGGGTGGCTTCCTTGCAGGAAGCCGGCGAGCGTGGACTGAACGAGGGCGAAACGGCGTTGCAGCCGCTGACCCAGCGCTGGCAGAACGTGCCTTCGGCGCTGCGTGCAGACCCGGCGATCGTCGCGGGCTATGCCGCCCAACTGCTTCGCCTGGGCGCCGAGGAAGAGGCTGAAGAAGTCCTCCGCCATGCGCTCAAGCAAGGCTTCGACGCGACCCTGGTGCAACTCTACGGGCAGGTGCGCGGGCGCGATCCGGGCAAGCAATTGCAGGCCGCGGAAGGTTGGCTCAAGGAACATCCGAACGATCCCGGCCTGCTGCTGACCCTGGGGCGCCTGTGCCTGATCAACAAGCTCTGGGGCAAGGCCCGGGAATACCTGGAGGCCAGCCTGAGCTTCCAGCGCAGTGCCGAGACCTGCGCCGAGCTGGGACGCCTGCTGGCGCAGCTCGGCGAGGTCGAGCGCAGCAACCAGTTGTTCCAGGAGGGCCTGGTCCTGCTCGATCGGCGTACTCCGGGGCTGCCCGTGGTGGTGGCGGGGATTTGAGCATGGGGAACGCCACCCGGCGTTCCCCGTTCGGCTCCATCGGCAGGACTGTGGCGGCTTGTCGCGGGCGCCCGGCATGATTCGGGATGCCTTGCCGCAGAGCTGCCTTGCGGCTTGAAACGGCCGGAGGCTTTCCACTACCGTAGGCGGCCTTTCCCCTGTGTACCTGTGGATCCGCCATGCCCCTGGCCAGCCCCCGTCAGCTTTTCCTTCTCGCGTTCCTGGCCTGCGTCGCCATCATGGGCGGGGCGCTGTACCTGGAACATGTGGTTGGCCTGGAGGCCTGCCCGCTGTGCGTCGTGCAGCGGATCTTCTTCATCCTGATCGGCTTGACCTGCCTTGCTGGCGCGATCCAGGGGCCCGGCCTGCGTGGGCGGCGTATCTACTCCGTGCTGGTGTTCCTGCTCGCTCTCGGCGGCGGGGCCACGGCCGCCCGCCAGGTATGGTTGCAGACCGTTCCGCTGGACCAACTGCCGGCCTGCCTGCCCAGCCTCGACTACATGATGCAGGCGCTTCCCTTCCAGGAAGTGATCCGCCTGGTCCTGCATGGCACCGCGGATTGTGCCCAGGTGAGCTGGACGCTATTCACCCTGAGCATTCCGGAATGGAGCCTGCTGGCGTTCGTTGCCTATCTCGGCTTCTCCATCGTGCAGTTCCTCCGACGTGCCTGATGCGGGCTGTCGCGTGGTCTTTCGTCAGCTCTCGAGCGTCGGCCGTATCGATTTGGCGAAAACCAGAGCGGATGCGGGATACCGATCAAACATCCGTATGAATTTTTCTGTACGGGCGTCTTGATGGGGTCATCCCGGGGGCATAATCTGGCTTTCCATAGCGCCGGAGTCCGCCCCTTGCACAGGCGTTCTCCCACAGAGCGCAGAGAGTGCGTCAGCAATGCGTCTCGGAGCGGACGATGATTCTCCGGGACGTCCGAAGAGGGAAGCGAGGACAACATGCTCGAAAGCTGCCGTAATGCCCAAGAGCGGTGGGGGGGTGTGCACCAACTGATCGATCGCTGGCTGCATGAGCGCCAGCAACTGGTGCAGGCCTTCGATGCCCTGAGCGGTATTCAGGCACCGGCGCCCAACGCCGAAGAACTCCAGCATTTCTGCCAATTGCTGCTGGACTATGTATCTGCCGGACACTTCGAGGTCTACGAGCAACTGACGGCGGAAGGCAAGGCCTTCGGCGATCAGCGCGGCCTGGAGCTGGCCAAGCAGATCTTCCCCCGGCTGGAAGCCATCACCGAATCCGCGCTGAACTTCAACGACCGCTGCGACAACGGCGATTGCCGTGAAGGAGCCTGCCTCATCGCGGAGCTGAAGGTCCTGCGGCAACAGTTGCACGAACGCTTCGAGCTGGAGGACTGCCTCATCGAAGTCCTGCACAACGCCCACAGCCAGAGCGGCGCAGAGGGTTCGGCAGTACCGGTCTGATTCACCGGCGAGTCGTTACGAAACGGCGCGTCTCCATGCGGGAGAGCGCCGTTTTTGCATTTCAGCGGAAGCCCAGCAGGTCGATCTCGAAGACCAGCGGAGCGTCGGGCGGGATCAGGTCGCCAGCGCCTTCGTGACCATAGGCTTGCGCCGAAGGAATCACCACTCGCCAGCGCGCGCCGACAGGCATCGCTCGCAACGCTGTCCGCCATCCCTCTATCACACTGTCCAGGGCGAACCACTCGGCGCTTTCGCTCTGGTCGAACACTTGACCGTCGGCAAGCAGGCCGCGGTAACGGACGTGTACCTGGGTTGCCGCGCCGATGCCGTTACCTTGGCCACGACGTAATTCGCTGACGAGGACGCCGCCGGTCAATTCGCGGACGCCGAAGCGGGCTTTTTCGTTGGCCAGGAAGCGGGCCTCGGCGGGTGTGGTCCGCGGTGTTTCCGTCGTGGCGTTCTCGTGTTGCAGCAGAAGTTGTTCGATGCGTTCGGGGGGGATTTCAAGTGCCTCGCCGCGATAGGCCTGGCGCAGTCCGAGAAGCAGCTCGGATAGCTCTAGGCCGGGCATTTCCTGCTGTAGGCGCATACCCAGGCGGGCGCCTACGGCATAGGCCAGTTCGTCCTTGGGAGGCGCGGCGAAAAGCGGCAGCGGCAGTAGAAAAAGACCGATGAAAAGGCGGCGCGGCATGCGGTTTCTCCAAACGAATCGGCGGGCAATCCTGGCGCACGTCGCTTGTAGCACATCGAACCCGTTGGCGAGAGGGGGTGTGCGGGTCTAGTATGGGCGCAACCACGTCCGCCTGGAGGCACGTCATGTCGGCCAACAAGAAGCCCGTCACCACCCCCTTGCACCTGTTGCAGCAACTTTCCCACAGCCTTGTCGAGCACCTGGAAGGTGCGTGCAAACAAGCGCTGGTCGATTCGGAAAAGCTCCTGGCCAAACTTGAAAAGCAACGTGGCAAAGCCCAGGAAAAGCTGCACAAGGCTCGCACCAAGCTGCAGGATGCTGCCAAGGCCGGCAAGACCAAGGCACAGGCCAAGGCGCGCGAGACCATCAGCGACCTGGAAGAGGCGTTGGATACCCTGAAGGCCCGGCAGGCGGACACCCGTACCTACATCGTCGGCCTCAAGCGTGACGTACAGGAAAGCCTCAAGCTGGCGCAGGGTGTCGGCAAGGTGAAGGAAGCTGCTGGCAAGGCTCTGGAGAGCCGCAAGGCGAAACCCGCGACCAAACCTGCTGCGAAGGCGGCAGCCAAGCCTGCGGTGAAAACCGTAGCGGCGAAGCCTGCGGCCAAGCCTGCGGCGAAAACCGCGGCAGCGAAGCCCGCAGCCAAGCCGACGGCGAAGCCTGCTGCGAAACCGGCGGCCAAGCCCGCGGCGAAAACCGCAGCCGCGAAGCCCGCAGCCAAGCCGGCGGCGAAGCCTGTGGCGAAACCGGCGGCCAAGCCTGCGGCGAAAACCGCAGCCGCGAAGCCCGCCGCCAAGCCGGCAGCGAAGCCTGTCGCGAAACCGACGGCCAAGCCCGCGGCGAAAACCGCAGCCGCGAAGCCCGCAGCCAAGCCAGCTGCGAAGCCTGCGGCGAAACCGGCGGCCAAGCCTGTGGCGAAATCCGCGGCCGCGAAGCCTGCAGCCAAGCCGGCTGCGAAGCCTGCGGCGAAACCGGCGGCCAAGCCTGCGGCGAAACCCGTAGCCGCGAAACCTGCCGCAACCAAGCCCGCCACCGCTCCTGCTGCGAAGCCTGCGGCGACTCCCAGCGCCCCGGCAGCCGCCTCCAGCGCTGCTTCGGCAACGCCTGCCGCGGGCAGCAACGGTGCCGCCCCGACCAGCGCCTCCTAAGGCGCTGTCTGCAAAGCCGCCGAGCCAAGCACCAGCAAAGCCCGGCGCTCTGCTTCCGTGCAGATGTCCCGGCTGCAGGCTTGCAGCCAGGCATCCGCACTGCGATTCGCTTCCTGGCCCTCCAGCCAGGCTGTGGCCAGGTCGGCCAGGCGTTGCAGGTGTTCCCGTTCCGCTCGTAGTTCCTGGGCCTTCATTTCCTCGCGGAGTTCGGCCAGGCAGGCGTCGTGGGTTGCCGCTTCGCGCCAGGCGCAACGCAATCTGCGCAGGGGTTCGATGACCGTTTCGCGCCAGGGACGCGCGGCGTTCTCCAGGATCTGGGCGCGTTCTTTCGAGCAGCTCACACCGCGCCTGCCAAGCCAGGCGGCGACCAGCAACAGGCAGACGTCCGCACCTTGCTCCTGAAGCGCGAGGCAAGCCGTTTCCACGCCCGGCCGGGCATAGACGTCCACCGCGAATTTCCAGACATTTCCAGTCATACAGCCTCACGCTCCGCAAGGGCGAAACTGATAAACTCCGCCGCCATGATCCGACTCCTCAATCTTACGCTACAGCGCGGGCCGCAGCGCCTCCTGGAAGCTGCTGAACTGACCCTGCACGCCGGCCAGAAAGCCGGTCTCATCGGGGCCAATGGCGCTGGCAAGTCCAGCTTGTTCGCGCTGTTGCGCGGCCAGCTCGGGCAGGATGCCGGCGACTGCCTGTTGCCCGCCGACTGGCGCATCGCGCACATGCGCCAGGAGGTCGATACCCTGGATCGCCTGGCGGTGGATTACGTGCTCGACGGCGACAGTCGCCTGCGCGAGATCCAGGCGGCGCTGGCCGTCGCCGAAGCGGCGCACGACGGTTCTGCCCTGGCGCGCCTGCATACCGAGCTGGACAACGCCGACGGTTATACCGCCGATGCACGGGCGCGCAAGCTGCTGGCCGGGCTCGGCTTCAGCAGCGAGCAGATGGAGCGCCGGGTCGGTGATTTCTCCGGTGGTTGGAGGATGCGCCTGAACCTGGCGCAGGCGCTGATGTGCCCGTCCGACCTGCTGTTGCTCGACGAACCGACCAACCACCTCGACCTGGACGCCATCCTCTGGCTGGAAGAGTGGCTCAAGGGTTATCCCGGCACTCTGGTGCTGATCTCCCACGACCGCGACTTCCTCGATGCGGTGGTGGACCACGTGGTGCATCTGGAAAACCGCAAGCTGACCCTCTACCGCGGCGGCTATTCCGCTTTCGAGCGGACCCGCGCCGAGCGGCTGGCTCAGCAACAGCAGGCCTACGAGAAACAGCAGGCGCAGCGTGCGCACATGGAAAGCTTCATCGCCCGCTTCAAGGCCAAGGCCACCAAGGCGCGCCAGGCGCAGAGCCGGATCAAGGCGCTGGAGCGTCTAGAGGAACTGGCGCCGGCACATGTCGATTCGCCGTTCAATTTCAGTTTCCGCGAGTCGGACAAGATCTCCCGGCCGTTGCTGGATCTCGGCGAAGGCCGTCTCGGCTATGGCGACAAGGCGGTGCTGGAGAAGGTCAAGCTGCAACTGGTGCCCGGTGCGCGGATCGGCCTGCTCGGTCCCAACGGCGCCGGCAAGTCGACGCTGATCAAGACCCTGGCCGGGGACCTGCCCGAGCTGGGCGGCCGCCTGCTGCGCGGCGAGAACCTGGCCATCGGGTACTTCGCCCAGCACCAGCTCGATTCGCTGGATCCACAGGCCAGCCCGTTGCTACATCTGCAGCGTATCGCCCCCGGCGAGCGCGAACAGACCCTCAAGGACTTCCTCGGCGGCTTCGACTTCCGCGGCGTTCGGGTGGACGAGCCGGTATTGAACTTCTCCGGTGGCGAGAAAGCGCGCCTGGCCCTGGCGCTGATCGCCTGGCAGAAGCCCAACCTGCTGCTGCTCGACGAGCCGACCAACCACCTCGACCTGGAAATGCGCCTGGCCTTGACCATGGCTCTACAGGAGTTTTCCGGGGCGGTCCTGGTGGTTTCCCACGACCGGCACCTGCTCAAAAGCACCACCGATGAATTCCTCCTGGTCGCCGATGGGCGCGTGGTGCCGTTCGATGGCGATCTCGACGATTACGCCCGTTGGCTGGTCGACTATCGTGCGCGCAAGGCGCCGCAGGCCGAGACCGCGCCGGGTGCGCCGACCGAACGCACCGACAAGCGCGCCCAGCGCCAGGCAGCGGCCGCGCTGCGCCAGCAGCTGGCGCCGCACAAGCGCGAGGCCGACAAGCTGGAGCGCGAACTCGGCGGCCTGCACGAAAAGCTAGCCGCTATCGAGGCGCGGCTGGGCGACAGCGCCCTGTACGACGTATCGCGAAAGGACGAATTGCGCGAGTTGCTGTCCGAACAATCGAGCCTGAAGGTTCGCGAAGGCGAGCTGGAGGAACGTTGGCTGGAGGCCCTGGAAACCCTCGAAGCCCTGCAGAAAGAACTAGAGGCCAGTGAGTGATGGAAGACTTGCAGGTGTTGACGCAGACCTGGAGCGGGCCGCTGGTGGTGGCGATGCAGATCCTGCTCATCCTGCTGGTCGCCTGGCTGCTACAGCGCCTGGTCCGACGCACGGTGACCCGTATCGGCGAGCGTTATCCGGTGCCGCCGGAGCTGCTCCTGCCGCTGCGTGGGGGCCTGCGCTGGCTGATCATGGTCAGCGCACTGATCATGGTGCTGGAGCGCCTGGGCGTGTCCGCCGAAGTGCTGTGGACCGCGCTGACCGGTTTCGCCGCGGTGGCGGCGGTAGCCTTCTTCGCCATCTGGAGCGTGCTCTCCAACCTGTTCTGTGCGTTGCTGATCTTCACCGTCGGGCCGTTCCGCATCGGCGACCGCGTGGAGCTGATCGATAGCGCCGACAAACCGGGCGTCACCGGACGCGTGGTTGCCATCAATCTCTTGTATACGACACTGGAAGAAACCCTCGAGGATGGCTCGCCGGGCCCGCTGCTGCAGATTCCCAACAGCCTGTTCTTCCAGAAAGCCGTGCGTCGCTGGCGTGGGCCAGGTTTTTCAACTCCAACAAAAAACGGGAAATAACCATCTATGGAATGGCTCGCCAGTCCTGAAATCTGGGTCGCGTTCCTGACCCTGACCGCCCTGGAAATCGTCCTCGGCATCGACAACATCATCTTCATCTCGATCCTGGTCGGGCGCCTGCCGCCGGCCCAGCAACCGAAGGCGCGCTTCTTCGGCCTGGCCCTGGCCATGGGCACGCGGATCCTGCTGTTGCTCTCGATCACCTGGGTCATGCGCCTGACCACCGACCTGTTCCACCTGTTCGGCCAGGGCATCTCCGGGCGTGACCTGATCCTCTTCTTCGGCGGCCTGTTCCTGCTGTTCAAGAGCACCATGGAGATCTACCACAGCCTGGAAGGCGCGGAAGAAGAGCAGAAGAGCGGCGGCAAGGTCCACGGCTTCATGGGCATCATCGTCCAGATCGCGATCATCGACATCATCTTCTCCCTGGACTCGGTGATCACCGCCGTCGGTCTGGTGCAGAACGTGCCGGTGATGGTCGCGGCGATCGTCATCTCGGTCGGCGTGATGATGCTGGCGGCAGGCACCATCAGCGACTTCATCGAGAAACACCCCTCGCTGAAGATGCTCGCCCTGTCGTTCCTCATCGTGGTCGGCACCGTGCTGGTGGCCGAGTCCTTCGAAGTGCACGTGCCGAAAGGCTACGTCTACTTCGCCATGGTCTTCTCCCTGGCGGTGGAGGCGCTGAACATCCGCTTGCGCGGAGCCCTGGCGCGCAAGCGCGGCGAAGAGCCGGTGAAGCTGCGCAAGGGTTCGCCGGACTGAGAGCGTTCGGGGCCAGGGCGAATAGCCGCATCGCGGTGGTCTGCCCAACATGGCTGAGCACGTATCCTCGGGAAAGCCCGGCATCTGCCGGGTTTTTTCTGTCCGCCAGGTTGCGCCCGCAAAGGTTGGGCGAGGCGCGTGGTCGGAAAACCTGTGCGGCTGCTCCGCCTTGGTGCACACTGGCTTTTTCGTTCCCGCCGCCAGCCGCGTTCGCTTTCCGAGGTGTGCAATGCTCGTCAGTACCTGGTTCGCCTTCTTCCTCGCCTGCTGGGCCATCAGCCTGTCGCCGGGCGCCGGAGCCATCGCCTCGATGTCCTGCGGGTTGCAGTACGGCTTTGCGCGAGGCTACTGGAACGCGCTGGGCCTGCAGATCGGCCTGGCCCTGCAGATCGCCATTGTCGCCGCCGGCGTCGGTGCGTTGCTGGCGACCTCGGCACTGGCTTTCAGCCTGATCAAGTGGTTCGGCGTGGCCTACCTGGTGTACCTGGCGGTGCGCCAGTGGCAGGCGCCGCCACAGGCCTTGAGCACCGATGGCGAACGGCCTCTGGGGCGACCGTTGACCCTGGTGCTGCGTGGTTTCCTGGTCAACGCCAGCAATCCCAAGGCGGTGATCTTCATGCTCGCGGTGCTGCCGCAGTTCATCGACCCGCACCAGCCGCTGCTGGCGCAATACCTGATCATGGGCGGCACCATGATCGTCGTCGACCTGATCGTCATGGCCGGCTACACCGGGCTGGCTGCGCGCGTGCTACGCGTACTGCGTTCGCCGCGCCAGCAGAAGCTGGTGAACCGTACCTTCGCCAGCCTGTTCGTCGGTGCCGCGGGGCTGCTGGCGACGGTACGCCGAGCGCCGCTCTGAGCCGCCCGACACGCTGATGGGCGTGATTGTTACAGAGTATTTCTTGCATGGGCGGGAAGGCGAAGGGACAATTTAATCTCTTCCATTCTCACTTCGTCTTCGCCATGCACCCTCCGAAAATCCTGCTGTGGCTGCTGCCGCTGGTCTGCGCGTTCAGCCTTGGAGCTCTTGCCGACACGGCCGTCGACCCCTCCCAAGCCTTGCATCTGTTGAGTTACCTGGCGGCCGACTATCCGCCGACCGTGGCTGACGGCAAGATCGTCGACCCCAGCGAATACCAGGAACAGGTGGAGTTCGTCGGCAACCTGCAGGCATTGGTCCTGACCCTGCCGATGCGCCCCGAGCGCGCCGAGCTGGAGAGGGGCGTCGCCAGCCTGCGCCAGGCCATCGAGCAGCGCTTGCCGGGAAGGGACGTGGCCCTCCAGGCGCGCAACCTCGAGGCACGGGTGGCGGATATCTACCAGGTGGTGCAGACCCCCGCGATCACCCCCGACCCGAGCCGCGCGGCGCCGATCTATGCCCAGCAGTGCGCGATCTGCCATGGCGATGCGGGCAAGGGCGACGGCCCCGCCGGCATCGGCCTGGAACCGCCGCCAGCGAACCTCACCGATCGCCAGCGCCTCGACCACCTGAGCCTCTACGACCTGCGTAACGTCATCGGCCTGGGCGTGGCCGGCACCGACATGCCGGCGTTCGCCGACCAGCTCGACGAACGCCAGCGCTGGGACCTGGCCAGCTATGTGGCCGGCCTGAGCGCCGGCAGTGCGCAGCCGGACAAGGCCCATGCCTACCCGCTGGCGACCCTGGCCACGCAGACTCCGGCCGAAGTCGCCGAGCACGACGGCGAGGCCGCTGCGGAGAGCTTCCGCGCCCTGCGTGCGCATCCGCCGCTGGAGCAGCGCGGTCCTGGGCAGTTGATCGACTATACCGCCGCCACCCTGGACAAGAGCTTCGCGGTCTATCGCGAAGGCGACCGCGACCAGGCCTACGACCTGTCGGTGGCGGCCTACCTGGAGGGCTTCGAGCTGGTGGAAAGCTCGCTGGACAACGTCGACGCCGATTTGCGCCGCTCCACCGAGAAGCAGCTGATGGCCTACCGCCAGGCGTTGCGCGATGGCCTCCCGGAAACCCAGGTGGCGCAACAGCTGGAGCTGGCCAAGGGCAAGCTGGCAGAGGCCGCCAAGCAGCTTGGCGGCGACTCGCTGAGTTTCTCCATCAGTTTCGTTTCCGCCTTGTTGATCCTGTTGCGCGAAGGGGTAGAGGCAATCCTGGTGCTTGCCGCCATCCTCGCCTTCCTGCGCAATACCGGGCAGGAAAGTGCCGTGCGTGGCGTGCACGTCGGCTGGGGGCTGGCCTTCGTCGCCGGTTTCGCCACCTGGGCGTTGGCCGCCTATGTGATCGATATCGGCGGTGCCCAGCGCGAGCTGATGGAGGGCTTCACCTCTCTGTTCGCCTGCGTGATGGTGCTCTGGCTCGGCGTCTGGATGCACGACCGCCGCCACGCGGCAGCCTGGCAGGACTACATCCGCAGCAGCCTGGTGGGCGGTGGCGGACGCTTCGGCTTCGCAGTGCTGGCGTTCTTCTCGGTCTACCGCGAGTTGTTCGAGGTCATCCTGTTCTACGAAACCCTCTGGTTGCAGGCCGGACCGGCCGGGCACAATGCCGTGATCGGCGGCGCGGCGACCGCCGTGGTCCTGCTGATCGGCCTGGCCTGGGTGATCCTGCGTGGTTCGGCGAAACTGCCGCTGGGGTTGTTCTTCAGCATCAACGCGGCGTTGCTCTGTGCGCTCTCGGTGGTGTTCGCCGGACATGGCGTCATCGCCTTGCAGGAAGCCGGGGTGATCGGCACCCGTCCGGTGCCGTTCTTCGACTTCGACTGGCTGGGGATCAAGGCCGACGCCTATTCGCTGTCGGCCCAGGCCATGGCGCTGGTGGCCATCGCGCTGCTCTACGGACGTAGCCGGATCGTCGAGCGCCGGCGTGCGGCGGCCAACGCGGCCGACTGAGCGGGTTCGCGCAACCACGACGGCCAGTGCGATACTGGCCGTCGTCATTTCTACGGAAGTCCGTTCATGCGTATCTGGATCGATGCCGACGCCTGCCCCAAGGCGGCCAAGGAACTGGTCTGCAAGTTCGCTCTCAAGCGCAAGCTGGAAGTCTGGATGGTCGCCGGCCAGCCGCAGGTCAAGCCGCCGTTCGCCTGCGTGCGTCTGGTGGTGGTGGAAAGCGGGATGGATGCGGCTGACGATTACCTGGTGGAGCAGGCTGAGCCGGGCGACCTGGCGATCTGCAGCGACGTACCGCTGGCCGATCGGCTGATCAAGAAACAGGTTGCCGCCCTCGATCCTCGCGGCCGCGAGTTCGACGCGCGGAACATGGGCGATAAGCTGGCCATGCGCAACCTGATGGCCGACCTGCGTGACCAGGGGCAGATGGGCGGCGGCCAGGCGCCCTACGGTGAGCGTGACCGCCAGGCGTTCGCCAACGCCCTGGACCGCCTGCTCACCCGCCTGCAGCGGGAAGCCGATCTACGCGCGAGTCAGCCGCACAGATAAGTACCGGTACCGACGGCGACCAGCGTGCCGTCGTCGCTATGCAGTTCCGAGCGCACCACTGCGACCTTGTTGCCCGAGCGAAGCGGCACCGCATGGGCGGTGAACGTCCGGCCGCGTCCCGGGCGCAGGTAGTCGACGCGCAAGTCGATGGTGCCGAGTTTCGACAGCCGCGCCATGCGCTCATGGCCTGGCAGTTCGCGATGCCGTTCGAGGGCGCCGATCAGGGCCATCGCTCCGCCGGTGACGTCGAGCAGGCTGGAGATCACCCCGCCGTGGAGAATGCCCTGGACGAAGTTGCCGATCAGTTCGTCCTTCATCGGCAGGTCGAGGACTACCCGCTCGCGGCCGAGGCTCACCACGCGGATGCCGAGCATGCGGTTGAAGGGGATGCGCTGGAAGAAATCCGCCACCAGTTGGTGGACGTCGTCAGGCAGGGCGGAGGAGGGCGTTTCGCTCATCGCGGCGTCTCGATTCGATGGTTTCGAGACGCACGCTGGCGTAGCGGCACGGATTTGAAAAGGGCGGCGGCGCGACCGCCCTCGTGCTTGGCCGATCAGGCCTTGTCCTGGTCCACCAGTTCGAGCACCCGGTCGACCAGCTTGTTGATCCCGGAAGCGGCTTCGGCTATCGACTGGGCGAGCATGTAGGCCGGGGTGGTCACCAGCTTGCGCGCGCTGTCTTCGACGATCTCGTCCACCGGCGCGTCGATGTGCTCGGCACCCATCTGCTTCAGCGCGTCGGCGGTGTCGGCGTCGTTGCCGATGGTGCATTGGACGCCGGCGCCGTAGATCTTCGCCGCCATCGCCGGAGCGATGCAGATCAGCCCGACTGGCTTGCCGGCTTCGGCGAAAGCCTTGGCCAGCGCCAGCACGTCCGGCTGCACCTGGCATTGCGCGCCGTTGATGGCAAAGTCGCTGAGGTTCTTCGCAGCGCCGAAGCCACCGGGCACGATCAGCGCGTCGTAGTCCTCGGCGCGGGCTTCGCGCAGGTCCTTGACTTCGCCGCGGGCGATACGCGCGGACTCGACCAGGACATTGCGGCTTTCCGGCATTTCCTCGCCGGTCAGGTGGTTGACCACATGGTGCTGGGCGATGTTCGGCGCGAAGCATTGTGCCTCGGCGCCACGCTGGCTGAGGCGGAGCAGGGTGATCACGCTTTCGTGGATTTCCGCGCCATCGTAGACGCCACAACCGGAGAGGATGACGGCAACTTTCTTGTGCATGAGGCTTACTCCTTGGGAACGCAGGATCCGGACCGGACGGGCCTGGCCGGGGTCGGTATCGCGCAAGCATAGCGAGCCGCCGGCCCCGGCGGCCAGCCGGAGCGGAGGGTACAAGGAGTTGGAGTGTACGAAGGGGCCGGCTGTTCAGTCGCGCCGGCGCGGGTTCACTCGGATTTGTCGGCGTTGCCGCCCGCGCCGTTGCCGCGCGGTGTCTTGAAACGCCGCCATAGCCAGAGCAGCAGGCCCAGCACGATCAGGCCGCCGAGGACCATGAGTTCGTATTTCTTGATGTTGCCGAGCATGCCTTCCAGTACGCTGCCGAAATAGTAGGCGGCGGAGCCCAGCGCGGCGGCCCAGACGATGGCGCCGATGCCGTTGAGAAGAAGATAGCGGGCCGGTGGATAGCCGGACAGGCCGATGGCCACCGGCATCACCGTACGCAGGCCGTAGACGAAGCGGAAACTCAGCACCCACAGGTCGGGATGGCGGCGCACATGGTCCAGCGCCTTGTCGCCGAGCTTCTGCCAGCGCGGCTTGCGCGCCAGCAACCGGCGTCCGTGGCGGCGTCCGAGGAAGTACCAGAGTTGGTCGCCGGCGTAGCTGCCGAGGAAGGCGGTGAGAATCACGGTATCCAGTTGCATGTAGCCGCGGAAGGCAAGGAACCCGGCCAGCACGAGAATGGTTTCGCCCTCGAAGAAAGTACCGAGAAAAAGGGCGAAATAGCCGAAGTCCTGCAGGAATTGTTGGAGCATCATCGGGGCAGCGAAGCGAAATGAACGCGCAGCCTAACTCGGTTGAGGGCGTGGGGAAAGCGCGATCGTCACGGCCCAGGTCATTGATTGTGCAATGAATGGCCTTTGCCGCTGGCTTTTTGCGATGATTGGCGGTGCGGCAGGATGCCGCGACCTTGAGTCACTGTCGTCGCTTGTTGCCAATCCGTCATAATCAGGGACTATAACTGCCACACTGTGCCCGTTATCTGGGCCCTGGAGTAAACCGTGAGCTTCACTCCCGCCAATCGCGCCTATCCCTACACCCGCCTGCGGCGCAATCGCCGCGATGACTTCTCCCGCCGCCTGGTCCGCGAGAATGTCCTCACCGTCGACGACCTGATCCTGCCGGTGTTCGTCCTCGATGGGGTCAACCAGCGTGAAAGCATTCCGTCGATGCCCGGCGTCGAGCGCCTGTCCATCGACCAGTTGCTGATCGAGGCGGAAGAGTGGGTGGCCCTGGGCATTCCGGCGCTGGCGCTGTTCCCGGTGACCCCGGTGGAGAAGAAGTCCCTGGACGCCGCCGAGGCATACAACCCGGAAGGCATCGCCCAGCGCGCCACCCGCGCCCTGCGCGAGCGCTTTCCGGAGCTGGGCATCATCACCGACGTGGCGCTCGACCCGTTCACCACCCATGGCCAGGACGGCATCCTGGATGACGATGGCTACGTCCTCAACGACGTCAGCATCGACGTGCTGGTACGGCAGGCGCTGTCCCACGCCGAGGCCGGCGCCCAGGTGGTAGCGCCCTCGGACATGATGGACGGTCGCATCGGTGCGATCCGCGAGGCCCTGGAGTCTGCCGGCCACACCAATGTGCGGATCATGGCCTACTCGGCCAAGTACGCCAGCGCCTACTACGGTCCGTTCCGCGATGCGGTCGGCTCGGCTTCGAACCTCGGCAAGGGCAACAAGGCCACCTACCAGATGGATCCGGCGAACAGCGACGAGGCACTTCACGAAGTGGCCGCCGACCTGGCCGAAGGCGCCGACATGGTGATGGTCAAGCCGGGCATGCCCTACCTCGACATCGTGCGTCGGGTGAAGGATGAATTCCGCGCCCCGACCTTTGTCTACCAGGTCAGCGGCGAGTATGCGATGCACATGGGCGCCATCCAGAACGGCTGGCTGGCCGAATCGGTGATCCTCGAGTCCCTTACCGCCTTCAAACGTGCCGGCGCCGATGGCATTCTGACCTACTTCGCCAAGCAGGCCGCAGAACAATTAAGACGGGGGCGTTGACCCCCTCGGGAAGATGAATGAATACGCAGCAAGGACTTGATGAGATCGAACGTATCGCCGCCGACGAAACCGTAGTGGCGAACGTGGAAAGCGAAGCAGAAGTGAAGATGGCCGAAACGATCCCGGTGGAAACGCCACCTGCGGTGGTTCCCAGCGTGGATGACAGCAGCCTGTACATTCATCGCGAGCTCTCCCAGTTGCAGTTCAACATCCGCGTGCTGGAGCAGGCGCTGGACGAGTCCTACCCGCTCCTGGAGCGGCTGAAGTTCCTCCTCATCTTCTCGAGCAACCTCGACGAATTCTTCGAGATCCGCATCGCCGGCCTGAAGAAGCAGATCACCTTCGCCCGCGAGCAGGCCGGCGCCGACGGCCTGCTGCCGCACCAGGCCCTGGCGCGGATCAGCGAGCTGGTCCACGAGCAGGTGTCGCGGCAGTACCGGATCCTCAACGAGACCCTGTTGCCGGAGCTGGCCAAGCACCAGATCCGCTTCATCCGCCGGCGTCACTGGACGCTGAAGATCAAGACCTGGGTGCGGCGCTTCTTCCGCGACGAGATCGCGCCGATCATCACCCCGATCGGCCTCGACCCGACCCATCCGTTCCCGCTGCTGGTGAACAAGAGCCTCAACTTCATCGTCGAGCTGGAGGGGATGGATGCCTTCGGCCGCGACTCCGGCCTGGCGATCATCCCGGCGCCGCGCCTGCTGCCACGGATCATCAGGCTGCCGGAAGACGTTGGCGGCGAGGGTGACAACTACGTGTTCCTGTCGTCGATGATCCACGCCCACGCCGACGACCTGTTCCCCGGCATGAAGGTGAAGGGCTGCTACCAGTTCCGCCTGACCCGCAACGCCGACCTGTCGGTGGACACCGAGGATGTCGAGGACCTGGCCCGCGCGCTGCGCGGCGAGCTGTTCTCGCGTCGCTACGGGGACGCGGTACGCCTGGAGGTGGTGGATACCTGCCCGCAGAACCTGACCAACTACCTGCTCAAGCAGTTCGGCCTGTCCGAAAGCGAGTTGTACAAGGTCAGCGGCCCGGTCAACCTGACCCGCCTGTTCAGCGTCACCGGCCTGGAAAGCCATCCGGAGCTGCAGTACCCGCCCTTCACCCCGGCGATCCCGCGTCTTTTGCAGAAGAAGGAAAACCTCTTCAACGTCCTCAGCAAGCTCGACGTGTTGCTGATGCACCCGTTCGAGTCCTTCACCCCGGTGATCGACCTGCTGCGCCAGGCCGCCAAGGATCCGAACGTGCTGGCGATCAAGCAGACCCTGTACCGCAGCGGTGCCAACTCTGAGATCGTCGACGCCCTGGTCGAGGCGGCACGCAACGGCAAGGAGGTCACCGCGGTGATCGAGCTGCGCGCCCGCTTCGACGAAGAGTCCAACCTGCAACTGGCCAGCCGCCTGCAACAGGCCGGCGCGGTGGTGATCTACGGCGTGGTCGGCTTCAAGACCCACGCCAAGATGATGCTGATCCTCCGTCGCGAGGACGGCGAACTGCGCCGCTACGCGCACCTGGGCACCGGCAACTACCATGCCGGCAACGCTCGCCTGTACACCGACTACAGCCTGCTGACCGCCGACGTGGCGCTCTGCGAGGACCTGCACAAGCTGTTCAACCAACTGATCGGGATGGGCAAGACGCTGCGCATGAAGAAGCTGTTGCATGCGCCGTTCACCCTGAAGAAGAACCTGCTGGAAATGATCAACCGCGAGGCGGCCCAGGCGGCGCTCGGCCAGCCTGCGCACATCATGGCCAAGGTCAACTCGCTGACCGATCCGAAGGTCATCCGCGCCCTGTACAAGGCCAGCCAGGCCGGGGTCAGGATCGACCTGGTGGTGCGTGGCATGTGCTGCCTGCGGCCGGGCATCCCGGGGGTCTCGCACAATATCCACGTGCGCTCGATTATCGGGCGCTTCCTCGAGCACAGCCGCATCTACTACTTCCTCAACGGCGGCGACGAGAAGCTCTATCTCTCCAGCGCCGACTGGATGGAGCGCAACCTCGACATGCGCGTCGAGACCTGCTTCCCGGTGGAAGGCAAGAAGCTGGTGCAGCGGGTCAAGAAGGAACTGGAAACGTACCTGACCGACAACACCCAGGCCTGGGTGTTGCAGGCCGACGGTAGCTACCAGCGGCTCAGTCCCACCGGTAACCAGAACCCCCGCAATACCCAGGCGACCCTGCTGGAGAAGCTGGCCGCGCCGGTGCTTACCGCACGTTGAGGCTGTAGCCGACCCGCTTGAGCCATTCGGCTTCCTGGGCGAAGTCGGCCTGGGTCAGCGGGTTGGCTTCCAGCCAGCCCTCGGGGAAGGTCACCGAAAGGCTCTTGGGCTCTGCCTTCAGACGCACCGAGGGCATTTCCTGGGTGCCGCGAATGTGGTGGAAGAGGATCGCGAAGCGCAGCACGATGCACAGACGTACCAGCTTGTCGCCTTCCTCGGCGAACTCCGCCAGCTTGTCCGCCGGAATGTTGCGGCGGTGGCCGCGTACCAGTAGCGACAGCATCTGCTGGTCCTGGCGCGAGAAGCCAGCCAGGTCGGAGTGCTCGATCAGGTAGGCGCCGTGCTTGTGGTAGTGGTAATGGGCGATGTCCAGGCCGATCTCGTGGACCCGTGCGCCCCAGCTCAGCAGGTCGCGGTGCAGTTCGCCGTTCAGCTCCCAGGCGTCGCCGACTTCGGCAAGCACCTTGAGGGCCTTGGCCTCCACCCGCGAAGCCTGCTCCGGATCGACGTGGTAGCGCTGCATCAGCGAGCTGATGGTGCGTTCGCGCACGTCCTCGTGCTGGTGACGGCCGACCAGGTCGTAGAGAACGCCTTCGCGCAGGGCGCCCTCGGAGTGAACCATCTGTTCCAGTTCCAGCGCGTCGAAGATCGCTTCGAGAATGGCCAGTCCGGCCGGGAAAATGGTCCGGCGGTCCGGCTTGATCCCTTCCAGATCGAGCTTCTCCACGTCGCCGAGCTTGAGCACCTTGCGCTTCAGCCAGGCCAGTCCGTCCGGGCTGATCTCGCCGTTGCCGTGGCCGCCGGCCTTGATCGCCAGCGCCACTGCGCGGATGGTGCCGGAGGCGCCGACCGCCTGTTGCCAGCCGAGGCGCCGCAGGCTGTTCTCGATGCCCATCAGTTCCAGGCGTGCAGCAGTGTACGCCTGGGCGTAGCGGGCCGGGGTGATCTTGCCGTCGCGGAAGTAGCGTTGGGTGTAGCTGACGCAACCCATCTGCAGGCTTTCCCGCAGCTCGGACTCGAAACCCTGGCCGATGATGAACTCGGTGCTGCCGCCGCCGATGTCGCTGACCAGCCGGCGACCGCCGCTGTCGGGCATGCTGTTGGCGACGCCGAGGTAGATCAGGCGGGCTTCCTCGCGGCCGGAGATGACTTCCACGGGGTGGCCGAGAACCTCTTCCGCACGACGGATGAAATCGCTGCGGTTGCGCGCCTCGCGCAAGGCGTTGGTCGCGACCACGCGTACGGAACCCTGGGGCATGCCGCTGATGAACTGGGCGAAGCGGCGCAGGCAGTCGAGGCCGCGCTGGGTGGCCTCTTCGCTAAGATTGCGCTCCTCGTCGAGGCCGGCGGCCAGTTGGACCTTCTCGCCCAGCCGTTCGAGGATGCGGACTTCGCCGTGGATATTGGCCTTGGCCAGACAGAGGTGGAAACTGTTGGAACCCAGGTCCAGGGCGGCAATCAGCGGGAATGCCTCGGCAGGTTTTTGCGGCATGCTTTGCAAGTCCATTGGAAAACTGCGCCATCCTGCCACGATAGGGCGAGGGTCGCCAATGCGGCAGCCGATCAATCGGGAATCAGCCGACCAACGATAGAGACTCTCAATCGGCTGCGCCTTCCGGCGAGGGTCAAGGCGGGATATGATGGTCGGCACTTTCGCGTTTCAATTCGCGTCCGACTACGGAGAGATTTCATGAGCGAACATATCGTCAACGTTACTGATGCCAGCTTCGAGCAGGACGTGCTGAAGGCCGACGGCCCTGTGCTGGTGGACTACTGGGCCGAGTGGTGCGGTCCGTGCAAGATGATCGCGCCGGTGCTGGACGAAGTCGCCAGGGACTATCAGGGCAAGCTGAAGGTCTGCAAGCTGAACATCGACGAGAACCAGGATACCCCGCCGAAATACGGCGTGCGTGGCATCCCTACCCTGATGCTGTTCAAGGACGGCAATGTCGAGGCGACCAAGGTCGGCGCACTGTCCAAGTCGCAGCTGGCGGCCTTCCTCGACGCCAATATCTGAGCCGGGCCCAGGCCTCGCTGGAAAGCCCCGCGATTCGCGGGGCTTTTTTTTGCGTTTCTATAGACGCCACCCGGCCACGGTGTTAAATTCGGGTTCGCGACGTTTTTTCCGTCGCCTTCTGCATGCCGTCCCGGACGCACTTCCTACTCGAACTTTCTAGCGCTCCTGTCGCCCCCTTGCGACACGGCTTTCCCAAGCTCGACGCTTTCTCCAATTCCTCTTTCTGCGTACCTATCTCTTTCCTATGAATCTGACCGAACTCAAGCAAAAGCCGATTGCCGAACTGCTGGAAATGTCCGATGCCATGGGCCTGGAAAACATGGCCCGTTCGCGCAAGCAGGACATCATCTTCGCCCTGCTGAAGAAGCACGCGAAAAGTGGTGAAGAGATCTCCGGCGATGGCGTGCTGGAGATTCTTCAGGACGGCTTCGGCTTCCTGCGCTCCGCCGACTCTTCCTACCTGGCCGGCCCCGACGACATCTATGTCTCGCCGAGCCAGATCCGGCGCTTCAACCTGCGCACGGGCGACACCATCATCGGCAAGATCCGGCCGCCGAAAGAGGGCGAGCGTTACTTCGCCCTGCTCAAGGTCGACTCGATCAACTTCGATCGTCCGGAGAATGCGAAGAACAAGATTCTCTTCGAGAACCTGACGCCGCTGTTCCCCAACGAGCGGATGAAGATGGAAGCCGGCAACGGCTCCACCGAAGACCTGACCGGCCGCGTCATCGATCTCTGCGCGCCGATCGGCAAGGGCCAGCGCGGCCTGATCGTGGCGCCGCCGAAGGCGGGCAAGACCATCATGCTGCAGAACATCGCCAGCAACATCACCCGCAACAACCCCGAATGCCACCTGATCGTCCTGCTGATCGACGAGCGCCCTGAGGAAGTGACCGAAATGCAGCGCACCGTGCGCGGCGAAGTGGTCGCCTCGACCTTTGACGAACCGCCGACCCGTCACGTACAGGTCGCCGAGATGGTGATCGAGAAGGCCAAGCGCCTGGTCGAGCACAAGAAGGACGTGGTCATCCTGCTCGACTCCATCACCCGTCTGGCGCGGGCCTACAACACCGTGATCCCCAGCTCCGGCAAGGTGCTCACCGGCGGTGTCGACGCCCATGCCCTGGAGAAGCCGAAGCGCTTCTTCGGCGCCGCGCGGAACATCGAAGAGGGCGGTTCTCTTACGATTCTCGCCACGGCGTTGGTGGAAACCGGCTCGAAGATGGACGAGGTGATCTACGAGGAATTCAAGGGTACCGGCAACATGGAACTCCCATTGGATCGCAAGATCGCCGAGAAGCGCGTGTTCCCGGCCATCAACATCAACCGTTCGGGTACCCGCCGCGAAGAGCTGCTGACCAGCGAGGACGAGCTCCAGCGCATGTGGATCCTGCGCAAGATCCTGCACCCGATGGACGAGATCTCCGCGATCGAATTCCTCATCGACAAGCTCAAGCAGACCAAGACCAACGATGAGTTCTTCGATTCGATGAAACGAAAGTAGTCTTCGAGAGTACCAAACAAAGGCGCTCCGGTTGACCGGGGCGCCTTTTGCATATCTGGAGGGACGTGGATGTCGAGCCTGGCCTATCGAAGGGACATCGATGGTTTGCGAGCGTTGGCCATTCTGCCGGTGGTGTTCTACCACCTTGGCTTGGGGGGCATCACCGGCGGCTATGTGGGCGTCGATGTTTTCCTGGTCATTTCCGGCTACCTGATCACTTCGATCATCCGGCGCGAGCAGCAGGCCGGACGTTTCAGCTTCGTCGACTTCTGGGCGCGCCGGGCACGCCGCATTCTCCCCGCGCTGTTCGTGATGATGGCGGCGAGCCTGGTGATCGGCTGGTTCCTCATGGCGCCGCGCGACTACGAAGAGTTAGGGCGTTCGGTTCGCTACCAGACGATGTTCGCCTCGAACATCCTGTTCTGGAAGCAGGATGGCTATTTCGACGCCGCGTCCGAATTCAAGCCGCTATTGCATACCTGGTCATTGTCGGTGGAAGAGCAGTTCTACATTCTCTTCCCTCTACTGCTGGCCGCGGTCTCCGGGCGTCTGCTGCGCTGGCGGCTCGCCATCCTCCTCGCGGTCCTGGCGCTATCGCTGGCGGCCAGCGTCTGGGCGGTTAGCCAGCGACCTGGCAGTGCATTCTTCCTCCTGCCGATGCGCGCCTGGGAACTCCTGGCGGGTGCCGTGCTGGCGTTGCTGCCGGGCGGTAGCCGCGGTCATTCGCAGTGGTCCCTGCAACTGGCGGCCACCCTCGGCATAGCGGCGATTCTCCTGCCGGTGTTCTTCTACGACAGCGACACTCCTTTCCCCGGCCTCGCGGCGCTGCCGGCGGTGCTTGGCACCGCCCTGCTGATCTGGGCCAACGGCGCCGGCGACACCTGGGTTCGCCGCCTGCTGGGCTGGCAACCGCTGGTCTGGTTCGGTCTGATCTCCTATTCGCTGTACCTCTGGCACTGGCCGCTGTACGTCTTCGTCCAGTACCACGCACTGGAAACCCTGGGCCTGCCGGCACGCCTGGGGTTGCTGGCGGCGAGCATCGGCCTGGCGGCACTGTCGCTGTACTACGTCGAGGCACCGTTCCGCGAGCGCAAGCTGTTCGCCGGGCGCCGGCAGATGCTTGGCGCGGCGCTGTGCAGCTTGCTGCTGCTGGGAGTCATCGGCCAGTTGGTGCGGCATTACGACGGCGTGCCGTCGCGTCTTTCCGAGGAAGCCTTGCGTTATGCCAAGGCGTCCAAATGGCGCGATGGGCAGACCGACTGCATGTTCGACAAGAAGGCGCTCAGTCAGGAAAGCATCTGCCGCTTCCCGGCGGAACTGGCTGCCGAACGACCGCTGCTGGTCAGTTGGGGCGACAGCCATTCCGCGGCGTTGAGCCCGCTGCTGCGCGAACTGGCTACCAGTCGCCGACTGCCGATCTGGCAGGCTTCGCTGGCGGGCTGTCCGCCGTTGCTGGGGATGCTGGAAAAGGACACTTGCCTGCGTTTCAACCAGCAGATGCTCGAGTTCGTCGAACAGCAGCGGCCGGGCGGGGTGATCCTCGCCGGGCGCTGGGACATGTATATATACGGCGACTCGCAGGACGGTACCCGCAACATTCTCCGCGAGCCGGACGACACGCCGGACAGCTCGATCGCCGAGGCGCTGCTGCGGCAACGCCTGAGCGGAATGATCGAAAGGCTGAACGCGGCCGACGTACATGTCTGGCTGGTCAAGGACGTACCGCTGCTGCCATTCAAGGCACCGGCGCGGCTGGTGCGGCTGAGTCTGAGCGGGGAGGATGTCGGGCGCGCACGTTTTCCCTTCGCTGAGCACGCTGCGCGCGTCGCCTACGTGAATGCGCTGTTCGATGCGCTGGCCGAAGGCAACCCGCGGGTGAGCGTGCTCGACCCCTCCAGCGTGCTCTGCGATGGCCTGGATTGTTTCGCCGAACGTGATGGCTGGTCGCTGTACATGGATAACAACCACCTTTCGACCCAGGGGGCCCATGAACTCGGGCCTTTGTTCGAGCCGATGCTACAGAGCCTCGACGACTCGAGGATCGCCAGCCAGCAGTGACCGAATGCCGCGTTTGCCTGCTGCCGGATGGGCCGGGAGCAGGTAGGATGTGGGGTCTTGCAGTGAATGGTTAGGCCAATGACGTTCAAGGATCTCCGCGATTTCATCGCCCAGCTGGAGCAGCGCGGTGCGTTGAAGCGCATCCAGGTGCCGATTTCCCCCGTGCTCGAGATGACCGAGGTGTGCGACCGCACGTTGCGCGCCAAGGGCCCGGCATTGCTGTTCGAAAAGCCGACCGGCTTCGACATGCCGGTGCTCGGCAACCTGTTCGGTACGCCGGAGCGCGTGGCGCTGGGCATGGGCGCCGAGGGCGTCGGCGCACTGCGCGAGATCGGCAAGCTGCTGGCGCAACTCAAGGAGCCCGAGCCGCCGAAGGGCCTCAAGGACGCCTGGGCCAAGCTGCCGATGTACAGGAAGGTCCTGTCCATGGCGCCGAAGGTGCTCAAGGACGCCCCCTGCCAGGAAGTGGTCGAGGAGGGCGAGGACGTCGACCTCGGCCGGCTGCCGGTCCAGACCTGCTGGCCGGGCGATGTCGGGCCGCTGATCACCTGGGGCCTGACCGTTACCCGCGGGCCGAACAAGGAACGGCAGAACCTGGGCATCTACCGCCAGCAGGTGATCGGCCGCAACAAGGTGATCATGCGCTGGCTCAGCCATCGCGGCGGCGCACTGGACTACCGCGAGTGGTGCCAGAAGCATCCGGGCCAGCCCTATCCGGTAGCCGTGGCGCTGGGCGCCGATCCGGCGACCATCCTCGGTGCGGTGACGCCGGTGCCGGACACCCTTTCCGAATACGCTTTCGCCGGCCTGTTGCGCGGGCATCGTACCGAGCTGGTCAAGTGTCGCGGGAGCGACTTGCAGGTGCCGGCCAGCGCCGAGATCGTCCTCGAAGGGGTGATCCACCCCGGCGAGATGGCCGACGAAGGCCCCTATGGCGATCACACCGGCTACTACAACGAGGTCGATCGCTTCCCGGTGTTCACCGTCGAGCGCGTCACCCGCCGGCAGAAACCGATCTACCACAGCACCTACACCGGGCGTCCGCCGGACGAGCCGGCGATCCTCGGGGTGGCGCTGAACGAAGTGTTCGTGCCGATCCTGCAGAAGCAGTTCCCGGAAATCGTCGATTTCTACCTGCCGCCGGAAGGTTGTTCCTACCGGATGGCGGTGGTGACCATGAAGAAGCAGTACCCAGGGCACGCCAAGCGCGTGATGCTCGGGGTCTGGTCGTTCCTGCGGCAGTTCATGTACACCAAGTTCGTCATCGTCACCGACGATGACATCGATGCGCGCGACTGGAACGATGTGATCTGGGCCATCACCACGCGGATGGACCCCAAGCGCGACACGGTGATGATCGACAACACGCCCATCGACTACCTCGACTTCGCCTCGCCGGTTTCCGGCCTCGGCTCGAAGATGGGGCTTGATGCCACCCACAAGTGGCCGGGCGAGACCAGCCGCGAATGGGGGCGCGCCATCGTCAAGGACGAAGCGGTGACACGGCGCATCGACGCCCTCTGGTCGAGCCTCGGGATCGACTGATGCGTATCGTCCTGCAACCGTCCGGCGCCTGCCTCGAGCTGCTGCCGGGGGAACGCATCCTCGATGGCGCCCGGCGGCTTGGCTACGACTGTCCGCAGAGCTGCCGCAACGGCAACTGCCATATCTGCGCGGCGCTGCTGGTGGAGGGGCGGGTACGCCAGAACGGCGAGGTACGCGATCATGGCGAACTCTTCACCTGCCTCGCCGAGCCGCTGGAAGACTGCGTGCTGCATTGGGACGGGGTGCTGGCGCCGGGTGAACTGCCTCTGCGCAAGCTGACCTGCCAGTTGAGCTTCTGCGAAGAGGTCGGCGGCGACGTCTACCGGGTCGGCCTGCGCGCGCCGGCCGGCAAGCCGCCACGCTATCACGCCGGGCAGTACCTGTTGCTGGAGCGTGACGGCGGCGACAGCGCGGCGTTTTCCCTGGCCTCCGCGCCGCATGCGGGACGCGACCTTGAGTTGCACATCCTGGCCAAGGAAGACAGTGCCGTCGCGCTGATCGCGCAATTGCAGCGCGAGCGCCTGGCACGGATCCAGCTGCCGTTCGGCGACGCGCACCTGGCGGAACTGCCCGACGGTCCGCTGGTGCTGATCGCGGCGGGAACCGGCATGTCGCAGATGCACAGCCTGATCGAGCACTGCCGCGCCGCCGGCTTCGCCCATCCTGTACATCTCTACTGGGGCGTTCGGCGTCCGGAGGATTTCTACCGACTGCCGCACTGGACGGAGTGGGAAGGCCTGCCGAACCTGTTCCTGCACCGGGTGGTCAGCGACCTCTGTGGCTGGGAGGGGCGTTGCGGCTTGCTGCACGAGGCGGTGCGCGAGGATTTCGCCGACCTGTCGAGCCTGCATGTGTATGCCAGCGGCTCGCCGGCGATGGTCTACGCGACCCTGGATGCCCTGGTCGAAGCAGGGATGGATGCGCACCAGATGCGCGCCGACGTGTTCGCCTACGCGCCGCGGGACTGAACGCGGCTCCGGCCTGGCGCCGGAGCCGCCGCGTCATCAGCCGGCTTGCTGCGGCGCGGCCTGGACCGCGGGTTTGCGCAGGGTCAGGGAGAGGAACAGGATGGCCAGCAGGCAGGCGCCGATCAGCAGCTTGAAGCCACCGTCCCAGCCGAAGTGATCCACCGTGTAGCCGACCAGGGCGTTGGCCGCCACCGAGCCGCCGAGGTAGCCGAACAGACCGGTGAAGCCGGCGGCGGTGCCGGCCGCTTTCTTCGGCGCCAGCTCCAGGGCCTGCAAGCCGATCAGCATCACCGGGCCGTAGATCAGGAAGCCGATCATGATCAGCGCGGCCATGTCGATCGCCGGGTTGCCGGCCGGGTTCAGCCAGTAGATCAGGGTGCCGACGGTCACCAGGATCATGAACACCACGCCGGTGGCGCCGCGATTGCCCTTGAACAGCTTGTCCGACAGCCAGCCGCAGAGCAGGGTGCCGGGAATCCCCGCCCATTCGTAGAAGAAGTACGCCCAGGACGACTTGTCGACGTTGAAGTGCTTGGCCTCCTTGAGGTAGGTCGGCGCCCAGTCGAGCACACCGTAGCGCAGCAGGTAGACGAACACGTTGGCCAGGGCGATGTACCAGAGCAGCTTGTTGCGCAGCACGTAGGTGACGAAGATCTCCTTGGTCGACAGCTCGCGCTCGTGGTGTTCGTCGTAGCCTTCGGGGTAGTCGTCCTTGTGCTTCTCGATCGGTGGCAGGCCGCAGGATTGCGGGGTGTCGCGCATGGCGAAATAGGCGAACACGGCTACGCCCACGGCGACGATGGCCGGCACGTAGAAGGCCGAGCGCCAGTCGCCGAACAGCGCCAGGCCGAGCAGGAACAGCGGGCCGATCAGGCCGCCGCCGACGTTGTGGGCGACGTTCCACACCGAGACCACGCTGCCGCGCTCCTTCTGCGACCACCAGTGGACCATGGTCCGTCCGCTCGGCGGCCAGCCCATGCCCTGGGCCCAGCCGTTGATGAAGAGCAGGACGAACATGATGGCGACGCTGGAGGTAGCCCAGTGCGCGAATCCGAAAATGAACATCACCGCCGCCGACACCAACAGGCCGAACGGCAGGAAGACCCGTGGGTTGGAACGGTCCGAGACCAGGCCCATGATGAATTTCGACAGGCCGTAGGCGATGGCGATGGCCGACATCGCGACGCCCAGTTGACCGCGGCTGTAGCCGTCCTCGATAAGGTAGGGCATGGCCAGGGAGAAGTTCTTGCGCAGCAGGTAGTAACCCGCGTAGCCGATGAAGATACCGGCGAAGATCTGCCAGCGCAGGCGCCGGTAGGTGCTGTCCACCTCGGCATCGGGCAGTGGCGCCTGGTGTGGCGCGGGACGAAAGATTCCGAACATCGCGAGCTCCGCTTGTTGTTGTGTCGCGCCTTTTTACGCGGTTGCGAACACTACATTTTTCGTAAATGAAAAAATAGCGGAAATGTTACAGGTTGAGTGCATTGGTCGGAAATAAGAAAGCCCCGGTCGGAAACCGGGGCCTTCATAGGGGAAAAACATCTGACAGCGTGGGCCTCGGCCGGTGTATCGCTCCGGCCCGCCATGCCTTTCTCCGCACGGGCGGGAGGCAATACTCGCCGCCTTCGTGGCTCAGCGAACCTCCACCACCACCTTGCCGACCGCCCTGCGCTGGCCGAGGGCGTCGATAGCGTCGCCGGCCCGTTCCAGCGGGAAGCGCTGCGACACCAGCGGCTTCAGTTTGCCTTCGGCGTGCCAGGCGAACAGCTGGCGGAAGTTGTCAGCGTTGTCCTGCGGCTGGCGTTGGGCGAACGATCCCCAGAACACGCCGACCAGCGAGGCGCCCTTGAGCAGGGTCAGGTTGGCCGGCAGCGAAGGGATGCTGCCGCTGGCGAAGCCGACCACCAGCATCCGTCCGTTCCAGGCGATGCTGCGGAAGGCCTCCTCGAACAGTTCGCCGCCCACCGGATCGTAGATCACATCGACGCCCTGGCCGCCGGTCAAGGCCTTGAGCTGCTCGCGCAGGCTACCTTCGCTGTAGTTGATCAGTTCGTCGGCGCCGGCGGCCTTGGCCACGGCGAGCTTGTCGGGGGTACTGGCGGCAGCGATCACCCGGGCGCCCATGGCCTTGCCGATCTCCACGGCAGCCAGCCCGACCCCGCCGGAAGCGCCGAGCACCAGCAGGGTCTCGCCGGGTTGCAGGTTGGCGCGCTGTTTCAGGGCGTGCATCGAGGTGCCGTAGGTCATGCCGAAGGCGGCGGCGCTGGCGAAGTCCATGCCTTCGGGAATCGGCATCACGTTATAGCCGGGCACCTTGACCTGCTCGGCGAAGCTGCCCCAGCCGGTCAGGGCCATGACCCGGTCGCCGGGCCTGACGTGGGCGACCTTTTCGCCGACCGCGGCGACCACCCCGGCCGCCTCGCCGCCCGGGGAGAAGGGGAAGGGTGGCTTGAACTGGTACTTGCCCTCGATGATCAGGGTGTCTGGGAAGTTGACCCCGGCGGCGTGCACATCGAGGAGGATTTCGTTCTTCGCCGGGCTCGGGCTGGCGATTTCTTCCAGGACCAGGCTGCTGGCCGGGCCGAAGGCTTTGCAGAGGACGGCTTTCATCGGGGACGCTCCAGTTTGCGGTCCGGCCAGTGTAGGAGGGAGACGCCGGGGGTCAATCAGCATCGCCGCAACTGATGGTTGTCCATAAACCCCGGGCTTGGGCCCGGCCGAGAGTCTGGCTATGCTTGCCGGCATTCGTCGAGGAGATGCGCCCGTGAGAACCCCCATTGCCCTGTCGCTGGCCCTGTGCCTGAGTCTGTTCCCGTCGTTCGCCTCGGCCGAGGAGGCCGCGCCGGAAGGCGAGGGCGCGAACAAGCCGGTCTACGTCGACCTGACCCCGGCGCTGGTCGGCAACTACGGCAGCGGGCCGCGCCTGCAGTACTACAAGGCCGACATCGCCCTGCAGGTGGCCGACAAGGACGCGGCGACCAAGGTCGAGCATCACGAGCCCTTGATCCGCAACCAGTTGATCATGCTGTTCGCCCAGCAGACCGACCAGAGCCTGGGTACGGTCGAGGCCAAGGAAAGCCTGCGCCAGGAGGCGCTGAAGCAGGTCCAGCAGACCCTCGAGCAGGAAGAGGGCAAGCCGCTGGTGACCGACCTGCTGTTCAACAACCTCATCGTCCAGCCCTGAGGTCAACTATCCGTTCTGTCCCGCGCTCCCGGATGCGAGGCACCGGCGATTCTGCTTTCCTGTGAGATTCGGTCGGGCGCGTCTGACGTGCATCAACACCCGCGCGCCGCCCTGGAGGGACAATCGAGCCAGTGAAGTCCGCGGCGGCCGCGCTTTCCAGCGTGAGCGCTATCGCCGCGGCCTGGCCGGACGTGCGAGGAGAAGGGATGAAACAGGAAAGCAAACGGTGGCTGAGCCGTGCCCTGGTCGTGGCGGCGCTGCTCGGCGTAGGCGTGCTGGTCTGGCAGGTATCGCGACCGACCGGCCTGGGCGAGGGATTCGCCAGCGGCAACGGACGCATCGAGGCCACCGAGGTGGACGTGGCGGCCAAGCTTCCCGGGCGGGTCGCCGAGATCAAGGTCGACGAGGGCGACTTCGTCAAGGCCGGCGAAATCGTCGCGCGGATGGATACCCAGGTGCTCGAGGCGCAGTTGGCCCAGGCCCAGGCCCAGGTGCGCCAGGCGGAGAACGCCAAGCTCACCGCGACCTCGCTGGTGGCCCAGCGCGAGAGCGAGAAGAGCACCGCCCAGGCCGTGGTGGCGCAGCGCCAGGCCGAGCTGACAGCGGCGCAGAAGCGCTTCACCCGTACCGAGGCGCTGGTCAAGCGCAATGCCCTGCCGCAACAGCAACTCGACGACGATCGGGCGACCCTGCAGAGCGCCCAGGCGGCGTTGTCCGCGGCACGCTCGCAAGTGATTTCGGCGCAGGCGGCGATCGAGGCCGGGCGTTCCCAGGTAATCGAGGCGCAGTCGGCCATCGAGGCGGCCAAGGCCAGCGTCGCCCGGCTCCAGGCGGATATCGACGACAGCCTGCTCAAGGCGCCGCGCAACGGCCGCGTGCAGTACCGCGTGGCACAGCCGGGGGAAGTGCTGCCGGCCGGTGGCAAGCTCCTCAACATGGTCGACCTGGCCGACGTCTACATGACTTTCTTCCTGCCATCCATGCAGGCCGGCAGGGTCGGACTGGGCCAGGAAGTGCGCTTGGTGATCGACGCGGTGCCGGACTACGTGATCCCGGCCAAGGTTTCCTATGTCGCCAGCGTCGCCCAGTTCACCCCGAAAACGGTGGAAACCGCCAACGAGCGGGAGAAGCTGATGTTCCGGGTCAAGGCGCGGCTCGATCCGGCGCTGCTGGAAAAATACATCACCTACGTCAAGACCGGCGTGCCCGGAATGGCCTACCTGCGACTGGACCCTGAGGTCGAGTGGCCGGCCAACCTGCAGATCAAGGTTCCGCAATGACCGCTGGCGGGAGCGGCGTGGCGAGCCTCCGGGGCGTTTCGCTGCGCTACGGCGAGACGCGCGCGGTGGACGACGTCAGCCTGGAGATCCCGGCCAACCGCATGGTCGGCCTGATCGGTCCGGACGGGGTCGGCAAGTCCAGCCTGCTGGCGCTGCTGGCCGGCGCACGGAAGATGCAGGATGGCGAGATCCGCGTGCTCGATGGCGACATGCGCGACCGCCGCCACCGCCGGGCGGTCTGCCCGCGCATCGCCTACATGCCCCAGGGGCTGGGCAAGAACCTCTACCCGACGCTCTCGGTGTTCGAGAACGTCGACTTCTTCGGTCGGCTGTTCGGCCACGACAAGGCCGAGCGCGAGCGGCGCATCGCCGATCTGCTGCAAAGCACCGGATTGGCGCCGTTCGCCGAGCGTCCTGCGGGCAAGCTGTCCGGCGGCATGAAGCAGAAGCTCGGGCTGTGCTGCGCGCTGATCCACGATCCCGACCTGCTGATCCTCGACGAGCCGACCACCGGCGTCGACCCGCTGTCGCGCAACCAGTTCTGGGAGCTGATCGGCCGTATCCGCGCGGGCCGCGAAGGCATGAGCGTGCTGGTCGCCACCGCCTACATGGAGGAAGCCGAGCGCTTCGACTGGCTGGTGGCGATGGACGACGGAAAGGTCCTGGCCACCGGTACGCCGCAGGAGCTGCGCGAGCGTACCGGGACGCAGAGCCTCGAGTCGGCGTTCATCGCCCTGCTGCCGGAAAGCAAGCGCGCCGGCCACCATCGATTGGTGATCCCGCCGCGACCGCAGAGCGAAGGCGCGCCGCGGATCGCCATCGAGGCCGAGGGCCTGACCTGTCGTTTCGGCGACTTCGTCGCGGTCGATCACGTCAGCTTCCGTATCGAGCGTGGGGAAATCTTCGGCTTTCTCGGCTCCAACGGCTGCGGCAAGTCCACCACCATGAAGATGCTCACCGGCCTGCTGCCGGCCAGCGAAGGCACGTGCGCGCTGTTCGGCCAGCCGGTGGACGCCAGCGACATGGCGACCCGTCGCCGGGTCGGCTACATGTCCCAGGCCTTTTCCCTGTATGCCGAGCTGAGCGTGCGGCAGAACCTGGTGTTGCACGCCCGGCTGTTCCACCTGCCGGCGGATGGCATCCCGGCACGGGTCGGCGAAATGCTCCGGCGCTTCGACCTGGAGAAGGTGGCCGACGAGCTGCCCAACGACCTGCCGCTGGGCATTCGCCAGCGTCTGTCGCTGGCGGTGGCGGTGATCCACAAGCCGGAAATCCTGATCCTCGACGAGCCCACTTCGGGGGTCGACCCGGTGGCTCGCGACGGCTTCTGGGAGCTGATGGTCGAGCTGTCGCGCCGCGACGGGGTGACCATCTTCATTTCCACCCACTTCATGAACGAGGCTCAGCGCTGCGATCGCATCTCGCTGATGCATGCCGGCAAGGTACTGGCCAGCGATACTCCCGATGAGCTGGTGCGCCAGCGTGGTCTGCCGACCCTGGAAGCGACCTTCATCGCTTACCTGGAGGAAGCCGCGGGTGCCGCCGCGCCAGCGCAACCGGCCGAGGCGCCGGCCGTCGCGGAGCAGCCCGGCGATGGCCAGGAGCGCCAGGCGCAACGCGAACGCTTCAGCCCCCTGCGGCTGTTCAGCTATGCGCGCCGCGAAGCCATGGAGCTGCGCCGCGACCCGATCCGCCTGACCCTGGCCCTGCTCGGCACCGCGCTGCTGATGTTCATCATCGGCTATGGCATCAACATGGACGTCGAGGACCTCTCCTGGGCGGTCCTCGACCGTGACCAGACCACCACCAGCCAGGCCTACGCGCTGAACATCGCCGGCTCGCGCTATTTCGTCGAACATGCGCCGATCACCGACCCGGACGACCTCGACCGGCGCCTGCGCAGCGGCGAGCTGAGCCTGGCGGTGGAGATTCCGCCGAACTTCGGGCGCGATCTCAAGCGTGGCTCCGATCCGGCCATCGGCGTGTGGATCGACGGAGCGATGCCGACCCGTGCCAACACCGTGCTCGGCTACGTGCAGGGTCTGCACACCAGCTACCTGGCGGACCTCTCGCGGCAGGCGGGTGGGGCCGAGGCCAGCGCGGCGGCCAGCACCGAGGTGCGCTATCGCTACAACCCCGACGTGGAAAGCCTGAAGGCGATGGTGCCGGCGGTGATCCCGCTGCTGCTGATCATGATCCCGGCCATGCTCACCGCCCTCGGCGTGGTGCGCGAAAAGGAACTGGGTTCGATCACCAACCTCTATGTCACCCCGGTGACGCGCCTGGAGTTCCTGGTCGGCAAGCAGCTGCCCTACGTCGCCATGGGCATGATCAACTTCCTGCTGATGCTGGTCCTGGCCATCGTGGTATTTCGCGTGCCGCTCAAGGGCAGCTTCCTGGCGTTGACCATCGGCGCTTTCCTCTATGTGGTCACCAGCACTGGCCTAGGGCTGTTCCTCTCGACGTTCATGCGCAGCCAGATCGCCGCTGTATTCGGCGTGGCGATCGCCACCATGATCCCGGCGATCCAGTTCTCCGGGCTGATCCACCCGGTGTCCTCGCTGGAGGGTGCGGCGGCCTGGATCGGCAAGCTCTATCCGACCTCGCATTTCCTGGTGGTCAGCCGCGGCGCCTTTTCCAAATCGCTGGGTCTGTCCGATCTCTGGGCCTACTACCTGCCGCTTGCCGCTTCCATCGTGGTGCTGACCCTGCTCAGCGTGGCCTGCCTGAAGAAGCAGGAGGACTGAGCGATGCGCAGCCTGGCCAACATCTTCAACCTGGGCATCAAGGAGTTCCGCAGTCTCGGCCGCGACTACGCGATGCTGGCACTGATCGTCTGGGCCTTCACCCTGGGCGTCTACAGTTCCGCCACCGGTATTCCGGAAACCTTGCATCACGCGCCGATCGCGGTGGTCGACGAGGACCGCTCGCAGCTCTCGTCGCGTATCGTCAATGCCTTCCAGCCCCCATACTTCCGGCCGCCGGAAATGATCGGACATGCCGAGATGGATCGCGGCATGGACGTCGGCCTGTATACCTTCACCCTCGATATCCCGCCGGACTTCCAGCGCGACGTGCTCGCCGGGCGCAAGCCCTCGATCCAGGTCAACGTCGACGCGACCCAGACCGGGCAGGCCTTCTCTGGCGCGGGCTACATCCAGAACATCGTCGCCACCGAGGTGCGCGAATTCGTCAGCCGCTACCGCGCGGAGCCGAGCATGCCGGCGCAGATCGAGGTGCGCATGGAATTCAACCCGAACCTGACCCAGGCCTGGTTCGGTGGGGTGATGGAAGTGATCAACCAGATCACTATGCTGTCGATCATCCTCACCGGCGCCGCGCTGATCCGCGAGCGCGAGCACGGCACCGTCGAGCACCTGCTGGTGATGCCGCTGTCGGCCTTCGAGATCATGATGGCCAAGGTCTGGTCGATGGGGTTGGTGGTGCTGGTGGCGGCGGGGCTCTCGTTGCAGTGGGTGGTGCGTGGCTGGCTGGACGTGCCGATCAGCGGCTCGGTGGGACTGTTCCTGCTCGGCGCCGGATTGCATCTGTTCGCCACCACCTCCATGGGCATATTCCTCGGCACGGTGGCGCGTTCGATGCCGCAGCTCGGACTGTTGACCATCCTCGTGCTGCTGCCGCTGAACATTCTTTCGGGCGGCACCACGCCACGGGAGAGCATGCCGGAACTGGTGCAGAACATCATGCTGGCGGCGCCGACCACGCATTTCGTCAGCCTGGCCCAGGCGATCCTGTTCCGCGGCGCCGGTTTCGACATCGTCTGGCCGCAGTTCGCCGGTATCGTGGTGATCGGTTCGGCGTTCTTCTTCGGCGCGCTCTGGCGTTTCCGCCGGACCATCTCGCAGATGGCCTGAGCGATGGCTTCAGCGTTTCGCCAGCGGCAGGATCGCCTGCCATTCCTCGGCGCTGACTGGCATTACCGAGAGGCGGCTGCCCTTCTGCACCAGGGCGAGGTTGGCCAGGGCGTCCTGGGCCTTCAGCCGGGCCAGTGGAACGACCTCGGCGAAGGCTTCGACGAAGCTGACGTCGCGGGCGCTCCAGGGGTTCTTCCCGGCGCTGGCCTTGGGGTCGTGGTAGGGGCTGGCGGGATCCAGGGCCGTGGGATCGGGGTAGGCTTCGCCTTCGATGCGGGCGATACCGGCGATGCCGGGCTGCGGGCAACTGGAGTGGTAGAAGAAGAACAGGTCGCCGGGGTTCATGCTGCGGATGAAGTTGCGCGCCTGATAGTTGCGCACGCCATCCCAGCGGGCGGTTCCGAGGCGTTGCAGGTCGCGGATCGAGAGTTCGTCCGGCTCGGATTTCATCAGCCAGTAGGCAGGCATGAACTTTGCTCCTCTTTCGTAGATATACGTAGGAAACGTCTGCGCGTGACCACCGGTCGCCGGTGTAATTGCGTATGACTTCAGCTTATCGGAAAATGCCGTTTTTCAGCGGGGCAGGGTGCTCAGGCGATAAGATAATCGCAAGGACCGGCCTCGAAAATTGCCTGGAAGGGGGAGGCAATCGATGAAGCGCAAGCCAGACTTGCTGTGGGTTTTGGTCATCATCTTCGGACTTGGGGTCGTCACCACCGGTTATACCCAGAGCCTCTGGGAACGACAGGCCAGTACGCCCGCCCAGGTGACGCAACAGCCGTAAGACTCGCCGGGTATCGCATGGAACGCGGTACCCAGGGTTCTCCCTCCTTCCTAGCGTTTCCCTGCCACGTACCAGCCCGCATCGGTCACCGTTCCCGCCAGGGGAATGTCCCAGCTGGCCAGCGCCAGTCGATCCACCTTCTGACATTCATGGGCCAGGCCGATCAGCGTCGGTTTGTGACCATTTTTGCGCCTCGCCAGGTAGGCCAGGCTGCGGTCGTAGAAGCCGCCGCCCATGCCCAGGCGCCCGCCCTGTTCGTCGAACCCCACCAGCGGCAGCAGTACCAGGTCCAGCGCCCAGGCCTTGCGCTGGCGGCCGGCGTCGGCCAGCGGTTCGCTGATGCGGAAGCGGTTGCGGGTCCAGCGTTCGCCGCTGCCGACCCGCTGGAATACCATGCGCGTCCGCGGCCAGGGCGCCAGCACCGGCAGGTAGGTGGCCTTGCCGCGCTTCTGCGCCGCACGCAGCAGCGGACGCGGGTCGATCTCGCCGTCGTTGGGCAGGTACAGGGCGATATGGCGGGCACGGCGGAAAAGGGGATGCTGCGCCAGTTGTCGATAGAGGGCGCGGGCGGCGAGGCGTTGCTGCAGGGGGGGGAGCGCGCGGCGCGCCTGGCGGAGCTTGCGGCGCAGGGCCGGGCGGCTGAGGTCTTGCGATTCGATCATGTGGAAAGGTAGCTCCCCGGTCGTGCCGCTGTCGGGTTAGCCCTTGAACCCGAAAGTTCAAGGTGGCGGTTGCAGTAGACCTTAAGGCTTTCCGTCGTGCGGACATGCACACCGGTCCAACTGGCAACCTCCGTTGTTGCAGTTATCGGCTCAGGGACATCACCGACTGGCCAACACACCAGGGAGCGGAGGCCAGTATACCCGAATTGGCCGCGCCCGGGTCAGGCTTCGCCGGCATCGGCCGGATTCGCCAGGGCGCGGTCGACGCGATCGAGCAGTTCGCGCACGCGCTCGCGGGTCGAGCTGCTTTCCTGGTCCAGGCGCTCCTTGCGGTGCAGCAGGTCGTGGGTGATGTTGAGGGCGGCCATCACGGCAACCCGGTCGGCGCCGATGACTTTGCCGCTGGAGCGGATCTCGCGCATCTTGCCGTCCAGGTAACGGGCGGCGCTTTCCAGGTTGGCGCGCTCGTCGTCCGGGCAATTGATGCAGTATTCCTTGTCGAGAATCTGCACGGTGAGGGTATTCGACTGGCTCATGTGTCCTGCTCCAAGGCTTTCAGACGCAAAATCATCGCTTCGACCTTGTGTCTCGCCATTTCGTTCTTTTCGATCAGATGAGCGCGCTCTTCGCGCCAGGACTTTTCGTTCGCCCGCAGCAGCCGGTTCTCCGCCTTGAGCTGTTCCAGCTTCTGGAGCAGCTGGTCGAACTTGGCCGTCAACAATTGCAGATCGGCGTCTTCCATGGGCTCTCGCTTGGGAATTGGGGTGATTGGACAACTATATAGGATCGTCCCCGGTCGGGGCCAATGCCCCGGCCGGGCCGGCGCGCCGGCAACCGGTCGCATGGTCTTGCCGGGGCGGGCGGTGCTAGGATAACCACCTTCATTTCACGTGTAGCGCCCCAATGGCGCCCAGCCGTCAGGGTCCCGAGATGTCCACTCAGAATTCCGCCTACAGCGCCTTTTCCTCCCTTCTCGCCGAGGCGGCCATGCCGGTCTCGCCGGCCGAACTGCACGGCCATCTGCTGGGTCGGGTCTGCGCCGGCGCCGGCTTCGACGAGGCCGCCTGGCAACACGCTGCCGCCGAACTGCTCGGCGGCGCGCCGGGCGAACGACTCAAGGCCGCGTTGTCCGGCCTGCTCGGCATGGTCCGGCAGGACTTTTCCGCCGGCGAGGTCGCCGTCGTCATGCTCCTGCCCGACGACGAAACCCCGCTCGCCCAGCGCACCGAGGCGCTCGGCCAATGGTGCCAGGGTTTCCTCGCCGGTTTCGGCCTCACCGCCCGCGAAGGCAGCCTGACCGGCGAAGCCGAGGAAGTGCTGCAGGACATGGCCGCCATCGCCCAGGTCCAGGGCCAGCTGGAAGACAGCGAGGACGGCGAGACGGACTATATGGAAGTCATGGAATACCTGCGGGTCGCTCCGCTGCTGCTGTTCGCCGAGTGTGGCAAGCCGCTGGAGCCCGCTCCCAAGCCTTCACTGCACTGAGGTTTCTGCATGATCCGTATCCCCAAGTCGGAGTACGCCCGTCGGCGCAAGGCGCTGATGGCGCAGATGGAACCCAACAGCATCGCCATCCTGCCGGCGGCGCCGATGTACATCCGCAATCGCGACGTCGAGCATGTCTACCGCCAGGACAGCGACTTCCAGTACCTCACCGGCTTCCCAGAGCCGGAGGCGGTGATGGCGCTGATTCCCGGCCGTGCCCACGGCGAATACGTGCTTTTCTGCCGCGAGCGGGATCCGGAGCGTGAACTGTGGGACGGCCTGCGCGCCGGCCAGGACGGTGCGATCGGCCAGTACGGCGCCGACGACGCCTTTCCCATCGGCGATATCGACGACATCCTGCCCGGCCTGATCGAAGGCCGCGACCGGGTCTACTACGCCCTTGGCGCCAATCCCGACTTCGACCGCCGGCTGATGGACTGGATCAACGTGATCCGCTCCAAGGCCCGCCAGGGCGCGCAGCCGCCGAACGAGTTCGTTGCCCTCGACCACCTGCTGCACGACCAGCGGCTGTACAAGAGCGCCAACGAAGTGAAGGTCATGCGCTACGCCGCCGAGGTCTCCGCCCGGGCGCACATCCGGGCGATGGAGGTGTGCCGGCCGGGGCTGTTCGAGTACCACCTGGAAGCCGAACTGGAATACGAGTTCCGCAAGGGCGGGGCGAAGATGCCGGCCTACGGCTCGATCGTCGCCGCCGGACGCAACGCCTGCATCCTGCACTACCGCGAGAACGATGCGGCGATCAAGGACGGCGACCTGATCCTGATCGATGCCGGCTGCGAGATCGACTGCTACGCCAGCGACATCACCCGTACCTTCCCCGCCAATGGCCGCTTCAGTCCCGAGCAGAAGGCGATCTATGAACTGGTGCTGGAAGCCAACATGGCGGCGTTCGACTACATCGCCCCCGGTCGCCACTGGAACGAGGCCCATGAGGCCACCGTACGGGTCATCACCGCCGGGCTGGTGCGCCTGGGCCTGCTGGAGGGCGACGTCGACGAGCTGATCGCCCACGAGGCCTACAAGGCTTTCTACATGCACCGCGCCGGCCACTGGCTGGGGATGGACGTGCACGACGTCGGCGAGTACCGCGTCGGCGGCGAATGGCGGGTGCTCGAACCGGGCATGGCGATGACCGTCGAGCCGGGCATCTACATCGCCCCGGACAATACCTCGGTGGCGAAGAAGTGGCGCGGTATCGGCGTACGCATCGAGGACGACGTGGTGGTCACCCGCAATGGTTGCGAAGTGCTGACCAACGGCGTGCCGAAGACCGTCGCCGAGATCGAGGCGCTGATGGCCGCGGCCAAGAGCGAGGCAGCCTGAGGTGACGATGAGCAAGGTCAACCTGGCGATCATCGGCGGGGGCCTGGTCGGCGCCTCGCTGGCGCTGGCCCTGCAGGCCGGCGCTCGGGAGCGCGGCTGGTCGATCGTGCTGATCGAACCCTTCGCCCCCGGCAACGCCTACCAGCCCAGCTACGACGCCCGCTCTTCGGCGCTGTCCTACGGCAGCCGGCAGATCTACGAGCGACTCGGCCTGTGGCCGGCGATCGCCGAGCGGGCCGAGCCGATCCTGCATATCCATGTTTCCGACCGCGGCCGCTTCGGCGCCACCCGCCTGACCGCCATCGAGGAAGGCGTGCCGGCGCTGGGCTACGTGGTGGAGAACGCCTGGCTCGGCCAGTGCCTGTGGAAGGCGCTCGACCCCGAGGTGGTGCGCTGGCACTGCCCGGCCGAAGTGAAGACCCTGGAAGCCCGGGAGGGCGGTTACCGGCTTACCCTCGACGACGAGACGCAACTCGATTGCGAGCTGGCGATCCTCGCCGATGGCGGTCGTTCCGGGCTGCGCGAACAACTTGGCATCGCCGTGGAGCAGACGCCGTACCGGCAGACTGCGCTGATCGCCAACGTATCGCCCTCCGAGGCGCACCTCGGGCAGGCCTTCGAGCGCTTCACCCCCAGCGGTCCGATGGCCCTGCTGCCGTTGCCGGATAACCGTTGCGCGCTGATCTGGACCCGCCCAGGCAAGGACGCCGAACGCCTGCGTGGCCTCGATGACGCGGCCTTCCTCGGCGAGCTGCAGGCTGCCTTCGGCTACCGCCTCGGCGCCTTCCGCCAGGTCGGCGCACGGCACTGCTACCCCTTGCACCTGGTCGAGGCCCGCGAGCAGGTGCGTCCGCACCTGGTGGTGCTGGGCAACGCTGCGCACAGTCTGCACCCCATCGCCGGCCAGGGCTTCAACCTGTCGTTGCGCGACACCCTGGCGCTGGTCGACGCCCTGCTCCACGACGACGCGCCGCTGGGCGAGTTCGCCGTGCTGCAGCGCTACCTCGATGGGCAGCGCCTGGACCAGCAGATGACCGTCGGCTTCTCCGACCGGGTGACCCGGCTGTTCTCCAACGACCGCGCGCTGCTCGGCGCCGGGCGCAACCTCGGCCTGCTCGGGCTCGACCTGCTGCCGCCGGCCAAGCGCTGGTTCGCCCGCCAGGCCATGGGCCTCGGCGCGCGGCCGCTGTAGCGCCATGCCGGTCTGGTCGAGGGCGCGCAAGGCCCGCCTGCTGCGCTTCGCCATGAATCTCTACCCGCCCTTCCTGGGGGCGGGCATCCGTGTGCGGCACATCGCTGGCGATTTCCGCGAGGTTCGGGTGCGCATGGGCCTGAACCGGCTCAATCGCAACTATGTAGGCACCCAGTTCGGCGGCAGCCTCTACGCGATGACCGACCCGTTCTTCATGCTGATGCTGATGGAGAACCTGGGCCGCGACTACGTGGTCTGGGACAAGGCGGCCAACATCGAGTTCGTCAGCCCGGGCAAGGGCCCGGTGCATGCGCATTTCAGCATCGACCAGAAGCTGCTCGACGAGGTCCGCGAGCGGACCGCCGGCGGCGAGAAGTACCTGCCCCGGCTGCACGCCGAAGTGCGCGACGACGCCGGCACCCTGGTGGCGCGGGTTCAGAAAACCCTGTACGTGCGGCTCAAGCCGCGCCTGCGGAACGCGGCCTGAAGAGGGCCCACGAGTGGAGAACGAGGATATGCACGCGGATCTGGTCATCGTCGGCGCCGGCATGGTCGGTAGCGCCCTGGCCCTGGCCCTGGAGGGCAGCGGCCTGGAGGTGCTGCTGGTGGACGGCGGCTCGCTCGACGTGGCGCCGTTCAAGCCGGAGGCGCCCTACGAGCCGCGGGTCAGCGCGCTGTCCGAAGCCAGCCGGCGGATTCTCCAGCGCCTGCATGCCTGGGACGGCATCGTCGCGCGCCGCGCCGAGCCCTATCGCGAGATGCAGGTGTGGGATGGCTCCGGCACCGGGCGGATCGGCTTCAGCGCCGCCAGCGTGCACGCCGAGGTACTCGGCCATATCGTCGAGAACCGGGTGGTGCAGGACGCCCTGCTGGAACGCCTGCACGATTCCACCACCGGCCTGCTGGCCAATGCGCGCCTGGAACAGATGCGCCACTCCGGCGACGACTGGCTGCTGACCCTGGCCGACGGTCGCCAGCTGCGTGCGCCGCTGGTGGTCGCCGCCGACGGCGCCAACTCGGCGGTACGCCGCCTGGCCGGCTGCGCCACCCGCGAATGGGATTACCTGCACCACGCCATCGTCACCAGCGTGCGCTGCGAGAACGCGCACCGCGCAACCGCCTGGCAGCGCTTCACCGACGACGGTCCGCTGGCCTTCCTGCCCCTGCCGGACCGCGGCGACGAGCACTGGTGCTCGATCGTCTGGTCGACCACCCCGGAACAGGCAGAACGCCTGATGGCGTTGGACGAGGATGGCTTCCGCGCCGCCCTCGGCGAAGCCTTCGAACAGCGCCTGGGCGCCATCCTGCATGCCGACCGGCGCCTGTGCATCCCGCTGCGCCAGCGGCACGCCAAGCGTTACGTCGAGCCGGGCCTGGCGCTGGTCGGCGATGCTGCGCACACCATCCACCCGCTGGCCGGACAGGGCGTGAACCTGGGCTTCCTCGATGCGGCGGTGCTGTCCGAGGTCCTGTTGCACGCCCTGGAGCGCGGCGAACGGCTTGCCGACGAACGCGTGCTGAGTCGCTTCGAGCGGCGGCGGATGCCGCACAACCTGGGCATGATGACGGCGATGGAAGGCTTCGAGCGCCTGTTCCAGGCCGACCGGTTGCCGCTGCGCTGGCTGCGCAACGCCGGCCTGCGCCTGGTCGACGGCCATCACGAGGCGAAGGCGCTGTTCGTCCGCCAGGCGCTTGGCCTCAGCGGCGACCTGCCGATGCTGGCACGAGTCTGAGCGGGGCGGCCCCCCTGACGGGAGGGCCGCCAGTCCTCAGAACAGCGCCGCGCAGTCACGCATGACCTGCGCCTTGTTGCGCAGGTAGAGCCCGAACAGGTTGCGCGCGGCTTCTTCGTTCACCTCGATTTCCATCGCCTCGACGAAGGCGTTCACCGCCGCCGTGGCGTGGGCGAAGTGATTGCTCTCGGTGCCGCCGGTGTGCACCGTTACCCAGGCCACGGTGGCGCGGGCGCGTTCGGCGGGTACGCCCATGTCGCGGCTGAACCATTCCTTGTACAGCGGGTGGATGTACTCCACCTCGCCGTGGGTATAGACCTCGTGTACCAGCGTGGTCAGCAGTCCCTGCATCAGGTCGCGCTCGCGCAGGCGCTGGCGGTCGGTCCAGTCCTTGAACGCCTGCGCCGAAGGCAGGCAGTTCTCGCGCAGCAGCCAGCGGTCGTCGCCGCAAAGGGTGGTGGCCATGGTGTAGAAAAGATCGGCATGCACGGTGTTGCCGAGGGCGCCGAGGTCTTCGTCGGTGATCCGTTGCAGGCTGCCGCAGGCTCGATAGAGCTGGTCTGCCGCTGCCGAACCCTGTTCCGAACGGGCCAGCAGGGTAAGGCGATTGGCCAGTCCGGAAACGCTGGCCGCCGAGTTGTTGGTCTTCGACCAGCTGGCGAAGAACTTGCGCAGCGGCTCGACCGCCTGGCGCCGGGCGGTGACCCGGGCGAAGGCGTCCTCGATGTCCAGCAACGACGCCGTCTCGTCCCAGAAGGCTCGGAACAGTGCGTGGCGCAGGGTTCCGGCGGGCATGTCGTTGAGGACCGGCTCGATGACGCCGAGCAGCTTGCTGTGGGGGGTGATGACATGGTTCATGGCTAACCTCCTGTCGGTTCTTGTTGTTCTTGCGATGGTTACGGTCTTCCTTGCGACGCGCGCAGGGCCGCGCGTTCGGCCTGTGGTGCGGACCAGCCGTAGCGGGTCAGAAGCAACGGCAGCAACTGGGCCAGGAGGATCAGGCCCAGGCAGCCCGGCCAGCCCCAGCGCTCCCAGAATGGCGCCGGCAGCACCGCGCCGAGGCTGCCACCGGCGTAGTAGCAGGTCAGGTAGAGGCCGACGGCACCGGCCTTGTCGGTCCCGGCATTGCTGGCGGTGAAGGCGTTGACCGTGGACTGTGCGAGGAACACGCCGGTGGCGCTGAGGGCCAGGCCGACGAGAATCGTCGGCAGGCCCGGCGCCAGGGTCAGCAGCGAGCCGCACACGCCCAGCAGCGATGCGCCCAGCAGCAACTGGCGGTGCGGGCGGGTGCGGGCCAGGCGGCCGCTGGCGGGAATCACCAGCAGGGCGAGGAGGAACACCGCGTAGATCGAGCCGAGCTGAGCGGTGTCCAGGCTGTACGGCGGACGGCTGAGATGGATGCCGATATAGGTGAACATGGCGACCTGGGAAAAGAGGACACAGAACCCCACCGCGTAGGACGACAGCAGCGGAGCCCGGAACAGTTCACGGGATACTAAGGGGCGTTTCCCCGGTGCGGGCGCGTGCCTGCCAGAATTGGCAGGGAGCAGCGCACGGATGGCGACAGCGATGAGCAGGGTCAGCCCGGCGAGGATCCGGAAGGCGACGCGCCAATCCCACTCCTCGGTCAGCAGGCCGGTGAGGAAGCGTCCGGCGAAGCCGCCGAGGATGGTCCCGGCGACATAGAGGCTGGTCAGCTCGATGACCGCGCCGCCGCTCCAGCGCTCGCCGATGTAGGCCACGCTGCTGGCGAACAGCAGGGGAATCAGCATCCCTTCGGCGAAGCGCCAGAGCAGGAAGGCGGCGAAGCTGCCGGCATGGGCGGCCAGCAGCATGGGCACGCAGAGCAGGCTGGCGGCGAAGGCGATCACCCGGCTGCGCTCGCGGCCGCCGCTGAGTCGGCCGACGAAGGGCGCGGCGAGAGCCACCGCCAGGGTGGTGGCGGTGATGCTCCAGTTCGATTGATGGGCGCTGATGTGGAAGCTCGCCGCCAGTTCGTCGAAGATGCCCTGGGTGGTATAGAGATTGAGGAACGCAGCGCAACCGCAGAGAAACAGCGCGAGGCGGGGGAAACCCTGGGACGAATTCATGGAACGCTCTGCCTGGACGAGAAACCCCCTGTTATAGGGGCGCTCCCGACGGGCTGGCCAATACCGATTCAGGACCGATCGATACCGAGGAACCGCATGCTCGACCTACGCCGCCTGCGCTGCTTCGCAGCCGTTGCCGAAACCCTGCATTTCGGCCGCGCCGCCCAGCGCCTGCACATGGCGCAGCCGCCCTTGACCCGGCAGATATCCGCGCTGGAGGAAGAGCTGGGCTTTCGCCTGTTCGACCGCTCCAGCCGGGCGGTGACCCTCACCGCCGAGGGCAGCCTGTTCCTGCCTTACGCACGCGCCCTGCTGGACCAACTGGAGCGCACCGCCGGCTTCGCCCGCAAGCTGGCGCAGGGGCTGGCCGGCCACCTGACCCTCGGCTACGCCAGCTCCATCGCCCTGTCGGACCTGTTCACCGAGGCGATCCGACTGTTCCGCGAGCGCCATCCGGAGGTGCAACTGGAGCTGCTCGAAGGCGCTTCGGCGGCGCAATGGGCGCAGATCGCCGAAGGCGGCATCGATGTGGGGCTGGGGCGCCTGCCGCCGCCGGAAGGCCAGGTCGGCATCGAGGTGCTGGCCCTGGGCGGCGAGCCGCTGGTGGTGGCCGTGCCCAACGGCGATCCGCTGGCGCGGCAAGAGCGGATCGACCTGTACGATCTGCGTGATCGGCCGCTGATCCTGTTTCCACTGGACTACGGCTCCGGCCTCAACGAACTGATCGAGCGCCTCTACCGGAAGGCCGGGCTGGCGCTGACGAGGGGACCGGCCGGACGCCAGATCACCTCGATCATCGCCCTGGTCGCGGCCGGCCAGGGCGTTGCCCTGGTGCCGCGTTGCAGCACCGCGCTGGCCCGGGCCGGAGTCGTCTATCGCCCGCTGGCCGAGCCCGAGGCGCTGGCCGATTTCCTCGTCTTCACCCGCCGCCATGGCCGCAGCGCCGCGGTGGAGGCGTTCCTCGCCATCCTCGGTGGCTTGGACGCAGGCGAAACACCCCGACACATTTAGTCGCGCGGGTTCGCAAGCGAGATTTCTTATCATTCGTGCCTACGTTCCGCTGACGAGGCTGTTCTTCATGCAGGCAAGCAAAGCTCTACTCGCCGCCCTGGCCCTGGGCATCACCGGCCTGGCCCAGGCCGCCGACGAAGTGGTGGTGTATTCCTCGCGCATCGACGAGCTGATCAAGCCGGTGTTCGATGCCTACACCAGCAAGACCGGCGTGAAGGTCAAGTTCATCACCGACAAGGAAGCGCCGCTGATGGCGCGGATCAAGGCCGAAGGCGCTAACACCCCGGCCGACCTGCTGCTCACCGTGGACGCCGGCAACCTCTGGCAGGCCGAGCAGATGGGCCTGCTGCAACCGTTCAAGTCGGCCACCATCGAACGGAACATTCCCTCGCAGTATCGTTCCAGCACCGATAGCTGGACCGGACTGTCGCTGCGCGCGCGGACCATCGTCTACTCCACCGAGCGGGTCAAGCCGGAAGAGCTGAGCACCTACGAAGCCCTGGCCGACAAGCAATGGGAAGGCCGCCTGTGCCTGCGCACGGCGAAGAAGGTCTACAACCAGTCGCTGACCGGGACCCTGATCGAGACCCACGGGGCGCAGAAGACCGAGGAAATCCTCCAGGGCTGGGTGAACAACCTGGCCACCGACGTATTCGCCGACGACAACGCGGTGATCCAGGCGGTGGACGCCGGCCAGTGCGACGTCGGCATCGTCAATACCTACTACTACGGGCGCCTGCACAAGCAGAACCCGAACCTGCGGGTCAAGCTGTTCTGGCCGAACCAGGCCGACCGCGGCGTCCACGTCAACCTGTCGGGCATCGGCCTGACTCGCCACGCGCCGCATCCCGAGGCAGCCAAGGCGCTGGTGGAATGGATGACCGGGCCCGACGCCCAGGCGCTGTTCGCCGGGATCAACCAGGAATTCCCGGCCAACCCGCAGGTCGCGCCGTCAGCCGAAGTCGCCAGCTGGGGCAGCTTCAAGGCCGACAGCATCCCGGTGGAAGTTGCCGGCAAGCGCCAGGCCGAGGCGATTCGCCTGATGGACCGCGCCGGCTGGAACTGACCGCCGGTTATACTCGACGCCCCGGCTCGTCCGAGCGGGGCGTCGTTCGTTCCGCACCGAGGATTTCGTGGCCCATCCCGCTCCCCGCCGCTGGTACCCCATCACCTTCACCGTTGCCGCGCTGGTGCTGCTGCCGCTCAGCGTGCTGCTGCTGAGCTGGCTGGAGATCGACCGGGAAATCTGGAGCCACCTGTGGGATACCCAGTTGCCGCGCCTGCTCGGCAACACCCTGACCCTGGTGCTCGGCGTCGGCATCGGCGTGACTCTGCTCGGGGTCAGCCTGGCCTGGCTCACCAGCCTCTGCGAATTCCCCGGGCGGCGCTGGCTGGACTGGGCGCTGATGTTGCCGTTCGCGATCCCGGCCTACGTCCTGGCGTTCGTCTTCGTCGGCCTGCTGGATTTCGCCGGACCGGTGCAGAGCCTGCTGCGCGAGTGGTTCGGCAGCGGCCTGCGGTTGCCGCGCGTACGCTCCACCGGCGGGGTGATCCTGGTCCTGGTGCTGGTGTTCTATCCCTATGTCTACCTGCTCGCGCGCAGCGCCTTCATCGCCCAGGGCAAGGGCCTGATGGAAGCCGCGCGGGTTCTCGGCCTGTCGCCCTGGCAGGCGTTCCTGCGGGTCGCCCTGCCGATGGCGCGGCCGGCGATCGGCGCCGGCCTGGCGCTGGCGGTGATGGAAACCCTGGCCGACTTCGGCGCGGTATCGGTGTTCAACTTCGACACCTTCACCACCGCCATCTACAAGACCTGGTACGGCTTCTACAGCCTCTCCAGCGCCGCCCAGCTGGCCAGCCTATTGTTGCTCGGGGTATGCCTGGTGCTGCTCGGCGAGCGCCACACGCGAGGCCGAGCCAAGGCCGCCAGCGAGCGTCCGCGCGGCGCGCCGCTGTACCGCCTGCGCGGCGCCAGGGCGCTGGCGGCGAGCGCCTGGTGCGGGCTGGTGTTCCTCTGCGCCTTCGTGATTCCCGTGGCGCAACTGGTTGTCTGGTTCTGGCGCCAGGGCCGTTTCGACCTCGACGAGCGCTACTGGGACCTGATCGGCCATACCCTGACGCTGGGCGGCATCGCCGCGCTGGCGACGGTCGCCGTGGCCCTGCTGCTGGCCTTCGCCGTGCGCCTGGCGCCGACCCGCGCTATCCGCGGCGCGGTGGGCCTGGGCAACCTCGGTTATGCGCTGCCGGGCTCGGTCCTGGCGGTTTCGATCATGCTGGCCTTCAGCTGGCTGGACAATCACTGGGTGATCCCGCTTTCCAGCGCCCTCGGCGGCGCCGGCAAGCCGCTGCTGCTGGGCAGTCTGTTCGCCCTGCTGCTGGCCTACCTGATCCGTTTCATGGCGGTGGCCTACGGGCCGCTGGAAAGCGGGCTGGCGCGGATCCGCCCGTCGCTGCCGGAAGCTTCGCGCAGCCTCGGCGTGGGCGGCCCGCTGCTGTTCCTGCGGGTCTACCTGCCGCTGTTGCTGCCGGCCTCGCTGAGCGCCGCGCTGCTGGTCTTCGTCGACGTGCTCAAGGAGATGCCGGCGACCCTGCTGATGCGTCCCTTCGGTTGGGACACCCTGGCCGTACGGATCTTCGAGATGACCAGCGAGGGCGAATGGGCGCGCGCCTCGCTGCCGGCCCTGACCCTGGTGCTGGTCGGCCTGCTACCGGTGGTCGGGTTGATTCGTCGTTCTGCCCATCATTCAGATCGCTGAGCCCAGTATCCATGCAGGTCGTAGGGTCTATGCACGGATCGCGGCACGCTTCCATGGTGTCCTGCTCCGGGGCTTGCGGCTACAATGCGCGCGATTTCGTGCCGGCGGTCCCTGCCGACGGCACCCGCTACGCCCGGAAGGAGAATACCCATGGGATTGCGCACCCCGCTTTACGAGCTGCACGTCGCGCTCGGCGCCAAGATGGTCGATTTCGGCGGTTGGGACATGCCGCTGCACTACGGTTCGCAGGTCGAGGAGCACCATCAGGTTCGGCGTGACTGCGGCGTCTTCGACGTGTCCCACATGACCGTGGTCGACGTCGCCGGCGAGCAGGCCACGGCCTATCTGCAGCATCTCCTGGCGAACGACGTGGCGCGTCTCGGCGAAACCGGCAAGGCGCTCTACAGCGCGATGCTCAACGAAGAGGGCGGGGTGGTCGACGACCTGATCGTCTACCTGACCGAGCACGGCTACCGGGTGGTGGTCAATGCTTCCACCCGCGACAAGGACATCGCCTGGATGCAGGCGCAGGCCGCCGGCTTCAAGGTCGACCTGCAGGAACGCGGCGACCTGGCGATGCTCGCCATCCAGGGCCCCAACGCCCGCGTGCACAGCTCCGAACTGGTGTCCCCGGCACGCGCCGCACTGATACGCGAACTCAAGCCGTTCCAGGGCCGTGCCGAGGGCGACTGGTTCATCGCCCGCACCGGCTACACCGGCGAGGACGGCCTGGAAATCATGCTGCCGGCCGCCGAGGCGCCGGGTTTCCTCAACGAGCTGGTTGGCGCCGGGATCTCCCCGGCGGGCCTGGGTGCGCGCGATACGCTGCGCCTGGAGGCCGGGCTCAATCTCTACGGCCAGGACATGGACGAAAGCGTTTCCCCGCTTGCCGCCAACATGGGCTGGACCGTAGCCTGGGAGCCGGTTGCGCGGGACTTCGTCGGCCGCCGCGCGCTGGAAGCGCAGAAGGCCGCCGGCGACCAGCCGAAGCTGGTCGGCCTGGTTCTGGAGGAGCGCGGCGTGCTGCGCGCCCACCAGGTGGTGCGGGTAGCTGGCATTGGTGAGGGGGAGATCACCAGCGGCAGCTTTTCGCCTACCCTGAACAAGTCCATCGCGCTGGCCCGCGTGCCGGCCGCCACCGGCGACCGCGCCGAGGTGGAAATCCGCGGCAAGTGGTACCCGGTACGGGTGGTCCAGCCCAGTTTCGTGCGTCACGGCAAGCCCCTGATCTAACCTGGCAATGGCGACCGCCGTCGCCCCCGACTTCGAGGAAAACAAGATGAGCAATATTCCCGCCGAACTGCGTTACGCCCAGAGCCACGAATGGGCTCGCCTGGAAGCCGACGGCAGCGTTACCGTGGGCATTTCCGACCATGCCCAGGAAGCCCTTGGCGATGTGGTCTTCATCGAGCTGCCGGAGCTGGGCAAGACCCTCGCCGCCGGGCAGGAAGCGGGCGTGGTCGAGTCGGTGAAGGCCGCCTCCGACATCTATTCGCCGATCGGCGGCGAAGTCATCGCCATCAACGAAGCCCTGGCCGACACCCCGGAAGACGTCAACAACGACCCGTACGCGTCCTGGTTCTTCAAGCTCAAGCCGAGCAATCCGGCCGAGCTGGACAAGCTGCTCGACGCCGCTGGCTACCAGGCCGCCGTCGACGCGGAAGGCTGAGCCGCCGCGTAGTCGCGACAAAACCCGCTATCCTTGGACAAGGCCTCGATCATTCGAGGCTTTGTTCTTTTTGCAGCGGCGAAATGCGTTTTCGCCGTCGTTGCTTTCTCATTCGATATCCGTTCGGCGACGATCGCTGGCAGGGCGATGCCGCCCCCAACGAGACCGAAGCCATGTCGCAGACGCCGTCCCTCGCCCAGCTCCAGCCCGCCGATGCCTTCCTGCGCCGCCACCTCGGCCCCGATCCTGCGGAACAGCAGGCCATGCTGGACTTCCTCGGAGTTTCCACTCGCGCCGAACTGATCGTGCAGACGGTGCCGCCGGCGATCCGCCTCAACCGGCCGCTGGAACTGCCCGCCGCGCTCGACGAACAGGCCGCCCTGGCGCGCCTGCGCGGCTACGCCGGGCTCAACCAGCGCTGGACCAGCCTGATCGGCATGGGCTACTACGGCACCGTGACGCCGTCGGTGATCCTCCGCAACGTGCTGGAGAATCCCGGCTGGTACACCGCCTATACGCCCTACCAGCCGGAAATCGCCCAGGGCCGCCTGGAAGCGCTGCTGAATTTCCAGCAACTGACCATCGACCTCACCGGACTCGACCTGGCCAGCGCCTCGCTGCTCGACGAAGCCACCGCCGCCGCCGAGGCCATGGCCCTGGCCAGGCGGGTGGCGAAGGCCAGGAGCAACCGGTTCTTCGTCGATGCGCATTGCCATCCGCAGACCGTTTCGGTGTTGCGGACCCGCGCCGAGGCGTTCGGTTTCGAGCTGGTCGTCGACGAGCCGGACAATCTTGCCGCCCACGCGGTGTTCGGCGCCTTGCTGCAATACCCGGACAGTCGCGGCGAGATCCGCAACCTGTGCCCGCTTATCGAGGCGTTGCACGGCCAACAGGCGCTGGCTTGCGTCGCCAGCGACCTGCTCGCCCTGTTGTTGCTGACCCCGCCGGGGGAACTCGGTGCCGACGTGGTGCTCGGCAGCGCCCAGCGCTTTGGCGTACCGATGGGCTACGGCGGGCCGCACGCGGCGTTCTTCGCCACCCGCGAAGGGTACAAGCGGGCAATGCCGGGGCGGATCATCGGCGTTTCCCGCGACGCCCGCGGCAACCCGGCGTTGCGCATGGCCCTGCAAACCCGCGAGCAGCACATCCGTCGGGAAAAGGCCAACTCGAACATCTGCACCGCCCAGGTGCTGCTGGCCAACATTGCTTCGCTGTATGCCGTCTACCATGGGCCGCAGGAGCTGAAACGCATCGCCCAACGCGTCCAGCGCCTGACCGCGCTGCTGGCGGCGGGCCTGGAAAGCAAGGGACTGCGGCGGCTCAACCGGCACTTCTTCGACACCCTGACCTACGAGGTCGGCGAGCGTCAGGCGGCGATCCTCGAACGGGCGCGGGCGGCACGGGTCAACCTGCGCGTGGTCGACGACCGGCGGCTGGCCCTGAGCCTCGACGAAACCTGTGACGCGGCGACCCTGGCGACCCTGTTCGAGATCTTCCTCGGCGCCGGCCACGGGCTGGATGTCGCGCACCTGGATGGCGGGGCGGTGGCCGACGGCATCCCGGCGGTCCTGCAACGCACTTCGGCCTACCTGCAGCATCCGGTGTTCAACGCCCACCACAGCGAGACCGAGATGCTTCGCTACCTGCGCCAGCTGGAAGGCAAGGACCTGGCGCTGAACCAGGCGATGATCCCGCTCGGCTCCTGCACCATGAAGCTCAACGCCAGCAGCGAAATGATCCCCATCACCTGGCCGGAATTCGCCGAACTGCATCCGTTCGTGCCGCGCGAGCAGGCCGAGGGCTATCGCCGCATGATCGACGAACTGGAAGCCTGGCTGCGGGCGATCACCGGCTTCGACGCCATCTGCATGCAGCCGAACTCGGGAGCACAGGGCGAATATGCCGGGTTGCTGGCGATCCGCCGCTACCACCAGAGCCGCGGCGATAGCCAGCGCGACATCTGCCTGATCCCCGCATCGGCGCATGGCACCAACCCGGCCTCGGCGATCATGGCCAGCATGCGGGTGGTGATCGTCGAGTGCGATCCCCGCGGCAACGTCGACCTCGACGACCTGCGCCTCAAGGCGGCCGAGGCGGGCGACCGGCTGTCCTGCCTGATGATCACCTATCCCTCGACCCACGGCGTCTACGAAGAGGGGATAGGCGAGATCTGCGAAGTGGTCCACCGCCACGGCGGCCAGGTCTACATGGACGGCGCCAACCTCAACGCCCAGGTCGGCCTGGCGCGACCGGCGGACATCGGCGCGGACGTCTCGCACATGAACCTGCACAAGACCTTATGCATCCCCCATGGTGGTGGCGGGCCGGGCATGGGGCCGATCGGGGTCAAGCGGCACCTGGCGCCGTTCGTCGCCAACCATCCGGTGATCCGCGTCGAAGGGCCGAACCCGCTGAACGACGCGGTCAGCGCGGCGCCCTGGGGCAGCGCCAGCATCCTGCCGATCAGTTGGATGTACATCGCCATGATGGGCCCGCAGCTGGCCGACGCCAGCGAGGTGGCGATCCTCTCCGCCAACTACCTGGCGAACCGCCTGGACGGGGCGTTCCCGGTGCTCTACCGCGGGCGCAACGAGCGCGTCGCCCACGAATGCATCCTCGACCTGCGACCGCTCAAGGCGCAGACCGGGATAACCGAGGAAGACGTGGCCAAGCGCCTGATGGACTACGGCTTCCACGCCCCGACCATGTCCTTCCCGGTGCCGGGCACGCTGATGGTGGAGCCGACCGAGAGCGAGTCGAAGGCGGAGCTGGATCGCTTCGTCGAGGCGATGCTGAGCATCAGGGCCGAGATCGGCAAGGTGGAGAGCGGCGCCTGGCCGGCGGAGGACAACCCGCTGAAACGGGCGCCGCATACCCTGGCCGACGTCACCGGGATCTGGCAGAGACCCTACGAGATCGCCGAGGCAGTGACCCCGAGCGAACATGCGCGGGCGTTCAAGTACTGGCCGGCGGTTAACCGGGTGGACAACGTCTACGGCGACCGCAACCTGTTCTGCGCCTGCGTGCCGCTGGACGACTACCGCGAGTGACCTCGCCTCCGGGCGGAGGCGAGGTCGCCGGGGCCTACTGCTGGACGGCGGACTGCTCGCCGCCGGCGAGGATCGCGCTGGCCAGTTCCATGTCGCTGGCCTGCAGGTCCGGGTTGTCGTTGCGCAGCTTCTGCAGGGCGGCTTCCAGGTACGGCCCGCGGATCGCGCCGTCGCTGGCGATGTAGCTGCCGGCGTCGTCCTGCGCGGCGACGATCAGCTTGTGGTCGTGGCGGAAGGTCAGGTAGGTGGAGGCCGTGGTGGCACCCGAGGAAATGATGTTGCGCCAGAAGGTATCGGCCATGGCCGAGCCCAGCGGCAGGGCGGCGATGACCAGGGTGGCGGCGGCGAGTTTGACGGAACGCATGGGGGAACTCCTGATAGGGGGCTGCGTGTTACATCAGATCGCGTTTGCCGTCCCGGAGTTCCAGCGGGGATGACCGTCCGGTCGCTTTTTCCGCTGCCGTACAGCCCCCGCCGGCCGGGAGCTACAGCGATTCAGGGCGTGGCAGGCTCGACGTGCAGCAGGGCGCCGTCCTGGCCGGTGACCCGGACCAGGGCGCCGCGCGGCAGGTCGGGACCGCTGACCAGCCACGACGCGTCCTCGACGCGCAGCTCGCCGAGCCCGCCGACGATCGCCCGGTGCAAGGGAAAGGTGCGGCCGAACAGGTCGTCGCCGCGTCGCTGCAACCCTGGCGTTTCCTCGACGCTACCGGCCTTGCGGCGACGGCGTCGATGCAAGGCGGCGACCAGCCCGGAGAGCAGGACGAACAGCCCTACCTGCCAAGGCCAGGCCAGTCCCGGCAGGAGCGCGCCGAGCGCACCGACACAAGCGGCGGTGAGGCCGACCCGCAGCAGATAGCCGCCGGCACCGAAGATTTCCAGGAGCAGGAGGACGGTACCGAAGGCCAGCCAGTCCCAGAAGTCCAGGCGTAGCAGCAGGATTTCCATCGGCCGGCCCTCAGCGCCGGCTCGGCGGCCGGCCGAGCCACATCGAGCCAGGGACGCCGCTCGCGGCTCGCCGCAGGTGCGGTGCGCCGCGGCTGGGGAGCGTCGGCGCGGGGACGGCGGGGGGAACGCTCGTCATCGTCTACATCCTTGTCTGTGGGCCTGGCAGGCCCGTCCGGCGTTGTGCCGTGCAACCGTCGGAACTCCGCCGACGGGATGTGCCGCTACTTCTGTTCGCTCTGCGGGGTCACCCGCAGTACTTCCTCCAGCGTACTGATACCTGCGGCGACCTTCTGCGCGCCGGACAGGCGCAGGCTGCGGGTGCCTTCCTTGTACGCCTGGCGGCGTAGGGCGACCAGGTCGGTGTCGGCGGTGATCAGTTCTTTCAGGCTATCGCTGAGCAGCATGATTTCATAGACGCCGGCGCGCCCGCGATAGCCGGTGTCGCGGCACTCCAGGCAACCCACGGCCTGGTGCGCGCCGCTGGGCGGCGGGGCGCTCCAGGGGCGGGTCAGTTCGTGCCAGTCGCTGTCCGCCAGTTGCATCGGCGCCTTGCAGTGCGGGCAGAGCGTGCGCACCAGGCGTTGGGCCATGACCCCTAGCACCGTGGCGCGGATCAGGTAGTAGGGTACGCCCAGTTCGAGCAGGCGGGTGATCGCCGTGGGGGAGTCGTTGGTGTGCAGGGTGGAGAGCACCAGGTGCCCGGTGAGCGCCGCCTGGATCGCCATCTCGGCGGTCTCCAGGTCGCGGATCTCGCCGACCATGATGATGTCCGGGTCCTGCCGCAGCAGGGCGCGTACGCCGCTGGCGAAGGTCAGGTCGATGTTGTGCTGGACCTGCATCTGGTTGAACGAGGGCTCGATCATCTCGATCGGGTCCTCGATGGTGCAGACGTTCACCTCATCGGTGGCCAGTTGCTTGAGCGTGGTGTAGAGCGTGGTGGTCTTGCCCGAGCCGGTGGGGCCGGTGACCAGGATGATGCCGTTGGGCTGGCTGGTCATGCTCTGCCAGCGGCGCAGGTCGTCGGCGGAGAAGCCGAGCTGGTCGTAGCTCTTGAGCAGCACCTCGGGGTCGAAGATGCGCATCACCATCTTCTCGCCGAAGGCGGTGGGCAGGGTCGACAGGCGCAGCTCCACCTCGGCGCCGTCCGGGGTCTTGGTCTTGACCCGGCCGTCCTGCGGCTTGCGTTTCTCCGCCACGTTCATCCGTCCCAGCGACTTCAGGCGGCTGACCACCGCCATGGTCACCTGCGGCGGGAACTGGTAGACGTTGTGCAGCACGCCGTCGATACGGAAGCGCACGGTGCCCTGCTCGCGGCGCGGCTCGATGTGGATGTCGCTGGCGCGCTGCTGGAAGGCGTACTGGAACAGCCAGTCGACGATGGTGACGATGTGCGCGTCGTTGGCGTCCGGCTCCTGGTCGGCGGCGCCGAGGTTGAGCAACTGCTCGAAGTTGCCGACGCCGCTGATCTTCTGGTCCGGCGAGGTGGCGCCGCTGACCGAGCGGGCCAGGCGGAAGAACTCGACGGTGTAGCGCTGGATGTCCGCCGGGTTCGCCACCACCCGCTTGATCGGTCGCTTGAGCACATGCACCAGGTTGCTTTCCCAGCCCTGTACGAAGGGCTGGGCGCTGGCGATGGTGACTTCCTCCGGACTCAGCGCGACGGCGAGGATGCCATGGCGCTGGGCGAAGGCGTAGGACATCAGCGGAGTCACCGCGGCGACGTCGATCTTCAGCGGGTCGATGCGCAGGTAGGGCTGGCCGGCGTACTCGGCCAGCCACTGGGTGAGGGTCTCCAGGTCGAGCTTGCGTCCGGGGCGCTTGAGATCCTCGACCTGCTGCGCGGCGAGGAACTCCAGCGGATGCTGCTGGTTGCGCACTGCGCTGCGGCGGATCGCCAGGCACTGTTCGGCCTGCTCCTGCCCGACCCGGCCCTGGGCGACCAGCTCGCGGAGCAGGTCGCCGAGGTCCAGCAGGCGGTCCTGGGCGGCGGTGGCGAACACGGACATGCAGACTCCCTTCGGATGATGGCGGTAGCGGCGAAGCTTATTTCATCAGCGCCTTCCAGGGTTTGAGCGTCAGCACAGTATGGGCCTGCGTGGCGCGGGCAGCCAGGCGCTCGGCATCGACAGGTTGCCGCAGCAGCTCCAGCAACTTGGCCAGTTCGCCGTAGAGGCGGTCGGCTTCCGGCAGGTCGAGCACGCCGCGCGCCAGGCGCAACCAGGTAAGCATGCGCTGCAGGCGCGGCGCTTGGTCGGGGAGCAGCTCGGGATGCTGGTGGGCGCGCGCCAGCGGCGTGGCCTGGGCTTCTTCGGCAAGGCTGCGCAGCAGCCACTTGCCCAGCGCGGCAGAGCCCTGGCGGTTGCCGCGCTCGTTGCGCGACTCGGTCCAGGCCTTGGCCAGCAGCCAGCGCGAGGCATTCAGGGAGAACAGGCCCCAGCGGGTCTCGTCGAGTTCGCCGCGGAACAGTTGCGGCGCCTGCTGGCGTAGCGTCTCGTCGTCACGGCCGCGCTCGATGCGCGGCGCCCAGTCGGCGAGGAGAGCGTCCAGCGCTTCGCGCAGCTCGCGACTGCTGGCGCGTGGCACCGCCTGGCCGAGGCTGCCGAGCAGGGTACGCAGGTCCTGCAGGTGTTGCAGCCAGTCCTCCAGCAGGCGCCAGTGGCCGTTGAAGCGATACTGTTCGGCCAGTCGCTGGCTGCTGCCGAGCAGGTACCAGGCGATGGCGGCGAAGGCACCGTCCAGCGGGGTTTCCGCCAGCAGTTTCTGGGCCGGGGGATCGACCTCGTAGCTGTTCGGATCGAACAGGCGGTAGCCGCGCTCGGCCTTGCTGATGTCGCAGGGCATCAGCGGCAGGTCGGCGGCCAGTTCCGCGGCCAGCTCCAGCAGCGCGGCGGCATCGCCCTGGCGCAGTTCCAGCTCCAGTTCGCAGATTTCCTCCTGGTTGTCGCCGGCGACCACCTTGCCCAGGTCGAGCGCCGCCTCCACGACTACCCTGGCCTTGCCGCGGCCCCAGGCGATCTCGGCGCGCTGGCGGACGAAGTCGGTGCTGAAGATCGGCTTGAGCTGCTTCTTGTCGAGATCCTTGAGGGCCGCCGGCCAGCACTTGTCGTCGAGTTTCTTCAGGTCGAGCTTGTTCTTTTCCAGGTACCAGTCCCACTCGTTGCGTTCGGACAACCCGGCCACGCTCTGCCCGCGGCTTTTCAGCGTCTGGATGTACTGCTCGCCGTCGCGGCGCATGCGCAGCGCGACCTTGGCCCGGGCCAGCTCGCGGCCGGGGGTGTCGTAGTACTGGTTGTACAGTTCGCGGCGCTCCCAGCCCGATTTGTTGCGCTTCTTCAGCAACGGGTGCTCCTGCAAGGCTTCCAGGGTGGCGCGGCTGACGCGGAGTTTGATTTCGGTTTCTTTCTGCATGGGGCGATGTCCGGCTCGGGACGCCAGGCGTCCGCGGGTGAAGGTGTTCCAGATCAAAGGCGCGCGGGGTGGGTGGCCTATACTTTTCGGCATTTCCATCAGGGAGGCGTTCCATGCCGACCAATCCGTTCATCAGCCTGTTCGGCCGTTCGCCGATCGGGCCGATGCAGCAGCACATCGCCAAGGCCCACGAATGCGCGGCCGGCCTGTTGCCGTTCTTCCGCGCGGTGATCGCCGAGGACTGGGCGCAGGTCGAACAGGTTCAGCAGGACATGGTGCGACTGGAGCAGGAAGCCGATCGGCTGAAGAAGAACGTCCGGATGCACCTGCCCAAGAGCCTGTTCCTTCCGGTGCCGCGCTCCGATCTGTTGGAGCTGCTCAGTGTACAGGACAAAGTCGCCAATCGCGCCAAGGACATCGTCGGGCTGATGCTGGGCCGGCGCATGCGCATCCCGTTGCCGCTACAGGGCCAGATGCTCGCCTATGTGCAGCGCTCGGTGGACGCCAGCGCCCAGGCGTTGCGGGTGGTCAACGAACTCAACGAACTGCTCGAGACCGGCTTCGGCGGGCGCGAGACCAGCCTGGTGGAGAGCATGGTGGAGGAACTCGAGGCGATCGAGAACGATACCGACCGCATCCAGGTCGAGGTACGCCGCGAGCTGTTCCGTCTGGAAAGCGAGCTGCCGCCGGTGGACGTGATGTTCCTCTACCAGATCATCGAATGGATCGGCGATGTCGCCGACCGCGCCCAGCGGGTCGGCAACCGCCTGGAGCAATTGCTGGCGCGGTGAGCGCCAGTCTTCTTTCCGACCCTGCCTGCACACGGATACCGCCCATGTCCCTGATCGCCGACCACGGCTTCGCCTTCCTCGTACTCGCCTGCCTGTTCGGTTTCTTCATGGCCTGGGGCGTCGGCGCCAACGACGTCGCCAACGCCATGGGCACTTCGGTGGGCTCGCGCGCTCTGACCATCCGCCAGGCGATCCTGGTGGCCATGGTCTTCGAGTTCTGCGGTGCCTATTTCGCTGGTGGCGAAGTCACCGAAACGATCAGGAGCGGCATCGTCGACCCGCAGTACATGACCCCCGACCTGCTGGTCTTCGGCATGCTCTCGGCCTTGCTGGCCGCCGGGGTCTGGCTGTTGCTGGCGACGATCAAGGGCTGGCCGGTGTCGACCACCCACTCCATCGTCGGCGCGATCATCGGCTTCGCCTCGGTCGGTGTCTCGGTGCACGCGGTGCACTGGGGCGCGATCGGCCCGATCGTCGCCAGTTGGGTGGTGACGCCGGTGCTGTCCGGGCTGCTCGCCTTCGCCCTGTTCAGGAGCGTGCAGTGGCTGGTACTGCATGCCGAGGACCCGTTCCGCAGCGCGCGCCGCTACGTGCCGCTGTACATGTTCCTGGCGGGCTTCATGGTCGCGCTGATGACCGTCGGCAAGGGCCTGAAGCATGTCGGCCTGGAGCTTTCCGGCCTCCAGACGCTGGGCCTGGCGTTGCTCGCCGGTGGCCTGGTGATGGGCCTGGGCATCGTCCTGCTGTTGCGCATCCGACCCACTGGCGGAGCCGATCCGCGTGGCGGCTTCGCCAGCGTCGAGCGGGTCTTCGCGGTGCTGATGATCTTCACCGCCTGCTCCATGGCTTTCGCCCATGGCGCCAACGACGTGGCCAACGCCATCGGCCCGGTGGCGGCGGTCGTCGCGGTGGTCCAGGCCGGCGGCGACCTGGAACTGGTGACCCGCTCACCGGTGCCGTCCTGGGTACTGCTGCTGGGTGCGGTGGGCATCGTCATCGGCCTGGCTACCTATGGCTACCGGGTGATCGCGACCATCGGCCGGGAGATCACCGAGCTGACCCCCAGCCGCGGCTTCGCCGCCGAGCTGGCGACCGCCTCCACGGTGGTTGGCGCCTCGGCCATCGGCCTGCCGGTGTCCACTACCCATACCCTGGTCGGCGCGGTGCTCGGCATCGGCATGGCGCGCGGTATCGGCGCGCTCAACCTGCGGGTGATCGGCTCGATCTTCCTGTCCTGGGTAGTGACCCTGCCGGCCGGCGCGTTGCTGGCGATCCTGTTCTTCCTGGTCCTGCGCGCGCTGTTCGGCGCCTGAGCTCGGTCTTCGTCGGCTGGCGCAGGCGGAACCGGAACGGACGGTTTTATCCACTGCCGCGATAGGCCATGATGGGGCTCGATCCGTGTGGAGAGTCCCATGCCGTTGCCGTCTCTGAAAGACCAGTTCGGCGCGCTGATCGCCGCGTCTTCCGTCAGTTGCACCCAGCCCGAGCTGGACCAGACCAACCGCCCGGTGGTCGACCTGCTGGCCTCCTGGCTGGGCGATCTAGGCTTCCGCTGCGAGATCCGGGAAGTCTCGCCGGGCAAGTTCAACCTGCTGGCCAGCTACGGCAGCGGTCCCGGCGGGCTGGTGCTGGCCGGCCACACCGATACCGTGCCCTACGACGAAGCGCTGTGGAGCAGCGATCCGCTGCGCCTGGACGAGCGCGACGGCCGCTGGTACGGCCTCGGCAGTTGCGACATGAAGGGCTTCTTCCCGCTGGCCATCGAGGCCTTGCTGCCGCTGCTCGACCAGCCGTTCCGCCAGCCGCTGATGATCCTCGCCACCTGCGACGAGGAAAGCTCGATGGCCGGCGCCCGTGCCCTCGCCGAAAGCGGGCGACCGCTGGGTCGCGCCACGGTGATCGGCGAGCCGACCAACCTGCGGCCGATCCGCCTGCACAAGGGGGTGATGATGGAGCGCATCGAGATTCTCGGGCAGAGCGGCCATTCGTCCGATCCGAACCTCGGCCGTAGCGCCCTGGAGGCCATGCACGCGACCATCGGCGAGCTGATGGCGCTGCGCGGGGAATGGCAGCGGGCCTGGAACAACCCGCAGTTCAGCGTGCCCCAGCCGACCCTGAACTTCGGTTGCATCCACGGTGGCGACAATCCCAACCGCATCTGCGGCCAGTGTTCGCTGGAATTCGACCTGCGCCCGCTACCCGGCATGCAGCCTGAGCAGTTGCGCGAGGCGATCCGCCAGCGCCTGCGGCCGCTGGCCGAACGGCACCAGGTGAGCATCGACTACCAGCCGCTGTTCCCTGCCGTGCCGCCGTTCGAACAGGCGCAGGACAGCGAACTGGTACGCGTCGCCGAACGCCTGACCGGGCATCGCGCCGAGGCCGTGGCGTTCGGTACCGAGGCGCCGTACTTCCAGCGCCTGGGCAGCGAGACCCTGGTCCTCGGTGCCGGCGACATCGCCTGTGCCCACCAGCCCGACGAGCACCTCGAACTGGCGCGTATCGAACCGATGGTCGGCGTGCTGCGCCGGCTGATCCAGCATTACTGCCTGACGCCCGCCGCCGACTGAAGCGCGGCGTGGCCGGCGACCAGCTCGAAGCCGCCGTTGATGACGAACTGCACGCCCATCGCCACCAGCAGGAAGCCGACCACTCGCGAGATGGCGTCGATCCCGGATTCGCCGAGGAACTTCATGATGCGCCCGGAGCTTTGCAGGGCGATCCAGAAGATCAGCGCGGTGAGCAGGGTGACGGTGATCGCCGCGAGGTGGATGAACAGCGGAATGCTTCCGTAGGTGGATTGCAGCGTCGACGCCGAGCTGACCACCAGGGCGATGGTCCCCGGCCCCGCGGTACCCGGCAGGGCCAGCGGAACGAAGGACAGGTCGCGGAAGTGCGGGGTGATCTTTTCCTCGTCCGACAGCAGGTCGTGCTGGACTTCGGTCTCGTCCGGCGTGGTGGCGGGGAACAGCATGGTGAAACCGATATAGGCGACGATCAGCCCGCCGGCGATGCGCAGGCCGGGAATGGAGATGCCGAACACCTGCATCACCAGGCTGCCGCCGTAGAAGCTGACCAGCATGATCAGCGCCACGTAGAGGCTGGCCTTGAATATCTGCCGGTTGCGCTCCGCCGGCGGCAGGCTGCCGCCGAGGCCGAGCAGTAGCGAGACGCTGGTCAGCGGGTTGGCCACCGGAAGCACGGCGAGCAGTCCGATCAGGACGTGATGGAAGTATTCGCTCATGGATTTTCCTCGTTCGCGTGGTTGCGCGCCGGACGGCACGGCGAACGAGGCAGCCTAGCGAAAAAGCGCTGTACGAGTTAACCGGGGTTTTCGGATAGTTTTTTTCAAAAATAGTGGTAAAACGGTTCGTTCCGGCCCCAGGCCCCGTACCATGGTCGAATCCCGCGGCCGGGGGGCCGCCGAGGGTTTAAACTCGCGCGTGATCCATCCGTCTCGTTAACCAGAAAGTGAGGAGAAGCCTGTCGATGTTGCTGCGACGACGATAACGGCGCCCTTCGGGCCGTCCCGGCCGCTCACGCTTTGCTCTCGCTCACGAAACGACAGGCTTTCCCCACCATGCCCGACTACGTCAACTGGTTACGTCACGCTTCGCCCTACATCAACTCGCACCGGGACCGCACCTTCGTGGTCATGCTCCCCGGCGAAGGGGTGGAGCATCCCAATTTCGGCAATATCGTCCACGACCTGGTCCTTCTCCACAGCCTCGGCGCGCGCCTGGTGCTGGTGCACGGTTCGCGCCCGCAGATCGAGGCGCGCCTGGCCGCGCGCGGCCTGGCTCCGCGCTATCACCGCGACCTGCGAGTGACCGATGCGCCGACCCTGGAATGCGTCATCGACGCCGTGGGTAGCCTGCGCATCGCCATCGAGGCGCGGCTGTCGATGGACATGGCCGCCTCGCCGATGCAGGGCGCGCGCCTGCGGGTCGCTGGCGGCAACCTGGTCACCGCGCGGCCGATCGGCGTGGTCGAGGGTGTCGACTACCACCATACCGGTGAGGTCCGTCGCATCGACCGCAAGGGCATTGGCCGCCTTCTCGACGAGCGCAGCATCGTTCTGCTTTCGCCGCTGGGCTACTCGCCGACCGGGGAAATCTTCAACCTGGCCTGTGAAGACGTGGCCATGCGCGCCGCCATCGACCTGGAAGCGGAAAAGCTGATTCTCTACGGCGCCGAACAGGGCTTGCTGGACGCATCCGGCAAACTGGTCCGCGAACTACGCCCGCAGCAGGTGCCCGCGCACCTGCAACGGCTGGGCAACAGCTACCAGGCCGAGCTGCTGGACGCCGCGGCGCAGGCCTGCCGGGCCGGGGTCAAGCGCAGCCATATCGTCAGCTACACCGAGGACGGCGCGCTGCTCAGCGAGCTGTTCACCCGCACCGGCAACGGCACCCTGGTCGCCCAGGAGCAGTTCGAGCAGTTGCGCGAGGCGGGCATCGAGGACGTTGGCGGGCTGATCGAGCTGATCCGCCCACTGGAAGAGCAGGGCATCCTGGTACGCCGTTCCCGCGAGGTGCTGGAACGCGAGATCGAACAGTTCAGCATCGTCGAGCGCGAAGGGCTGATCATCGCCTGCGCCGCGCTCTATCCGATCGCCGATTCCGAGGCGGGCGAGCTGGCCTGTCTGGCGGTCAACCCGGAGTACCGCCACGGCGGGCGTGGCGACGAACTGCTGGAGCGGATCGAAGAGCGCGCGCGCGGACTCGGCCTGAAGACCCTGTTCGTGCTCACCACGCGGACCGCGCACTGGTTCCGCGAGCGCGGCTTCCAGCCCAGCAGCGTCGAACGGCTACCGGCGGCGCGGGCCTCGCTGTACAACTTCCAGCGCAATTCGCAGGTATTCGAGAAGAGCCTGTGATCCGCCGGCGCGTCCCTGGGCGCAGGGGCGCGCCGGCTTGGCTCAGTTGCTGATCAGGCCGAGGATGCTCGCCTGGTAGGCGGCGACGAAGGTATCGAAGTCGCCATCCTGGTCGCGTTCCAGCTCCGTCTGTTCGGTCAGGGAGTCGCTGGCCATCTTCTCGAAGCGCGCCTGCTCTTCGGCGGCCAGCGGATGCTGGCGGAAATACTCCGCGTGTTCGCGGCTCTGGCGCAGGGAGAACGCTTCGAAGCTCTCGCCGCGCTCGCGCATGACCTTCAGCACCTGCGCCGAAGGCGTCAGTTCCGCATCGGCCACCTTCGCCCGCTGCGCTGCCAGCGCCGCCGCGTGGGCTTCGCCGCCGCGCGCGCGGTCGAGCAGCGCCGCGGTGTCGGCGATTCGTTCGAGCAGCTCGTTCGCCCAGACCTGCAATTCCACCGGCTGGCCGCGACGTTGCAATTGCAGGCCCGGCCGCCTGCCTTCCTTGACCACGGCGAGGAAGTTGTCGGTGGCGTCGCTGCACTCGCCGTTCAGCAGCGGGCTGTCGCTGAACGCGCAGAACAGCAGGAAGGCGTCGAGGAAGCGCGCCTCGTCCAGGTCGATGCCCAGCGGCAGGAACGGGTTGATGTCCAGGCAGCGCACTTCCACGTACTGCACGCCGCGAGCGGCCAGGGCCTGCACCGGACGCTCGCCGGTGTAGGTGACGCGCTTTGGCCGGATGCTCGAGTAGTACTCGTTCTCGATCTGCAGGATGTTGGTGTTCAGCTGCACCCATTCGCCATCCTGCTTGGTGCCGACCTTCTCGTAGGGCGGGTAGGGCGTGCTGACCGCCTGGCGCAGGCTGTCGATGTAGCTCTGCAGGTCGTTGTAGCAGGGCGTCAGACCGGCCTGGGCGTTGTTCTGGTAGCCCAGGTCGCTCATCCGCAGGCTGGTGGCGTAGGGCAGGTAAAGCGTGTGTTCGTCGAGGCGCTCCAACTGGCTCGGGCGGCCACGCAGGAAGCCGGCGTCGAGGGCCGGCGAGGCGCCGAACAGGTACATCAGCAGCCAGCTGTAGCGGCGGAAATTGCGAATCAGGGCGATGTAGGCGGCGGACTGGTAGTCGCGTTCCGACAGCTCGCTGCCTTCGGCCTGGCGCAGCAGCGGCCAGAGCCTCTCCGGCAGGGAGAAGTTGTAGTGGATGCCGGCGATGCACTGCATGGTCTTGCCGTAGCGCAGCGCCAGGCCCTTGCGGTAGACGTACTTCAGGCGGCCGATCATCGAGCTGCCGTAGCGGGCGATCGGGATGCTCTCCTCGTCCGGCAGCTCGCAGGGCATCGATGGGCTCCACAGGTATTCGCCGTCCAGTTTCGAACTGGCGAAGCGGTGGATGCGCTCGAGATCGCCCAGAGTGTCGGCGACGTCGGTTTCCGTGGGCGTGATGAACTCCAGCAAGGCCTCGGAGTAGTCGGTAGTGATCTGCGGATGGGTCAGGGTCGAACCCAGGGCCCGGGGGTGGGGGGTGAGCGCCAGCTTGCCGTCGCTATCGACTCGCAGGCATTCGCGCTCGATGCCATGCAGGCACTCGGTCAGCAGGGGCAGGTTGGCTGCGGCGCCGAGCAGAGCCAGGCGGCGGGAGAGAAGATCGCTCAAGTCGGGATTCCTTGTGATCGCGTCCCAGATCGGTCGCCCCAATATGAGGGTGGACCGAGCGGTCTACAAGAGGGAGGACGTAAATGCGTTTTCGCTTCGTCCGGGGGCCGGTCGCCGCGACTTCGGCGGGAGCCGTCGAGGCGGGCGCCCGGCACGGATCGGGATCGCCGTTGCGCGCCATTCTGCCGCATGGCGGCCGCGCCGGTTTACAACTGGGCGAAGGTACCTTGTCCTTTCGCGACCAGTTTGTCGCCTTGCCGCACCTCGGCTTCCACCACCAGGCTGCGGCGCCCGGCATGGAGGACGCGGGCGACGCAGCGCACCTCGCCGTCGGCGACGGCGCGGATGTAGTTGATCTTGCATTCCAGGGTGACGCTCTGGCGGTCGAAACCATGGGAACTGGAGCAGGCCAGCCCCATGGTCACGTCCATCAGCGAGAACAGCGCGCCGCCGTGCATGACCCCGCCGCGGTTGCGCAGGTGCGCGGCCATCGGCAGGCGTACCTCGGCGACGCCGTCGCCGAGGCTGACCGGGTCCAGGCCGACCAGTTCGCTGTAGGCGCTGATCATCTGCTCGCGGGCGGGCATCTCGCTCATGGACGGCTCCGTCACTTCTTCTTCAGTTGCTTGGCGTTGGCGAACAGCGCGGCCATGGCGTTGTTCGCCGGCGGCGCGCTCTGTCCGCGCGGGGCGCCACGCTCCTGGCGCGGCTGGCCGCTGCCGGTGGGACGCCCGCCGCGCTGGCCTTCGACCTTCTCGCCGGGGGTGTCGCTCATGCGCATGGACAGGCCGACACGGTTGCGCGGGATGTCCACTTCCATGACCTTGACCTTGACGATGTCGCCGGCCTTGACCACTTCGTACGGATCCTTGACGAACTTCTCGGACAGCGCCGAGATGTGCACCAGGCCGTCCTGGTGGACGCCGATGTCGACGAACGCGCCGAAGTTGGTGACGTTGGTCACCACGCCCTCCAGGACCATGCCCGGCTTGAGGTCCTTGAGGCTCTCGACGCCTTCCTGGAATTCTGCGGTCTTGAACTCCGGACGCGGGTCGCGGCCGGGCTTGTCGAGTTCCTTGAGGATGTCGGTGACGGTCGGCAGGCCGAAGGTCTCGTCGGTGAACTTCTTCGGGTCGAGGCGCTTGAGGAACGCCGAGTCGCCGATCAGCGAGCGGATGTCGCGCTCGGTGTCGGCGGCGATGCGCTGCACCAGCGGATAGGTCTCCGGGTGCACCGCCGAGGCGTCCAGCGGGTTGTCGCCGTTCATCACGCGGAGGAAGCCGGCGGCTTGCTCGAAGGTCTTTTCGCCCAGGCGGCTGACTTTCTTCAGCTCGTCGCGGGTGCGGAACGCTCCGTTGGCGTCGCGGTGCGCGACGATGTTCTGCGCCAGCGTCGAGTTGAGGCCGGAGATGCGTGCCAGCAGGGCGGCGGAGGCGGTGTTGACGTCGACGCCGACGGCGTTCACGCAATCCTCGACCACCGCGTCCAGGCTACGCGCCAGCTTCAGCTGGGACACGTCGTGCTGGTACTGGCCGACGCCGATCGACTTGGGCTCGATCTTCACCAGCTCCGCCAGCGGGTCCTGCAGGCGACGGGCGATGGATACGGCGCCGCGCAGGGACACGTCCAGCTCGGGGAACTCCTTCGCCGCCAGTTCGGAGGCGGAATACACCGATGCGCCGGCTTCGCTGACCATGATCTTGGTCAGCTTCATGCCCGGATACTTCTTGATCAGTTCGCCGGCCAGCTTGTCGGTCTCGCGGCTGGCGGTGCCGTTGCCGATGGCGATCAGCTCGACCTGGTGCTTGGCGCACAGCGCGGCGAGCACGGCGAGGGTCTGGTCCCACTGGTTCTTCGGCGCATGTGGGTAGACGGTGGCGGTGTCCAGCAGCTTGCCGGTGGCGTCGACCACCGCGACCTTGACCCCGGTGCGCAGGCCCGGGTCGAGGCCGAGGGTGGCGCGCGGGCCGGCCGGGGCGGCCAGCAGCAGGTCGTGCAGGTTGCGCGCGAACACGCTGATCGCCTCGTCCTCGGCGCCGTCGCGGAGCTCGCCGAACAGGTCGGTTTCCAGGTGGGTATAGAGCTTGACCTTCCAGGTCCAGCGCACCACCTCGGCCAGCCACTTGTCGGCGGCGCGGCCCTGGTTGGACAGGCCGAAGCGCTCGGCGATCATGACCTCGCATGGGTGCAGGGTGCCCGGCGCTTCCTCGCCGACCTTCAGCGAGGCGCTGAGGACGCCTTCGTTGCGTCCGCGGAAGATCGCCAGGGCGCGGTGCGACGGGGCGCTTTTCAGCGGCTCGTCGTGTTCGAAGTAGTCGCTGAACTTGGCGCCTTCCTGTTCCTTGCCGGGGACCACGCGGGCGGTCAGGGTCGCTTCGTTCTTCATGAACACGCGCAGCTTGTCGAGCAGCGTGGCGTCTTCGGCGAAGCGCTCCATGAGGATGTACTTGGCGCCTTCCAGCACCGCCTTGACGTCGGCGAAGCCTTTCTCGGCGTCGACGAAACGCGCGGCCTCGCTTTCCGGGACCAGGGTCGGGTCGTCGAACAGTGCGTCGGCCAGCGCGCCGAGGCCGGCTTCCAGGGCGATCTGGCCCTTGGTGCGGCGCTTCTGCTTATAAGGCAGGTAGAGGTCTTCGAGACGGGTCTTGGTGTCGGCGAGCTTGATGTCGCGGGCCAGTTCGGGGGTCAGCTTGCCCTGTTCCTCGATGCTGGCGAGGATCGCGCCGCGGCGTTCTTCCAGTTCGCGCAGGTAGCGCAGGCGCTCTTCCAGCATGCGCAACTGGGTATCGTCGAGGCTGCCGGTGACCTCTTTGCGGTAACGGGCGATGAAGGGAACGGTGGAGCCTTCGTCGAGCAGGGCGACGGCAGCGGCGACTTGCTGCGGTTGAACGCGGCCGGAGGGCAGTGCGGAGAGCTCTTCGGCGATACGGGTGTTGATGCTGTCCATTGATCCACCTGGTAAAACGAACGAAAACGGGCCGTGTAGACAACGCCCCGCCGCAAAAGCGCCGCATTATACCTGCCAAGTTTCGCCTTGGAGGGCGGCTGGTCGGGGAAAAATCTGCTAACAATGGACAGTCCGGCCCAGCCGCTACCTGGGCGATAATGCCCGCCTGACTCATTCTGGGAGTTTCTATGTCGAACCCTGCCGCCCTGGCCGAAGGTGAAAAGATCCTCGTCGTCGACGACGACGCCCGCCTGCGCCGCCTGCTCGAACGTTTCCTCGACGAGCAGGGCTACCGCGTCCGCGCGGTGGAGAACACCGAGCAGATGGATCGCCTTCTATCCCGCGAACTGTTCCAGCTGGTTGTGCTCGACCTGATGCTTCCCGGCGAGGACGGCCTCACTGCCTGCCGCCGCCTGCGCGAACAGAACAACCAGGTGCCGATCATCATGCTCACCGCCAAGGGCGACGAGGGCAGCCGCATCCAGGGCCTGGAACTGGGCGCCGACGACTACCTGGCCAAGCCGTTCAACCCGCGCGAACTGCTGGCGCGGATCAAGGCCGTGCTGCGCCGCCAGGCGCCGCTGGTGCCCGGCGCGCCTGCCGGTGCCGACGAGGTGGTGACCTTCGGCGACTACCAGCTGTTCCTCGCCACCCGCGAACTGAAGAAGGGCGACGAGGTACACATGCTGACCACCGGCGAGTTCGCCGTGCTCAAGGCCCTGGTGCAGCACGCCCGCGAACCGCTGACCCGGGACAAGCTGATGAACCTCGCCCGTGGCCGCGAGTGGGATGCCCTGGAGCGTTCCATCGACGTGCAGATCTCGCGCCTGCGCCGGCTGATCGAGCCGGATCCGTCCAAGCCGCGCTATATCCAGACGGTCTGGGGCGTCGGCTACGTGTTCGTGCCGGACGGCAACGCGCGCAAGGCCTGAGTCTCCGCGCGGCCGGTGCAGCGATGCACCGGCCGCGTCGTCTTACCCGCAACAGGCGTCGGCCCCGTCCGCCGGCGCGCAACCGGTCCGATCGATGAAAACGCCGCTCTGGTTCCCGCAAAGCTTCTTCGCCCGCACCCTCTGGCTGGTGCTGATCGTCGTGCTGTTCTCCAAGGCGCTGACCCTGGTCTACCTGCTGATGAACGAGGACGTGATCGTCGACCGCCAGTACAGCCACGGCGCGGCGCTGACCATCCGCGCGTTCTGGGCTGCCGACGAGGAGTCGCGCGCGGCCATCGCCAAGGCTTCCGGCCTGCGCTGGGTGCCGAGCAGCGCCGACCAGCCCGGCGAGCAGCACTGGCCGTACACGGAAATCTTCCAGCGGCAGATGCAGATGGAGCTGGGGCCGGACACCGAGACCCGCCTGCGTATCCACCAGCCGTCGCAGCTCTGGGTGCGCGCACCGAGCCTCGGCGAAGGCTGGCTGGCGGTGCCGCTGTATCCGCATCCCTTGCGTGGCCAACGGATCTGGAGCGTGCTCGGCTGGTTCCTCGGCATCGGCCTGCTCTCCACCGCCGCCGCCTGGATCTTCGTCCGCCAGCTCAGCCAGCCGCTCAAGCGCCTGGTGGTCGCCGCCCGCCAGTTCGGCCAGGGGCGCAGCGTGCGCCTGCCGCTGGGACCGGAGACGCCGAGTGAAATGGCCGAGGTGTATCGCGCCTTCAACCAGATGGCCGAGGACATCGAGCAGGGCGGGCGCGAACGCGAATTGATGTTGGCCGGTGTCTCCCACGACCTGCGCACCCCGCTGACGCGCCTGCGCCTGTCGCTGGAGTTGCTGCCGGAGAGCGAACGGGAGATGGTCGAGGACATGATCCGCGACATCGAGGACATGGACGCGATCCTCGACCAGTTCCTCGCTTTCATCCGCGACGGCCGCGACGAGCCGGTGGAGGAGGGCGACCTGACCGACCTGGTGCGCGAGGTCGTGGCGCCGTTCAACCAGACTCGCGAGCAGGTGCGCATGGCCTTGCAACCGGTACCGGCGATGCCGTTGCGGCGTGTGTCGATGAAGCGTCTGCTGGGCAACCTGATCGACAATGCCCTGAACCACGGCGGCGGTTCGGTGGAGGTGGCCAGCTACGTGGCCGGCGAAAGCGCGGCGCCCTACGTGGTGCTGAGCGTGCTCGATCGCGGCCAGGGCATCGATCCCGCGGAAGTGGACAGCATCTTCAATCCCTTCATCCGTGGCGACAAGGCGCGTGGCGGCAAGGGCACCGGCCTCGGCCTGGCGATCGTCAAGCGCATCGCCGCCCAGCACGGCGGCAGCGTCGAACTGCGCAACCGCGATGGCGGCGGCCTGGAAGCGCGGGTCTGCCTGCCGCTGGGGTTGCTGCTGCCGCGCGGCGCGGCCTGATACCCGACGGGTTTGTGCCGTTCCAGCGGCACTTCCCGCCCCCTCTCGCGCTTACGGAGAAGGGCGCGCCCCGTCCCTACCAGCGCAACCGGTTTCCCTCGAGCACCGCGGTCTTCCCGTAAGGCCAGGCTCGGTTCTGCGCACCATGCCCGCTGGGCAGGTGGTGGTAGAGCGGCACCTCGATGGCGGCGGCGTATTCGCCGAAGATCCGCTCCAGGCTGTGGGCGACTTCCTTGCGCGGGCAATCGGTGAACGAGCCCAGGCAGATCGCGCCGAGCTGGCGCGCGTCGATGCTTTCGAGCAATTGCCAGAGGCTGCGCTCCAGGCGGTAGTAGGGTTCGCCGACGTCCTCCAGGACCAGGATCGACCCCGCCGGGGCGTGCAGGCCGCCGAGGGTGCCGGCCATGCAGGCCAGGGCGGTGAGGTTGCCGCCGATCAGCGCGCCTTCGACGCGTTGCTTGTGTCCGCCGAGGTGCTGCACCGGGAGTTCATGGTCGATTCCGGCCAGCAAGCGGCTGACCGAGGCCAGAGAGGCTAGCCGCTCCTGCTGCTCGCGGGGGGCGCTCAGCGGCGACAGACCGAGTCCGGTGGCCACCGGGCCGTGGATCGCAGGCAGGCCGTGGCGGTGGAAAGCGCTGAGCAACACCGAGATGTCGGAGAAACCGATCAGTGGCCGCGGCGAGGCCGCCTGCAGGCGCCCCCAGTCCAGGCCCGGCAGCAACTGGCCGCAGCCGTAGCCGCCGCGCAGGCACCAGACCGCGGTGATGTCCGGCATGTCGAAGGCGTTGTGCAGGTCTTCCAGGCGCTGCTCGACCGTCCCGGCGAGGTAGCGGTAGCGGGCTTCGACGTGGCGGCCGAGATGGTAGTCCACGCCGTGCACTTCCAGTTGCCGCAGGGTCGCCTCCAGCACGTCGGTGGCGATGGCCGAGGCTGGCGCGATCAGCGCCACCCGGCCGTCGATGGGCTGCCAGGTCTGGTCGGAGGAAGGACGAGAGGTCATGCGGCGATTCCGTGAAGCGTCAGGAAAGGATTCGAGTGCCGGAATAGCCCAGGGTTCGGCGGGGTTTCCGGCATCGGTTGCGGCGATGCTTCATTCAAGCGTGGCATGGACCTTCTGTCGAGGCCGGGATCGCCAGCGTAATGCGGTGCGTCCGATGGGCCGGGACAACGCATGCGTTGTCTGGTCCGGCTCACCCCTTTCCCTTCGTCCTGGCCAGGTGGGGGCCGCCGTTCTTTTCCAGGTACTGGATGATGATCCCGGCGATGTCCTTGCCGGTGGTGGATTCGATACCTTCCAGGCCCGGCGAGGAGTTCACCTCCATTACCAGCGGACCATGGTTGGAGCGCAGGATGTCCACCCCGGCGACGTTCAGGCCCATCACGCGGGCGGCGCGGATGGCGGTCATGCGTTCTTCCGGGGTGATCTTGATCAGGCTGGCGCTGCCGCCTCGGTGCAGGTTGGAGCGGAACTCGCCGGGCGCTGCCTGGCGCTTCATCGAGGCGATCACCTTGTCGCCGACCACGAAGCAGCGGATGTCGGCGCCGCCGGCTTCCTTTATGTACTCCTGGACCATGATGTTGTGCTTGAGCCCCATGAAAGCCTCGAGCACCGATTCGGCGGCCTTCTCGGTTTCGCAGAGGACCACGCCGATGCCCTGGGTGCCCTCCAGCAGCTTGATCACCAACGGTGCGCCTCCGACCATCTCGATCAGGTCCGGGACGTCGTCCGGGGAATGAGCGAAGCCGGTCACCGGCAGGCCGATGCCCTTGCGCGACAGCAGTTGCAGCGAGCGCAGCTTGTCCCGCGAGCGAGCGATGGCGACCGACTCGTTGAGCGGGAACACGCCCATCATCTCGAACTGGCGCAATACCGCGCAGCCGTAGAAGGTCACCGAGGCGCCGATGCGCGGGATCACCGCGTCGAAGCCCTCCAGCGGTTGTCCCCGGTAGTGGATCTGCGGCTTGTGGCTGGCGATGTTCATGTAGGCGCGCAGCGTATCGATGACCACCATTTCATGGCCGCGCTCCCGCCCGGCCTCCACCAGGCGACGGGTCGAGTAGAGCCGGGGATTGCGCGACAGCACGGCGATTTTCATTCAGCACCTGTGGATGGGTTGGACCGGCTGGTGGGCAGCGGCGGCGAGGCTGTGGGTTGTCGTCGCGGCAGGCATTGGACCGGCCGTTTCGGGAATGGATGGAGGTTGGACAGGTGCTGCCGGCGAATGGCTCAAACCGGACTCCCGTCGAGCAGGTTGATGCCCGTCGCCGCGGGCAGGGCGGCCGGCGACTCGGGACGATCCTGGACGTAGGCCAGGGCCGGGTTGACCACCAGTTGCCCGGCGATCAGCGCCTTGGAGCCGAGCAGCACGCGATAGCGCATGGACTTGCGGCAGGCCAGGGTGAACTCCACCGGCCACATGCGATCGCCCAGCGCCAGGGTGGTGCGGATCACGTAGCGGGTCTGGGCCTGGCCGTTGGAGCTGCGAATGGTCTTGCGCGCGACCATCGGCGCTTCGCAACGGTGCCGGCGCTGTACCAGCGTGCCGAGGTGGGCGGTGAAGCGCACCCACTTCTCGCCGTCGCGCTCGAAGGGAACGATGTCCGAGGCATGTAGGCTGGAGGTGCTGGCGCCGGTGTCGATCTTCGCGCGCAGCCCGACCATGCCCAGTTCGGGAAAGGCGATCCACTCGCGCAGACCGATGACGGAAAGCTGGTCGAATGTCTTCACGGGTAGGCATTCCAGGCGTTTTGCCGGCATTCTAGCAGGGCTATGGGCGGCCGCCAGACGGCTGCCCGAGGATGCCGAAGACGAACCTAGCGGCTGTCGATGACAGTCGCGAGACAGCGGCGGAACGAATACGGGAAATGCCAGTGAGCGAGAAAGACGACGACAAGGTGCGCCTGGACAAGTGGCTCTGGGCGGCGCGCTTCTTCAAGACCCGGGCGTTGGCCAAGGCCGCGATAGAGGGCGGCAAGGTGCATTGCCGGGGCGAGCGGTGCAAGCCGAGCAAGGAACCCAGGGTAGGGGAGGAATTGACCATTCGTACGGGCTTCGACGAGCGAACCGTGACGATTCGCGCGCTTTCCGTAGTCCGTCGTGGGGCGCCGGAGGCCCAAGCTCTCTACGAGGAAACCGCGGACAGCGTGGAAAGCCGCGAGCGCGCGGCGGCCATGCGCAAGGCCGGGGCGCTGGGCGTACAGACCGAGGGGCGGCCGAGCAAGAAGCAGCGGCGGCAGATCCACCAGTTGCGCGGCGGCCAGGACTGAGAAGCGCCGGTCTCCCGCAGGGGAGACCGGGATGGCCTCAGGCCGAGTCGCGGACCACGCCGAGGCGGCCGATCAGCGGCAATTTCGCCAGCAGGCGGAACAGCGGTTCGGTCACCTGCACCAGCCAGCCGCTGGCCTTCGCCGCCAGCGGTGTGTAGCAGCCCCAGGCGAGGGCCAGCAGGGCCATCTGCAGGCCGCCGATGTAGTCGTCCTGGCCCCAGTGCGCGCCGGCTACCAGGCGCGGCAGCATGAACAGCACGGCCAGGGTCCAGATCAGCAGGAACTGCCCGGCGCGGCGGGCGAACAGCGACATGAACAGCGCCCAGACCAGCAGCACCGAGGCGTGGTCGCCGGGGAAGCTGCGCTTGGAGCGGTCCTTGATTTCCCACACGCGTTCCCAGTCCGGGAAGTGGTCGCTGAGGTGGATGGCCTTGTCCATCAGCATGGACAGGCTGGCGTGCTGCCAGTGCAGGTGGTGGGCGATCTTCGCGTAGAGCACGCGGATCACCACCAGGATCAGCAGGGTCACGATGAAGCCGAAGGTCAGCCGCCGTACCTGGTTCGCCGGCAGCAGCCAGTCGCCGCGAATCAGCAGGCAGAGCAGGATCACCCCGACCACCGCGTCGAACGGTCGGGTACTGAGCAGGCCCCAGAGTTTCAGCCAGGTTTCGTTGAGGGCGAGGGAGCCGTTGAGCTTGTCGAAGAGCCAGAAGTCGAAGCCGTTCATCAGCTCGCGGGTGGGGCCCCAGAGCCACAGGATCAGCAGCAGGAGCGCCAGAAGATGACAGATGGCGAACTTGCGCCATTGCCAGGCCGCTTGGAACGGAGAGGCATTATCCATAAAATCGTTTCCCCCTATCGGCGCCGGGTCGGCGTACGACTGTCACGAAGCGCGCTTTTATAGGCCTTTGTCACTCACTTGTCATTCCCTCATTCGTAGCGTTGTGTCCCGCATGTCCCATTCAGATCAGAGCCAGCGTTTCCTTTTCGACGATACCGACGTGCGCGGCGAGATGGTCGATCTCGAGCGCAGCTACAGCGAAGTGCTGGCCAAACATCCCTATCCGGAACCGGTCGCGCAGCTGCTCGGGGAGATGCTCGCGGCGGCCTCGCTGCTCTGCGGCACGCTCAAGTTCGACGGCCTGCTGGTATTGCAGGCGCGCTCCAGCGGCGCGGTTCCGCTGTTGATGGTGGAGTGTTCCAGCGACCGCCAGGTGCGTGGCCTGGCCCGCTATTCGGCGGAGTCCATCGGCGCCGACGCCGGCATGCAGGAACTGATGCCCGAAGGCGTGCTGACCCTCACCGTGGACCCGGTCAAGGGCCAGCGCTACCAGGGGATCGTCGCCCTGGAGGGGGTGAACCTGGCGGAATGCCTGTCCAACTACTTCGCCAGCTCGGAACAGCTGCCGACCCGTTTCTGGCTCAACGCCAACGGCCGCCGTGCCCGCGGCCTGCTGCTGCAGCAGCTTCCCGCCGACCGCCTGAAGGACCCCGAGGCCCGCGAGGCCAGTTGGCAGCACCTGACCACCCTGGCCGACACGCTGACCGCCGAAGAGCTGCTGGCGCTGGACAACGAGACCGTCCTGCACCGCCTCTACCACGAGGAAACCGTGCGCCTGTTCGAGCCGCAACCGCTGGTCTTCCATTGCAGTTGCTCGCGGGAACGTTCGGCCAACGCCCTGGTCAGTCTCGGGCAGGCCGACTGCGAGCGGCTGCTCGAGGAGGAAGAAGGCTCGATCAGCATCGACTGCCAGTTCTGCAACCAGCGCTACCTGTTCGACGCCTCCGACGTCGCCCAGTTGTTCGCTGGCGCTGGCAGCCAGGGGCCTTCCGAGACCCGCCACTGACGATTTTTCATCCAGCGGGCTTTTCTGGCATAATCCCGCCACTTTTTTCCTGTAGTGAGTTTTTTGAAGCGCTACGAAGTTTGGAGGACTCGGCCTCTGGCCGACGGGGAACCACATGACGCAAGCCAACAACGCCGTGTACACCGATATCAGCGCCGCCCAACTGGTAGAAGAAGCCATTCGCCGCGGTGAGGGCGAACTGGCCGCCAACGGCTCGCTGGTCGTACGTACCGGCCATCGCACCGGCCGTTCGCCGGTCGACCGTTTCATCGTCGAAGAGCCGAGCACCAAGGACGCGATCGCCTGGGGCAACATCAACCGTCCGTTCCCGGCCGACAAGTTCGATGCGCTGTGGGCCCGCGTGGAAGCGTTCAACAACGCCCAGGACCATTTCGTTTCCCATGTTCATGTAGGTTCCGCCGAGGCTTACTACCTGCCGGTGAAGATGACCACCGCTACCGCCTGGCAGAATCTGTTCGGCCGTTGCCTGTTCATCGAGCCGGAGCAGTACAACCCGGCCGGCAAGGACGAGTGGCAGGTCCTCAATGTCGCCAACTTCGAATGCGTGCCCGAGCGCGACGGCACCAACTCCGACGGTTGCGTGATCCTCAATTTCGCCCAGAAGAAAGTGCTGATCGCAGGCATGCGCTATGCCGGCGAGATGAAGAAAGCCATGTTCTCCGTGCAGAACTTCCTGCTGCCCGAGCGCGACGTGCTGCCGATGCACTGCGCTGCCAACATCGGCGAAGCGGGCGATGTGACCCTGTTCTTCGGCCTGTCCGGCACCGGCAAGACCACCCTGTCCGCCGATGAAAGCCGTTACCTGATCGGTGACGACGAGCACGGCTGGGGCGAGGGCGTGGTGTTCAACGTCGAAGGCGGTTGCTATGCCAAGTGCATCGACCTGTCCGAGAAGAACGAGCCGGTCATCTGGAAAGCCATCAAGTTCGGCGCCGTGCTGGAGAACGTGGTTCTCGACGAAGAGCGCGTGCCCAACTACGCCGATGACAGCCTGACCCAGAACAGCCGCGCCGCCTACCCGCTGGAGCACGTCGAGAAGCGTTCGGAGAAGAACCTCGGCGGCGAGCCCAACGCGGTGATCTTCCTGACCTGCGACCTGACCGGCGTACTGCCGCCGGTATCGATCCTGAACAACGAGCAGGCGGCCTACCACTTCCTGTCCGGCTACACCGCGCTGGTCGGCTCCACCGAGATGGGTTCCGGCGGCGGCATCAAGTCGACCTTCTCCACCTGCTTCGGCGCTCCCTTCTTCCCGCGTCCGGCCGGTGTCTACGCCGAGCTGCTGATCAAGCGTATCAAGGCCTTCGGCTCCAAGGTCTACCTGGTCAACACCGGCTGGACCGGCGGTGGCTACGGCGTCGGCAAGCGCTTCAACATCCCGACCACCCGTGGCGTGATCGCGGCGATCCAGAGCGGCGCGCTGATCGGCGCGGAAACCGAGCACCTGGACATCATCAACCTGGACGTGCCGAAGGCCGTTCCGGGCGTCGAGACCAATCTGCTCAACCCGCGCAACACCTGGGCTGACAAGGCTGCCTACGACGAGGCGGCGAAGGGCCTGGCCAAGCAGTTCATCGAAAACTTCAAGAAATTCGAGGTTTCCGATGCGATCAAGGCCGCCGGCCCGCAGCTGTAAGCCACGTTTCGGCACCATGAAAAAACCGCCTTCGGGCGGTTTTTTCATGGGCGAACGTCAGGGGTAGGTGACGGTGATCAGGTAGTTGCCGGAGCGGCGACCGCTTCCGGCCAGCTCATAGCGCGCCGAGAAGTCCCGTTCACCGATGACCGTATCGCTGGGTTGCAAGTGGCGCACCTCGCCGGTCTTCATCGAACGGATGCTGACATCCGCGGTGCGCGCCTGCATGGGACAGCCACTGAGGTGGAAACTGCCCTTGCTTTCGTCTTGGCGGGGAGCGCTCATCGAGCATGGTGGCTCGACAATGGCGCCGGTGAAGCGGATGACGCCGCTGATGCTGCCGGGGGCGGCGAACAGGTTGCTGGAAGTTCCTACAAGAAGACCGAACAAAGCCAGTTGGCCCATCCTGTTCATGAGCTTACTCCTACGTGAGTTCATCCTTATTTTTCTGCGTTCGTGCGTCCCGGGAGGGGCCCTCTCCCAGGCGCTGGCATTGGAGTGGAATATAGGACAATTCCTTAGGAAAATTCCTTCCTAGGAATAGTCCTAGTCCTAATTCTGTAAGTAGCTGCTGTGGGGCTGCGTCGGATTTATTGAAGTCTGGTTTATCTTCTCGCCAATGCCCTAGAGTGGGCGCCCCTTTGTTCCCTCGCAGTGGATTTCCCCCATGCATATCGAAGACGCCGTTCGTAGTCGCCGTGCCATCAAGGGCTACGACTCATCCTTCAGCCTGACTCGCGAAGAGAAGGACCATCTCCTGGACCTGGCGCTGCATGCGCCTTCCGCCTTCAACCTGCAACACGTGCGGCTGGTCGAGGTCAGCGATCCGCAATTGCGCGTGCAGTTGCGCGAAGTGGCCTGGGACCAGGCGCAGGTCACCGACGCGGCGATGCTGGTGGTGGTGTGCGCCCAGCTCGACAGTTGGGAGCGCAACGCGCAGCGGGTCTGGGACGGTGCTCCCGAGGCGGTACAGGCGTTCATGGCAGGCGCCATCGACACCTACTACCGCGGCAAGCCCCAGGTACAGCGCGACGAAGCCATGCGCAGCTGCGGCCTGCTGGCGCAGACCCTGATGCTGGTCGCCCGCGGCCAGGGCCTGGATTCGTGTCCGATGGATGGTTTCGACTTCGATGCCGTGGCCCGGCTGATCAACCTGCCGGACAACCATGTGATCGGCCTGATGGTCGCGGTCGGGAAAAAGGCCGTTGAACCCTGGCCGCGCAGCGGCAAGCTGCCGCGGGAAGAACTGGTCATTCGCGACCGCTTCTGACTGCCCGGATTCCCCTAGTCCGGTCCGGCGGCCCCGACCTGGCGGATCTGTTCGACCAGCCATTGCAGGGCGATGTCGCGTTCGCGCTGGGCCAGAAACACCAGTTCCAGGTGGAACGGGCCGAGGTCGAACGGCAGGTCGAACGATTGCAGGGGCAGCAATCGTTCGAAGTAGTGCGCCAGTTGTCGCGGCAGGACGCCGACCAGGTCGCTGTACGCGGCGATGTGCGCTGCCTGCAGGTAGTTCGGCGTGGTGTAGGCCACTTGCCGCTTGAGCCCCTGGCTGCCCAGCCACTGGTCGACCATCCCCTTGCTCTGCCCGCCGTGCACCCACAGGTGCTGCAGCTCCAGGAAGGTGGCCAGGTCGGGAGCCTGCGCCAGCAGCGGGTGCTGACGCCGGGCGACCAGTTGCAGGGTCTCGCTGGCCCAATGGCGGCGCTGGAAGCGCGCCGGGACGTTTTCGAAGCGGCCTAGCACCAGGTCCAGTTCGCCTTTGTCCAGCGCCTCGGCCGGCAAGGTCGGGGTCAGGTGCTGGATGGCGATGGAGATTCCCGGCGCCCGCTCACTCAGGCGGCGCATCAGGGCGGGCATGCAGATCAGTTCGACGTAGTCGGTCACCGCTACGGTGAAGCGCTGCCGGCTGCGCCCCGGATCGAAGCCCTCGCCGTCGCCCAGGCTCTGTTCGATCTGCCGCAGCGCCGCGCGGATCGGCGCTTCCAGCGCCAGCGCCCGGGGCGTCGGCTGCATCGCACGACCGGCGCGGACCAGCAGCGGGTCGTCGAGCAGCTCGCGCAGGCGGTTCAGCGCATTGCTCACTGCCGGCTGGCTCAGCGCCAGGCGCTCCGCCGCGCGCGAGACGTTGCGTTCGCGCAGCAGCGCGTCAAGGACGCGTAGCAGGTTGAGGTCGAAGGTTTGTATATTCACTGCCTGAATTCCAGCTATCACAAGACTAAATTTCAAAAATAGTACGACCTTCCCCTAAGGTAGTGGTCGCTTTTTGTGCGGTCGGACTGCCGCAGGTTTCGTCCACCGTTCCTCCTGCGCTCGCTACAACGAGGACAAGACCATGAGCCAGAACTTTTCCTTCCGCCAGGCCGCGGTGATCGGCGCCGGCACCATGGGTCGCGGTATCGTCATGTGCCTGGCCAACGCCGGTCTCGACGTGCAGTGGCTGGACAGCAACCCGCAGATGCTCAACCAGGCGCTCGGCGCCGTGGCCGACACCTACGCGCACAACGTGCGCCAGGGGCGCATCGGCGAAGAGGAAGCGGCCGCGCGCCGCGCCCGCATCACGCCGGTCCAGCACCTCGCCGCGATGCGCGAGGCGGACCTGGTGATCGAGGCGGTCTACGAGAACCTGGAACTCAAGCAATCGATCTTCCGCGAGCTGGACGCGGCGCTGAAGCCCTCCGCGGTGCTGGCCAGCAATACCTCCTACCTGGACATCGACGCCATCGCCGCGGTCACCGCGCGTCCGCGTCAGGTGCTCGGCCTGCACTTCTTCAGCCCGGCGCACATCATGCGGCTGCTGGAGATCGTGCGCGGCGCGCAGACCGCGCCGGCGGTGCTGGAGGCGGCCCTGGCGCTGGGCGAGCGGATGGGCAAGGTCAGCGTGGTGGCCGGCAACTGCCACGGCTTCATCGGCAACCGCATGCTCGAACCCTACGCCACCGAGGCCCGCCTGATGCTGCTGGAAGGCGCCCTGCCGTACCAGGTGGACCGGGCTCTCCAGGCGTTCGGTTTCGCCATGGGGCCGTTCCGCATGTACGACGTGGTCGGTATCGACCTGGAGTGGCGCGCCCGCGAGTTGGCCGGGGTCGGCCAGGACCAGCCGGCCGTGCAGGTGGACAACCGCCTTTGCGAGATGGGCCGCTTCGGCCAGAAGAGCGGTGCCGGCTACTACCGCTACGCGCCGGGCAGCCGCCAGGCGGAGCACGATACCGAGGTGGATGCCCTGGTGCTCCGGGTTGCCGAGACGCTGGGCTACCCGCGGCGCGATTTCGCCGACGAGGAAATCCTCGAGCGTTGCCTGCTGGCGCTGGTCAACGAGGGCGCGAAGATCCTCGACGAGGGTATCGCCGCCCGTAGTGCCGACATCGACACTGTCTACCTGAACGGCTACGGCTTCCCCGCCGCGGAGGGCGGTCCCATGGCCTGGGCCGATCGCCTCGGCGCGGCCGAGCTGCTGCAACGCTTGCGTTTCCTCGAACAGCGCCACGGCGCGCGCTGGAAGCCGGCGTCCCTGGTCGAGCGCCTGGCCGCCGAGGGCGGAGCCTTCGCCGACCTGCAGGAGGCGCGCTGAGATGGATTACCAGGCCCCCTTGCGCGACATGCGCTTCGTTCTCCATGAACTGTTCGATGTCGGCGCGCATTGCGAACTGCTGGGCAACGGCATCGATCGCGAACTGATCGACGGCGTGCTCGAGGAAGGCGCGCGCTACACCGGCCAGGTGGTGGCGCCGCTCAATCGCAACAGCGACGAGGAAGGCGCGAAGCTGAAGGACGGCGTGGTGACCACCCCCACCGGCTTTCGCGAAGCCTACCGGCAGTACAGCGAGAACGGCTGGGCGAGCATGACCGGACCCACCGAGTACGGCGGCCAGGGCTTCCCGCAGATGGTCTCCGCGTGCTTCCACGAGATGCTGATGGCCGCCAGCCTGTCCTTCCGCGTCTATTCGGGGCTGACCGAGGGCGCCGTGCTGGCCCTGTACAAGCATGGCGACGAGGCGTTGCGGCGCGACTACCTGGGCAAGCTGGTGAGCGGCGAATGGGCCGGCACCATGTGCCTGACCGAACCCCAGGCCGGCACCGACCTCGCCCTCCTGCGCACCCGCGCCGAGGCGCAGGCCGACGGCAGCTACGCGATCAGCGGCAGCAAGATCTTCATCAGCGGTGGCGAGCAGGACCTCACCGAGAACATCGTCCACCTGGTGCTGGCGCGCCTGGCGGACGCGCCGGCCGGGGTGAAGGGCATCAGTCTGTTCCTGGTGCCGAAGTTCGTCGCCAATCCCGATGGCTCCCTGGGCGAGCGCAACAGCCTGGGGTGCGGCGCCATCGAGCACAAGATGGGGATCAAGGGCGCCTCCACCTGCGTGATGAACTTCGACGGCGCCAGGGGCTGGCTGCTGGGCCAGGCGAACCAGGGCCTGGCCTGCATGTTCACGATGATGAACGACGCGCGCTTCCAGGTCGGCCTGCAGGGCCTGGGTATCGCCGAACGGGCCTTCCAGGGCGCCCTCGGCTACGCCCGCGAACGCCTGCAGTCGCGCGCCCTGGTCGGCCCGCAGGCACCGGACAAGGTCGCCGACCCGATCATCGTGCACCCCGACGTGCGGCGCATGCTGCTGACCCAGAAGACCCTGGTCGAAGGCTGCCGCATGCTGGCGTCCTGCTGCGCACGCCAGCTCGACCTGGAACACGGCCATCCGGATGCTGACGGCCGGCGCGCGGCGACGCGCCGTGCAGCGCTGCTGATCCCCATCGTCAAGGCCTTCCTTACCGATGTCGGCCAGGAAGTCGCCAGCCTCGGCGTACAGGTCTATGGCGGTCACGGTTTCATCCGCGAATGGGGCATGGAGCAATTGATGCGCGACAGTCGCATCACCCAGATATACGAAGGCACCAATGGCATCCAGGCGCTCGATCTGGTCCGCCGCAAGCTGCTCGGCGACCAGGGCGGCGAACTGCTGGCGCTGCAAGGCGAACTGGCGGTGGCCAGCGAGGCGCTGCAAGGGCGTGCTGCGCTGGCGCCACTGGCTGAGCCGGTGCTGCAACGCCTGGAGGAGTGGCGGCAGCTCACCGGCCAGGTACTCGAGGCCTGCGCCCGCGATCCCCAGGAGATCGGCGCCACTTCGGTGGACTTCCTCCAGTACAGCGCCTACGTATTGCTCGCGGCCCTCTGGTTGCAAGCCGCGGCGCGAGCCCAGGAAGCGCTGGACGGCGGCTCCGGCGAGGGCGATTTCTATCGGGCCAAGCTGCGCAGCGCCGATTTCTACCTGCGGCGCATCCTGCCGCGGGCGAGCATGCACCGCGAAGCCTTGCTCGGTGGCGCCGACTGCCTGATGGCCCTGCCCGAGGAGCATTTCTCGTTCTGACGGGCGTCTCGCCCAAGGAGACCGATATGCAAGCTTTCAGTTTCGCCACTACCGCGCAGATCCTCTGCGAGGCCGGCTCCGCCATCCGCCTGGCGGAACTCTGCCGCGAGCGAAGGGCGCGCCGCGTGTTGATCGTGACCGACCCGGGGATCACCCGGCTCGGCTTGCTGGATGCGATCCTGCCCGGCTTCCCGCGCCTGGGCCTGGCCGTCGAGGTGTACGACCAGGTGCTCGCCGATCCGCCCGAGGCGGTGGTCGAGGCCGCGCTCGGGCGGGCGCGGGGCATGGCTGCCGAGCTGGTGGTCGGTTTCGGCGGCGGCAGCTCCATGGACGTAGCCAAGCTGGTCGCGCTGCTCGCCCACCCAGAAGCAGGGCAGGGGCTCGGCGAGGTCTTCGGGGTCGGCAACGCACGCGGGCCGCGCCTGCCGCTGATCCAGGTGCCGACCACCGCCGGGACCGGCTCCGAGGTGACGCCGATCGCCATCGTCACCACCGGCGAGACCACCAAGATGGGCGTGGTCTCGCCCCACTTGCTGCCCGACCTGGCGCTGCTCGACGCCGACCTGACCCTCGGCTTGCCGCCGGCGGTCACCGCGGCGACCGGTATCGACGCGATGGTGCATGCGATCGAGAGCTATACCAGCAAACTGAAGAAGAACCCGCTGTCCGACCTGCTGGCGCGGGAGGCGTTGCGCCTGCTGGCGGCCAACCTGGAACGCGCGGTAGGCGACGGCGGCGACCGCGAGGCGCGCCAGGCCATGCTGCTGGGCGCCTGCCTGGCCGGGCAGGCCTTCGCCAATGCGCCGGTGGCGGCGGTGCATGCCCTGGCCTATCCGCTGGGAGGGCATTTCCACATTCCCCACGGCCTGAGCAATGCGCTGGTGCTACCGGAGGTGATCCGTTTCAACGCTCCCGCTGCCGCTGGACTCTATGCCGAGCTGGCGCCGCTGCTGCTGGGCGACCGCTTGCGTCCGGGCGATCGCGACGCGCTTACCGTGCAGCTGATCGACGAACTGGCCCAGCTCAGTCCGCGCAACGGCCTGCCGAGCCGCTTGCGCGACGCCGGGGTGGACGAGGCGATGCTGCCGCGCCTGGCCGCCGACGCGATGCTCCAGCAGCGTCTGCTGGTCAACAACCCGCGCGAGGTCGGCGAGGCGGATGCCCTGGCGATCTATCGCGCGGCATACTGAATCCCTTCTACGAGGACCGGGCATGGCGACCGCCCCGCGACCGCTGCGCGAGCAGTACCTTCATTTCCAGCCGATCACCACGCGCTGGCACGACAACGACATCTACGGACACGTGAACAACGTGACCTACTATGCGTTCTTCGACACGGCGGTGAATACCTACCTGATCGAGCGCGGCGGCCTGGATATCCAGGGCGGCGAAGTGATCGGCCTGGTGGTCAGTTCCAGCTGCGACTATTTCGCGCCGGTGGCCTTCCCCCAGCGGATCGAGATGGGCCTGCGGGTGGCGCGCCTGGGCAGCAGCTCGGTGCAGTACGAACTGGCCTTGTTCCTCGAAGGGCAGCGGGAGGCCTGCGCGGCCGGGCGTTTCGTGCATGTCTTCGTGGAGCGCCGAAGCAGCCGCCCGGTGGCCATTCCGCAGGAACTACGCGATGCGCTGGCCGCGCTTCAGAGCGCGGCCCAGTGACAGAGATCGCCCGCCGCCCGTGACAGGGCGATGGCGTGCAGCTCGTCCAGGCGATCGTTGCGTACCTGCCGTTGCAGCGCCTGGTTGAGCCTCGGCCGGCAGTCGTCGACGCGCAGTTCGGCGAGCGCCGGGGCGTAGCCGCGCAGCAGCTCCAGGTTGAGCTGATTGAGGCGGCTGCGGATGCGCTCCAGGTCGACCGCCTGGCCAGCGTCCGGTAGCGGCCGGCTGAGCAGGCGGTACTGGACCAGCTTGTTCGCCTCGATCTGCGCGGCGAACAGCAGGCGCACCTGCTCGGCGCCGACCCCGTGGCTCCCGGCTTGTCCGGCGAGCATCTGCAACTGTTGTTCTTCCCGCGGGCTGTCCTGTACCGCCTTGCCCGACTGGGCCTTGCTCTGGGCTACCTGATCGGCTAGTTGCAAACGCTGGCTGCTCAGGCTCAACAGTTGCTGGAGAGCCGGTGACAGCGGCTGGGCATGGAGCAACGGGCCTTGCAGGAGCAGGAGGGCAAGCAGGCCCCAACTGGCGAACGACGGGCGCATCTGGAAATCTCGGATGGAATTGATGTCCGGCACGCTAGCAAAGCGAGCCCGGTGCGACAATCCATGACATGGCGTGAGGCGAACAGGAAGCGCTGGATGGGACATTTCTGATTGAACGTTTGCAGTCTCGACGCTGGAGCAATGTTCTGTGACCATCCCTCCACACCATTTCATTCACCAAAGGGGCCGGTTTGCCCCTGCTATGACTGGCAAGGACGCGGAACATGGGTTTCCTGATACTCTCCCGCCGAGAAGGCGAAGGCATCACCCTGTCCCTCAAGGCCGACTACCCGGCGGAGGAACTGATTCGGCAATTGCGCGAAGGCGGCATCCGGATCCTGGTCACCGATATCATCGGCAACCAGGCCCGGGTCGGAATCGAGGCGCCGCGTGGCGTCCTGATCGTTCGCGACGAGTTGAAAACGGCACCGAAAGGCTGACGAACGGTAGAAAGTAAAAGCCCCGCGTTCGCGGGGCTTTTACACATCAGCTTCGGCAAGCATGCCGATCAACGATGCTTGTGCTTGCGGTGTTTCTTGCCGCGGTGACCGCTGTCGTTGTCCTTGCCCAGGTTGTTACCGACCGCGCCACCCGCTGCGCCGCCGAGGCCTGCACCTATGGTCGCGCCGGTGCTGCCGCCCAGCTTGTTGCCGATCACCGAACCGCCGGCCGCGCCTAGCCCGCCACCCAGGGCGGCTTCGGTCTTGCGCCCGTCCTTGGCGGTCATCGCGCCGCCGGCCGCGCCACCCAGGCCGGCGCCTATGGCCGCACCGGTGCTACCGCCGATGGCGCCGCCCACGACGTTGCCCAGGGCACCGCCTACGCCGCCGCCCACCGCGGTCTTGGTGGAATCGCCGGCGAGCGCGGCTTGTGCGCTCAGCAGGCCGAACGCGATTACCAGGAGAGATTTACGCATCGTGCGTGCCTCATCGTTTCAATCGGGAGGGAAATACGGTCGTTCGCACAAAGGCCGGACCATCCGGCCCGGCCTTTGCGTCGTAGGGAGCGGCGGGTTCAGTCGTCGTAGTAGCGACGATGATGCTTGTGGCGCTTCCACTTCTTGTACTGGCCATAGTGATGGCCGTTGTCATGCCGGTAATAGCCATCGCGATAGCCGGCGCGGCGGTAGTAGCGACGGTCGCGGTAGTCGTCATCGTCGTCGTAGCGGCGGTTGCCGTCGCCATAATGGTTGCCCAGTGCGCCGCCGCCGGCGCCGCCGAGGGCCGCGCCGATCAGGCCACCGGTGCTGCCACCGATCTGCCGGCCGATAACGTTGCCGCCTGCGGCACCGAGGCCGCCGCCGATCGCCGCTTCGGTCTTGTTGCCGCGTCCGGCGCCGACTGCACCGCCCGCAGCGCCACCGATGCCACTACCGATCGCGGCGCCAGTGCTGCCGCCGACCGCATCGCCGACGACCGAACCCAACACCCCGCCCAAGGCGCCGCCGATGGCCGCGCGGGTGTCGTCGCCTGCGAAGGCGGTACTACCGACCAGACTCAGGGACAACAGGAGTATCGAGGAATACTTCATAGAGAGTTTCTCTCTGTGGGGATGACGGCTGCGATGCTGGGGTTGGCCCAAACCGCTGACAAGCGCCAGCCGACGATTGGTAGAGCAAATTCGAAATATTCCAAGTACTTGTTTTGTATGGGGAACTTTCTTAAGTAGAGGCGGTCGTAGACCGAATGTGAACCGCGATTTCAGGGTCGAAATCGGTATTTTTGCTGGCGGGATGCTGGCCATTCTAACGCCGACGAGCGGCCTGCCTTCAAGGCCTTTCATCGACTTTTTCCTTAAGACGCCGCCTCCTGTTGCAGGAGGCGGCGTTTTTCATGGGCTTCAGATAATGCGCCCGTCGCCCGTGGCCTTTTCCAGGCGTACCGCGATGAACTTCGAAGTCGGCGTATGGCTGCCGACGCCGACGCTCTCCAGCGGCACCAGGGGATTGGTTTCCGGGTAGTAGGCGGCTGCCTGGCCGGCCGGGATGTCGAAGGCGAGCAGGGTGAAGCGGCGTACCCGGCGTTCGATGCCATCGCTCCACAGCGAGACCAGGTCGACCTTGTCGCCCGGCTGGTAGCCCAGGCGGCGGATATCCGCCTCGTTGGCGAATACCACTTCGCGCTGGCCCTTCACTCCGCGATAGCGATCGTCCAGGCCGTAGATGGTGGTGTTGTACTGGTCATGGGAGCGCAGGGTCTGCAGGATCAGGTCGGGTTCGAGGCCGCTGTCGCGCACCTGTGCCGGCAACAGGTCGCGGGGCAGCGGGTTGGCGACGAAGTTGGCCTTGCCGCTGGCGGTGTTCCAGCGTCGTTCGCCGGCGGAGTTGCCGAGGTAGAAGCCACCGGGATGGCGGACGCGGCGGTTGAAGTCGGCGAAACCGGGGATGGTGTCGGCGATCAGCTCGCGGATGCGCTCGTAGTTGGCGATCAGCGCGTCCCAGTCCACCGGATGGTTGCCCAGGGTTGCCTTGGCGATGCCGGCGATGATCGCCGGCTCCGAACGCATCTGCTGCGAGAGCGGCTCCAGTTGCCCGTAGGATGCGTGGATCATGCTGAACGAGTCTTCCACCGTGACCGCCTGCGGGCCTTCGGCCTGGCGGTCGATGTCGGTGCGCCCCAGGCAGGGCAGGATCAGTGCGTCGCGGCCGGTGGTCAGGTGGCTGCGGTTGAGCTTGGTGCTGATGTGCACGGTCAGGTCGCATGACGCCAGGGCGGCGTGGGTGCGCGGACTGTCCGGGGTGGCCTGGGCGAAATTGCCGCCCAGGCCGATGAAGACCTTCGACTTGCCGGCGAGCATCGCGGCGATCGCCTCGACGGCGTTGTGCCCGTTGTGGCGTGGCACTTCGAAGCCGAAGCGCCGTTCCAGTGCGTCGAGCAGCGCCGCCGGCGGCCGCTCGTTGATGCCCATGGTGCGGTCGCCCTGCACGTTGCTGTGGCCGCGGACCGGGCAGAGACCGGCGCCCGGGCGGCCCAGGTTGCCGCGCAGGAGTTGCAGGTTGACGATTTCCTGGATGATCGCCACCGAATGGTGGTGCTGGGTGATGCCCATCGCCCAGCAGACGATGACCCTGTTCGCCCGCCGGTACATCCGCGCAGCCTGCTCGATTTCCGCCAGGCTCAGCCCGGACTGGCGCTCCAGGTGTTCCCAGGGGGTGGCATCCAGTTCGGCCAGGTAGGCCTCGAGGCCGTCGGTGTGCTCGGCGATGAAGGCGTGGTCGAATACCGGCTCGCCGCCATCGGCCTGGGCGTCGCGCTCCCAGGCGAGGAGGAACTTGGCGATCCCGCGGATCGCCGCCATGTCGCCGCCCAGTGCCGGACGGAAGAACGCGGTGTTCAGCGGCGAGGACCCGTTGGTCAGCATTTCCAGCGCATTCTGCGGATGCTGGAAGCGCTCCAGGCCGCGCTCCTTGAGAGGGTTGAAGCAGACCACCTGGGCGCCGCGCTTCACTGCTTCGCGCAGCGGCTCGAGCATGCGCGGGTGGTTGGTGCCGGGGTTCTGCCCAAGGATGAAGATCGCGTCGGCGTGTTCGAAGTCGTCGAAGGTCACGCTGCCCTTGCCGACCCCGACGCTGCGACCCAGTGCCACGCCGCTGGCTTCGTGGCACATGTTCGAGCAGTCGGGGAAGTTGTTTGTGCCGAACGCGCGGACGAACAACTGGTAGAGGTAGGCCGCCTCGTTGCTGGCTCGCCCGGAGGTATAGAACTCCGCCTGGTCGGGGCTATCCAGGCGTCGCAGGTGCTCGGCGACCAGGGCGAAGGCGGCGTCCCAGGTGATCGGCTGGTAGTGGTCGCTGAGCGGGTCGTAGCGCATCGGTCCGGTGAGGCGGCCCTGGTATTCCAGCCAGTAGTCGCTCTGTTCGCGCAGGGCGCTGACGCTGTAGCGGGCGAAGAACGCCGCGTCGACGCGGCGCTTGGTGGCTTCCCAGTTGACTGCCTTGGCACCGTTCTCGCAGAACTTCACCCGGCCGTCTTCCGGCGAGTCGCCCCAGGCGCAGCCGGGGCAGTCGAAACCGCCGTTCTGGTTGGTCTTGAGCAGGGCGCGGAGGTTCTTGAACGGCTGTTTGCTGTCCAGCCAGAAGTGCGCCACGCTGCGCAGCGCGCCCCAGCCGGCGGCGGCGCCGGCATAGGGCTTGTAGCGGGGTTGGAGAGGTTGCAGGCTCATGGCGGACTCACTCGGTTGCGGCCGGCGCCGGGCTGTAGACCCGCGGGGCGTTGTGATGGGGCTGGTGGATCAGGTTCAGTTGGTGGCGGCGCGCCCATTGCACGGTCAGGGCGGTGGGTGCGGAGAGGCTGACCAGGGTGCCGATCCCAGCACGTACGGCCTTGTGGATAAGCTCCAGGCTGCAGCGGCTGGTGACCACGGCGAAACCGCGCGCGGCGTCGAGGCCTTGGCGGTGCAGGGCGCCGATCAGCTTGTCGAGGGCGTTGTGGCGGCCGATGTCCTCGCGACACAGGCGCAGCTCGCCATGCCCGTCGAAATACAGCGCGGCATGCAGGGCGCCGCTATGGCGCGCCAGTCGCTGGGCCTGCTCGATACGCTGGCGCAGGGCGCCGAGATGGGCGGCGGGAGGCAGCGCCTGCGGCGACCGTTCCGGCAGTTGCGGCAGGGCCTGCTCCAGGGCTTCGACGCCGCACAGGCCGCATCCGGAAGTGCCGGCCAGTTGCCGGCGTTGGCGCTTGAGGTTCCAGAACGCGCGGCTGCTGATTTCGACCTCGGCGTGGAGGGATTCGCCCTGGCCGCTGACGCGGATTTCATAGATGTCGTCGATGGACTCCACGAAGCCGCTGCTGAGGCTGAAACCGCGGACGAAATCCTCGATGTCCTCGGGCGAGGCCATCATCACCGCCTGGTTCAGTCCGTTGTAGCTGATCGCCACGGCACACTCGGCGGCAAGGGAGGCCTGGCCGACCTGCTGCGGCAGGTGCAGGTCGGCGTAGCGGTAATCGTCGGGAACGGCGGAAGGCGCCCAGGTATCCGCGGATACCGGGCATGCAGGCTGGCAAGGCATGGGCTGGGCCCTATCGTTCTAGGTGTGGCACCAGCCTAGGCCTGACGCGGGGCAGCGTCTAATCGGTTGTGCCGATGCGCTGATCGACGTGATCTATCAAGACTGCGGCGCCAACCAGTTCCGGGCTTCCTCGAAACAGGCTTCGGCCAGCGCCGAGCGCGGCTGTCCGCTGCGGATGATCAGACCGAGCGCTGCCAGGGTATGGGCGTCCTCGATGGGGATCAGGCGCAACTCGCCGTCGACTTCGCTGCCCAGCGGCATGATCGCGCAGCACAAGCCGCGCTGCACCGCCTGCAGCAGTTGCTGTACCGAGTCGGTTTCCAGGCGCGCGATGGGGCTCAACCCGCGGCTGCGGAAGTTGTGGTCGATGGATTGGCGGAAGTGCATGCCCGCCGAGAGCAGGCCTAGCGGCAGGCCAGCCAGCGCTTCCCAGTTCAGCAGCGCGGCGTCGAGCGGGAAATGGCTGGGGTGATGGAGCAGGCCCATGCGGGTCTCCGCCAGTTCGATGCCCTCGAAATGGCTGCGGTCCAGACGGTCCAGATAAGAGACGCCGAGATCGAACTGGTTGCGCGCCAGGCCTTCGAGTACCTGTTCCGAACTCAGGGAATAGAGCTGGAAACGCAACTCCGGGTGGCGCCCGGCCATGTGCTGGACCAGGCGCATCGGGTCGAAGCTGGCCAGCGGCACCACGCCCAGGCGCAGGGTCCCGACCAGTTGCCCGCGGCAGGCGGCGGCTTCCGCGTACAGCCCTTCCTGGGCCGCCAGCAGGCTGCGTGCCCAGGCCAGTACGCGCTCGCCGGCCTCGGTGAAGCCTTCGAAGCGCTGGCTGCGTCGCACCAGTTCCAGGCCGAGTTCTTCCTCCAGGCTGCGCAGGCGCATGGACAGGGTCGGCTGGGTGACGTGGCAGCGCGCGGCGGCCTGGCCGAAGTGGCGGGTTTCGTCGAGGGCGCAGAGGAATTTCAGTTGCTTGATGTCCATCGGCGCTTCCGTGGCGGGGGGGGGGCGCCGAATCTTAACGCGAATGGGCGCAGTGTTATGGGGTGACGAAGGAGCCTGGGGATATTTCGCCGGTTTTTGCAGTCTAGACTTGGCTAGTCGCGGATCGGGATTGCGCCGGCCGCTTGCAACCGTAACCGTAAAGGGAGAACCAAAGATGGGTATTTTCGCGTTCGTGAAGGAAGCCGGTGAAAAGCTGTGGGATACGCTGACGGGGCATGAGGCACAGGCGGCCGAGTCGCTGAAGGAGCACGTCGCCAAGGTCGGCCTGGGCAACCCGAACATCCAGGTTTCGGTGGAAGGCGACAAGGTCATCGCCTCGGGCGAGGTGGCCAGCCAGGAGGAGAAAGAGAAGATCCTGCTGGCGCTGGGCAACGTCGCCGGCGTCTCCTCGGTGGAAGACAAGATCACCGTGGCCCAGGCCGCTCCGGAGGCGCGCTTCGTCACCGTGAAGAAAGGCGACACCCTGAGCGCCATCGCCAAGGCCGAATACGGCAATGCCAACGCCTACATGAAGATCTTCGAGGCCAACAAGCCGATGCTCAGCCATCCGGACAAGATCTACCCCGGCCAGGTCCTGCGCATTCCCGAGTGATCCCGGCGTTTCGCCAACCCCGCCCGCGTGGCGGGGTTTTCGTTTCCGTGGCGCGAGGGTCCGTTGGGCATTGCTGCCCGGCTTCGCTCCCCACGGCGAACCGCTTTTCGGGCACTAGCCACCATCGTTATGGCGGGCAGGCGGACAACCGCGGCTACGGCAGTCCTTCGAGCAGCCGCCGGTAGTCCTCCTGGGCGGCGAACTCCTCGGTGTCCCGGACCTGGCCACGGCTGTCCGGGTGGCGTACCGCCAACAGGTGGGCGACACCATAGGCGCGGGCGCTGCGCAGGATCGGCAGGCTGTCGTCGATGAACAGGCTGCGCTGCGGGTCGAAGCCGAAATCGGCTTGCAGGGCGCTCCAGAAGCGCGCGTCCTCCTTCGGGTAGCCGTAGTCGTGGGAGCTGATCAGTCGGTCGAAATAGGGCGCCAGTTCGATCCGTTCCAGCTTCAGCGACAGCGAGTCGCGGTGCGCGTTGGTGATCAGCGCCACGCGCTTGCCGGCCCGGCGCAGGGCGGCGAGGAAGGTATCGGCGTGCGGACGCAGCGAGATCAGGTGCGCCACCTCGTGCTTGAGTTCGCGGATCGACAGGTCCAGTTCCCGGCTCCAGAAATCCAGGCAGTACCAGTTGAGCTGGCCGGCGTGTTCGCGGAACAGCGGCTCGAGCACGGCGTCGGCTTCGGTGCGACTGAGGCCATTGCGTTCGGCATAGCGCTGGGGCAGGTGTTCCAGCCAGAAGTGGTTGTCGAAGTGCAGGTCGAGCAGGGTGCCGTCCATGTCGAGCAGCACGGTGTCGATGGCGGACCAGGGCAGGGTGGGCATGGCGGCTCTTGTCGCGGTTCGTCGCGATCGATGCGGAAATCTGTCGCTTCCCATCAATCTCCGACAGGGATAATCGGAAAAGCCGGGGTATGATAACCCGCCGGCTTCGCCAAGGAGTTATCCACATGCGTCAGAAACCCACCGTACTCGCCAGCGAGATCGTCGCGAAGAGCCGACTGTTCGCTGTCGAGGAGTTGCAACTGCGCTTCAGCAATGGCGTCGAGCGCACCTACGAGCGTCTGGTCGGCAAGGGCCAGGGCTACGGTGCGGTGATGGTGGTGGCCATGCTCGATGCCGAGCACGCGGTGCTGGTGGAGGAATATTGCGCCGGGGTCGACGAATACCAGTTGTCGCTGCCCAAGGGCCTGGTCGAGCCGGGCGAGGACATCCTCGCGGCGGCCAACCGCGAGCTCAAGGAGGAAGCGGGCTACGGTGCCCGGCAACTGGAGCACATCACCGAACTGTCGCTGTCGCCGGGCTACATGAGCCAGCGCATCCAGGTGGTGCTGGCGCGCGACCTCTACGAGGAGCGCCTGCCGGGCGACGAGCCGGAGCCGATGGGCGTCGATCGCATCAGCCTGCGCGAACTGTCGAGCCTGGCCCAGCACGCCCAGTTCAGCGAAGGCCGCGCCCTGGCTGCGCTGTACCTGGTACGCGACCTGCTCACTCAGCGCGGCGAGTACCAGGCATGAGACCGGTGCCCTGGGGCGAATTGGTGGCGCTGGTGCGGCGCGCCGGCGAGGCGATCCTGCCGCACTGGCGCGCCGACGTGGCGGTGCGCTCGAAGGCCGACGAATCGCCGGTTACCGCCGCCGACCTTGCCGCGCACCATATATTGGAGGCGGGGTTGCGGGCGCTGGCGCCGGACATTCCGGTGCTTTCCGAAGAGGATTGCGAGATACCGCTGAGCGAGCGCGGCCACTGGCGGCGCTGGTGGCTGGTGGACCCGCTGGACGGCACCAAGGAGTTCATCTCCGGTAGCGAGGAGTTCACCGTCAACGTGGCCCTGGTCGAGGATGGCCGGGTGCTGTTCGGCCTGGTCGGCGTGCCGGTGAGCGGCCGCTGCTACTACGGTGGCGCCGGTCTCGGTGCCTGGCGCGAGGAGGCCGATGGCCGCGCGCAACCGATCAGTGTGCGCCTGGAGCCCGAGGAGGCCTTCACCGTGGTGGCCAGCAAGCGCCATGGCAGCCCGGCCCAGGAGCGCCTGCTGGATGGCTTGAGTGAGCGCTTCGGCGACCTGCGGCGAGCCAGCATCGGCAGTTCGCTGAAGTTCTGCCTGCTGGCCGAGGGCGCTGCCGACTGCTATCCGCGCCTGACGCCAACCTCGCAATGGGACACGGCCGCCGCCCAGGGTGTGCTGGAAGGCGCCGGCGGCGAGGTGCTCGACCTGCATGGCGCGCCATTCACCTACGAGCCGCGCGAGGACTACCTCAACGGCTCCTTCCTGGCCCTGCCGCGCGCTGCCGAGTGGCGCAGCGAGCTGATCCAACTGGCGCGCGCTGCACTGAAACGAAAAGGCCCGGTCTAGCCGGGCCTTTTCCGTTGTGGTGGCGCTCAGTCGAGCATGTCACTGAAACGCGCGTCCTTCTTGTATACCAGCGGCTGGCTGAAGCCGGGCACCGTCACCTGTTCGGCGCTGACCTCGATGGCGTGTTCGTCGATCAGGTCCTGGCCGAAGTTGTAGATGATCTCCAGGTCGCCCTGCAGCGCGCGCTGGTCGTAGGCGCGGGCGGCGGCGCGGGTCTGCTCGCGCTTTTCGACGTAGGCGGCGAAGGCCGCTTGGCCATGGCGCTTGCGCAGCATCTTCTCGGCGATTCGCGGCGACAGCACCACGCCGCTGGCGTTGTTGCCGCCGAAGCCCTTGGAGTTGATGAAGCATACCTCCAGCGGCTTGTCCTGGCGCATGTCGCGATTGGAGATGCTCAGGCGCTGCTGGTGGACGTCGTCGGCGACCTTGTCGATGGTCTTGATCCCAGGGAGGATGCCGTACTTGAAGGTGCCCAGGGCGGAAATCAGTTGATCGGCGCTGGCGGTGGCCAGGGAGTGGCCGACGTAGGCCTTCACCGCGGTGACCGGCCAGCCGTCGATGCCGAAGGCGCTGGCCACGCGGTCGAGGATTTCCGATTCGGTGACCCGGTTGGCCGGCGTGCTGGAGCCGTGGGCGTGGACGAAGCTGGCGTGGCGCACGGTGTCCAGGCCGACGATCTGCACCGCGCTGGCCACCGCCTTGGCTACCGTCAGGTAGTTGCCCGGGCCGGGGGCGGAGATGGACTTCTTGAAACCGTCGGCGTTGATGAACACGTCGGTTACCGCGCCGTGGATATCCGCGCCCAGGCGCAGGGCCAGTTCGTCGTCCATCAGCACTACGTACTGGCTGGACTCGGCCAGGGTGAAGCCGCAGTTCTCGCCGAACGGCCGGCTGGCGCGGCGGAAGTCCACGTCGTCGCGGCCTTCGATCAGGCGCAGGCCTTCTTCGGTGGCCAGCGCGCCCATGGCACTGTAGCCCTCGATGCACTCCGGCAGGATCGGCGCCTCGCTGTTGCCGACGATGACCACCCGGGCCTGGCCGCTGGTGATGACGTCGATACCCTTCTGCAGGTTGTAGAGGAAGGTGGCGCAGGCGCCTGTGATGCTGCCGGTCATGCCGACGCTGCCGAGCACGTAGGCATTGATGAAATCGGTGGGCATGCTGTTGAAGCCCAGCGGCAGTTGCTTGGCCGAGACCCGGTGGCCCTTCAGGCGGGATTGCATCAGGCCGCCGAAACCGTTGTCGTCGAGCTGGCTCATGATGCTGCCGGAGAATACCGCGATCTCGTCGGGCTGGACGTTGTCGACGATGGTCTTCCAGTCGATGCCGGTGGAGCGGATCGCGTCGGTCGCGGCGACCACCGACATCTGCAGGCCTCGCGGGTGGAAGCGCGAGTTGTACAGCTCGCCCGGTTCGAAACCGGTGGGCAACTGGCCGGCGGACTTCACCGTCAGCGCACGGTAGCTGTCCACCTTGAACTCGCAGCGCTCGTGGATGCTCACCAGCACCTCGCCGTCCTCCGCGGGAGCGATCGACCAGTTGGCCGGCAGCGGCTCGGGCAGTTGCTTGGGCGAGGCCTTGAAGGTCAGCGCCTGGCCTTCGGCAGGGGACAGCTCGAGGACCTTGTGCCAGTGGACTGCATCCGGGTCGAGGTACTGCGGTTCGATGCGTCGCACCAGGGTAGAGGCGAAGATGCGTTCGGCGTAGCGCCGCTCGATGTCCTCCGGGGACAGCGGCGTGCCGTCTTCGGCCAGGTAGCGGCCGCCTTCGGCCTTGACCAGTTTCATCATGACCGCCAGGCCGGCTAGGGTTTCCTGGCGCGCCTGCGGGTCCATCGATTCGATGACCATGCGGCGGAAGCCGTGGTGGAAGGAACTACGGCCTGCTGCGTTGTAGCCACCGAAACCAACAATGACCGGTAGTCGAGACATCACTCAGAAACTCCTTCGAATAGTCGTTCGCGTGCCGGGCTGCTGCCTGGTCCGGAGCGGGAAGCGCGTGGCGGCGATGGCGGCCTTTCCCGTCGGCGAGGCGAGCTTCACGGACCCGGGCACGAGCCAGTGGCCGTTGAAATGATCAGGGTGACTATGCTGACGTGAATCATGACTATCGAGTCACGTATTTTCCTACTGAATACCGCGTTGCGTGGGCTTTCCACAAGTGCTGGCGGTCTGCCGTGGGGGGATTGACGCCCATGGCCGGGCTGTTGGCAGAGGTGGGGCGTAGGCGAGTGTTGCGGGACTTGCTTGAAAGTCCGCGCGCAGAGGCGTGGCGCTATCCACCTTTCGCCCGATGCCGGCAGAGGAGAATGAAGAAGGGCCGCGAAGCGGCCCTGGGGGTGGTGTATCAGCGGTACTCGATGCCCGCCTTGCGCGTGCTGACCCGTGTTCCCGCCTTGCCCTCGGTGATTGCGACGATGTCCGCGAGCGAACCGATCACCGCGTCCTTGCCGGTGGCGCGGGCGAACTCGATGGCGGCCTGGACCTTCGGACCCATGGAGCCGGCGGCGAAGCCGAGGCGCTCCAGTTCGTCCGGGTGGGCCTGGGCGATGGCCTTCTGGGTCGGCTTGCCCCAGTCGACGTAGGCCGCGTCGACGTCGGTGGCGATGATCAGGATGTCGGCCACCAGCTCCTGGGCCAGCAGCGAGGAGCAGAGGTCCTTGTCGATCACCGCCTCGACGCCGCTGAGCTTCTTCCCGGCCTCGTCGTACATGGTCGGGATACCGCCGCCGCCAGCGCAGATGACGATGGTGCCTTTCTCCAGCAGCCACTTCACCGGGCGGATCTCGAAGATCCGCTTCGGCCGCGGGCTGGGCACCACGCGGCGGAACTTGTCGCCGTCCGGGGCGATGCTCCAGCCCTTCTCGGCGGCCAGGCGCTCGGCTTCTTCCCTGGAGTAGACCGGGCCGATCGGCTTGGTCGGGTTCTGGAACGCCGGATCCTTACCGTCCACCTCGACCTGGGTGAGGATGGTGGCGAACGGCACTTCGAACGGCAGCAGGTTGCCCATTTCCTGTTCGATCATGTAGCCGATCATGCCCTCGGTTTCCGCGCCGAGGACGTCCAGCGGGTAGGGCGAGACCTTGTCGTAGGCGGCACCCTGGAGGGCCAGCAGGCCGACCTGGGGGCCGTTGCCGTGGGCGATCACCAGCTCGTTGCCGGGCGCCACCTTGGCGATCTGTTCGGCGGCGATCCGCACGTTTTCCCGCTGGTTGTCCGCGGTCATGGGTTCGCCACGGCGTAGCAGGGCATTACCGCCCAATGCGACGACGATACGCATATCGGTTACCTCCGGAAGGCGGCTGCGCCCGGCCGCGTGGGCCGGGGCGCAGGAGCGCGGTCAGATGTCGGCGAGGGTCGAGACGAGGATCGCCTTGATGGTATGCATGCGGTTCTCGGCCTGCTCGAAGGCGATGTTGTAGGGCGACTCGAAGACGTCCTCGGTCACCTCGATGCCGTTGGCAAGGTTCGGATACTGCTCGGCGATCTGCTTGCCGACCTTGGTCTCGCTGTTGTGGAACGCCGGCAGGCAGTGCATGAACTTGGCCCGCGGGTTGCCGGTGGCCTTCATGATCTCCATGTTGACCTGGTAGGGCAGCAGTTCCTTGATCCGCTCGCCCCAGGCTTCCACCGGCTCGCCCATCGACACCCAGACGTCGGTGTGGACGAAGTCCACGCCTTTCACGGCTTCCTTCGGATCCTCGGTGAGGGTCAGCTTGGCGCCGCTTTCCTCGGCGAACTTCTTGCACTGGGCGACGAACTCGTCGTGCGGCCAGAGCGCCTTCGGCGCGGCGATGCGTACGTCCATGCCGAGCTTGGCGCCGATCAGCAGCAGGGAGTTACCCATGTTGTTGCGCGCGTCGCCCAGGTAGGCGTAGCTGATGTCGTGCAGCGGCTTGTCGCTGTGCTCGCGCATGGTCAGCACGTCGGCGAGCATCTGGGTCGGGTGGTATTCGTCGGTCAGGCCGTTGAACACCGGAACGCCGGCGAACTTCGCGAGTTCCTCGACGATTTCCTGCTTGAAGCCGCGGTACTCGATGGCGTCGTACATCCGGCCGAGAACCCGCGCGGTGTCCTTCATGCTCTCCTTGTGGCCGATCTGCGAGGAGTTCGGGTCGATGTAGGTGACGTTGGCGCCCTGGTCGTAGGCGGCCACCTCGAAGGCGCAGCGGGTGCGAGTGGAGGTTTTCTCGAAGATCAGGGCAATGTTCTTGCGCTTCAGGTGCTGCTGCTCGGTGCCGGTGTACTTGGCGCGCTTGAGGTCGCGGGACAGGTCGAGCAGGTAACGCAGCTCGCGGGTGCTGTGGTGCATCAGGCTGAGCAGGTTACGGTTGTGCATGTTGAAAGCCATGATTGATCTCCTTGTGGGAAGTCGGTGGGCGGCGCCCCTCCTGGGGACGCCGCCGTTCAGCTCGAGAGCGGGTTGTCTGTCAGTAGTCGATCGGGTCGCGGATGATCGGGCAGGTCATGCAGTGGCCGCCGCCGCGACCGCGACCCAGTTCGCTGGCGCTGATGGTGATGACCTCGACGCCGGCCTTGCGCAGCAGGGTGTTGGTGTAGGTGTTGCGGTCGTAGCCGACCACCACGCCCGGCTCCAGGCAGACCACGTTGTTACCGTCGTCCCATTGCTCGCGCTCGGCGGCGAAGCTGTTGCCGCCGGTCTCGACCACGCGCAGTTTCTTCAGGCCGAGGGATTCGGCGACCACTTCGAGGAAGGTTTTCTCCTCGCGGCGGATGTTCATGCCGTAGGGGCTGCTCGGATCGGGGCGCAGGCTGAAGGGCACGATTTCCTTGACCACTTCCGGGAAGACCGTGACCAGGTCGCGGTCGCAGAAGCTGAACACGGTGTCCAGGTGCATCGCGGCGCGGGACTTCGGCAGGCCGGCGACGATCACCCGCTCGGCGGCGCCCTTGGCGAACAGCGACTGGGCGACCTGACCGATGGCCTGGCGCGAGGAGCGCTCGCCCATGCCGATCAGGACCACGCCGTTGCCGATCGGCATCACGTCGCCGCCTTCCAGGGTCGAGGAGCCGTGGTCCTTGTCCGGGTCGCCGTACCAGATCTCGAATTCGGCGTTGGCGAACTCGGGATGGAACTTGTAGATGGCGGTGGTCAGCAGGGTTTCCTGTCGTCGCGCCGGCCAGTACATCGGGTTCAGGGTCACGCCGCCGTAGATCCAGCACGTGGTGTCACGGGTGAACTGGGTGTTCGGCAACGGCGGCAGCAGGAAGCTGGAATGGCCCAGGTACTCGCGGTACATCTTGAGGATGTCGGCGCCTTCGCTGGCGGGCAGGTCGTCAGCGGCGACGCCGCCGATCAGGTACTCGGCCAGCTTGCGCGGCTCCAGGCTCTCCAGCCAGGAGCGCAGCTCGCTGGTCAGGCCCAGGCCGACGCTGTCGGCGGTGATCTTGCGATCGAGGATCCACTTCAGCGCTTCCGGGTTCTGGATGGTCTCGGTCAGCAGATTGTGCATCTCGAGGACGTCGATGCCGCGCTCGCGCATCTTGGTGACGAAGTCGAAGTGGTCGCGCTTGGCCTGGTTCACCCAGATCACGTCGTCGAACAGCAACTCGTCGCAGTTGCTCGGGGTCAGGCGCTGGTGGGCGAGTCCGGGCGAGCAGACCATCACTTTGCGCAGTTTGCCGGCTTCGGAGTGGACGCCAAGTTTGGTTTTTTCCGTGCTCATTTCACGTCTCCAGTGGAGTAATCAGAGGGTGAGGAAACCGTCGTAGAGGCCGTAGGCAGCCACCAGGGCGCCAATGACGACTGCGGCGAAGATCAGTTTTTCGATTCCGGTGAAGATCGGCTGGCCGACCTCGTGCTTGGCCTTGGCGAAAAGGATCGCGCCGGGCGCATACAGCAGGGCGGACAGCAGCAGGTACTTCAGGCCCCCGGCGTAGAGCAGCCAGACCGCGTAGGCCACGGCGATGCCGGCGATGACCAGGTCCTTGCTGCGTTCGCGGGCATCGTTCTCGTAGGTCTCGCCCTTCAGGGTCAGCAGCAGGCCATAGGCGGCGGACCAGAAGTACGGGATCAGGATCATTGAGGTGGCCAGGAGCAGCATCTTGGTGTACGGGTCCATGCCGTCCGGGTCGCCCGAGGTGAAGAACACCACCACCAGGAACACCTGTACGCAGATGTTGGTCAGCCACAGGGCGTTGGCTGGCACCTGGTTGGCGTTCTCGCGGCGCAGGAACTCCGGCATGGTGTGGTCCTTGGCGGCGGCGAACATGATCTCGGCGCACAGCAGCACCCAGGAGAGCAGCGCGCCCAGCAGCGAGATCAGCAGGCCGACGCTGATCAGCACGGCGCCCCAGTGGCCGACCACATGCTCGAGTACCAGCGCCATCGACGGGTTCTGCAGCTTGGCCAGTTCCGGCTGGGTCATCACGCCCATGGACAGCACGTTGACCAGCACCAGCAGGAGCAGGACGGTGATGAAGCCGATCACGGTGGCCTTGCCGACGTCGGAACGTTTTTCCGCGCGGGAGGAGAAGATGCTCGCGCCCTCGATGCCGATGAACACCCAGACGGTGACCAGCATCATGTTGCGCACCTGGTTCATCACGCTGCCCAGGTCCGGGTTGCTCTTGCCCCAGATGTCGGCGGTGAAGATGTCCAGCTTGAAGGCGAACAGGCAGATCAGGATGAACAGGAACAGCGGCACGACCTTGGCCACGGTGGTGACGGTGTTGATGAACGCCGCCTCCTTGATCCCGCGCAGCACCAGGAAGTGCAGGGCCCAGAGCAGGACCGAGGCGCAGACGATCGCCGCGACGGTGTCGCCCTTGCCGAAGATCGGGAAGAAGTAGCCGAGGGTGCTGAACAACAGGACGAAGTAGCCGACGTTGCCCAGCCAGGCGCTGATCCAGTAGCCCCAGGCCGAGGAGAAACCCATGTAGTCGCCGAAGCCGGCCTTGGCGTAGGCGTACACGCCGCCGTCGAGTTCGGGCTTGCGGTTGGCGAGGGTCTGGAAGACGAAAGCGAGGGTGAGCATGCCGACGGCGGTGATCGCCCATCCGATCAGGACGGCGCCGACATCGGCGCTGGCTGCCATGTTTTGCGGGAGGGAGAAGATGCCCCCTCCGATCATCGAGCCGACAACCAGAGCCGTTAGCGCTCCTAGTCGGAGTTTTTGGCTGGATTCTTGGGACATTTTCGGAATCTCCCTATAGGAATTGAGAGTGAAGCCATTAGGCGGCAGCGGCTATTGTTGAATGCTGATCCACGTCAATAGCTTCCTACTCAAAGTAATTAGATGACGCATTCCTGTAAGTTGCGAGTGCCAAAGATAGAAGAGGAATCTAAGACCTGCCCGCAATAGGGCGGTTTTTTCATGTGATAGGGGAAGTCTTGCCATCCGCTACGGGGAAAGCTTGAAATTGCTCGAAATCGGGCTATAAGCCGCGGATCAAGCCGGATCGTTGATGCCGATCAATGAATTTCGCGAGACGGTATTCTGACTTTCAGGTGGGTGGTCGCCGGCTTGTTGACGGTCCGTCGAAAAACCGCCGCGACTTTCCAGGGAAGTGTTGCAGTATTTCGAGAGGAGTATTTTTTATTTATAAGTAAAAATAATTTTCCGCTCTTATCAAAGAACGAAAAAGCACAAGGAAAGAAATGAAGAAGCCCGGCGTTCGCCGGGCTCTTCATTTGGGCTTCAGGGTATGAAGACCGCTGGGGGGACGGGATCGCCGCCCACCCGCCGCGCGTGCTGGCGCACGTCGGCACAGGGGAAGGGGCCGCCATCCGGTTCGTGGCCGAAGGGCGCGGTTCGCTGGGCGAACCGAAAGCCGGTGCCAGGGGCACTGCGAGCGATTGAGCAAGCGGCGTGCCAGCCATCGACAGGTGGCCCGGCCCGTCAACTGCGGGGCACGGGCCTGCGGCATGAGCGGATTTTTGCCGAAGGCCCGAGCGCAGGGCGGGGTTTTCCGCCGTCGTTACCGTTCCGTCAGCTCATCCCCAGCCAGTTCGGCAATGCCAGGGATACCGCCGGGATGTAGGTCACGATGATCAGGAACACCAGCAGGATCATCAGCCACGGCAGCGCTGCGCGGATGGTCGCGCCCAGCGGCATGCCGGTGACCGCCGAGGTGACGAACAGGTTGAGCCCGACCGGCGGCGTGATCAGGCCGATCTCCATGTTCACCACCATGATGATGCCGAGGTGGATCGGATCGATGCCCAGCTCCATGGCGATGGGGAAGAAGATCGGCGCCAGGATCAGGATGATCGCCGAAGGCTCCATGAAGTTGCCGGCGATCAGCAGCACGATGTTCACCACCAGCAGGAACATCCATGGCGAAAGTCCCAGTTCCGTGACCCAGCTGGCGATGCTCTGCGGTATCTGCTCGGTGGTCAGCACGTGGGCGAAGAGCATGGCGTTGGCGATGATGAACATCAGCATGATGGTCAGCTTGCCGGACTCCAGCAGCACCTTCGGGCATTCGCTCAGGCGCATGTCGCGGTAGACGAACAGTGCGACGAAGGCCGAGTACACCGCGGCGACGGCGGCGGCCTCGGTGGGGGTGAAGGCGCCGGAATAGATGCCGCCGAGGATGATCACCATCAGCAGCAGCCCCCACAGCGCCTTACGCGCGCTGGCCAGCCATTCGCGCAGACTGACCCTTGGCATGGCGGGCAGCTTCTTGACCCGGGCGACGATGTAGATCACCACCATCAGGATCAGTCCCAGCAGCAGCCCCGGAACCACGCCGGCGATGAACAGCTTGCCCACCGAGGTCTCGGTGGCGGCGGCGTAGACCACCATCACGATCGATGGCGGGATGAGGATGCCGAGGGTGCCGGCGTTGCAGACGATCCCGGCGCCGAACGCCTGTGGATAACCCGAGCGGACCATGCCGGCGATGGCGATCGAACCCACTGCCGCCACCGTTGCCGGAGACGAGCCGGATAGCGCGGCGAAGAGCATGCAGGCGAGCACCGCGGCGATCGCCAGGCCGCCACGGATGTGTCCGACGCAGGCGTTGGCGAAGTCGATCAGGCGCCGCGCCACGCCACCGGTGGTCATGAACGCGCCGGAGAGCAGGAAGAACGGGATCGCCAGCAGGGTGTAGTGCTCGGAGGTCTCGAACAGCTTGATCGCCAGCGAGCGTACCGAGTCCGGGCTGAACAGGAGGATCGTCAGTGCGCCGGAGAGACCCAGGGAGACGGCGATCGGCACGCCGATGAACATCAGCAGGAAGAGCAGCAGGAAGAGGAACAGAATGGTCATGTCTTGGGCTCCTCGTGCTCGGTCAGCTTCAGCGCGTCGGCAGCCTCGTCGGCCAGTCCCAGTCCGGTCTGGCGGTTGCGCAGGATGCGCACGAGGATCTCGGCGAAACGGATGAACACCAGCGCGAAGCCGACCGGCACGATCAGGCCGATGTGCCATTGGCGGATGCCGAAGTGGTCGAGGTCCTCGGCGCCGATGCCGGCGATGAACAGGGTCTTCACCCAGTCGTAGCTGGCCACGCAGAGCAGGCCGGCGTAGCCGAGGCAGGCCAGGCAGGCGATCACGCCGAGCACTCGCTGTACCGGTCGCGAGGCCAGCTTCACCAGCACGTCCACACCGAGGTGCCCGGCGGTGCGTACGCCGTAGGCGATGCCGAGGAAGATCAGCCAGGCGAACAGGGCCTTGGTCAGGGCGTTGCTCCAGGTCATCTCCTGGGCCAGGGTGAGGACCCCATCGCCGATGGCGAGCAGCGTCTCGTTGCCGCCCTCCCAGAGATCGGCGAGATCGTAGAGCAGCGTATAGAGGTTATTGAGGACTACATAAACGAAGGTAACCAGCGTCATGGCGGCGAGGAGGAAGGCGATCAGGCCTTCCTCCAGGCGCGCCCAGACGCGCGCGAGCGCGTGCATGGGCTTTCCCTCTTCTTCTTATTGGGCCTGGTTGGCGGCTTCGGCGGCCTTGATCAGGTCGGCGCCGATCTCGCCTTCGAACTTCTTCCACACCGGCTGCATGGCCTTGCGCCATTCGGCCCGCTGTTCGGGAGTGAGTTCGATGATCTCGCTGGTCTTGGCCTCGACGATGCGCTGCTTGTCGCCCTGGTTGAGCGCCTCGGCCTGCTTGTTCACCTCCACGGTGACCTCGTCCATGGTCTTGGCCAGCACGCCGCGCACGTCTTCCGGCAGGCCGTTCCAGAACTTGGTGTTGGTGATCACCATGTAGTCCAGCACGCCGTGGTCGGACTCGGTGATGTACTTCTGCACTTCGTGCATCTTCTGCGAGTAGATGTTCGACCAGGGGTTCTCGGTACCGTTGACCACGCCGGTCTGCAGGCCCTGATAGACCTCGGCGAAGCTCATCTTGCGCGGGTTGGCGCGCACCGCCTTGAACTGTTCCTCGAGCACCTTGGAGGCCTGCACGCGGAACTTCAGGCCGCGGGCGTCCTTCGGCTCGCGCAGGGGCTTGTTGGCGGACAACTGCTTCATCCCGTTGTGCCAGTAGCCGAGGCCAGTGATGCCCTTGTCCTGCATCGAGGTCAGCAGCTCCTTGCCCTGCGGGCTCTGCTGGAAGCGGTCGACCGCCTGGATGTTGTCGAACAGGAACGGCAGGTCGAAGATCTGCAATTTCTTGGTGTACTGCTCGAACTTGGCCAGCGACGGCGCGATGATCTGCACGTCGCCCAGCAGCAGGGCTTCCATCTCCTTGCCGTCGCCGAACAGCGACGAGTTCGGGTAGACCTCCACCTTGACCTTGCCCGGCAGGCGTTCCTCCACCAGTTTCTTGAACAGCAGCGCGCCCTGGCCCTTGGGCGTGTGCTCGGCGACGACGTGGGAGAACTTGATGACGATCGGGTCGGCTGCCTGGACGATTCCGGCGACGGTCAGGGAAAGTGCGCAGACGAGCGCCTTCGCGGTGTGCTTGAGCATGAGACTTCCTCTTTGTTCTTGTCTGTCTTTTATGAAGAGGACGGGTGTCCTCTCGGCGTGGCCGAACAAGGGAAGTCTAGGCAGCGCAGCGGCAGATGCTGCGTGAATCGGAAAAGCGCCTGGTCTTCTGCTTGTTGGAACGCTCGGGAAGCCGTGAGCAAGCCCTGTGCCAGTCGGGCAAGGGTACGCAGGGGAGATGCTGCGGGCGCGGATGGCGAACGGTTGGCGGTAATCCGCCATTCATTCGCCATCATCTGGCGGATTTTCGCCAGGCGTGTTGAACGGCAGGCCGTGCTTGCGCAGCTTGTCGTGCAGGGTCTTGCGCGGGATACCGAGGGCCTCGGCGACGCTGCGCAGCGAATTGTGCGGGCGTTCCAGTTCGGCAGCGATCAGCGAGCGCTCGAAGGCCTCGACCTTGGCGCTGAGGTTGTGCGGCTCGTCGGCGGCGTCGGGCAGGACTCCGTCGTCCAGGCTCAGGCCGAGACCCAGGGCGAAGCGCTCGGCGGCGTTCTGCAATTCGCGCACGTTGCCCGGCCAGTCGTAGGCCAGCAGCCGCGCCGACTGGCCGGCGTCCAGTTCGCGTGGCGTCAGGCCATGACGCATGGCGCCGGCTTCGGCGAAATGGCGGAACAGCAGCGGGATGTCTTCGCCGCGCTCGCGCAGCGGTGGAATGCGCAGGCTGGCGACGTTGAGGCGGTAATAGAGGTCGGCGCGGAAGCGGCCCTGGTCGGCGGCCTGGCGCAGGTCTTCCTTGGTTGCCGCGATGATGCGGATATCCAGCGGGATCAACTGGTTGGAGCCGAGCCGCTCGACTACCCGTTCCTGCAGCAGGCGCAACAGCTTGACCTGCACGTCCAGGCTCATGCTCTCGATCTCGTCGAGGAACAGGGTGCCGCCATTGGCGTACTCGAACTTGCCGATGCGGCGCTTCTGCGCGCCGGTGAAGGCGCCGGCCTCGTGACCGAACAGTTCGCTTTCCACCACCGATTCGGCGAGGGCGCCGGCGTTGATCGCGACGAACGGTCCGTCGCGTCGGCTCGACAGGTCATGCAGGGCCCGCGCGACCACCTCCTTGCCGGCGCCGGTTTCGCCAAGGACCAGCACGTCGGCCTGGATCGCCGCCAGCGAGCCGACCTGCTCGCGCAGGCGCTGCATGCCGGCCGAGCGTCCGATCAGGCGCCCATGCAGCTCGTGGCGTTCGGCCAGGGCCAGGCGCAGGGTGCGGTTCTCCAGGACCAGCCGGCGCACCTCCAGGGCGCGGCGCACGCTGTCGAGCAGGGCGTCGCTGGGGAAGGGCTTTTCCAGGAAGTCATAGGCGCCGCCGCGCATGGCCTGGACCGCCAGCGGCACGTCGCCGTGGCCGGTGATCAGGATCACCGGCAGGTCGGCGTCCTGTTCGTGCAATTGGCGGAGCAGTTCCATGCCATCGATGCCGGGCATGCGGATGTCGCTGACCACCACCCCGGGCCAGTCCTTGCACTGCGCGGTATCCAGCTGGCGCGCGTCATCCAGGGTCGCGACCTTGAGCCCGGCGAGGTCGAGCGTCTGGCGCAGGGCCTGGCGCAGGTGCGGATCGTCGTCGATCAGCAGGACCTGGGTCTGGGCATCGAATGGCGCGAAGGGACTCATGCGCGGGTTTCCTCCTGGGGCATGGCGGCGACGCCGGGAACTCCCGGCAGCAAGTGCAGGCGCACCACGGCGCCGCCTTCGAGATGGTTGCCCATTTCCAGGCGGCCGCCGAGGGCGCGCAATAGGTTATCGCAGATGGCCAGGCCGAGGCCGAGCCCTTTGGCGGTGGTCTTGGTGGTGAAGAAGGGTTCGTGGGCGTGGGCCAGGGCGTCCTCGGAAAACCCCGGGCCGTTGTCGCGCAGAGTCAGGGTCACGCCGTGCTGGTCCTGGCTGGCGATTACCCACAGGCGCCGCGGCGGAGCTTTCTCGGCGAGCGCGTCGAGGGCATTGGTGAGCAGGTTGCCGAGGATCTGCCGCAAGCGGGTCTCGCCGGCCTGGACCCACAGCGGGGCGTCCGGCACGTCGCGCAGCAGTTCGACGTTCATCGCCCGCCGCCGGCTGGCCACCATCGACAGGGCGTCCTCGATCGCCGGCTGCAACTGCACGTTCTCCGGCGCCCGGCGCGCACCGCGGGCATAGGCCTTGAGGTGGGCGATGATCGAGGCCATGCGGGTGGTGAGGTCGCTGATCTGCTCGAGATTGCCGCGGGCGTCCTCGGTGCGCTGGTGGTCGAGCAGCACCCGGGCGTTGTCGGCGTAGCTGCGGATCGCCGCCAGCGGCTGGTTGAGTTCGTGGCTGATGCTCGCCGACATGGTGCCGAGGGCCGTGAGCTTGCCGGCCTGGACCACTTCGTCCTGGGCGCGCATCAGCTCGCGCTGGGCCTGCTCGCGTTCGTGGACTTCCTGCTGCAACTGCGCGTTGGCGTTCTCCAGCTCGCGGGTGCGTTCCAGTACGCGCTCTTCCAACTGGCGCTTGGCCTCGGCCTCGAGAGCGATGCGGTCCAGGTAGTGACGGCGGCTGAGGGTCAGCAGGGTAAGCAGCAGGAGCAGGGCGAGCAGGGTCGCGCCGCCGATCAGCAGGACGCTGCGCACCGGCCGTTCGATGAGGGTGCGGGGGGCGTAGATGCTCACCGTCCAGCCGGTTTCCGGTAGCGTCCGGCTCTGGCTGAGCCAGGCGCTCTGTTGCAGGCGCAGGGGCTTCGGGTCCTGCACCGGGTAGGGGATGTTGGCGTGGATCTCGTCGCGCTCCGCCGCGCTCAGCGGCCGACTGGCATGGAAGCGCCAATCCTCGCGCGAGGAGAGGATCACCACGCCGTAGTTGTCTATCACCAGCAGTTGCTCCGGGGAATTGCCCCAGAGCCGTTCGATGTGTTCGAGATCGACCTTCACCACCAGCACGCCGATGATCCGCGAGCCTTCCTTCACCGCACTGGCGAAGTAGTAGCCGCGCTTGATCGAGGTGGTGCCCAGGCCGAAGAAGCGCGCCAGGCGGCCCTGCATGGCCTCGCGATAATAGGGGCGGAAGGCGAAGTTGCGGTGGACGAAACTGTCCGCCTGGGCCCAGTTGGAGGCGACCTGGGTGGTGCCGTCCGGTTGCAGCAGGTAGATCACGTCGGCGCCGGTGCGTCGGCGGATGTCAGCCAGCGCCTCGTTGGCGATCTTCTGCAGCAGCGGGTCGCCAGGTTGTTGCAGGGCCTGGCGCAGCACCGGCAGGCCGCCGAGGATCTGCGGCAGTTCTTCGTAGCGGCGCAGCGTGCCGAGCAGGTTGGCGACGTAGAGGTCGAGCGTCTGGCGGTTCTGCTCGGCCAACTGCTCGCTGTAGTAGCGCTCGGCGAAATATTGCAGGGGCCAGAGCAGCGGCGCGAGAAGCAGGGCGAGGATGACCAGCGAGCGCCAGCGATGGAAATAGGCTTTCAAGACGAACGAACCTGCCGTGGCTGCGAGTATCCGGGGCATCCCGGACGGGATGCCCTAAATTATCACGCCTTGCGCCGAGTCCGGTCGCTCCCTGCCGTTCAGGGGAAGCAGTCGGCGTCGGCGAATGCCTTGCCCTGGCGGTCCTTCTCCGAAAGCAGGGGGGCATCCTGCAGCGGCCAGTCGATCTTCAGCTCGGGATCGTTCCAGAGGATGCAGCGTTCGTGTTCCGGCGCCCAGAAGTCGGTGGTCTTGTAGAGGAACTCGGCGTATTCGCTGAGCACCACGAAGCCGTGCGCGAAGCCGGCCGGAATCCACATCTGGCGCTTGTTCTCCGCGCTCAGGCGTTCGCCTACCCACTGGCCGAAGGTCGGCGAGCCGCGACGCAGGTCGACGGCCACGTCGAATACCTCGCCGAGAGTGGCGCGCACCAGTTTTCCCTGGGCTTGCCGGATCTGGTAGTGCAGGCCGCGGAGGACGCCACGGGCGGAACGCGAATGGTTGTCCTGGACGAAGCTGACCGGATGACCGCAGGCCTCCTCGAAGGCGCGCTGGTTGTAGCTTTCGAAGAAGAATCCGCGATCGTCGCCGAACACCCGGGGTTCGAAGAGGATGACGTCGGGAATTGCCAGGCGGGTCGCTTTCATCAGTACACGGTCTCGGTCAGCAGGCGCTTGAGGTATTGGCCGTAGCCGTTCTTGGCCAGCGGCGCGGCGAGTTTTTCCAGTTGCGCGGCGTCGATCCACTTCTGCCGGTAGGCGATCTCTTCCGGGCAGGCCACCTTGAGACCCTGGCGGTTCTCCAGGGTGGCGATGAACTGGCCGGCCTCGAGCAGCGAATCGTGGGTGCCGGTATCCAGCCAGGCGTAGCCGCGGCCCATGATCTCCACGCTGAGCTGGCCGCGCTCCAGATAGGCGCGGTTGACGTCGGTGATCTCCAGCTCGCCGCGCGGCGAAGGCTTCAGGTTCCTGGCGATGTCCACCACCTGCTGGTCGTAGAAATACAGGCCGGTGACCGCGTAGTTCGACTTTGGCTCCAGTGGCTTCTCTTCCAGGCTGATGGCCTTGCCGCCCTGGTCGAACTCGACCACGCCGTAGCGCTCCGGGTCCAGCACGTGGTAGGCGAAGACACTGGCGCCGGTCTGGCGCTGCGAAGCGCTGCCGAGCAACTCGTGGAAGTCGTGGCCGTAATAGAGGTTGTCGCCCAGGACCAGCGCGCTGAGGTCGTTGCCGATGAACGACTCGCCGATCAGGAAGGCCTGGGCCAGGCCGTCCGGCGACGGTTGCACGGCATATTGCAGGTCCAGGCCCCAGTTCGAACCGTCGCCCAGCAACTGCTGGAAGCGTGGGGTGTCCTGTGGGGTCGAGATGATCAGTATCTCGCGGATGCCCGCCAGCATCAGGGTACTGAGCGGGTAGTAGATCATCGGCTTGTCGTACACCGGCAGCAACTGCTTGGAGATGGCCAGCGTTGCCGGGTGCAGGCGGGTGCCCGAGCCTCCGGCGAGGATGATGCCCTTGCGTTTCATAGTGGTCCCTGCTCGCTCAGTTCCTGGATCATGCGTCCGGCATGGTAGCGCCAGTCTGGCAGTACCAGGCCGAAGACCTGTTGCAGCTTGCGGTTGTCGAGGCGCGAATTGGCCGGACGCTTCGCCGGCACCGGGTAGTCCTCGGTGGCGATCGGCAGGACCCGCTGCGGCGTCGCCTGCAACTCCCAGCCCCGCTCCAGCGCCTGTTCGATGACGAAGCGCGCATAGAGGTGCCAGGACGTCTCGCCGCTGGCGACCAGGTGGTAGGTGCCGCTGGCCCGTGCTGCCAGCTCGACATCCCAGCGCAGGCGCTGCAGGGCCTGGGCGGTGACGTCGGCGATCAGCTCGGCGCTGGTGGGCGCGCCGAACTGGTCGGCCACGACCTTGAGTTCGTCGCGTTGCCCGGCCAGGCGCAGCATGGTCTTGGCGAAGTTTCCGCCGCGCGCGGCGTAGACCCAGCTGGTGCGGAAGATCAGGTGGCGGCAGCCGCTGGCGCGGATGGCCTGCTCGCCTTCCAGCTTGGTCTGCCCGTAGACGCTCAGCGGGCCGGTCGGCGCGTCCTCGGCGAAAGGCACGCTGCCCGCGCCGTCGAACACGTAGTCGGTGGAGTAATGCACCAGCCAGGCGCCGCAGCCCGCGGCCTCCTCGGCCAGTACCGCGACGGCGCGGGCATTGATCAGGCGGGCGTTGTCGGCATCGCTCTCGGCCTTGTCCACCGCGGTGTAGGCACCGGCGTTGACGATGAACTGCGGCCGCTCGGCGCGAACCAGTCGCGCCAGGCCTTCGGGGTCGGCGAGATCGGCGCGCCGACGGTCACAGACCAGCAGTTCGCCCAGCGGCGCCAGGGCGCGCTGCAGCTCCCAGCCGACCTGGCCGTTGGCGCCGAGGAGAAGGATCCGGTTCATGCGTACTGCTTACCCACCCACTCGCGGTAGGCACCGCTGGTTACGTTGGCCACCCAGTCCTGGTTGTCCAGGTACCAGCGCACGGTCTTGCGGATGCCGGTCTCGAAGGTTTCCGCCGGCTTCCAGCCCAGCTCGCGCTCCAGGCGCGTGGCATCGATGGCGTAGCGGCGATCATGGCCCGGACGATCCTTGACGAAGGTGATCTGCTCGCGATAGCTGCGGCCGTCGGCGCGCGGCTGCTCCTGGTCGAGGATGGCGCAGAGGGTCTCGACCACGTCGAGGTTGGCCTTTTCGTTCCAGCCGCCGACATTGTAGGTCTCGCCCAGTTGCCCGGCTTCGAGGACCCGGCGGATGGCGCTGCAATGGTCCTTGACGTAGAGCCAGTCGCGGATCTGCTGGCCGTCGCCGTAGATCGGCAGCGGCTTGCCGGCCAGGGCGTTGTGGATCACCAGTGGGATGAGCTTTTCCGGGAAGTGGTACGGGCCGTAGTTGTTCGAGCAGTTGGTGGTCAGCACCGGCAGCCCATAGGTGTGGTGATAGGCCCGCACTAGGTGGTCGGAGGCCGCCTTGGACGCCGAGTAGGGACTGTTCGGCTCGTAGCGGTTGTTCTCGGTGAAGGCCGGATCGCTCGGTGCCAGCGAGCCATAGACTTCGTCGGTGGAGACGTGGAGGAAGCGGAATGCCGCCTTCGCTTCCGGCTCCAGCGCGCCCCAGTAGGCGCGCACTTCTTCCAGCAGGCGGAAGGTGCCGACGATGTTGGTCTGGATGAAGTCCTCGGGGCCGTGGATCGAGCGGTCCACATGGGATTCCGCGGCGAAGTTGAGGATCGCCCGCGGCTGGTGCTCGGCGAGCAGGCGGGCTACCAGCTGGCTATCGCCGATATCGCCGGCGACGAAGGTGTGCCGGGCGTCGCCGTCGAGGCTGGCGAGGTTCTGCCGGTTGCCGGCGTAGGTGAGCTTGTCGAGGCTGACCACCGGCTCGTCATGCAGGGCCAGCCAGTCGAGCACGAAATTGGCGCCGATGAAGCCGGCGCTGCCGGTCACGAGAATCGTCATGAGTCATACCTTGTTCAAGCAGTGGTTGTCCGTAGGGCTGCTTCGACACGTCCCGCCAAGGTGTACCAATCGATCGTGAAGACGACGATTAGTACGGGAAAAATGGCGATCCTGCCAACCCCAGATCTGGTAGGTGCATCTGACCCGGCATTCTATTCGAAGTGCCATCACTGGGTAGAAAGGAAGCAGGATAAAACAAAAAGCCCCGCGCGAGGCGGGGCTTTTCGGGATTCATGGTGCCGGCACCAGGAGTCGAACCCGGGACCTACTGATTACAAGTCAGTTGCTCTACCAGCTGAGCTATACCGGCGAAGAGGGCGACATTATAGCCAGCCGCCGCCAGGAGTAAACCACTGATTTTCCTGCCCGAATGCCGTTCGTCCTCAGTGCCCGGAGGCGGCCGCGCCGGGCTTGGCGCCGAACGGCGGGCGGGCCAGCCAGATGATCACCAGCAGGGCGAGGAACAGCCAGCCGAGCATGGTGAAGTAGTCGATGGTGGACATCATGTAGGCCTGGCTCTGCACCATCCGGTCGAGCAGCGCCGCGTTCGCCTGGGTGTTGCCGCCGAGCTGGGCGAGGGTTTCGTGGGTGGCCGGGTCGTAGAGGCTGATGTTTTCGCTGAGGTAGGCGTGGTGTTGCGTGGCGCGGCGGTTCCAGATCCAGGTGGTCAGCGAGGCGGCGAAGCTGCCGCCGAGGGTGCGCAGGAAGGTGGCCAGGCCGGAGCCGTCGGCGATCTGGTCGGGGGGCAGGTCGGAGAGCAGGATGCTCAGGATCGGCATGAAGAAGAACGCCACGCCGAGCCCCATGATCAACTGCACGATGGCGATGTGCTGGTAGTCGACCTCGGTGGTGAAGTTGGCGCGCATGAAGCAGGTGATGGCCATCGCCAGGAACGACAGGCCGGCGAGCATGCGCAGGTCGAAATGGTTGGCGTAGCGGCCGACCAGCGGCGAGAGGAACACCGGGAGGATGCCGATTGGCGCGGCGGCCAGCCCGGCCCAGGTGGCGGTGTAGCCCATCTGGGTCTGTAGCCATTGCGGGAGCAGCAGGTTGATGCCGAAGAACGCGGCATAGCCCAGCACCAGCGCCAGGGTGCCGGCGGCGAAGTTGCGGTGGGCGAACAGGCGCAGGTTGACGATCGGATGGCGGTCGGTGAATTCCCAGATGATGAAGAAGGCCAGGGCGATCGCCGCGATCAGCGCGCCGCCGACGATGAAGTTCGACTCGAACCAGTCCAGGTCGTTGCCCTTGTCGAGGACGATCTGCAGGGCGCCGACGCCGATCACCAGGGCGATCAGGCCGACGTAGTCCATCGGCGCCTTCTTGATCACCACCGGGCGTGCCTTCAGTTGCTGGTAGACGACGAAAGCGGCGAACAGGCCGACCGGCACGTTGATGAAGAAGATCCACGGCCAGCTGTAGTCGTCGGTGATCCAGCCGCCGAGGATCGGCCCGGCGATCGGCGCTACCACCGTGACCATCGCCAGCAGGGCCAGTGCCATGCCGCGCTTCGCCGGTGGGTAGATGGAGATCAGCAGGGTCTGGGTGATCGGATACAGCGGCCCGGCGACGAAGCCCTGCAAGGCGCGGAAGCCGACCAGAGAAGGCATCGACTGGGCGATGCCGCAGAGGAACGAGGCGAGTACGAACAGCAGCGCGGCGGCGATGAACAGGCGCACCTCGCCGACCCGCCGGGCCAGCCAGCCGGTCAGCGGCAGGGCGATGGCGTTGCTCACGGCGAACGAGGTGATCACCCAGGTGCCCTGTTCCGAACTCACCCCGAGGTTACCGGAGATGGTCGGCAGGGCGACGTTGGCGATGGTGGTGTCGAGCACCTGCATGAAAGTCGCCAGGGACAGGCCGATGGTCGCCATCACCAGGCTGGGCGGGGAGAAGCTGCTGCTTTCGCTCATGCTGGCGGGCTCAACGCTGGGCGGTCTTGCCGTGGTCTTCGGCGAGGTTGGCTTCGATCAGGCGTTCGATCAGCTTGTCGGCCGAGGCCAGTTGCTGCTGGTAGACATCGGTGGAGAACAACGCTTCGCGCGGTGGCTGCTGGGCCAGGGCCGGGCCGCTCTGGTCATGCAGATCGACCTTGACGTCCATCGACAGGCCGATGCGCAGCGGATGCTTCTGCAATTCTTGCGGATCGATATGGATGCGCACCGGCACCCGCTGGACGATCTTGATCCAGTTGCCGGTGGCGTTCTGCGCCGGCAGCAGGGAGAACGCGCTGCCGGTGCCCACGCCGAGGCTGTCGACGGTGCCGCTGTAGCGCACGTCGCTGCCGTAGAGGTCGGAGCGGATCTCCACCGGCTGGCCGATACGCATGTGCTTGAGCTGGGTTTCCTTGAAGTTGGCGTCGATCCAGATCTGGTCCAGCGGGACCACGGCCATCAGCGCATTGCCCGGTTGCACGCGCTGGCCGACCTGTACGCTGCGCTTGGCGACGTAGCCGGTGACCGGCGCGACGATGGTCGAACGGGCGTCGTCCAGGTAGGCCTGGCGCAGTTGCGCGGCGGCGGCCTTGACGTCCGGATGGGAGGTGATCTGGGTGTCGTCGACCAGCGCTCGATTGGTGTTCAACTGCTGTTCCGAGCTGGTCAGCGAGGCTTTCGCGCTGTCCAGCGCGTCGCGGGCGTGGGCCAGTTCCTCCTGGGAAATGGCGCCGTCGTCGGCGAGGTTCTTGCGCCGCTTGTAGTCGGCCTCGGCCTTGGCCAGCGCGACCTTGCGGGTGGCGACCTCGGCGCGATAGCCGTCGACGTTGCTGAACAGCCCGCGTACCTGGCGCACGGTGTGGGCCAGGTTGGCCTCGGCGCGCTGGAGGGCGATGTCGGCGTCGCTGGGATCGAACCTGACCAGTTCCTGGCCCTTGCGCACCAGGTCGCCGTCGTCGGCGCCGATGCTGACCACGGTGCCGACGATCTGCGGGGTGATCTGTACCACGTTGCCGTTGATGTAGGCGTCGTCGGTGTCCTCGTGCCAGCGGCCGTAGAAGAACTCCCAGGCCACGCTGGCCAGGGTGGCGAGGACGATCACGGCGAGCAGGATCAGCAACCAGCGCTTGCGCTTCGGGTTGCCGGCGGGAGTTTCGCTGTTGGCGGTAGTCATGGTGGGTGCCTCGTTCATTCTGCCGGCGCTTTCGCGGTAGCGAGCGCAGCGGAGCGGGAATCGGGTTGGAAACCGCCGCCCAGGGCCTGGACCAACTGGACGGAAAGATCGATCTGCTGGCTCTCCAGGCTGGCCAACTGGCGTTCGGCGACCAGCAGTTGCTGTTGCACGCTGAGGGCGTCGAGGTAGCTGCCGACGCCTTCGCCGTAGCGACGCATGGCCAGGTCGAAGTTGGACCTGGCGATATCGCGGGCCTGGCGCTGGTCGACCACCTGCTGCGCCAGCGAGCGCAACTTGCCGAGGTCGTCGCTGACCTCGCCGAGGGCCTGGACCAGCGTCTTGTTGTACTGGCCGACGGCCAGGTCGTAGTCGGCGTCGCGTTCGGCCAGGTTGGCGCGGCGGCGGCCACCGTCGAAGATCGGCAGGGAGATCGCCGGCGCCACCTGGAAGAAGCGGCTCGGCGCCTGCAACACGTCGCTGGTGTGCAGGGCGGCGAGGCCGGCCATCGCGCCGAGATTGAGGTTGGGATAGAACTCGGTCTTCGCCGAGTCGATGTTGCGGCGCGCCGCCTCGACCCGCCAGCGCGCGGCAACGATGTCGGCGCGGCGGCCGAGCAGCTCCGCCGGGAGCACCGAGGGCAAGCTCAGGCTGGCCGGGTTCAGCGGTTGCGGGCGCTGCAGTTCGAGACCGCGATCGGGCCCCTTGCCCAGCAGCACGGCGAGGGCGATGCGGGCGCTGGCGATGTCCTGCTCGGCGGCGCTGAGCTGCTGGCGGGCGGTGGCCAGCTGGGTCTGCGTCTGTTGCAGCTGGACCTTGCTGTCGAGTCCGGCGCTCATGCGCTTCTGGCTCAGCTCGGTCATGCGCTGCGAGCGCTTCAGTTCTTCCTCGGCGAGATCGCGCACGGTAAAGGCGTGGGCGAGGTCGCTGTAGGCGCGGGCGATGCTCGCCGAGAGGCCGATGCGCGCGGCCTGGCTGTCGATCCGGGCGGCATTGGCCTGGCCGAGGGCGGCTTCCCAGGCGGCGCGCTCGCCGCCCCAGAGGTCGAAGTCGTAGTTGAAGCCGAGCGACAGGTACTTGATCGCCGAATAGCGGCCGCCGAGCGGTGCCGGGGCCACGCTGGTCGGCGCGCGGATGCCGGAGTAGCTGGCCTTGGCGTCCAGCGTCGGCTGGCGCGCGGCATCTTGCGCCTGGGCCGTTGCCGCCGCCTGGCGCGCACGCGCCTCGGCGATCTGCAGGTCGGGGGTGCCTTGCAGGGCTTCGCCGATCAGTTGGTCGAGCTGCCGGTCGCCGAGCCCGGTCCACCAGTCCTGGCGCGGCCAGGCCGCTGGCGAAAGGGCTACGCCGTCCAGGCTCCTGCCCGCCTGGAGGGCGCCTGCCGGTTGCAGTTGGGCGTTCGGTTCCAGGCCTTCGGAAGTGACGCAGCCGGCGGCCAGCAGTATCGCCGAGGCCAGCGCCAATCGCTGCGGCCAGGGATGGAGAAGAGGGAACGGCATGGATCAGGACTCCTGCAGGCTGGCCCTAGGGCAGCCGGCGTGTAGCAGAACCTTGGTCAGCAGATGGGTCAGCGTCTGCAATTCTTCCGTGCTCAGGCAGGCGACCAGCTCGTTCATCGCCGCCGAGGCGATCAGCGGAAGCTGCTCCTGGACCTTCCGTCCCGCTTCGCTGAGATCCAGGCGCAGGCAACGGCGGTCTTCGGGACAGCGGCCGCGCAGCAGCAGCCCTTTTTTCTCCAGGCGCGCCAGCATGCGCGTCATCGAGCCGCTGTCCACCGACAGCTCGCGACACAGTTCGACCGGACTGTTGGCGCGGTTGAGACCGACGAAGATCAGCACCTTGAACTGGGCGGCGGTGATGTCCAGCGCGGCGAGGTGCTTCTCGAGGATGCGGTCCTTGGTCGCGGCACTGACGCCGATGAGCTGGCCAATGGAGCCCTTGAAGGGAAAGTCGGAGGCGCTGTAGTGACCCATGGTGGAGGGGATCGCTGTCTAGGCAGGGAAAGTGTTTCAAAATAATACTGCCTAGGCAGCGATTAACAAGAGCTCAACCGTTGCAATAAAAGAACAATCCGTTCCTTCGAACGTCATGCGATGCCGTTCTGCAACTATTGCCGGTGCTGAAGTCCACTTTCGGATTAACCGGAAAGCCAGGCTTATGCACAAGTGGGCAAGGGATAGGAAGGAAACGCTCTAAGAATCGCTGCGGTTATCTCGGTTGTTATCAAGATATTGTTTTATATGGATTTTATTTTTTCTGTTCATTTTTTGAACAGCATTGACCGCCCCTGGATACGGGCCCCTCGGCAGATGTTTCCCAGAACTTGTCACCAGACTTATCCACAGGTTGTGTGGGCAACCATCCGGCACACCCGTATCAGCTGCGCTCCGCAAGGATCAGCAGGTTTCGCGGAGACAGGGAGGTCGGACAGAACTCGCCCAGGCGGACGCTATAGCCCTGTTCGACCAGATACAGGCAGCGGTCCAGCAGCAGCCAGAGTTCCAGCGGGCGGCGGAACAGGGCGCGCACCAGTTCCAGGTTGCGAACCATCGCCAGGCGCTTCCAGCCGGCCGCTTCCAGCGCCTGCCAGTCGCGCGCGGCCGGTTCGGGAAGTCCCTTGAGGACGGCGAGTTCGCGACAGTAGTCGGCGTATGGACGTTCCAGCCAGGCCACCGGAAGGGAAGGCACGCTCAGGTACTGGTCGATTCCGCGTAGCTCGCGCTGCAGCAGGTCGAAACCCAGGCGCCGGGCCATCGACTGGTCGCGCTGGCGACGGACCCGTTGGCTGGCGGTGACTGTCTCGCTCAGGGGTAGGCGCAGGTCGTCAAGCGATAGCGCGAGCAGCGATCGGCCTGCCGCTTGCGAGAGCGGCTGGTAGAAAGGCCCCGGAATGCGGTTGTAGCAGCATGGCGCCACCGCCAGTTGGCGACAGCCGGCCTGGCTGGCCAGGCGCAGCAGGCGCAGGTGCAGTTCGCCGCAAGCGTGCAGGGCCACTGGCGTATGCCCGGGAAGCAGGCGCTCGGCGCAGTCCACGGCCAGCACATCCTGGCGGAGGTGGTGGGCGGAGAGCCCCAGGCGGTCGCTCAGGCGCTGTCCGTCGGCGACCAGCGCGGGATCGTGTTCGAGGCAGGTCAGCGGTTGCCCCGCATGGGCCAGCAGGCGGCCCAGATGGCCCTTGCCGGAGCACCAGTCGAGCCAGTGGACGACCGGCCGGGCGAACTGCAGGCGCCCGGCGAACAGGCCGATCTGCTGCCACTTGCGTCCCGGTACGTCGACATTGAAGCGGTTCGGTGCCTGCGGGCGTTCCGCCAATGGCAGTTCGCCGACCGCGCCCAGCGCTGCGGCCTGGGCGGCGAGCTGCGGATAAGGCGCGGGCGCGGCCAGGCGGGTGGGCTGGTTGTGCTCCGCGTCGGCCTGTTCGAGGCTGCGCCCGCGCAGCCAGGACGCCAGCTCGGAGTGTTCGGCTTCCCACGCCAGGGTCGGTTCGCTGAACGGGCGGGGTCGCCAGAGCCGCTGGTGTTCGAGGAGGAACGCGTCCAGCGCGAGGAAGCGCTGCGACAGGGCGTCGCCAGTGAGGAACGGGAAGGTTTCGGACACGATGCGAGCGGCAGCGGGAAAACGGGGCGGCGATTATAGCCGCCCCGCAGGCATCGGAAAGCGCCCGCTCAGCGGCCCTGGGTGGCGTCGACCCGCAACCAGCGTTCGATCAGGCGGAAGATCCGCGTCAGCACGATGGTGATCACCAGGTACAGCGCGCCGGCCAGGCAGAAGAACAGCATCGATTCGTAGGTGCGGGCGATGATGGTCCGGGCCATGCCCATGATGTCGAACAGGGTCACGGTGTAGACCACCGCGCTGGCCTTGAGCATCAGGATCACTTCGTTGCTGTAGGCCGGCAGGCCGATGCGCACCGCGCGCGGCAGGATGATGTGCCAGAGCGCCTGGCGCCGCGACATGCCGAGGGCGCGGGCGGCCTCCACCTCGCCGACCGGCACCGAGTGGATCGCGCCGCGGAGGATCTCGGCGATATAGGCGGCGGTGTGCAGGGTCATGGTCAGCAGCGCGCACCAGTACGGATCGCGCAGGTAGGGCCAGAAGGCGCTCTTGCGCACTTCCTCGAACTGCGCCAGGCCGTAGTAGACGATGAACAGTTGCAGCAGCAGCGGCGTGCCGCGGAAGAAGAAGATGTAGGCGTACGGCACCGCGCGCACGTACCAGTGCCGCGAGGCGCGGGCGATGCCCAGCGGCAGGGCCAGGGCGAGCCCGGCGACCACCGCGATCGCCAGCAGCTCCAGGGTCAGCGCCGCGCCCTGGAGCATCTTCGGCATCCACTTGAGGATCAGCTCCCACTCGCTCATAGCTCGTTCCTCACGAAACCACGGCCGGCGCGACGTTCGAGGAAGTGCAGGGCGACCATGATGATGACCGTGAGGCTCAGGTAGATGGCGGCCGCGGTCATGTAGAAGGTGAAGGGTTCCTTGGTCGCGTTGGAGGCGACCTGCGCCTTGCGCATGATCTCGTCGAGGGTGATCAGCGACACCAGCGCGGTGTCCTTCAGCAGGATCAGGTACAGGTTGCCGAGGCCGGGCAGGGCGACCCGCCAGATCTGCGGCAGGACGATGCGCCAGAAGATCCGTCCGGGCGACAGGCCGAGCGCCTGGCCGGCCTCGCGATGGCCGCGCGGAATGGACAACAGCGCGCCGCGGAACACCTCGGTGGCGTAGGCGCCGAAGCACAGGCCGAGGGCCAGGGTGCCGGCGGCGAACGGCGAGAGCGCCAGGTCCGGCTTGCCGAAAAGGTCGCCGAGGGCGTTCAGGCCGCTCACCGTGCCGAAATAGATCATCAGTACCCAGAGCGTTTCCGGCACGCCACGGACGATGGTGGTGTAGGTGCCGCCGAGGAAACGCAGGGCCGCGTACTTCGAAGTCTTCGCGATGGCGCCGAGGAGGCCGAGCAACAGCCCCACGCAGACCGCCGCCAGCGATAGCTTGAGGGTCATCCAGGTCCCGGCGAGCAGTTGCTCGCCGAACCCATGCAGGTCGAGAATCATGAGAAGTCAGGCCTGAAGGCGGCCACCGCCGGGACGCGCCCGGCGGTGGCCTGGCTTGGCATCAATAGATGCTGAAGGGGAAGTACTTGTCGTTGATCTTCTTGTAGGTACCGTCGGCGACGATTTCCTTCAGCGCGGCGTTGAGCTTCTCGCGCAGCGGGTCGCCCTTGCGCACGGCGATACCGATCTTGTCGTTGTCGAACACCGGTTCGCCCTTGAACTCGAACTCCTTGCCGGCGTCGCTCTTCAGCCAGTCGTACTGCACGAACTTGTCGGCCAGCACGCCGTCCAGGCGCCCCGAGGAGAGGTCGAGGTAGGCGTTCTCCTGGGTGTCGTAGAGCTTGATGGTGACCACGTCGGCCATGTTGTCTTCCAGCCAGGTGCCGGCGATGGTGGCGCGCTGGGCGCCGATCACCTTGCCCTTCAGGGAGTCCTTGTCGGTCTTGAAGTCGACGCTCTTCGGCGCGACGAACTGCAGCTTGTTGGTGTAGTAGGGATCGGTGAAGTCGACTGCCTGCTTGCGCTCGTCGGTGATCGACATGGACGCGACGATGAAGTCGAACTTCTTGGCGTTCAACGCCGGGATGATGCCGTCCCAGTCGGAGGTCACCACCTCGCACTCGGTCTTCATCTTGGCGCACAGCGCCTTGCCGATGTCGAGGTCGAAGCCGACCGCCTGGCCGCTGGCATCGATGCCGTTGAAGGGCGGGTAGGCGCCTTCGGTGCCGATGCGCAGCTTGTCGGCGGCGCTGGCGTCGAGGGCGAAGGCCAGGGTTGCAGCGGCGGCCAGCAGGATCTTCTTATAGTTCTTCATGCGGTGTTGCTCCGTTAGCGGTGGCTGGACATGAACTGTTTGCAGCGCGCCGACTGGGGGTTTTCGAAAACCTGTTGCGGCGTTCCCTGCTCTTCTACCAGGCCCTGGTGGAGGAATACCACCTCGCTGGAAACCTGGCGGGCGAAGCTCATTTCGTGGGTGACCAGCAGCATGGTCCGGCCCTCTTCGGCGAGCGCACGGATCACGTTAAGCACTTCCTGTACCATTTCCGGGTCGAGCGCCGAGGTGGGCTCGTCGAACAGGATCACCTTGGGTTGCATGGCCAGGGTCCGGGCGATGGCCGCGCGTTGCTGCTGGCCGCCGGAAAGTTGCGCGGGATAGCTGTGGCGCTTGTCGGCGATGCCGACCTTGGCCAGCAGGCCCTCGGCGATCTCGATCGCTTCGGCCTTGCTCTTGCCCAGTACGCGACGTGGCGCCTCGATCACGTTGTCGAGGATGCTCATGTGCGGCCACAGGTTGAAATTCTGGAAGACGAAACCGAGTTCGCTGCGCAGCCGGTTGATCTGCTGGCTGTCGGCGGCGACCAGGTCGCCGTTCTTGCTCTTCTTCAGGCGCAGCTCTTCGCCGGAGACCAGGATCTGGCCCTGGTGCGGGTTCTCCAGCAGGTTGATGCAGCGCAGGAAGGTGGATTTGCCCGAGCCGGACGATCCGAGGATGGAGATCACGTCGCCGTCGCGGGCGGTGAGGGAGATGCCCTTGAGCACTTCGAGGTCGCCGTAGCGCTTGTGCAGGTTACGGATTTCCAGTGCGGGGGTGGCCTCGGCCATGGATTTTCCTCTTGTTATTCGGATTGGAAGGGCCTTCCTGGCGAAGGCAAGCTAGCACAGCGCTTCAACCGGAGCCAAGCAGGCGGCGTGCCTCTGGAGCGGGGTTGGCGGCATCTTGTCGCATCGCTGCAGTGCGCTGTCGCGTAGGAACAAAACTGTCGGCTTTCGAAGAAAACTCCTGGCGAACCCTGACCTGAAGCAGAGCCTGGAGGTCGGTGCGCGCCCCGTTCCCGGGCATGCGGGACCGCCTATGGAGCCGCCGGCGGCTGCTCCGCGCGCGGCTCCGCCAGCACCTTGGCGGCGGCCAGCGGCGGCGGTGGGGTGATGCCCATCGACACATAGATGCTGGTGAAGGTGTCCATGCCGATCTGTGCCGGTTTCACCCATTCCACCGGAACGTAGAGCAGGCCGCCGCCCACCGGGATCGGCGCGGTCGGCACCAGGATCGCGTAGTGCGCGCGGCCGTCCAGTTCCACCGCTTCGGGGTTGGGCATCAGCGCCAGCACGGCGGCGCCGTCGCCGCCGAAGAAACACCACACCGGACTCATCGCGGCGATGTCGGCGTCCTGCTTCTTGTCCAGCAGGCCGACGAAACGGTCGGCCAGGTTGTACAGGTTGCCGATCAGCGGGGTGCGCCGCAGGGTCAGGTCGAACAGGTTGGCCAGCGGCCGCTTCAGGCCTAGCTGTACGCCGAGGCCAAGCAGGTAGATGGCTACCAGCAATAGCGCGGTACCGAGCAGGTAGGCCAGTGGCGAATCGCCGGCGAGCGGCTGGCCGATGGCGGCGAAGCCGCGACCGATCAGGCTGGATGGACCGACGAAGCGGTTCAGCAAGCTGACCACCCAGGCCAGCAAGGCTAGGGTGAGTACCAGCGGCAGCATCACCAGCAGGCCGGCGAGCCAGGTGGTGAGCAGGGAGTTGAAGCTTTTCTTCAGCATCGATCGGGGGTCCGGACAAGGTCCGCCTAGTCTATCGGCACTGCCTGGCTCACGCTCGGCCGTTCGCCGGGATGGGCGAAAGATCCGCCGCGGCGATTCGTCATTCCTTGTAGGCTGTGCGAGTCGCGTTCATTCCAGCAGGCCTTCACGGAGGGCGTATGGCGGAGAGAAAGACCCTGTTGCTGACCGGGGCGAGCCGCGGTATCGGGCATGCCACGGTGAAGTACTTCAATGCCGCGGGTTGGCGGGTGTTCACCGCGTCGCGGCAGAGCTGGGCCAGCGAATGTCCCTGGGCGGACGGCGAGGAAAACCACATCCATCTGGACCTGGAGGACATTCCCGGCGTCGAGGCCAGCCTGGAACTGATCCGCGAGAAGCTTGGCGACGGCCGGCTCCACGCGCTGGTGGACAATGCCGGCATCTCGCCCAAGGGCGAAGGCGGCGAGCGCCTCGGTGTGCTGGAAACCGACTACGCCACCTGGCTGCGGGTGTTCAACGTCAACCTGTTCTCCACCGCGCTGCTGGCGCGCGGACTGTTCGCCGAGCTGAAGGCGGCGCAGGGAACGGTGATCAACGTGACCTCCATCGCCGGCTCGAAGGTGCATCCGTTCGCCGGGGTGGCCTACGCCACTTCCAAGGCGGCGTTGTCCGCGCTGACCCGCGAGATGGCCCACGACTTCGGCCCGCATGGGGTGCGGGTGAACGCCATCGCGCCGGGGGAGATCGACACCTCGATCCTGTCGCCGGGCACCGAGGAGATCGTCGAGCGCAGCATCCCGCTGCACCGCCTCGGCCGGCCGGAGGAGATCGCTTCGCTGATCTACTTCCTCTGCACCAGCGGCGCATCCTACGTGAATGGCGCGGAAATCCACGTCAACGGCGGGCAGCACGTCTAGGCGAACGGCGGAAAGCAAAAAGGCCCACCCGGAGGTGAGCCTTTTCGTCGTATTCATGGTGCCCAGGGACGGAATCGAACCGCCGACACGGGGATTTTCAATCCCCTGCTCTACCAACTGAGCTACCTGGGCAACGGGGCGCAATTAAACGGGTTTAGCGCGGCAGTGTCAACACCGGCGAAGAAATTTTTTTTGTTTTTTAACGCCTTACGATCCCCTCGCGGTTTCCGCCGGACTGCCGGGCCTCAGTTCCAGGCCTGGCGTTCCTCGTCGCGCAGCTCCACCGGCAGGCTCCGGCCTTCCTCGGCGGAGCGTCGTGCCAACTCCAGCAGGGCCATCAGCGCGCAGGCCTGTTGCGCCGACACCGGGTTGCGCGACTGGCCGCGGATGGCGGCGGCCAGCGCCTGGTAGTAGCGGCTCTGGTCGCCTGCCGGGGTGACCAGCGACTGGCGCAGGCCCTGGCCATCGATGTGCTGCAGCAGGTCGGGATCGCGGCCCCAGCCGGCGGAACCGGGGTGCAGTCCCTGGAGCAGTTGCGCTTCCTGGATGTCGGCGCCGGCCTTGAGCAGGCTGCCGTGGTCGCCGTGCACATTGAAGCGTGGCGCCGGATTGGCGGCGAGCATGCTGGCGCGCAGCGCTACCTGGCAGTGCGGATAATCGAGCAGGACCTCGAACCAGTCGTCGGTCTGCGCACCCTCGCGCAGCCGGCGCAGGTGTCCGTGCACACGCTGCGGTATGCCGAACAGGCACAGTGCCTGGTCGAGCAGGTGCGGGCCGAGGTCGAACCACAGCCCGGAGCCGGGCAGGTCGTGTTCGCGCCAGCGGTCGCGGACCTGCGGACGGAAGCGCTCGATGGCCGACTCGAAGTAGCGCACCGGGCCGATGCTGCCGGCCTGCAGGGCGGCCTCCACGGCGAGGAAGTCGCTGTCGAAGCGCCGGTTCTGGAACACCGAGAGGACCTGCCCAGGCCGTTCACGGGCGAGGTCGGCGAGGCGCCGGGCTTCGGCCAGGGTGACGGTGAACGGCTTGTCCACCACCACGTGCTTGCCGGCGCGCAAGGCCCGTTCGGCGAGGCTGGCGTGGGTGGCATTGGGCGAGGCGATGACCACCAGGTCGATGTCGGCGGCCTCGATGGCCTCATCCGGATCGGCGCTGACCCGGGCTTCGGGCAGGTCGGCGTGCACCCGCCCAGGGTCGCGGGAGACCACGTGCTCCAGGCACAACGCCGGTACCGCGCGGATCAGCGGGGCGTGGAAGGTCTTGCCGGCGAAGCCGTAGCCGATCAGCGCGGTGCGGATCGGAGGCAGGCCAGAGAGGGATGGGGTCATGGCGGCCTCCGTCGGGCGGGGTGGGGGTCAGGCGGATGGCGGCACGTAGCCGTCGGCCTTGGCGTAGTCCTCGCCGGAGAGGAACTTGTCCATCTCCTGCTGGAGGAACTTGCGGTCCTCGGCGTTCATCATGTTCAGGCGACGCTCGTTGATCAGCATGGTCTGGTGCTTCTGCCACTCGTCCCAGGCCTTGCGCGACACGTTGTTGTAGATGTCCTCGCCCTTCGCGCCAGGATACGGCGGGCGGTCGAGGCCGGGCAGCTCTTCGTGGTACTTGCGGCACATCACGGTGCGGCTCATGGTCGTTCTCCTGCAGTTGCCGCCGGGCCCGCGGGCCCGGCATTCACGCGGTCGTGCCGCGTCCGAGTTCCTGTTCTGCGCGCTTGAGCAGCTTCTTCACCGGAGCGGCGAGGCCCAGGCGCGGCGGGGTGGCGAGGTTATACCAGAGCCAGTCGCCCTCGGCCACGGCGCGCGGAGCGCCTTCCACCGCCACCAGCCAGGGCTCGATGGCGAGCTGGAAATGACTGAAGGTATGGGTCAGGCCGCTCAGTTCGCGGCGCTCGCCGAGGGCCAGGGAATGGCGCGCGGCGAGCGGTTCGAGGCCGTCGAGGTCGTCCAGTTCGGGGAGGCTCCAGAGCCCGCCCCAGAGTCCGCTGGAAGGCCGCCGGTAGAGCAGTATGGCGCCGTCGCGGTTGGCCAGGATCGGCATCAGCGTGCGCTTCTGCGGCAACGCCTTGCGCGGCTTGGGCTGCGGATAATCGGCTTCGCGGCCGAGCAGGTGCGCGCGGCAGCCGGAGACCAGCGGGCAAAGCAGGCAACTGGGCTTGCTGCGCGTGCAGAGGGTGGCGCCGAGGTCCATCATCGCCTGGGTGTAGTGGTTGACCCGTGCGTGCGGGGTGAAGCGTTCGGCGGCTTCCCACAGCGCCCTGGCCACCTTCGGTTCGCCGGGATAGCCGTCCTGCGCCAGGTAGCGCGCCAGTACGCGCTTGACGTTGCCGTCGAGGATCGGTGCGCGCAGGCCCATCGACAGGCTGGCGATGGCTCCAGCGGTGGAGCGGCCGATGCCGGGCAGTTCGGCGAGTTGCTCGACGTCGCGGGGGAACTCCCCCGCATGCCGCTCGACCACGATCTGCGCGGTCTTGTGCAGGTTGCGCGCACGGCTGTAGTAGCCGAGCCCGGTCCACAGGTGCAGGACTTCGTCCTCGGCCGCCGCGGCCAGTGCCTCGACGTCGGGCAACGCTGCCATGAAACGGTCGAAGTAACCGAGCACGGTGCTGACCTGGGTCTGCTGCAGCATGATTTCCGAGACCCACACCCGGTAGGGGGTGATGCCCTGCTGCCAGGGCAGATCCTTGCGACCGTGACGGTCGTACCAGTCGAGGACCGCGCCGTTGAAGCCTTCAGGTGTCATTTGCGGTTGAACAGCCCTTTGAGTGCGTCTTTCAGCTCCGGACTGACCTTGTCGCCGAGCTTCTCTTCGAGTTTTTCGTTGAGGCGATTGCCGGCCAGTTTCGCGGCGACCTTGCCCATGCCTTCCTTGTCCAGGCGGCAGGCCTTGGCGCCGAGTTCCAGCGGGCCGCGGCAGAGCAGCGGCCATTCGATGCCGGCGTAGCGCTGGTTGACCTGGCAGGCCGGGTCCGGCATGTCGCTCTTGTCGCCCTGGATCTCCACGCCGATGCGATAGTCCATGCCCAGCACGCGCAGGTCGATATCGCCGTGGCCGCTGACCGCCAGGCCGGGAATGGCCACTTTCAGGTCAGGGTTGCTGGCCACGCCGTTGGTGAAGTTCAGGCTGCCCTTGAGCTCGCGGAAAGGCGTGTCCTTGCCGCCGTGAGTACCGGCAAGGGCCTTGCGGTTGAGGGTAGCGATGCCCTGGCAGAGCTGTTGCTCCAGGTTGGCGTCGGGCAGCACGCCGTTGATCAGGCTGAAGCGTGCGTTGCCGTTGAGATGGTCGATCCAGGATTTCTCGCTGTTGCCGCTGGTGCGGATGTCGGCATCGAGATCGAGCAGCCCCTTCACCGGCGGTTTCTTGCCCTGGGCTTCGAGCAGGCGCTCCACCGGCACGTTGGCGATGTGCTTGGTGGCGGTCAGCACGGCGCTGTCCTGGCGTACATCGAGGTTGGCCTTGGCGTTGAAGCGGCCGTTGTACAGCCCGCCGCGCATGTCGTCGAGGCTGATCACGCCGCCCTGGCCGCGCAGCTTCAGGCTGGCGTCGTCGATCGGCAGCTTCTCGACGGTCAGCCGGCCGAAGTTCAGCGCCACGTCCAGGTCGAGCTTGCGCAGGGTCGCGATGGGCAGCAGCGGCGCGTCGCTCCAGGCCTGCCTGGTCGGTTTTTCCGGTAGCGGCGTGTTGCCCTGGGCGGCACTGGCCACGGTGGCGTCGACTTCCGCCTTGCGCGTGGCGCTGGCGGCATCCTGGGCTTGCTTGGCCTTGGCCGGCAGGTAGCGGTCGAGGTCGAGCTTGTCGCCCTTGAGCTGGGCGCGCAGCGATTGCCTGGCGAAATCGGCGATGCCGAAGCGGCCGCTGAAGGCAGTGTCGTCCAGACCCAGCTTGAGGTCTTCGAGATTCAGGCTGTTGCGGCTGCCGGCCAGGCGGGTGTTCAGCTCGAACTTGCCGAGGGTGTTGGCATCGGCCATGGCCGGCAGGGTCACACCGATGCCGGCGAGGAACTCGCGCAGGTTCATCGGCGCGATCGACAGGCCGCCGCTGAACTTGGTGTCCTTGTCCAGCTCGCGGGCCTTCAGTTCGCCGAGGGCGCGCAACTGGTTGACGCTCAGCTTCAGGCCGTTCCACTCGGCGATCTGCGCCGACTGGTCGAGCAGCAACTGGCCCTGGGCGGAGAAGGTGGCGGTCTTGCCTTGCAGCGGCTCGCCCGAGGCTTCGCCGGAGAGCCTGGCGTCTTCCAGTTGGTAGCGCCTGAGCGCGGTGTCGAAGCGCAGGTTGCCGGTCAGCTCGGTCTTGACCCGTACCACCGGCTGGTTGGTGCCGAGGTAGGCGTTGAGCTTCAGCGGAATGCTGCTGCCTTCGCGAATGGCGCCGGTGCTCAGCTCGATGCCCTCGACGTTGTACTGCTTGCCGCTGGCTTCGTCGGTGTAGGTGACGCGGGCGTTGTTGACATTGAGGCTGTCGATGTCGAGCTTGATCGGGGTGCGCGGGCTGTCGTTCTGCGGCGCCTGCTCCGGTGCCTGCGCCTGGGCGCCCTTGCCGTCCGCTGCCGGCGGGGTGGCGGAAGGAGCGGCCGGGGCCTGGGGCTGGGCCGGCTTGCCGATGTTTTCCCAGTTGCCCTTGCCCTGCTTGTCGCGGACCAGGTCCAGGCTCAGGCCTTCGACGCGGATCGCGCTCATCTGTACGTCCTTGCGCAGCAGCGGCAGGACCCGCACCGACAGGCCGAGCATCTGCAGGTCGGCGAACGGCTTGGTCGGCGTGGCGGCGCTGGCGATGCTGGTGTCGTGCAGCTCCAGGCCCAGCCAGGGGAACAGGCTCCAGCCGATGTCGCCCTTCAGGTCCAGCTCCAGGTTGGCCTTGTCGCGGGCGATCTGGCGGATTTCGTCCTTGTAGTCATTGGGATCGAACAGGTGGGTCAGGGCGAAGCCCAGGGCCACGACGAGCAGTAAGAGTCCCAGGAAGAACAGCCCCAGGACCTTGCCGAATGCTTTCATGGACGAATCCTTTGTGCTGGCAGCGGTGAATGTGCGGGCGAGTATAACAACGCCGTTTTGCCAGGCCGACCCTGCGCGCGGCGAAACCTCGTCTCAGAGTGCGCGGGCGACCCGTTCGGCGAGCGCCAGGCTGGCGGTGAGGCCGGGCGACTCGATGCCGAACAGGTTGACCAGGCCGGGCAGGCCGTGTTCGGCAGGGGTTTGGATGATGAAGTCGGCGGCGGGTTCCCCCGGCCCGCCGAGCTTGGGCCGGATGCCGGCGTAGCCGGCGGCCAGGCGCCGAGGATCGATGCCGGGGAAGTAGCGCGAGATGGCCTGGGCGAAGGCGGGGCGGAGGGATTCGTCGACGCGGTAGTCGAGGTTGTCCACGTAATTCACGTCGGGACCGAAGCGCAACTGGCCGCCGAGGTCGAGGGTGGCGTGGATGCCGAGCCCGGCGGTGCGCGCCTCGGGCATCGGGTAGACCAGGTGGCGGAACGGCGAGCGGCCGCTGTAGGAGAAATAGCGCCCCTGGCACAGGTGCAGCGCCGGCACCAGGCGCGGATCGAGGCCTTCGGTGCGTTGCGCCAGCGCCTGGGCGAACAGGCCGCCGGCATTGACCACCCAGCCCGCGCGCAACCGGAACGCTTCGCCGACGCTCTGTCCTTCGGCGCGCCAGCCGCCGGCGTGGCGCTCCAGGCGGTCGACCCGGGTGTCCAGCGCCAGTTGTGCGCCGTGGCGTTCGGCGACGGCCTGCAGCGATTGCAGGTAGGCGTGGCTGTCGATGATTCCCGTGCTCGGCGAGAGCAGGGCGGCGACCCCGCGGACCTGGGGCTCCAGCGCGCGCAGCGTGGCGCCGTCCAGCGGCATCAGGTCGTCGACCCCGCAGGCGCGTGCGTTGGCCGCCAGGGCCTGGAGCCTCTCGCGCTCGTTTTCCTCCACCGCCACCAGCAGCTTGCCGATGCGCCGGTGGCCGACGCCGTGGCGGGCGCACCAGGCGTACAGGCGTTCGCGGCCTTCCAGGCAGAGATCGGCCTTGAGCGAGCCGGGCGGGTAGTAGAGGCCGGCGTGGATCACTTCGGAATTGCGACTGGAGGTGTGGCCACCGACCAGCCGTTCGCGCTCCGCCACCAGTACGCCGTGGCCGGCTTCGGCCAGGCGCGCGGCGCAGGCCAGGCCGAGGGCGCCGGCGCCGACTACCAGTACGTCGACGTCGTTCATGCGTCGCTGGCTGCGCGCTGCAGCACGGCGACGATCGCTGCCCGCGCCTGCGGGCTGTTCTTCCAGCAACTGGAGCCGGTCAGGGCCGCGCCCTGGGCGAGGATACTCGCGGCGTCGCAGTCGCGCAGCCGGACGAAGCTGTCAAGGCCCATCTGCTCCAGGCGTTGCAGCACGGTCGGGCCGACCCCCTTGAGGGCAAGCAGGGCGGCGCGTTCGGCGGAGGAAAAGGACATGGCGAAGCTCCGTGGCGGGGACCGCCACCGAGCATATCAGAGGCTGTCCAGCGGCAGCCCGTGGCGTGCCGCGAGGGCACGGGCCTCCAGGTGCCCGTCCGGGGCGACCAGGCGCAGCGGCTTGCCGGCTTCGGCAGCTAGGCGCCGGGCCTCGTCGAGGAGGCGTCGGCCGACCCCGCGGCCGCGGGTGATGCCGCGCACGCAAAGGTGCGACAGCTGCCAGGCGTCATCGCCGCGCCGCAGCAGGGCGGCACCCAGCAGGCGGTCGTTGAAGCGCCCGGCGATCAGCTCGCCGGCGGCCAGCCCGGCCGCGACCAGCGCCGCGCCGTCGGCATGCGGGGCGAACAGCCAGTCCGGCGCATCGGCGTAGATCTTCGCCAGGTCCAGGCGATCCTGGGCGCTGGGTTGGGCGAGGGTTTCGACGATCACGGGCATGCGGCTCTCCGCGGCGGGATGAAAGGAGCGCAGTGTAAGGCCTGGCCCGCCGCCCGTGGGGCGATTCGCGCCGACGGTCGCGGCTGGCAGCGCCAGCCCGGGCCTGCCTATAATGCTGGCCCTCTTATAATTACGTGCAGTGTTAGCTGTGGAGCTGGTGATGGCCGAACGCAAGGCATCCGTCGCGCGCGACACCCTGGAGACCCAGATCAAGGTCTCCATCGACCTGGATGGGACCGGCAAGGCCCGGTTCGATACCGGGGTTCCCTTCCTTGACCACATGATGGACCAGATCGCCCGCCACGGCCTGATCGACCTGGACATCGAGTGCAAGGGCGACCTGCATATCGACGATCACCACACCGTCGAGGACATCGGCATCACCCTCGGCCAGGCCTTCGCCAAGGCCATCGGCGACAAGAAGGGCATCCGCCGCTACGGCCACGCCTACGTGCCCCTCGACGAGGCGCTGTCGCGGGTGGTCATCGACTTCTCCGGGCGGCCCGGCCTGCAGATGCACGTTCCCTTTACCCGTGCCAGCGTCGGCGGCTTCGACGTCGACCTGTTCATGGAATTCTTCCAGGGCTTCGTCAACCACGCCCAGGTGACCCTGCACATCGACAACCTGCGCGGGCACAACACCCACCACCAGATCGAGACCGTGTTCAAGGCCTTCGGCCGCGCGCTGCGCATGGCCATCGAGCTGGACGAGCGGATGGCCGGGCAGATGCCGTCGACCAAAGGGTGCCTGTGATGCAGACGGTAGCCGTGATCGACTACGGCATGGGCAACCTGCACTCGGTGGCCAAGGCCCTTGAGCACGTCGGTGCCGGCCGGGTGCTGGTTAGCAGCGACGCGGCGGTGATCCGCGAGGCCGACCGGGTGGTGTTCCCCGGGGTTGGCGCGATCCGCGACTGCATGGCCGAGATCCGCCGCCTGGGCTTCGACGCCCTGGTCCGCGAGGTCAGCCAGGACCGCCCGTTCCTCGGCATCTGCGTCGGCATGCAGGCATTGCTGGAGCGCAGCGAGGAGAACGACGGGGTCGACTGCATCGGTCTGTTCCCCGGCCAGGTGCGCTTCTTCGGCAAGGACCTGCACGAAGCCGGCGAGCACCTGAAGGTGCCGCACATGGGCTGGAACCAGGTGAGCCAGGCGGTGGAGCACCCGTTGTGGCACGAGATTCCCGACCAGGCGCGCTTCTACTTCGTGCACAGCTATTACATCGAGGCCGGTAACCCGCGCCAGGTGGTGGGGCACGGGCACTACGGCGTCGATTTCGCCGCCGCGCTGGCCGAAGGCTCGCGTTTCGCCGTGCAGTTCCACCCGGAAAAGAGCCATACCCACGGCCTGCAACTGCTGCAGAACTTCGTGGCCTGGGACGGGCGCTGGTAGGCCATGGCCAGGGCGAAGAGCAAGACGCCGATCCTCCAGCTGGACGCCGCGCAGACCCAGGACGCGGTACTGGCGATCAAGCGCTTCATGGAGGACCGCTTCGAACTGGAGCTGGGTTCCTTCGAAGCCGAGGAACTGCTCGATTTCTTCGCCCGCGAGTTCGCCCCGTACTTCTACAACAAGGCCATCCTCGACGTGCAGTCGTACCTGAAGGAACGGTTCGAAAGCATCGAGAGCGATGTCTGGGCGCTGGAAAAGAGTTGAGTTTCCGCGCGCCTGTCCACCGAATACAGACTTGAACAGGGTTCACCGATGCTGATCATTCCCGCGATCGACTTGAAAGACGGCGCCTGCGTGCGTCTGCGCCAGGGCCTGATGGAAGACGCCACGGTCTTCTCCGACGATCCGGTGGCGATGGCCGCCAAATGGGTCGATGGCGGTTGCCGCCGCCTGCACCTGGTGGACCTGAACGGCGCTTTCGAAGGCAAGCCGGTCAACGGCGAGGTGGTCACCGCCATCGCCCGTCGCTACCCGGACCTGCCGATCCAGATCGGCGGCGGCATCCGCTCGCTGGAAACCATCGAGCATTACGTTCGCGCCGGCGTCAGCTACGTCATCATCGGCACCAAGGCGGTCAAGCAGCCTGAGTTCGTCGGCGAGGCCTGCCGCGCCTTCCCGGGCAAGGTCATCGTCGGCCTGGATGCCAAGGACGGTTTCGTCGCCACCGACGGCTGGGCCGAGGTCAGCGAAGTCCAGGTGATCGACCTGGCTCGTCGCTTCGAGGCCGACGGGGTGTCCGCCATCGTCTACACGGATATTTCCAAGGACGGCATGATGCAGGGCTGCAATGTCGAGGCTACCGCCGCGCTGGCCAATGCCACGCGGATTCCGGTGATCGCCTCCGGCGGTATCCACAATCTCGGCGACATCCAGAAGCTGCTGGACGCCCGCACCCCGGGGATCATCGGCGCCATCACCGGCCGGGCGATCTACGAAGGCACCCTGGACGTGGCCGAAGCCCAGGCGCTGTGCGACAACTTCAAGGCCTGAGGCGAACCGCATGGCACTGGCAAAACGCATCATCCCCTGCCTCGACGTGGACAACGGCCGAGTGGTCAAGGGCGTCAAGTTCGAGAACATCCGCGACGCCGGCGACCCGGTCGAGATCGCCCGCCGTTACGACGAGCAGGGTGCCGACGAGATCACCTTCCTCGATATCACCGCCAGCGTCGACGGGCGCGACACCACCCTGCATACCGTCGAGCGCATGGCTAGCCAGGTGTTCATTCCGCTGACCGTGGGCGGCGGCGTACGCAGCGTGCAGGACATCCGCAACCTGTTGAATGCCGGCGCGGACAAGGTCTCGATCAACACCGCCGCGGTGTTCAACCCCGAGTTCGTCGGTGAGGCCGCCGACCGCTTCGGCTCGCAGTGCATCGTGGTCGCCATCGACGCGAAGAAGGTTTCCGCCCCGGGCGAGGCGCCGCGCTGGGAAATCTTCACCCATGGCGGGCGCAAGCCCACCGGGCTGGATGCCGTGCTCTGGGCGAAGAAGATGGAAGACTTGGGCGCTGGCGAGATTCTCCTGACCAGCATGGACCAGGACGGCGTGAAGAGCGGTTACGACCTGGGCGTGACCCGCGCCATCAGCGAGGCGGTGAACGTGCCGGTGATCGCTTCCGGCGGCGTCGGCAACCTGGAGCACCTGGCCGCCGGCATCCTCGAGGGCAAGGCCGACGCGGTGCTCGCGGCGAGCATCTTCCACTTCGGCGAGTACACCGTGCCGGAAGCCAAGGCCTACCTGGCCAGCCGCGGTATCGTGGTGCGCTGAGGCGCGTTGCGCCGCAGCGCACAGGGCCGGTGATCGGCTAGCCATTCCTGAGCGCGAGTCGACACTCGCGCGGCTTTCTTTCAGGTACAGTCACGCCCCCCGCATCAGGTGCCGCTAGAGCGCCGATGCCCTGCCATAACGACAAACATTGCGACCGACAGGGAGTCCTCCATGTCCATCTTCCGTCTGGCTCTCGGCTGCGTCGGCAGCCTGGCCCTGCTATGCGCTAGCGCCCTGGCGCGCGCCGAAACCCTGGTCCTGCTGACCGAGAACCTGGTGCCGTTCAACATGGCGGTGAACGGCGGCAACTACGCCAAGGACGATGGCATCAGCGGCATCAGCACCGATACCGTGCGCGCCGCCTGCGAGCGCGCGCAGATCGAGTGCCAGCTGATCCTGCGCTTCCCCTGGGACCGGGTCTACCAGCAGGCGCTGAGCGAGCCCGGCTATGGCGTGTTTTCCACCGCCCGTACGCCGGAGCGCGAGGACAAGTTCAAGTGGGTCGGCCCGCTGGCGGTCAACGACTGGGTACTGATGGCTCGCGGCGACAGCAGCATCCACCTGAACAGCCTGGAAGACGCCGCGCGCTACCGGATCGGCGGCTACAAGAACGACGCCATCAGTCAGCACCTGGTCGACCGCGGCCTGCAGGTGCAACTGGCGCTGCGCGACAACGAGAACGTCGACAAGCTGGCCAGTGGGCAGATCGATCTCTGGGTCACCGCCGATCCGAGCGGGCGCTACGTCGCCCAGCGCGAGGGCCTCAAGGAGGTGAAGGTGGTCCAGCGTTTCCATACCGCCGAGCTGTTCCTGGCGCTGAACAAGGACACCCCGGACGAGCTGGTGCAGAAGTTGCAAACGGCGGTCGACGCGCTGCGCAGCGAAGGCTTGTTGAAGCAGATCCGCGAGCGCTACTGACGCCTCGCCGGCGATGCTGGCAAAAGGCTGGCCTGGCGGCGCGGCGCTGGTTATTCTGCCTCGCTCCAGGCCCCTGACAGGATGACAACAATGCAAAGAAGCCTGCTCTTCGCGCTGCTCGCAACCCTGCTGCTGGTCGGCGGCGCGCGCGCCGAAACCGATCCCGACTACAGCATGGTCCTGCTCACGGAGAACTTCCCGCCGTACAACATGGCGATCAACGGCAAGAACTTCGCCCAGGAAGACAACATCGACGGCATCGCCGTGGATATCGTCCGCGAGATGTTCAAGCGCGCCGGCATCAAGTACAGCCTGACCCTGCGTTTCCCCTGGGACCGCATCTACAAGCTGGCGCTGGAGAAGCCCGGCTACGGGGTGTTCGTCACCGCCCGCCTGGCCGAGCGCGAGGACAAGTTCAAGTGGGTTGGTCCGATCGGCCCGGACGACTGGGTGCTGCTGGCCAAGGGCGACAGCCCGATCACCCTGGGCAGCCTGGACGAGGCGAAGAAATACCGGATCGGCGCCTACAAGGGCGATGCCATCGCCGAGTTCCTCGGCAAGAACGGTTTCGAGGCCGACCTGGCGCTACGCGACCAGGAAAACGCGCAGAAGCTGGTCAAGGGCCAGATCGACCTCTGGGCCAGCGGCGATCCCGCCGGGCGCTACCTGGCCAAGCAGGAAGGCGTGACCGGCCTGAAGACGGTGCTGCGCTTCAACAGCGACCAGCTGTACCTGGCGCTCAACCGCGAGACTCCCGACGAAGTGGTGCAGAAGCTCCAGGCAGCCCTGGACGGCATGCGCAAGGAAGGTTTCGTCGAGGACATCCTCAACAGCTATCTCTGATTCGCTCCGTCCGGCCAACAGGGGGCCGGGCGGGGAAACGCCTTTGCCGGCCCCGCCGGCAATGCCATGGAAGGCCGACGAGCCAGGTATTTCGTCCTGACGCAGGGATGCCGCTAGCCAATAACGATAACCAAGCGAGCGGTGTGACCATGCTGAAAGTCCTGATCCAGACCCTGATCCTGGGGGTGTTGCTGGGGGCCTCCGCGGCCCGTGCCGAATTGCCCGCCGACTACAAGGTGGTGCTGCTGACCGAGAACTTCCCGCCCTTCAACATGGCGGTGGACGACAAGAACTTCGCCCGCGACGATGGCATCGACGGCATCAGTGCCGACATCGTCCGGGAGATGTTCAGGCGCGCCGGCATCGGCTATTCCCTGAGCCTGCGCTTCCCCTGGGACCGCCTGTACCGGTTGACCCTGGACAAGCCCGGCTACGGGCTGTTCTCCATGACCTACACCCCCGAGCGGGTGCCGCAGTTCAAGTGGGTCGGCCCGCTGGCCGACACCAGTTGGGTGTTGCTGGCGCCGGCCGGCAGCAAGATCGCCGTGAAGAATCTCAAGGACGCCGCCCGCTACAAGCTCGGCGCCTACAAGAACGACGCGGTCAGCCAGCACCTGGAGGCCCAGGGCATCCCGGTGATCAACGCCCTGCGCGACCAGGAAAACGTGAAGAAGCTTACCGGCGGGCAGATCGACCTGTGGGCCACCACCGATCCGGTCGGCCGCTACCTGGCCAAGCAGGAAGGCGTGTCCGGCCTGCAGACGGTGCTGCGTTTCAACGAGGCCAAGCTCTACCTGGCGTTGAACAAGGACACTCCGGACGAGGTGGTGGAGCGCCTGCAAAAGGCCCTGGAGCAGATGCGCCAGGAAGGCTTCGTCGACGAAGCCGTCGCCAACTACCTCTGACTGGCGGGCGCCCCTCCGCCGGCGCGGCGAGGGGGCTCAGTCCAGGTCGTAGGCCTGGACGCCGAGGTCGCGGCTGTCGTACCAGTTGCCGCGGGCCCAGAACACCCGGTCGTGCGCCTCGTCGAAACCGAGCACGCCGAGGTAGCCGGCGATGTCCAGGCGGCGCCAGGATGAGCCCCAGTCGTCCGAGTAGTACACCGCGTTGGCGGAGACGCTCGCCGGCTCTTCGTCGGGATACAGCCACAGCGGCACTTCGTAGTGGCTCATGGTGTTGGCCAGCAGCACATTCCTGCCCATGTAGAACTCGCGCAGCCCGGAACTGGACGGCAGGGGCCAGAACGGGCTGGGCAGCTTGCCGGTGATCTTCCATTCGAGCGCGTCGCGATCGAGCTCGGCGATCAGCGAGCGCGATTCGTCCGGGTGGTCGAGCACTGCGATCACCCGACCGTCCATGTTCTGTTCCAGGCGCTCGACGGCCACGCCGTCGGTGCGCCGGATCGCGCCCATCTGCCAGCGTCCGCCCTCGCGGCGCAGTTCGGCCTGGGTGGTGACCAATATCGAGCTGGTCAGGTAGCGCCCCTCGGGTGGGCCATAGCGGAAGGTCTGGCTTACCCAGATCGCGGCGCGCTCCGCGTCCAGTTGGGCGACGTGTGCCTTGATCTGCCCGTGCTTGCCGTTGTAGTCGCCCCAGCTGACGCCGTTCGGCGCCAACTCGCGGGCGTAGGCGAGGTCGACCAGCAGCGGCGCGGAGGTGGCGATCGACTCGACACTGGCGCCGCGGTCGGGCGAATAGAACAGCCCGCTCGGCTGGCCGGGTTCCCGGCCGCCATCGGCACCGCCGTATTCGAAATCACCCCAGACCCAGACTTCGTCCTTGCCGTGGAAGCGCGGTGCGAGAGCCCAGCCCAGTCGATTCGCCTCGGCCATGAAGCCTTCCTCGAGCCGCCGCCAGCTCTTGCCCTGGTCGTCGCTGCGCAGCACCACTGTCTGCTCGCGCTGACCGTTGTCCTTGCCCGGGCGCCGCAGGCCGGTGAGCAGGAAGACGCTGGAACCGTCCGGCGTGACTTCCAGGCAGGCGGTCTCGCCGAGCCGCGCCACTTCGTGGAACACGCCGTCCGCGCCCAGGCGCGAGACATAGGTGGTTTCCGGATCGCCGCCGGATAGCAGCATGCCGTTGAGGAAGTTGAAGAGGTGGGGTTCGGACTCTTCTTCCCTGGGCTGGGCGGCCGCCACCAGGTCCAGGTCGATGACGCCCTCGGGCAGAGCCTGCTCGTCGCGGCCGACCTCGCGCCGGCCTACCAGCCAGGTGCCGGCGGGCGTCGCCCGCACGCCGGTGCAGAATTGCTCCATGGCGCGCTGGTCGATGTTCTCGACCTTGCCGACGGTGCTCTCGCCGGGGCTGGCGCCGCCTATCTCGAACTTGGCGCTGGTGAGGATCCAGATGAAACCGAGGGGAATCGCGCCTGCGACCAGCAGGGCGGCGGCGAGCAGGGGCATGGGAGGGGAAGGGCGGGCCATCGGTGCGTCCGTGCAGGAATGACGAGGACGTCACCTTAACCGCTGCCGCGACGCCGGTAAACCCGGCTTCAGTGCGGCGCCTGGCGTGGGTTGACGTTGCGGTTGCCGCGCTCGCCGATGAGCATCTGCGGCGGTACCAGCTCGATGCCCTGGGCGCGCAGCTTCGGCAGCTCCCGCGCCAGCACGTCGAGGGTGGCCTTGTGCGGGTGGCCAATGAGCAACGCCGAACCCTGCTTGCGGGCCAGGGCGACGCCGGCCTGCAGTTGTGCGGAGACCGCTTCCGGTGTGGCTTCGTTGTCGAGGAACACATCGCGCGAGACGCTCGCCAGGCCGATCCGCTGCGCCTCGCTGGCGGCCACGGTGGCGGCGCTGGTGCGGCTGTCGACCAGGTACAGGCCGCGACGCTGGAGTTCCTCGGCGAGCCAGGCCATCGCCGGGCGCACCGCGGTCATGCGGCTGCCCTCGTGGTTGTTCAGGCCTTGCACGAACGGCACCTTGGCCAGCGCCGCGTCCAGCCGCCGCGCACGCTCTTCCTGGGTCAGCTCCGGCCGCCAGGCGTAGGGACCGCCGGCCGGGTCCATCGGCATGTGCAGGATCACCGTGCGCCCGCGCTGGTGCGCCTCGCGGGCCAGTTCGGCGGCATGCGGGGTTTCCGGGATGATCGCCAGGGTTACGCCGGGGGGCAGGTCGAGAACCCGGCGGTCGCGTGCCAGGTTCTGCCCGAGGTCATCGATGACCACGGTCAGCAGCGGCGGGCGCTGGTAGGGGACGGGGTCCTGGCGGGCCTGGGCCTGGTTGAACAGCAGGCACAGGCCCAGCAGGGCAACGCGGAACGCCGACATCAGTTGCCGCGGGTGACGCTCAGGCCTTTCAGCAGGCTAAGGGCCTGGCTGAGCTGGTAGTCGGAATCCTGCGGGCGCTCGCTCGGCGCGGCACGCTTGCCGGTGGGGCGGTCGGCGCCGCCGTTGCCGTTGGCCAGGTGGCCCTGCAGGTCGGCTTCCTTGAAGCCCTCGAAGCTGCTCCGCTCCTGGGTCACCTTGGCGCGTCCGACTTCGATGTCCGGAACGATGCCCTGGGCCTGGATGGAGCGCCCGTTGGGGGTGTAGTAGAGCGCGGTGGTGAGCTTCAGGGCGCGGTCGTTGTTCAGCGGCAGCACGGTCTGCACCGAGCCCTTGCCGAAGCTGTCGGTGCCCATCAGGATCGCGCGCTTCTGGTCCTGCAGGGCACCGGCGACGATTTCCGCCGCCGAGGCGCTGCCACCGTTGATCAGCACCACCAGCGGAACCTTGTCGCTGGGATCGGCCGGGTCGGCGCTGAAGCGCAGCTCGGAGTTGGCGATGCGGCCCTTGGTGTAGACGATCAGGCCCTTGGTGAGGAAGGCGTCGGCTACCTCGACGGCGGACTGCAGCACGCCGCCGGGGTTGTTGCGCAGGTCCAGGACCAGGCCCTTGAGACGGCCCTTGTTGTCCTTGCGCAGCTGGTTCAGCGCCTTGACCACTTCCTCGCCGGTGTTGACCTGGAACTGGGTGATGCGCAGGTAGGCGTAGCCGGGTTCGAGGACCTGGCTCTTGACACTCTTGACCTTGATGATGGCGCGCTTGAGTTCGACGTCGAACGGTCTGCCGCCATCGCGGACGATGGTCAGGGTGATCGGGGAGCCGGCCTTGCCGCGCATGCTGTCGACCGCTTCGGTCATCGACTGGCCCTTGGTCGGCTTGCCGTCGATCTGCACGATCAGGTCGCCGGGCTGGATGCCGGCGCGGGCCGCGGGGGTGTCGTCGATCGGCGAGACCACCTTGATGAAGCCGTCTTCGCTGCCGACCTCGATGCCCAGGCCGCCGAACTCGCCGCTGGTGCTTTCCTGCAGCTCGGCGAAGTCCTCCGGGCCGAGGTAGGCGGAGTGCGGGTCGAGGTTGCTGAGCATGCCCTTGATGGCGTTCTCCAGCAGGGTCTTGTCGTCCACTGGCTCGACATAGGCGGCCTTCACCCGGTCGAGAACCTCGGCGAAGGTACGCAGCTCGTCGAGGGGCAGCGGGGCACTGCTACCGTTGGCCAGTGGCGCGGCGTCGGCCGGGGCGTCGGCAGCCTGGGCCGCGCCCGCGCCGAGCAGCAGGGCCAGCGCCAGGGTGGTGGGACGGAAGCAATGCAGCATGTTCAGCTCCTAATCACGAGTTCGGCGCCTATCCCTGTGCGCGGCACCAGGTAGTAGGGTCCGCCGGGCGGCCCTGATGGCGAATGGCGAAGTACACGGCCGGGCTACTCTGGCCGCCGCTGGTTCCAACGGTGGCGATCGGGTCTCCGGCCTTCACGGTGTCGCCGGCGTCTTTCAGCAGGCTTTGATTATGGCCATAAAGGCTGAGGTAGCCGCCACCGTGGTCGAGGATGACCAACAGGCCGGCTCCGCGCAACCAGTCGGCGAATACCACGCGTCCGCCGTGCACCGCGCGGACGGTGCTGCCGGCGCTCGCCGAAATCAGTACGCCGTCCCATTTCGCCCGCGGATCGTCGCCGCGCTGGCTGCCGAAGCGCGCCACGACGCGGCCATTCACCGGCCACGGCAGCTTGCCGCGGGCCGAGCCGAACGCGCCGCCGTAGACCGCGCCAGTGCTTGAGACCAGCGGGCCCGGCGCAGGTTCGCGCGGCGGGCTGGTGACTCGTCCGGGGGCGGCCTGCTGCTGGCGCGCACGCTCGCGTTCGGCGGCCAGCGCGCGCTGGCGCTCGCGCTCCGCCGCGGCGGCGGCTTCGCGGGCCTGGCGGGCCAGGGTTTCCTCGATGGTCCGCAGTACCTTGGCCAGCTCGGCCTGGTCCTGTTGGCGGGACTTGAGCTTCTGGTCGCGTTCGCGGTAGTCGCTGTTCAGCTTGGCCAGGGCTTGCTGGCGCTCCTTGCGGGTCGCTGCCAGCGCCTCGCGGCGGCTGTCCAGCTCGCCTTGCTTGCTCAGTTGTTCGGCTTTCTGCGCAGAGATGTCCTGCTCGACGTTGGCCAGCTGGCGGAGGGTTTCGTTGAAGCTGGCGAGCTGTTCGAGACGGGCTTTGTTGATGTAGTCGTAGTAGGTGAGGGTGCGGCTGAATTTTTCCGGGTGTTCCTGGTTCAGCAGCAGCTTCAGGTATTCCTCGCGTCCACTCTGGTAGGCCGCGCGGGCCTGGATGGCGAGGAGGCGCTGCTGCTCAATGCGCGCGTCCTGGAGTTTTTTTTTCTCCCCATCCAGCCGTTTCAGCTCGGCTTCGCTCTTGTCCAGCTCGTCCTGCAGGGCCTTGATCTGTTTTTCCAGGTCGCCCATCTCGGTCTCGGTGGACTTCAGCTGCTTCTGCACGCCGCTCTTTTCCTGCTGGATGCCGTCCAGCAGCTTCTTCAGCTCGCCGATGTCCTTCTGCGTCTGTTCCAGCTGGCGTTGGGTGTCGGCGCGCTCGTCGGCGAAGGCCGGAGCGAGACAGGCGAGGGATAGCAGGAGAGGAAGGAGGCGGAGCATGGGGTGGCGGGCACCTGGGAATTGGACCGGCCTAGTATGCCCGTGGCCGCCGTTAAAAAAAACGCCCCGCACCGCGCGCTGTGGGGCGCTTCCACGTATTTCAGCCGGATGGCAGCGGCGGATGTCGTCGACGACGAAGGCCACGGGCATCAGGCGGGTCTGTAGAGCGGGTAGGTGAACAGCAGCAGATGCGTCAGGTTCAGCCCGAAGTGGAACAGCGTCGCCACCCACAGGCGGCCGCTCCACAGCCAGGCCAACCCGTAGATCAGCCCGGCGAGGCCGGCGAACAGCATCAGCAGCGGGCCGCCGGCGAAGTGCGCCAGGCCGAACAGCGCCGAGGCCAGCGCCAGGGCGGGCCAGGGGCCCAGCCATTGGCCCAGGCGTTGCTGCAGGTAGCCGCGGAACAGCGCTTCCTCGGCAAGGGAAACGAAGAACAGGTTGGCCAGGACGAACTGCCAGAGCCAGGCCGGCGCGTGGAGTTCCGGCCGCAGCAGGCCGACGCCGACAGCCAGCAGAAGCAGCGCCGGCACCGCCGCCACGAGCAGCAGCCAGTACCAGGGGCGGCCGGGAGCGCGGGCTTCGTCGCGGAACAGGCTCGGCAGGCAGGCCAGTAGCAGGAACGGCACCAGTGCCTTGTCGAAGTTGAAGTACATGGTGAACGGCAGGCTCTGCGGGCCGACCACCGCCTTGTCCAGGATCCTGGGGTTGGCGAAGCCGGGTAGCAGGTGCAGGAACAGGCCCACCGCGCCGGCGACCAGCAGCAGCTCCAGGCCCAGGGCCCAGGCGCGGCGTGCCGCCAGGCGCCGGCGCAACAGGGCGAGGACGCCCAGTACAGCCAGGGCGGCGACCGCAGGCGGAGCGAGAACCCCGTCGTAGAAGGCGAGACAGCAGGTCGCGAGCAGCAAGACGAGGGCCAGCAGGCGCTGGAAGGACAGGGCGAGGAGCGAGGTGGCGAGGAGGAACCACATCGGCGGAAATCCTTGTAGGGCAGATGGAAAAGACAGCGCGGGCAAGGCTAGCACGGGCCTCGGCGACGTAGCGGGAGGCAGGGGGGGAGACGCGGAAAATGAAAACCGCGGCACACGTCTCGACGCCGCGTGGCCAGGCCTGTCGGCCGATCGGCAGCGTTAAAGCGGGGAAGGTGGCGTCGTGGAAACAGGGCGCGGCGCCCGGCCCGCTACGGCGGATAACGTCGCAGGCGTTATCCGTCGATGGCCTGCAGAAGCGGCGGATAACCGCGACGCGGTTATCCGCCCTGCGCGGGAGTTCGTCGTTCGCGGATCAGCCGAGGGTGACGATGCTGCGACCGGTCATTTCCGCCGGCTGCTCCAGCCCCATGAGGGTCAGCATGGTCGGCGCCACGTCGGCCAGCACGCCGCCTTCGCGGATGCTCAGCTTGCGCTTGCCGACGTAGACGAAGGGCACCGGTTCGCAGGTGTGCGCGGTGTGCGCCTGGCCGGTGGACTCGTCTTCCATCTGCTCGACATTGCCGTGGTCGGCGGTGATCAGGGCTTCGCCGCCGACCTTGTCCAGCGCCTCGACGATACGGCCCATGCAGGTGTCCAGGCACTCCACGGCCTTGACCGCGGCCTCGAACACCCCGGTGTGGCCGACCATGTCGCCGTTGGCGTAGTTGACCACGATCACGTCGTAGCGCTGTTGCTCGATGGCCTCGACGATACGGTCGGTGACTTCCGGCGCGCTCATCTCGGGTTGCAGGTCGTAGGTGGCGACCTTCGGCGAGGGGATCAGGATGCGCTCCTCGCCCTCGTAGGGTTCCTCGCGGCCGCCGGAGAAGAAGAAGGTCACATGGGCGTACTTCTCGGTCTCGGCGATGCGCAGCTGGGTCTTGCCATGCTTGGCCAGGTACTCGCCGAGGACGTTGGTCAGCGGCTCCGGCGGGAAGGCGCAGGGCGCCGGGATGCTCGCCGCGTACTGGGTCAGCATGACGAAACCTGCCAGCTGCGGGGCTCGTTCGCGGGGGAACTCATTGAATGCCGGCTCGACGAAGGCGCGGCTCAGCTCGCGGGCGCGGTCGGCGCGGAAGTTCATGAAGATCACCGCGTCGCCATCCTCGACCCGCACCGCTTCGGCGCCGGCCGGGACCACCGCGGTGGCCTTGACGAATTCGTCGCTCTCGCCGCGGGCGTAGGCGGCCTCGAGGGCTGCCACCGAGGAGTCGGCGGTGAACTCGGCCTTGCCGTCGACAATCAGTTCATAGGCGGCCTGGACGCGGTCCCAGCGGTTGTCGCGGTCCATCGCGAAATAGCGGCCGATGATCGAGGCGATGCGGCCCTTGCCGAGCCCGGCGAAGGTGGCGTCGAGACGCTCCAGCGACGGCTGCGCGCTTTTCGGCGGGGTATCGCGGCCATCCAGGAAGGCATGCAGGTAGATCTTGCCGGCGCCGCGCCTGGCGGCCATCTGCGCCATCGCCACCAGGTGGTCTTCATGGCTGTGTACGCCGCCCGGGGAGAGCAGGCCGAGGATGTGCACCGCCTTGTCGGCGGCGACGGCCTTGTCGACCGCGCCGGCGATCACCGGGTTTTCGAAGAATTCGCCGTCGCGGATGGCCTTGGTGACGCGGGTGAAGTCCTGGTACACCACGCGGCCTGCGCCGAGGTTCATGTGGCCGACCTCGGAATTGCCCATCTGGCCGTCGGGCAGGCCGACGTCCATGCCGGAGCCGGAGATCAGGCCGTGCGGCTGGGTTGCCAGGAGGCGATCCCAGACCGGCTTCTTCGCGGCGTAGATGGCGTTGTAGTCAGGGCTTTCGCTGTGGCCGAAGCCGTCCAGGATGATCAGGACCAGGGGTTTGGGCGTGGCAGTCATATGTCCGGCTCTATTTCCGCGGGGTTCAGAAACTGACCAAATTTAGTGGGAACATTGTCGTTCAAGACGTAGGAAGAGGCTGATTGATTAAACCGATGACGCCGATCCGCAACCGAATGCCGCTATCCTCGCTCCCTCTGTCCCGCCCGAACCGTGCCCGGGCCGGAACTGGCCAGCTTCACAGAAAAGGACCGGCATTCTAACCGTGAAGTTTCCCGCGACGCCATTTCCTGGAGCCGAGCGGGGCGCCGCCCGGCGGGTTCCCCCCTGGCCGGCGCGGTCTGTATACTGGCCGGCATTTTTACGCCCTGGATATCCGTCACCATGCAATTCGTTTCCCGTCTGATCGAGTTCGCCACCAACCACTACCTGCTGGTCGCGGCGCTGCTGGTCCTGCTGGTCCTGCTGTTGCTGCACGAGCTGCGCAAGGGCGGCAAGAGCCTGTCGACCCGCGAGCTGACCGCGCTGGTCAATGCCGACCAGGCGGTGGTCCTGGATATCCGTCCGGCCAAGGAGTTCGCCAGCGGGCACATCGTCGACGCGCTGAACATCCCGGCCGACAAGCTGAACAGCCGCATGACCGAACTGGAAAAGTACAAGGGCAAGACCATCATCCTGGTCGACGCCATGGGCCAGCACTCCGGTACCTGGGGCGGCGTCCTGAAGAAGGCCGGCTTCAACGCCGCCAAGCTGTCCGGCGGGATCGGCAGCTGGCGCGGCGACAACCTGCCGCTGGTGAAGTGACATGCCGCCCGTCGTGATCTACACCACCGCCTGGTGTCCGTACTGCATCCGCGCCAAGCAGTTGCTGCAACGCAAGGGCGTGGACTTCCAGGAGATCGCCTGCGACGGCAAGCCCGAACTGCGCGCCGAGCTGGCACGCAAGGCGGGATCGACCACCGTGCCGCAGATCTGGATCGGCGAGACCCATGTCGGCGGCTGCGACGACCTTCATGCACTGGAGCGCGCCGGCAAGCTGGACGCGCTGCTGTCTGCCTGAAACCATTCATGAATTGACCCAAGGGAAGGCCCGAAAATGACCGAGCAAGCTACCAACGGCGCTGCCGACGAGCAGCAACCCCAGTTCTCCCTGCAGCGCATCTACCTGCGCGACCTGTCGTTCGAGTCGCCGAAGTCCCCGGAAATCTTCCGCCAGGAATGGAACCCGTCCATCAGCCTGGACCTGAACACTCGCCAGAAGCAGCTGGACGGCGACTTCTACGAAGTGGTCCTGACCGTATCGGTGACCGTGAAGAACGGCGAGGACACCACTGCCTTCATCGCCGAAGTGCAGCAGGCCGGCATCTTCCTGATCAAGAACCTCGATCCGTCGAGCATGAGCCATACCCTCGGCGCGTTCTGCCCGAACATCCTCTTCCCGTACGCTCGCGAAGCCCTGGACAACCTGGTGGTACGCGGTTCGTTCCCGGCGCTGATGCTGTCGCCGGTGAACTTCGACGCCCTCTACGCCCAGGAAATCGCCCGCATGCAGGCCTCCGGCGAGATCCCGACGCCGTCGGTCCAGTAAGCCCAGCGCTTGCGAAGAAGCCCGCCTTGCGCGGGCTTTTTCATGCCTGTCGGCCGGCTCAGTCCATGGCGAAGCCGAGCTGGCGCCAGGCTTCGTAGACGGTCACCGCCACCGTGTTGGACAGGTTCAGGCTACGGCAGCCTTCGCGCATCGGCAGGCGCAGGCGCCGATCGGTTGGCAGGGCGTTGCGCACGTCCTCCGGCAGTCCGCGGCTTTCCGGGCCGAAGAGGAAGGCATCGTCGCGCTGGTAGGCCACTTCGTGGAAGGCCCGCGACCCCTTGGTGGTGAAGGCGAACAGGCGTGGCTGGCCGAGGGCCTCGAGGCAGCTCTGCAGATCCGGGTAGCGGCGTACGCTGGCGTATTCGTGGTAGTCGAGGCCGGCACGGCGCAAGCGCTTGTCGTCCAGTTCGAAACCGAGCGGCTCGATCAGGTGCAGACTGCATCCGGCGTTGGCGCAGAGCCTGATAATGTTGCCGGTATTCGGAGGAATTTCCGGTTGAAACAGGATGACGTGGAACATGCAGGGCTCCGGAGCAGATAACGGGCGGCATTCTACCTCCGCCATCGACGATCTGCGGCGCCAGCGCTGGAAAGTCTGGGGTGCGCTGGTGCTTGCCGGGTTGTTGTTCGGGCTGATGCTCGGCAGGTTGTTCGGTCCCGCTTCGCTGCCGACGTCTGCGCCGCAACTGCTGGCGGTCGGGGAGAGCGAGCAGGGCCTGGTCCTGCGCTTCGATCGCCAGGCTGCGGTTACGGCGGCACGGGTGGAGGGTGCCCTGACGTTGCGCATCGTCGCCCGGGGCGCGGCGCAGCAGGGAGATGGACGATGGCTGGGCCAACCGTTGCGCTGGCGCGTCCGCGAGGAGGGAAAGGCGCTGCTGTTGAGCCTGGTCTCGACCCGCCCCTTGCAGGGGCGCTGGCAGTGGTCGGAGGACGGCGAGGGCTGGCGCCTGGTCGTCGAACTGCAGGAGCGCGACGGCCGGGAATAAAAGGGGGAATTCTCAGCCTGCCTGTACCGAGGTCCCCAAACGGGAGGGCGGAGGCGCGGATCACTGCGCTACCGCCGGGCATAAAAGAGGGGAGTTCTCAGCCTGCCTGTACCGAGGTCCCCGAAACGGGTGTGGCGGTTGCGCGCGGATGCTGCGTCTGCCGCCGGGTGTAAAAGAGGGGATTCCCCAGCCTGCCTGTACCGAGGCCCCCGAAATCTTCGTTATCTGCTCCAATGCAGGGGCTGTGCCAATTCTCATGAGCGCGCTGGCGGCGCGCTCGCTTTCCTGAAGGATTGTGGGTAAGTCTGTGGGCGAGCTGGTGATGAATGCCTCTGGAAGCCCGTGGATCAAGGGCTTGGCGGCATCCCAGGGGTTTGTGGGAAGTCGATTGCGGAAAAATGACGGAGCGGGCTTTTCCGCCAGCGATTGATGCCGATTTGTCGCCTGCTGGTGCACGCTGCCCAAAATCCGGGCAAGGGCCGCTGTCCTGCCGAACCGGCGGATAACCGCGATGCGGTTATCCGCCCTACGCCCCGGTTTGATCGACGGTGCCGGGCGGGCGCTCGCCGAGGTTGGGGCTGTGCTGCGGACGGTAGGGCGAATAACGCCATAGGCGTTATCCGCCGCGGCCCTGCACAATCGGCGGATAACCGCGATGCGGTTATTCGCCCTACGCTACGATTTGACCGGTGGTGCCGGGCGGGCGCCCTGCCGAGGCCGGGGCGGCGTCTCGCTTGGCACGGGCGCGCGACGGACCATGAAAAACGGGGCCCGAAGGCCCCGTTGGGTCGCTCATGGGAGCAGTGGCGCTTCAGTCGTCGCCTTCGTCGTCGGCTCCATCGACGTTCATCCCCAGCTCCTTGATCTTGCGGGTCAGGGTATTGCGGCCCCAGCCGAGCAGCACGGCGGCATCGCGGCGGCGGCCGGCGGTGTGCTTGAGGGCGGTTTCTATCATGATCCGTTCGAAGGCCGGCACGGCGCTGTCCAGCAGGTTCGACTGGCCGCGGCCCAGCGCCTGGTCGGCCCACTGGCGAAGGGCCTGTTCCCAGTTCGCCGCCGGCGCGCTGTCCTGCGGCTGGGTCAGCAGCTCCGGCGGCAGGTCGTCGATGTGCACCTCGCGGCCGGAGGCCATCACGGTGATCCAGCGACAGGTGTTCTCCAGTTGGCGGACGTTGCCCGGCCAGCCGAGGTTCTTCAGGTACTCCTCGGTTTCCGCCTTCAGCAGCTTGGGTTCCACCGCCAGCTCCTGGGCGGCGCGGCTGAGGAAGTGCCGGGCCAGCGCCGGGATGTCCTCGCGGCGGTCGGCCAGCCGCGGGATGTGGATGCGGATCACGTTCAGGCGATGGAACAGGTCCTCGCGGAACTTGCCGTCGCGCACCAGGCTTTCCAGGTTCTGGTGGGTGGCGGCGATGATCCGCACGTCGACCTTCACCGGCGTGTGCCCGCCGACCCGGTAGAACTCGCCGTCGGCCAGGACGCGCAGCAGGCGGGTCTGGGTGTCGGCCGGCATGTCGCCGATCTCGTCGAGGAACAGGGTGCCGCCATCGGCTTGCTCGAAGCGTCCGCGGCGCTGGGCGGCGGCCCCGGTGAAGGCGCCCTTCTCATGGCCGAACAGCTCGGATTCCATCAGGTCCTTGGGGATCGCCGCCATGTTCAGCGCGATGAATGGCGAGGCTGCGCGCGGGCTGTGGCGATGCAGGGCATGGGCGACCAGCTCCTTGCCGGTACCCGATTCGCCGTTGATCAGCACGGTGATGTTGGAATGGCTGAGGCGGCCGATGGCGCGGAATACCTCCTGCATCGCCGGCGCCTCGCCGATGATCTCCGGCGTGCGCGCCTGGTTCGCCGGCAGCTCCAGGCCCTGCTGCTCCTGGGCGTGCTGGTTGGCGCGCTTGACCAGGGAGACCGCCTCGTCGACGTCGAACGGCTTGGGCAGGTATTCGAAGGCGCCGCCCTGGTAGGAGGCCACCGCGCTGTCGAGGTCGGAATGCGCGGTCATGATGATCACCGGCAGGCGCGGATGCAGTTCGCGGATCTGCGCCAGCAGGTCGAGGCCGCTGGCGCCGGGCATGCGGATATCGGAGATGATCACGTCCGGCTGCTGCCGGCCGAGGCGGCCGATCACGCTGTCGGCGCTGTCGAAGCTCACCGTGGTCATGCCTTCCTGTTGCAGGGCTTTTTCCAGTACCCAGCGGATGGAGCGGTCGTCGTCGACGATCCAGACGGTCTCTGATCGGCTCATGGTCAATGCACTCCTTGTTCCAGGGGCAGGAACAGACTGAACACGGTATGGCCGGGGTGGCTCTCGCATTCAATCAGCCCCTGGTGCTGGCTGATGATGTTCTGGGCGATGGCCAGGCCGAGTCCGGTACCGTCCGGACGGCCGCTGACCATGGGGTAGAAGATGGTTTCCTGGAGCTCGGCCGGGATGCCCGGGCCGTTGTCGATGATCTCCACCTTGCACACCAGGCGGTGACGCGTGTGGCCGATGGTGAACTGGCGCAGGGTACGGCTGCGCAGGGTGATGCGACCGAGGCGCAGGTCGTTCTGCCCGGCGATCGCCTGCATGGCGTTGCGTACCATGTTGAGCACGGCCTGGATCATTTGCTCGCGGTCGAGCAGCAGGTCGGGGATGCTCGGGTCGTAGTCGCGGACCAGGGTGATGCTGCCCTGGCTCTCCGCTTCCACCAGGCTGCTGACCCGCTCCAGCACCTCATGGATGTTGGTCGGCGCCAGGTTCGGCAGTTTGTTCGAGCCGAGCATGCGGTCCACCAGGTTCCGCAACCGGTCGGCTTCTTCGATGATGACGTTGGTGTAGTCCTTCAGCGACTCTTCCGGCAGCTCGCGGGATAGCAGTTGCGCTGCGCCGCGGATGCCGCCGAGCGGGTTCTTGATCTCGTGGGCGAGCCCGCGCACCAGCAGCTTGGTGGTCTCCTGCTTGGACAACTGCGCTTCTTCGCGGGTGATCCGCATCAGCCGGTCGCGCGGATGGACCTCGAGCAGCAGCAGCGTCTCGTTGCGGTTGAGGATGGGCGTCACCGCATAGTCGACCGTGATGCTGACGCCGGTGATCGAGGTCAGGGTCGCTTCGCGCTTGGTGAACGGATGCGCCTGTTCCACCGCCTGGCGCAGCGAGTTCAAGGCTTCCGGCGATTCGGTGAACAGCTCGCTGATGAATTGCCCGTGGCTGCGCTGGCCGCTCACGGCCAGGAGCATCTCCGCCGCCGGGTTCATGTACTCCAGGCGCAATTCGCCGTTGAGCAGGATCACCGCGGTGGTCAGGTTGTCGAGCAGCAGTCGGTGCAGGGTATCGGTCGGCATGGCGGGCAGCTGTTCCAAGGTTGGGCAGGAAAATGCAAAAAGCAAACCAGGCGCCGAAAAGGCGCGTTTTTTCTGCCGAGGCGCTGGCTAGAGGTGCGCCGGGAAGGTTTTCGGCGACGAGCGGTGACCCGAAATGGGGACAGTATAGAAAGTGGTGCGGGTAATCGCACCAATCTGGTGCGTTGGCGTGGCCGGCGGCGTTTTCGCCAGGAGAATCGGGAAATAAACCGGAAAATCCCGCCCACCGTGGAGTGGGCAGGGGAAGTTCGGCTAGCGCTCGCTTGGCTCTATCGCGCTGACCAGCGGCGTATCGACCTCCGGCAGGGGTTGCCCGGCGATGCTCACTCGATGCAGGTGGAAGGGCTGGCTCGGGGTGCTTTCGACGGTCATGCCGTCGCCATCGATGATTTCCACTGCGACCTGGTGGGTGCCGCGATCGAGGTTCTTCAACGGGAACACCGGGCTGCGTCCCGGCACTCCGGCAGGCTTGCCGTCGAGCAGCAGGCGATAGCGATGGCCGGGCAGCAGCGCCGGCTCGCTGGTGACGGTGACGATGACGTCGCCGCTGTTGGCGCGCAGGGTTGCGTCCGGTTCGGGGAAGAGGATGCGCAGTAGCTGGTAGGCCGGCGGCTTCACCTCCAGCGGCGCGGCGGGCGGACGATAGCGTATGCCCGGCGGCGCCACGCTGTTGCCCGGCGCCAGTTCGACGCGTTGGGCCTTGCGCCCGCTGGGCGGCTGGTCGGTGTAGACGCGGTTGCCCTCGGCGTCGATGTAGGTGTAGACCCCCGCTTGCGCGGCGCAGGCCAGGCACAGCAGGAGGGCGCCGAGAATGCGCGGGATCATCGCTTCTTCCCGAGGTGCACGCGCTGCACGGTGAAGGTCACCGGCGGGCTGGATTGCAGCACCCGTTCGCCGTTGAGTACCTGTACCGCGAGGCTGTGGTCGCCGCGGTCGATCTCGTGCAGGGTGAAGCGGGTGCCGCTGCTGGGCGTGCCGTAGGGTTTGCCGTCCAGCACCAGTTGCAACTGGTGGCCGCTGTGCAGGGCCGGGCGGATGCTGACGCTGACGTTGAAGGTGCCGTTGTTGGCGCGCAGCGCCTCTTCCGTGGGGAGGTCGCTGAGGGCAAGGATCTCGTAGGCGGCGGCCTCGCTATCGGCGGCCGGGGCATTGCCCGCGGAGGACTTTTCCGGCGTGTCGATTCCTACGGTATTGGTCGGCTGCAGTTCGACGGTCTGCGCCTGCACCCCGTCTGGCGGCTGGTTGGTGAATACCTTGTTGCCGTTGGCGTCGGTGTATTGGTAGATCTGCGCCATGGCCGGCAGGGCGGCGGCCAGGAGCAGGCAGCTGGTGATCAGGCGCATGGACGGTCTCCGGGTGAACCTGCCAAGCGTTGCACCGCATCGGCGCGCTGGCAAGCCGTGCATTGTGCGGCATGCGGGTATTCGAAGGTGTGCGCTGGGGCACGTTGGCGGTCGCTGTGCCCCGCCGCGCGGCTGCGTTCGTCTCAGCCGGCACTGGCGGGGCGAACCCTCGTTGCGCCAGAGTGTCTGTGCTTGCGCCGCCGGCCGGCGGCCCCGTTCGAAACGGCGGGTGTCCGGCTTGTATGATGCGGCTGTTTCGGTTTCTCACCTTGGGGACTGCCTTTCTCGTGCCGATCATCGCCCGCTTCACCCTTCGCTCCCGCGTCCTGGCGGCCCTGCTGCTGTGCCTCTGCGCCGCTCTGTTCTACTCGCCGCCGGGCGCCGCGGCGCTGCCGAACCCGTTGGCGGGGAGTTCCTCCGGTGGCGAGAAGGTCAGCGATGCGCAGTTGGAACAATCGCTGAACCAGGTCATCCAGACCCTGGAGAACGACAGGCAGCGCGCCGACCTGCTGAAAAAGCTGAAACAGCTGCGCGACGTGACCAAGAAAGGCAAGGAAAGCGAGGGTGGGGTGCTGGGGCTGATCGGCGATACCCTGACCAGCCTGGAAAAGCAGTTCCAGGGCGCGAACAGCCCGGTTGCGTTATGGGGCAACCAGTTCCAGCTGGCGCGTGCCGAACTCGAGGAGCGCTTTCCCAGCTGGCGCGACCTGCCGGCGATGGTCTTCGATTTTTCGGTGGTGATCCTCCTCTGGGCCTGCCTGGCCAGCGCGCTGCTCTGGCTCAGCCGGCGCATGCGCGAGCGCTTCGGCCTGTCGGCGGAGTTGCCGCAGCATCCGAAGACCCGCGACCTGCTGCTGTTTTCCCTGCGCAAGCTGGGCCCCTGGCTGGTGGCCTTCCTCATCACCCTGTACCTGTCGGTGGTGCTGCCGGACTCCCTGAGCAAGACCCTGGCGATGGTCATGGCCTATGTGCTGGTCTGCGGCACGCTGTTCTCCGCGCTGTGCGTGATTTCCCTCTCGCTGCTCAGCGGCCCGCACCGCCAGCGCGCCCTGGATATCCTGCGGCGCCAGGCGTTCCGCCCGTTGTGGCTGATCGGCAGCCTCGCCGCGCTGGGCGAGGTCGCCCACGATCCGCGGCTGATCGCCGGCCTCGGCGAGCACACCTCGATCTGCCTGAGTACCCTGGCCAACGCCAGCGCCGCGCTGTTCACCGCCTTGTTCGTGATGCGTTTCCGCCGGCCGATCGCCCACCTGATCCGCAACCAGCCGCTGGAGCGCCGCCTCAAGCGCCGTAGCCTGCACGACCTGGTGCAACTGGTCGGCTCGCTGTGGTTCGTGCCGGTGCTGGTGCTGGTGGGGATTTCCCTGTTCGCCACCTTCGTTTCCGCCGGCGACAGCAGTTCGGCGTTGCGCCGGGCGCTGGTCTGCGCGGTGCTGGCGGTGGTGGCGATGACCGTGATCGGGCTGATCCGCCGCCGTTCCAGTCGGGTCGGCGCCGGCCCGCGCCGCAGCGCGCCGTACATCGAGCAGTTGCAGAGCTTCGGCTACACCCTGCTGCACATCTTCGTGGTGCTGTTCTTCATCGAGGTCGCCTTGCGCGTCTGGGGCATGTCGCTGATTCGCTATGCGGAAGGCGAGGGCGAGCAGATCAGCATGAAGGTAGTCAGCTTCGGCACCACCCTGCTGGTCGCCTGGCTGATCTGGATCCTCACCGATACCGCGATCCAGCACAGCCTCGGCCTGGGCGGCAAGAGCCGGCCGAACACCCGCGCGCTGACCATGCTGCCGCTGATCCGCAACGTGCTGTTCGCCACCATCGCGGTGATCGCCCTGATCGTCGCCCTGGCCAACATGGGCATGAACGTCACCCCGCTGCTGGCCGGTGCCGGCGTGATCGGCCTGGCCATCGGCTTCGGTGCGCAGTCGCTGGTGGCGGACCTGATCACCGGCCTGTTCATCATCATCGAGGACTCGCTGTCGATCGACGACTACGTCGACGTCGGCGGCCACCTTGGCACGGTCGAGGGCCTGACTATCCGTACCGTGCGCCTGCGCGACCTGGACGGCGTGGTGCATACCATCCCGTTCAGCGAGATCAAGAGCATCAAGAACTACTCGCGCCAGTTCGGCTACGCGATGTTCCGCTGGCCGGTGCCGGCGAGCATGCCGATCGACGACGCGGTGGCGCTGGTGCGCGAGGTCGCGATGGAGCTGCGCAGCGACCCGGCGGTCTACCGCAACCTGTGGTCGCCGATGGAATTGCAGGGCGTGGAGAGTTTCGACAACGGCCAGGCGATCCTGCGCTTCCGCTTCAAGACCGCGCCGATCAAGCAGTGGGAGGTCCAGCGGGCGTTCAACCTGCGCCTGCGTCGGCGCCTCGACCAGGCCGGCCTCGAACTGTCCATGCCGCGTCTCAACGTACAGTTGAGCCGGGCGCCCAAGGCGAAATCCGCGGAACCGGACGAGCAGGGCACGCCGGCGGACGGCGGCATCTAGCGCGACAGGATGACCCGGCAGATGCGGCGCATGTCGCGGTCGTCGATGCCGTCGCACTGCCACGGCGCACGCGATACCACGGCCCTGCACTGGCGGCGCATGTCGCGGCTGTCGATGTCGTCGCAGCGCTTGCGGTCGCCGCGGACGATGGCGCGGCACTGGCGGCGCGTGTCGCCGTCGCGGATGTCGTCGCAGTCGTAGCGCTGTCCCGGCGCCAGCAGCGCGCCGCAGTAACGCCGCATGTCGCGGCTGTCGATGTCGCCGCAATCCCCGCTGTCGCCGCGTTCCAGTGCGTTGCACATGCGCCGCAGGTCGCGGTCGTGGATATCGCGGCATTCGGTGCCGGCCTGGGCGGGCAGGCTGAGGATGGCGGCAAGCAGGAGCCAGAGAGAGTGACGCATGGACGGTCCTTATCCTTGGGGCGGGGAGCGCGGCAAGTCTAACCGAACGGCGCGGCGAACTTTGCGTTTCTCCATGGGCCGGCCCATAAAAAAGGCCTCCCGAAGGAGGCCTCAAGAGGGTGACTCGTTGTTATAGGAAAGGGTGGATCAGACGCTGTAGTACAGGTCGTATTCCAGCGGGTGCACGAAGGTGCGCACCTTGATCTCTTCTTCGCTCTTCAGCTCGATGTAGGCATCGATGAACTCGTCGGTGAACACGCCGCCCTTGGTCAGGAACGCGCGGCCCTTGTCGAGTTCTTCCAGCGCCTCTTTCAGGCTGCCGCAAACCTGCGGGATTTCCTTCGCCTCTTCCGGCGGCAGGTCGTACAGGTTCTTGTCGGCGGCATCGCCGGGGTGGATCTTGTTCTGGATGCCGTCCAGGCCGGCCATCAGCAGCGCGGCGAAGGCCAGGTAGGGGTTGGCTGCCGGGTCCGGGAAGCGCGCTTCGATACGGCGGGCCTTCGGGCTGGATACGTAGGGGATACGGATCGAGGCGGAACGGTTGCGCGCCGAGTAGGCCAGCATCACCGGAGCTTCGAAGCCCGGGACCAGGCGCTTGTAGGAGTTGGTCGAGGGGTTGGTGAAGCCGTTCAGGGCCTTGCCGTGCTTGATGATGCCGCCGATGAAGTACAGGGCGGTCTCGGACAGGCCGGCATAGCCTTCGCCGGCGAAGGTGTTCTTGCCGTCCTTGGAGATCGACATGTGCACGTGCATGCCCGAGCCGTTGTCGCCGTACAGCGGCTTCGGCATGAAGGTCACGGTCTTGCCGTAGGCGTCGGCGACGTTGTGCACGCAGTACTTCAGGGTCTGCACTTCGTCGGCCTTGGCGACCAGGGTGTTGAACTTCACGCCGATCTCGTTCTGGCCGGCGGTTGCCACTTCGTGGTGGTGGACTTCGACCACCAGGCCCATTTCTTCCAGGGCGTTGCACATGGCGGTGCGGATTTCATGGTCGTGGTCGACCGGCGGTACCGGGAAGTAGCCGCCCTTCACGCCCGGGCGATGGCCCTTGTTGCCGGACTCGATGTCGGCGTCGGTGTTCCAGGAAGCCTGCTCGGAGAAGATCTTGAACATCGAGCCGGAGATGTCGGACTTGAACTTCACTTCGTCGAAGATGAAGAACTCCGGCTCCGGGCCGACGAACACGGTGTCGCCGATGCCGGTGGACTTCAGGTACTCCTCGGCGCGCTTGGCGATGTTGCGCGGGTCGCGCTCGTAGCCTTGCATGGTGCTCGGCTCGATGATGTCGCAGACCAGGATCAGGGTCGGCTCTTCGGTGAACGGATCGAGGACGGCGGTGCTGTCGTCCGGCATCAGGATCATGTCGGAGGCTTCGATGCCTTTCCAGCCGGCGATGGAGGAGCCGTCGAACATCTTGCCGGCTTCGAAGAACTCATCGTCCAGCGCGTCGCGAGCCGGCATGGTGACGTGTTGCTGCTTGCCCTTGGTATCGGTGAAGCGCAGGTCTACCCACTTCACGTCATGGTCTTTGATCAGTTGGTGCGACTTGTACGACATGCTGTCCTCCAGGAGGGATTAGAGCTGGGAGCTTTTTCTGTGCCCCAGTATCGGGTGATGCCGGCCGGAATACTCCGCCAGGGCAACCTGCCTCACAAGTGAGCAAGTTGCGTGCCAGTGCCCGGAATCGGGCAGGGCCCCATGTTTGGCGGGGCCAGGTCTTCTTCAGGGTAGCTGGGCGGCCTTCGGGTGCACCGTTATGGTGCTCCATGTTGGTGCATCATTCCATTTTGGTGCAGCAAAAATAACTGTGCATATTTCTGCTCAATACGTGAGCAATTTCAGATATAATTCCGCCCCTTTTTTTCCGTCGCCCCGCGCGTTCGCGTCCCTCGCATGAAACTCATCGTCAAGACCTTCCAGGAAATCACCATCAAGAGCCGGCCGGTGCGCAAGCGCTTCATCCGGCAGTTGGCGAAGAACATCCGCGCGGTGCTGCGCGACCTGGACCCGGAGCTGAAGGTCGAGGGCGAGTGGGACAACCTGGAGGTAGAGACCGCCGTGGTCGACGCCAAGGCCAGGCGCGAGATGATCGAGCGCCTGACCTGCACCCCGGGCATCGGTCATTTCCTCGAGGTCCACGAGTATCCGCTGGGCGATTTCGACGACATCCTCGCCAAGTGCAAGGCGCATTTCGGCGACCAGTTGGCCGGCAAGACCTTCGCCGTGCGCTGCAAGCGCGCCGGCAAGCACGCGTTCACCTCGATGGAGGTGGAACGTTACGTCGGCAGCGGCCTGCGCCGCGAATGCGGGGCTGCCGGGATCGACCTGAAGCAGCCGGAGGTCGAGGTGCGGATGGAAATCCGCTTCGACCGCCTGTTCGTCATCCATCGCCAGCATCCGGGCCTGGGCGGCTATCCGCTGGGCGCGCTGGAGCAAGTGCTGGTGCTGATGTCCGGCGGCTTCGACTCGACCGTGGCGGCCTACCAGATGATGCGCCGCGGGATGATCAGCCACTTCGTGTTCTTCAACCTCGGCGGGCGCGCCCACGAATTGGGGGTGATGGAAGTCGCCCACTACCTGTGGGAGAAGTACGGCCGCTCGCAGCGCGTGCTGTTCGTCAGCGTGCCGTTCGAGGAAGTGGTCGGCGAGATCCTCACCAAGGTCGACGACAGCTATATGGGCGTGACCCTCAAGCGCATGATGCTGCGCGCCGCCAGCCGCGTGGCCGAGCGCCTGGAGCTGGACGCGCTGGTGACCGGCGAGGCGATCTCCCAGGTGTCCAGCCAGACCCTGCCGAACCTCTCGGTGATCGACCGGGTTACCGACACCCTGGTGCTGCGCCCGCTGATCGTCAGCCACAAGCAGGACATCATCGACACCGCCCGGCAGATCGGCACCGCCGAGTTCGCCCGGCACATGCCGGAATACTGCGGGGTGATCTCGGTGAACCCGACCACCCAGGCCAAGCCCTACCGCGTCGAGCACGAAGAGTCGAAATTCGACATGGCGGTGCTCGAGCGCGCCCTGGAGCGCGCCACCCAGCGCACCGTCGACCGGGTGATCGACGAACTCGGCCAGGACCTGCAGGTGGAAGAGGTCGGCGAGGTGCTGCCCGGTCAGATTGTCATCGATATCCGCCATCCTGATGCCCAGGAAGACGAACCCCTGGCCCTGGAAGGCGTCGAAGTCCAGGCGCTGCCGTTCTACGCGATCAACAGCCGCTTCAAGGAACTGGACGCCAACCGCCAGTACCTCCTGTATTGCGACAAAGGGGTGATGAGCCGCCTGCATGCCCATCACCTGCTCAACGAGGGGCACACCAATGTGCGTGTTTATCGTCCGGCTTAAGCAGCCGGGCTTGTTCGGCGGCAGCATCCGCCACCGTCCTCCCGACACGTCCGCCGCCTAGGCCGATGCCCGCCCTTCGGCGTGCCGGCCGGACCGGGGCAGCGTCCGCCTGCTGCCCGCCCCTTAATTGAAGAAGCCTGTCGTGTCGGGCGCCGCCCTGTCCGACCCCACCACCGCCGCGAAGCCGCGCTTCGGGCGTTAAACGAGACAAGACTTGTGATCGAAAATCTGCGCAACATCGCCATCATCGCCCACGTCGACCATGGCAAGACCACCCTGGTGGACAAGCTGCTGAAGCTGTCCGGCACCCTCGACCGCAAAGAAGCGGAAAGCGAGCGGGTGATGGACTCCAACGACCAGGAAAAAGAGCGTGGCATCACCATCCTGGCGAAGAACACCGCGATCAAGTGGAACGGCTACAACATCAACATCGTCGACACCCCCGGTCACGCCGACTTCGGCGGCGAGGTGGAGCGCGTGATGTCGATGGTCGACTCCGTGCTGCTGGTGGTCGACGCCCAGGACGGCCCCATGCCGCAGACCCGCTTCGTGACCCAGAAGGCCTTCAAGGCCGGCCTGCGTCCGATCGTGGTGGTGAACAAGATCGACCGCCCGGGCGCGCGTCCGGACTGGGTCATCGACCAGATCTTCGACCTGTTCGACAACCTCGGCGCCACCGACGAGCAACTCGACTTCCCGATCGTCTACGCCAGCGCCCTGAACGGCATCGCCGGCCTCGACCACGAGAAGATGGACGACAACATGGACGCGCTGTTCCAGGCGATCATCGACCACGTCCCGGCCCCGGTGGTGGACACCGAGGGTCCGTTCCAGATGCAGATCTCGCAGCTGGACTACAACAGCTTCCTCGGCGTGATCGGTATCGGCCGCATCACCCGCGGCAAGGTCAAGTCCAACACCCCGGTGGTGGCCATCAGCGACGACGGCAGCAAGCGCAACGGCCGCATCCTGAAGATCATGGGCCACCACGGCCTGCAGCGCGTCGAGGTGGCCGAGGCGGAAGCCGGCGACATCGTCTGCGTCAGCGGCATGGAGGAGCTGTTCATCTCCGATACCCTGTGCGACCCGCAGAACGTCGAGGCGCTGCCGCCGCTGACCGTCGACCAGCCGACCGTGAGCATGACCTTCCAGGTCAACGATTCGCCGTTCGCCGGCCGCGAAGGCAAGTTCGTCACCAGCCGCAACATCAAGGAGCGCCTGGAGAAGGAACTGCTGCATAACGTGGCGCTGCGCGTCGAGCCGGGCGACAGCCCGGAGAAGTTCAAGGTTTCCGGCCGTGGCGAACTGCACCTGTCGGTACTGATCGAGACCATGCGCCGCGAAGGCTTCGAGCTGGCCGTGGGCCGCCCGGAAGTGGTGATCATCGAGAAGGACGGCGAGAAGCAGGAGCCCTACGAGAACGTCACCATCGACATCGAGGAGCAGCACCAGGGCTCGGTGATGGAGCAGATGGGCCTGCGCAAGGGCGACCTGAGCAACATGATTCCCGACGGCAAGGGCCGCGTGCGCCTGGAGTACACCATTCCGGCGCGCGGCCTGATCGGCTTCCGCAACAACTTCCTGACCCTGACCTCGGGCACCGGCATCCTGACCTCGACCTTCAGCCACTACGGTCCGATCAAGGCCGGCGAAGTCAGCAACCGCCAGAACGGCGTACTGGTCTCCATGGCCACCGGCACCGCGCTGACCTACTCGCTGGAGACCCTGCAGAGCCGCGGCAAGCTGTTCCTCGGCCCGGGCGACGAAATCTACGAAGGCCAGTTGGCCGGCATCAACAGCCGTGACAACGACCTGGTGATCAACCCGACCAAGGGCAAGAAGCTCGACAACATGCGCGCTTCCGGCAAGGACGAAGTCATCGCCCTGGTTCCGCCGATCCGCTTCACCCTCGAGCAGGCGCTGGAGTTCATCGCCGACGACGAGCTGGTGGAAGTGACGCCGAAGTCGATCCGCCTGCGCAAGAAGATGCTCAACGAGAACGACCGCAAGCGCTACGAGCGCAGCAAGGTCTAAACCGTTGCCGTACCGGCGCGCCGCAACGGCGTGCCTCGCGGCCGGCAGGCAGGGCAGGGGTGCCCGGCCTGCCGGCCGTTTTGCTATGCGCCGGGCGCTTTCCGGCGTGGCTTGATGGCCCCCGCGGCAGCGGCCCGCAGCAAGCGGCGGAACGTCGGGCAGTCCATGTGCTCGCGCGCCGGACAGGCCGCGGCATGCCGCAGGCCGTCGCGCATGGCGGCGAGGCGGCGGATCGTCCGGTCCAGTTCGTCGGCCTTGGCCGCCAGCGCCGCGCGGTCGATCCGCAGCGCGCCGTCGGCTGCGCCCATGCCGGCAATCTCGTCCAGCGACAACCCGGCGGCGCGGCCCAGCCCGATCAGCGCCAGCCGCTCCAGCACGCCTGCATCGAACAGCCGGCGCAGGCCGTGCCGGCCGCTGGAGGCGATCAGTCCCTTTTCCTCGTAGTAGCGCAGGGTCGAGGCCGGTACCCCGGATCGTCGCGCGACCTCGCCTATGTCCAGTTGCCGCATGCCCTTGACCTCAAGTCGACTTGAAGTGGAAGACTAGCGTTTCGGCACCTGGGCCGTGACGAAATACAGACGAGGTGAACCTCATGTGGGACGAACGCTATGCCGCCGAAGAGTATGTCTACGGAACCGAACCCAACGCTTTCCTGAAGGAGCATGCGCAGCGGCTGGCCGGGCCGGTGCTGAGCGTCGCCGAGGGCGAGGGGCGCAACGCGGTGTTCCTCGCTTCGCTGGGGCTGGAGGTGCTTGGCGTGGACGGCTCCACCGTCGGCCTGGCCAAGGCGCGCCGGCTGGCCGAGGCGAAAGGCGTGTCGATCGACACCCTGGTGGTCGACCTGGCGGACTACGAACCGCCGGCAGCGGCGTTCGGCGCGGTGGTGTCGATCTTCGCGCACCTGCCCAGTCGCGTGCGCGGCAGACTCAACCGCCTGCTGGAGCGTTCGCTGCGACCGGGCGGTCTCTTCCTGCTGGAGGCCTATCGGCCGGAACAGCTCGGCCGCGGCACCGGCGGCCCGGCGGACGTCGACATGCTGGTGAGCCGTGCGGCGCTGGAGGCTGAGCTGCCGGAGTGCGAAGTGCTGCTGGCGCGGGAAATCGAGCGCGAGGTGGTCGAGGGCCGTTTCCACACCGGCGCGGCCTGCGTGGTCCAGTTCATCGCCAGGAAGAGGTAGCTCGCCACGGGGCGGGCGTCGGAATGCGTCGAATCTCTGGAATGCGGGCTGTATACTCCCGGCGCGGGTTCCGCTCTGGCAGGATGGCCAGGGCAGGTATCAGTGGATCGTGGTACCTCTTGATCAAGGATTCGACGCATGCAATGGATTTTCATGCTGGTGGGCCTGATCCTCGGCGGCTTCGCCGGGGAATCGCTGGTCGGCGCCCTCCTCGGCGGCCTTTCCGGCCTGGCCCTGGGACAGGCCGTCTCGCTGCAGAACCTGGCGCAACAGAACGAGCGCCTGCGCAAGCAGATGAGCGAATTCGCCGAACGCTTCGAGCGCGGCACCGAGGTCATCCACCAGCGCTTGCTGCGCGTGGAGCGCCAGGCGCAGGACCTTCCCGAAAGCGTTCCCGAGCCGGCCGCCGGCATCGACCAGCCGCTCGCAGACACGCCTCCCGCTCCTCCCGCCGAGGTTGCCCCGCCGCTGGACTGGGACATCGAGCTACCGGCCGTCGAGGCTGCGCCGCCTCCGCCTCGTCCCCCCGAACCCGTCCAGCCCATCGAGCGTCAGCCGGCGTTCCAGCCTGACGCCCAGCCAGCGCCGCGCCGTGCCGCCCCTCCAGCGCCTCCACGCGAACCCTCGCTGGTCGAGCGTGGCTTCGCCGCGGCCAAGGGCTGGCTGTTCGGCGGCAACACGGTATTGCGCATCGGCGTGGTGCTGCTGTTCATCGGCCTGGCCTTCCTCCTGCGCTATGCCTCGGAACGGGTGGCGGTGCCGGTGGAGTACCGCTACGCCGGGGTGGCGCTGGCAGCGATGGCGCTGCTCGGCGTCGGCTGGTGGTTGCGCGAGCGGCGCGCCGCCTACGGCCTGATCCTGCAAGGCACCGGTATCGCGGTGCTGTACCTGACCATCTTCGCCGCCATGCGCCTGCATCCGCTGATCTCTCCCGGCGCGGCGCTGGCCCTGCTGGTGGTGGTGACGATCTGCTCGGCGATCCTCGCCGTGCTGCAGAACGCCATGGGCCTGGCGGTGGTGGCGGCGCTCGGCGGCTTCGCCGCGCCGATCCTGACCTCCACCGGCAGCGGCAACCATGTAGCGCTGTTCAGCTACTTCGCCCTGCTCAACGCCGGCATCTTCGCCATCGCCTGGTTCCGCGCCTGGCGGCCGCTCAACCTGGTCGGCTTCGTCGGCACCTTCGGCATCGGTTTCGCCTGGGGACTGCGCTCCTATACACCGGAGCTGTTCGCCAGCACCGAGCCGTTCCTGGCCCTGTTCTTCCTGATGTACGTCGGGATCGGCCTGCTCTTCGCCCGCCGCAAGCTGCTGGAGGCCGCGCAGGCGCCTGCCGAGCGCGGCGAACTGCTGCGCTGGTCGGCGCGACAGGCCGACTACATCGACGCCACCGTGCTGTTCGGTCCGCCGCTGGTGGGGTTCGGCCTGCAATGCGCGGTGATCGGCCACATCGACTTCGGCATGGCCTTCAGCGCCCTGGCCCTGGGGCTCTTCTACATGGTCCTGGCGCGGGTGCTGCGCGGCCATGCTTCGGCCGGACGCACCAGCCTGCTGGTGGAAATCTGCCTGGCGCTGGGGGTGGTCTTCGGCACCCTGGCCATTCCGCTCGGCCTGGACGCGCGCTGGACCTCGGCCGCCTGGGCGGTCGAGGGCGCCGGCATATACTGGCTCGGCCTGCACCAGCAACGCCGCCTGGCGCGGATCTTCGCTCTGCTGCTGCAGGGCGGTGCGGCGTTGGCCTATCTGAATGGCGTGCGGCCGGGTGAGACGACGTTGCTGGAGGGTTCGCCGCTGGGCGCGCTGATGCTCGGTGCGGCGGCGCTGTTCAGCTTCTGGCAGCTGCGTCGCGCGCCGGCGAAAGTGCTGGCCGACTGGGAGCCGGCCTGCCGGCCGTTGCTGGCGGCCGCCGGCCTGGCCTTCCTCTACCTGGTCGCACCGCTCTGCCTGGCCGTCGACGGCACCGCCATCGCCTGGGCCGTGGCCGGCCTGGCGAGCTTGTTCGCCGGCTTGCGCCTGGGCTCGCGTACCTTCCTGTTCTGCGCCTTCGCCGTGCAACTGCTGGGCGGTGCGCTGTTCCTCCTGCATTTGCAGGGCGGCGATGGCCAGGGTGGGGTATTCGACTCGGGCTGGCGTGGCTTGATGACCGCCTCGCTGATTGGCCTGGCGCTGATCGGCGGCATGCTGCTGGCGGCGCGCGACCCGCTGGTGAAGGACGACAGTCGGCTGCTCATGGGCTTGAGCCTGGTGCTGCTGGCCGGTCTGGCGTTCGTCAACCTGGCAGTGCTGTTCGTCCTGCCTTGGCGCAGCGCCAGCGCGGTATGGGCCGGTAGCGGGCTGCTGATCATCTGGCTGAGCCTGGTGCTGCGCCAGCGCCTGAGCTTCTACTTCGGCCTCGCCTTGCAGGTAGTGGGCGGCCTGGCGTTCCTCCTCGCCGGGCCGTCGCTGTTCGGCTCGCTGAGCGGCGAAGGCCTGCGGCCCCTGGCCCATTCCGGGTTCTGGACGCCGGCAGTGCTGGCCCTGGCGGCGCTGGTCGGCGCCTGGCGGCTGCGCCGCGCCGGCGAGCGCGAGCGGGCGCTGGGTATCGGTACCCTCGGCCTGGCCGAGCTGTCGCACTTGCTGCTGCTCTGGGGAGCCGGCTGGTGGGCGCTGACCGCGCTGTGCGAAACCGTCCGCTTCGTGCCTTATGGCCTGCGCGAGCATGCGTTGCTGCTGGTGGCCGCGGCGACAGTGGCGTCGTGGATGCTGCTGGCGCTGCGCGAGCGCTGGCGCGAACTGGCCCTGCTGTGCCTGGCGCTGGTCCCGGTGGCGCTGTTGGCCCTGGCCAGTGCCTGGCGTTTCGATTACCAGCCGTTCGGCGAATTCGGCTGGCTGGCCTGGCCGCTGCTGTTCGCCACGCACCTGCTGTCGCTGCGACGCCTTGCCCCGCTGCTGCCGGCGAAGGCCCTGAGCGTCGCCCATGTGCTCGGTTGCTGGCTGTTGCTCGGGGTGCTGGCGCTGGAGCTGCGCTACCTGTTCGCCCTGCTCGCCGAACAGTACAACGCCTGGCGTTGGCTGGGCTGGGCGTTGGTCCCGAGCGCCTACCTGCTGCTGGTGGCTGGCGGGCGGAGCCTGCCCTGGCCGCTGCGCGACTTCCCGCGGGAGTATCGGCTGCTCGCCGCTGCGCCGGTGGCGCTGTTGCTGCTCGGCTGGTTCTGGAGCGCCAACCTGCTCAGCGACGGCGCTGCCGAGCCGCTGCCTTACCTGCCGCTGGCCAACCCGCTGGAACTGGGGCTGCTGATCGTGCTGTTCGCCCTCTACCGCTGGAGCGACGCCAGCCTGGCCTCGCTCGTCGATGGCAATGCCAGCGCGCGCCTGGGGCGCCAGGCGTTGGCCGGCGCCTCGCTGTTCGCCCTGCTGACCCTGGCGGTGTGCCGCGCCGCGCACCACCTGGCCGGCGTACCGTTCCAGGCCGAGGCGCTGGCCGCGTCGATGCTGGTGCAGGCGGGGCTGTCGCTGGTCTGGACGCTCTGTGCGCTGGGCCTGACCATCGCCGGTACCCGTCTCGGCCGGCGCGACCTGTGGATGGTCGGCGCGGCGCTGGTCGGCGTCGTGGTGGTCAAGCTGTTCTTCGTCGAGCTGGGCAACAGTGGCAGCCTGGAGCGAATCATCTCCTTCATCGGGGTCGGCGTCCTGTTGCTGGTCGTCGGCTACTTCTCACCCTTGCCTCCGCGTCGCGCCGAGGTCGCATCGGAGGCCGAGCAGCCATGACGCGCTCCTTTTCGTTCAGAACCGCCGGCCTGCTCCTGCTGGGCGCCTGCCTGTCCCTGCCGCTGTCGGCGAAGGAGTCTGCCGAAGGTTTCAGCCGCCAGGTGGCGCTGTCGCTGCAGGGCGAAGGTCCCTGGTATCGCCTGAGCATCCCGATGAGCGTGCAGTTGTCGGCTGCCCATGCCGACCTGCGCGACCTGCGGGTCTTCGATGCCGAAGGCGAGGCCTTGCCCTACGCCCTGGTGGCCGGCAGCGAGCGCCAGGCCAGCACGCCGCATGAGGCCGAGGTGCGGCTGTTCCCGTTGCGAGGCACGTCCGCCGCCGACGCGACGCAACCGAACCTGCGGGTGCAGCGCAACACCAGCGGCACCATAGTCGAGGTGCTGCCGGAAAACGCCGGGCCGGCTGCCGAGACTTTGCGCGGCTGGCTGATCGACGCGAGCGCGGTGACGTTTCCCCTGGAGCGCCTGCGGCTGGACTGGAGCAGCCCGGAGGAGGGCTTCCAGCGCTTCTCCGTGGAAGCCAGCGACGACCTCGAGCATTGGCAGGCCTGGGGTGACGGACAGATCGCCCGCTTGACCTTCAACGGCGAACGCATCGACGTCAGCGAGGTCAAGCTTCCCGGCCGCCAGGCCCGCTACCTGCGTCTGGCCTGGCCGGCCGGGGCAACCGCGGCAGACCTCCAAGGCGCCCGCCTGCAAGGCAGCACGCGGAGCACCGAGCCGGCGCCGATGATCTGGTCCGAGCCGCTGGCCGGGCGCCAGGCGGGGGACGGCGAGTACCGCTGGCAGTTGCCGCTGGCGTTGCCGTTGCAGCGGGTGCGGGTGTCCCTGGAGCAGGCGCTGACCCACACCATCGTCCCGGTGGAACTGTCCGGCCGTGATCGTACGGAGAACGCTTCGCCGCGCCGGGAGGCCGCCTGGAGCAGCCTGGCACGCGGGGTTCTCTACCGGCTGCCGATCGACGGCCGCAACGTACAGCAGAACGAGCTGGAACTGCCGGGCTGGGCGGTGCGCGAGCTGCGTCTGCAGGTGGACCAACGAGGTACCGGCCTGGGCCCGGAGGTCCCGTCCCTGAGTGTCGGCCTGCCGGCCAGCGAACTGGTGTTCCTGGTGCGCGGCAGCCCGCCGTACCGGCTGGCGTTCGGCAAGCCCGGCGCGCAGTCGGCGGCGCTGCCGCTCGGCGTACTGATTCCCGGCTATACCGAGAGCAAGCGCGCCACCCTGGGTAGCGCCAGCCTGGGCGAACCGCTGGAGGTGGCCATGGCGGTCGCGGCGCCGGCACCGGGTAGCGACTGGAAGAAGATCGGCCTGTGGGCGGTACTTCTGCTGGGGGTCGCTCTGCTGGTAATAATGGCAATGAGCCTGCTGCGTTCCTCGCCGAACAAGCCATGAGCCGGTTCCGCGCTATGCTGTTCGGCTGAGGAGGCTTTATGACGGGCCCCGGGGCGCATGCCGACGACGCGGCGGCCCGACAATAAAAACAAATCACGGAGTAAGAGAATGATCAGAATGGCGCTCAAGCCACTGGTAGCGGCCTGCCTGCTGGCTTCGCTGTCCACCGCCCCGCAGGCTGCTCCTTCGCCCTATTCGACGCTGGTGGTGTTCGGCGACAGCCTCAGCGATGCCGGGCAGTTCCCCGATCCTGCCGGCCCCGCCGGAAGCACCTCGCGTTTCACCAACCGGGTCGGCCCGACCTACCAGAACGGCAGCGGCGAGATCTTCGGACCGACCGCGCCCATGCTGCTCGGCAATCAGCTCGGCATCGCCCCGGGCGACCTGGCTGCCTCGACCTCGCCGGTCAACGCCCAGCAGGGCATCGCCGACGGCAACAACTGGGCGGTGGGCGGCTACCGGACCGACCAGATCTACGACTCGATCACCGCGGCCAACGGCTCGCTGATCGAGCGCGACAATACCCTCCTGCGCAGCCGCGATGGCTACCTGGTGGACCGTGCCCGCCAGGGCCTGGGTGCCGATCCGAACGCGTTGTACTACATCACCGGCGGCGGCAACGACTTCCTCCAGGGGCGCATCCTCAACGACGTCCAGGCACAACAGGCCGCCGGTCGCCTGGTGGATAGCGTGCAGGCCCTGCAGCAGGCCGGCGCGCGCTACATCGTGGTCTGGCTGTTGCCCGACCTGGGCCTGACCCCGGCTACCTTCGGTGGTCCCTTGCAGCCTTTCGCCAGCCAACTCAGCGGCACGTTCAACGCCGAGCTGACCGCCCAGTTGAGCCAGGCCGGCGCCAACGTCATTCCGTTGAACATCCCGCTGCTGCTCAAGGAAGGCATGGCCAACCCGGCTTCCTTCGGCCTGGCCGCCGACCAGAACCTGATCGGCACCTGTTTCAGCGGCAACGGCTGCACCATGAACCCGACCTATGGGATCAACGGCAGCACGCCCGACCCGAGCAAACTGCTGTTCAATGACAGCGTGCACCCGACCATCACCGGCCAGCGCCTGATCGCCGACTACACCTATTCGCTGCTGTCGGCGCCCTGGGAGTTGACCCTGCTGCCGGAAATGGCCCACGGCACCCTGCGTGCCTACCAGGACGAACTGCGCAGCCAGTGGCAGGCGGACTGGGAGAACTGGCAGAACGTCGGCCAGTGGCGCGGCTTCGTCGGCGGCGGTGGCCAGCGCCTGGACTTCGACTCCCAGGACAGCGCCGCCAGCGGCGACGGCAATGGCTACAACCTGACCCTTGGCGGCAGCTACCGCATCGACGAGGCCTGGCGCGCCGGGGTCGCCGCCGGTTTCTACCGGCAGAAGCTGGAAGCCGGCGCCAAGGATTCCGACTACCGAATGAACAGCTACATGGCCAGCGCCTTCGTGCAGTACCAGGAAAACCGCTGGTGGGCCGACGCGGCGTTGACCGGCGGCTACCTCGACTACGACGACCTGAAGCGCAAGTTCGCCCTGGGCGGCGGCGAGCGCAGCGAGAAAGGCGACACCAACGGCCACCTGTGGGCGTTCAGCGTGCGCCTGGGCTACGACATCGCCCAGCAGGCCGACAGTCCCTGGCACCTGTCGCCGTTCGTCAGCGCCGACTATGCACGGGTCGAGGTCGACGGCTATTCCGAGAAGGGCGCCAGCGCCACCGCGCTCGACTACGACGACCAGAAGCGCAGCTCGAAGCGCCTGGGCGCCGGCCTGCAAGGCAAGTACGCGTTCGGCAGCGATACCCAGCTGTTCGCCGAGTACGCCCACGAACGCGAGTACGAGGACGACACCCAGGACCTGACCATGTCCCTCAACAGCCTGCCGGGCAATCGCTTTACCCTCGAAGGCTACACCCCGCAGGACCACCTCAACCGCGTCTCCCTCGGCTTCAGCCAGAAACTGGCACCGGAGCTGTCGCTGCGCGGCGGCTACAACTGGCGCAAGGGCGAGGACGATACCCAGCAGAGCGTCAGCCTGGCGCTGAGCCTGGACTTCTGAGGTAGCGGCGACCGGCGCCCGGGCGGCGCCGGTCGCGTTTCTCGCCGACGGAACGAACGGCGCGCGCCGGCATCAAGAGAGTAGTACCCCGCTGTTACTCGCCGCCCGGTCGACCGCCATACACTGCCGATCCGTTTCGTTCGAGGGAATCGCCCGATGAGTTTCAACACCGAAGTACAGCCCGGCATCTGCATGGAGCCGGACGCCATCACCCAGGAATACGTGTTCAACCACACCATGTTGCGGGTCAAGGATCCGAAGCGCTCGCTCGACTTCTACTCGCGGGTGCTCGGCATGCGCCTGCTGCGTCGCCTGGATTTCGAGGAAGGCCGCTTCTCCCTGTATTTCCTCGCCATGACCCGTGGCGAAGAAGTGCCTGATGCGGTCGACGAGCGCCAGCGATATACCTTCGGGCGCCAGTCGGTCCTCGAGCTGACCCACAACTGGGGCAGCGAGAGCGACGACAGCCAGTACCACAACGGCAACCAGGACCCGCGCGGGTTCGGCCATATCTGTTTCTCGGTGCCCGACCTGGTGGCGGCTTGCGAGCGTTTCGAAACGCTCGGGGTGAACTTCGTCAAGCCGTTGGACCGAGGCATGAAGAACGTGGCCTTCATCAGCGATCCCGACGGCTACTGGGTGGAAATCGTCCAGGCCAGCCTGAACGGCGAGATGGGGCGCGGCTGACGACCGTCGATCGGTTGCGCGCCGCGGAAATGAACCGCGCCGCCGCCGCCGATCTCCAACCGGCGGTTGCGCGGAGTCAAGCGTGACCGCCAATTCCGCGTTAAACTGCGCGGGTTTTTTCCTCTCTCCGGAGCCATCCATGTCCCGCGTTACCCTGAGCCGCTATCTGATCGAGCAGACCCGCAGCCACAACACCCCGGCCGACCTGCGCTTCCTCATCGAGGTCGTGGCGCGTGCCTGCAAGGAAATCAGCCATGCGGTGTCTAAGGGCGCGCTGGGCGGCGTGCTCGGCAGCATGGGCACCGAGAACGTGCAGGGCGAGGTGCAGAAGAAGCTGGACGTGATGTCCAACGAGATCCTGCTGGAAGCCAACGAATGGGCCGGCAACCTGGCCGGCATGGCCTCCGAGGAGATGGACCACCCCTACCAGATTCCGGGGCGCTATCCGAAAGGCGCCTACCTGTTGGTCTTCGACCCGCTGGACGGCTCCAGCAACATCGACGTCAACGTCTCGGTCGGCACCATCTTCTCGGTGCTGCGCTGCCCCAACGAGTACCTGAACCAGAACGATACCCTGCGCGAGGAAGCCTTCCTCCAGCCGGGCACCACCCAGGTCGCCGCCGGCTACGCCATCTACGGCCCGCAGACCATGCTGATGCTGACCCTCGGCAATGGCGTCAAGGGCTTCACCCTGGATCGCGAGCTGGGCAGCTTCGTCCTCACCCACGACAACATCAGCGTGCCGGAAAGCACCGCCGAGTTCGCCATCAACATGTCCAACCAGCGCCACTGGGAAGCGCCGGTGAAACGCTACGTGGAAGAACTGCTGGCCGGCAAGGAAGGCCCGCTGGGCAAGAACTACAACATGCGCTGGATCGCCTCGATGGTCGCCGACGTCCACCGCATCCTGACCCGTGGCGGCGTCTTCATGTACCCGCGCGACGCCCGCGAGCCGGAGAAGCCCGGCAAGCTGCGCCTGATGTACGAAGCCAACCCGATGTCGTTCATCATCGAGCAGGCCGGCGGCGCCGCCACCAACGGCACCCAGCGCATCCTCGACATCAAGCCGGAGAACCTGCACCAGCGTGTCGCGGTGTTCCTCGGCTCGAAGCAGGAAGTCGAGCGCATCACCGGCTACCACGCGGAGTAGGCCGATGAGCGCGCCCTGGGAGACCTTGCTCGACTGGTGGTTCGGCACCTCCAGCGATGTCGCCGAGGTGGTTGCCCAGCGCAACGGCCTGTGGTTCGGCAAGAACGTCTGCCAGGACGCCGACGCCGGCGGCCGTTTCGGCGACCTGGTGAACCAGGCGCTGGACGGCGGCTTGCAGGAGTGGACGGCCGAGGCCGATGGCTGGCTGGCGCTGATCCTGTTGCTCGACCAGTTGCCGCGGATGATCTACCGCGACACGCCGCGTGCCTACGCCGGCGACGCCCGGGCGCAACGGGTGGTGCGCGAGGGCCTGGAAAAAGGCTTCGACCGCCAGTTGCCGCCGGTGCGCCGGGTGTTCGCCTACCTGGTCCTGGAGCACGCCGAGGACCTGCCCAGCCAGGAGCGGGCGGTAGCCTGCTTCCGCGACCTGCGCGATCAGGTCGGCGGCAGTGCGCGCCAGCCCTTTGATGACTTCTACGACTATGCCGAGCGGCATCATGCGGTAGTCGCCCGTTTCGGCCGCTTCCCCCATCGCAACGCCATTCTCGGCCGCCCTTCCAGCGAGGAGGAGACGGCGTTCCTCAGGGAACCCGGTTCGCGTTTCTGACTCCAAGGCTTCGGATTTCCCCCGCGTATGCCAAGCTGTAGGGCAGCGCTTCCCCCGAACAAGGAGTTCCTCATGGCGTCGTTCCGTACCCTGGCCGTGGTCGCTTTCTGCGTCGTCCTGGCTGCCTGCAGCAAGATCAACCAGGAAAACTATTCCAAGCTCAAGGCCGGCATGAGCAAGGCCGAGGTCGAGGCGATCCTCGGCAAGCCGACCGAGTGCTCCGGCGCGCTGGGCATGTCCAGCTGCACCTGGGGCGACGAGAAGGCTTTCATCAGCGTGCAGTACGCGGCCGACAAGGCGCTGCTCTTCTCCGGCCAGGGGCTCAAGTGATCGGTCTGCCGATCCGGGTGCTCTGCACCCTGTGGCTGGGCTTGCTGCTGGTCGGTTGCGCGGGCTCGCCGAAGAATCCGCCGGCCACCGAGCAGGTCGACCTCCAGCGCTACCAGGGCACCTGGTACGAACTGGCGCGCTTGCCGATGTTCTTCCAGCGCAACTGCGCGCAATCGGAGGCGCATTACCGCTTGCAGGAAGACCAGAGCATCCAGGTGATCAACCGCTGCCTGACCCGGGATGGCGAGTGGGAGCAGGTGGAGGGGCGGGCGGTCGCCCAGCAGCCGGGCCGCACCGACAAGTTGTGGGTGCGCTTCGACAACTGGTTCGCCAATCTCTTCCCCAACGTGGCGCGCGGCGACTATTGGGTGCTGGCGGTGGACGACGACTACCGCACCGCGCTGGTGGGCAATCCGAACCGTGAATACCTGTGGCTGCTGTCGCGTACCCCGCAGGTTTCGCAGCAGACCCGCGAGCGTCTGCTGGAAGAAGCGCGCAGCCGCGGTTACGCGGTGGACGAGCTGATCTGGCGGGTACCCGACGGCCAGTTGAAGCGGAGCCAGTGAAGGAACGCCCCGCCGGGGCGTTTTTTCTTTCCAGCGCCGTTCACGCCTGGCGGCTGGCGTGGGAAGTATCGGCGTTTAGCGCCCGACGGCTCGAACGAGTCGGGCGGATAAGCGCAACGCGGTTGTCCGCCGCTGCGCAGGGTCAGTCGAGCAGTTCCCCCAGCACCTGGACGAATGCCCGGGCGCTGCGTTCTTCCCCGGCATGCCGGCCGTCGCGCACCACCCATCTGCCGGCCACCATCACGTCGCGCACCTGGCGGTCGCCGCCGGCGAACAGCCAGCGGTTGAGCAGGGCGTCGCCCTCGGCGCTGGCCAGGTAGGGGTCGTTGCCGTCGAGCACCAGCAGGTCGGCGCGGCGGCCAACGGCGAGGCTACCGATCGGCTGCCCAAGGGCCTGAGCGCCGCCAGCCAGCGCAGCGTCGTAGAGCGTGCGGCCGATCATCGGCTGGTCGTTGCGGTACAGCCGGTTGCGTTTCCGGTCGCGCAGGCGCTGGCCGTATTCCAGCCAGCGGAGTTCCTCGACCACGCTGAGCGAGACGTGGCTGTCCGAGCCGATGCCCAGGCGCCCGCCCTGGGCGAGGAAGTCCGTCGCCGGGAAGATGCCGTCGCCGAGGTTGGCCTCGGTGCTCAGGCACAGGCCGGCCACCGCGCCGCTACGCGCCATCGCCGCCACCTCGCCGGGGTCGGCGTGGGTCGCATGGACCAGGCACCAGCGCTGGTCGACCGCGACGTTCTCGTACAGCCATTGCAACGGCCGGCGTCCGCTCCAGGCCAGGCAGTCGTCGACTTCCTTCTGCTGTTCGGCGATATGGATGTGGACCGGCAGGTCGTCGTGGCCGGCGGCGAGGACCGTGGCGATCTGCTGCGGAGTCACCGCGCGCAGGGAGTGGAAGCACAGGCCCAGGGAGTGGCCTGCCGCGTCCAGCGGCGCGCGCAGGCGCTGGAGCAGTTCCAGGTAGGCCTCGCTGCCATTGATGAAGCGCCGCTGGCCCTCGCTGGCCGGCTGGCCGCCGAAGCCTGCGTGGCTGTAAAGCACGGGAAGCAGGGTCAGGCCGATGCCGGCGGCGCTGGCGGCGCGGGAGATGCGCAGGGAAAGTTCGGCGGGGTCGGCGTAGGAGCGGCCGTCGAGGTCGTGATGGACGTAGTGGAATTCCGCCACCGCCGTGTAGCCGGCCTTGAGCATCTCGATATAGAGCTGGCGGGCGATGACCTCGATCTGTTCCGGCGACAGCCGAGCGACCATCCGGTACATCAGCTCGCGCCAGGTCCAGAAACTGTCGTTGGGATTGCCGGCGACTTCGGCGAGCCCGGCCATGGCGCGCTGGAACGCGTGCGAATGGAGGTTGGGCATCCCCGGCAGCACGGCGCCGCCGAGGCGTTCGGCGCCGTCGGCGTTGGCGTCGGGACGAATCTCGGCGAGGACTCCGTCCGCGGAAATCTCGAAACGGACATTTCGCGCCCAGCCTTCCGGCAGCAACGCACGTTCAGCGAAAATTGCGGACATAATCAGCTCACACGCAGTCTGTTTTATTTGTATATACATATACAGACGATTAAGCGGTGCGTAAACTCACTTCATCGACGCCTCGACAAGGAGTCTCTCCGTGACGTCCTCTTCTTCCGATCGTTCCCCGCTGGCCTCGCAACTCGGCGAGGTACCGGCGCCGCTCTACGCGCGGGTCAAGCAGATGATCGTCAGCCAGATCCAGTCGGGCGCCTGGCCGCCGCACCACCGGGTGCCCTCCGAGAGCGAACTGGTCAGCCAGCTCGGCTTCAGTCGCATGACCATCAATCGCGCCCTGCGCGAACTGACCAGCGACGGCCTGCTGGTGCGCATGCAGGGGGTCGGTACCTTCGTCGCCGAGCCCAAGGGCCAGTCGGCACTGTTCGAGGTGCACAATATCGCCGACGAGATCGCGGCCCGCGGGCATCGCCATCGTTGCCAGGTGATCACCCTCGGCGAGGAGGTCGCCGGCCCCGAGCGCGCCCTGGCACTGGACGTGCGCGAAGGCCAGCGGGTGTTCCACTCGCTGATCGTGCACTACGAGAACGATATCCCGGTGCAGATCGAGGACCGCTACGTGAACGCCGCGGTGGCGCCGGACTACCTCAAGCAGGATTTCACCCGGCAAACGCCCTATGCCTACCTGACCCAGGTGGCGCCGCTCACCGAGGGCGAGCATGTGGTCGAGGCGATCCTCGCCGAGCCGGCCGAGTGCAAGCTGTTGCAGATCGAACGCGGCGAGCCGTGCCTGCTGATCCGCCGCCGCACATGGTCCGGGCGTGTCGCGGTGACCGCCGCGCGGCTGCTGCACCCGGGTTCCCGCCACCGTCTGGAAGGACGTTTCAGCTCATGAGCGAACTCCGCATCCTGCGCGCCGTCGACTACTCGAGAATGCCGTGGAAGAACGGCGCCGGCTCCACCGAGGAGATCGCCCGCGACGGCGACGGCGGCGACGGCCTGGACGGCTTCGGCTGGCGCCTGTCGATCGCCGATGTCGGCGAGTCCGGCGGCTTCTCCCGCTTCGCCGGTTACCAGCGGATCATCAGCGTGCTGGAGGGCGGCGGCATGCGCCTGCGGGTGGATGGCGCGGAATCCGCGCCGCTACGCGCGCGGCAGGCCTTCGCCTTTTCCGGCGACAGCGAGGTGCACTGCACCCTGCTCGATGGAGCTATCCGCGACTTCAACCTGATCTATGCGCCCCAGCGCCATCGCGCGCGCCTGCAATGGCTGCGGGTCGAGGGCGAGCTGGACTGGCACGGCACGGCGAGCACGCTGCTGCTGTTCGCCCAGCAGGACGGGGTAGCGATTTCCTTGCAAGGGCAACCTCGCGGGCAACTGGCTGCCCACGACTGCCTGTGCGCCGAGGGGCTGCAGGGCTTGCAGCATTGGCGCCTGACGGCCCACGAGCCGGCGTGGGTCTGTGCGGTGGAACTCGATTCGCTGTGATTCGCCGGCGCCGCCAGGAAAAAGCGTCTACACCGAAAGGGTAGGCGCTTTTGTCTATCCAAAGAATCAAACGTTATTAATCCAATATTTTTAATGCCTATATAGTTCCGCATGCCGTCCGACTCCAACCGGGAGACCCGCATGCCCCCGCTTCGCCAGATCCTCGCCGTCCTCGCCCTGGGCGCCAGCCTCGCCAGCCAGACCGCCGTCGCGGCGGAATGCCCGTACCCGGGCAAAGTGGTGTTCGCCGGGCTGAACTGGGAAAGCGGCATGTTCACCACCGACCTGTTGCGCTACGTACTGGAAAAAGGCTACGGCTGCGAGACCGACGCGCTGCCGGGCAATACCGTGACCATGGAAAACGCCCTGCGCCAGAACGATATCCAGGTCACCGGGGAGCAATGGGCCGGGCGTAGCCCGGTGTGGCGCGCGGCGGAGGAGGCGGGCGAGGTGTTCTCCGTCGGCGAGACGGTGAAGGGCGCCACCGAGGGCTGGTGGGTGCCGGAGTACCTGGTCAAGGGCGACCCGCAACGAGGCATCGAGGCGAAGGCGCCGGAGTTGAGGTCGGTCGCCGACCTGCCGCGCTACAAGGCGCTGTTCCGCGATCCCGAGGAGCCCGCCAAGGGGCGTTTCTACAACTGCCCGACCGGCTGGACCTGCGAGATCGTCAACAGCCAGAAGCTCAAGGCCTACAGGTTGCAGGACAGCTACACGAACTTCCGCACCGGCACCGGCCCGGCGCTGGATACGGCGATCAGTGCGGCCTTCCGGCGCGGCGAGCCGGTGCTTTTCTACTATTGGTCGCCGACTCCGTTGATGGGCCGTTTCAAGCTGGTGCAACTGGAAGAGCCGCCGTTCAGCGAGAAGGCCTGGGCCACCCTGTCCGATCCGAAGAACCCCGACCCCATCGGTTCCCGCTCGTTGCCGGCGAAGATCACCATTGGTGTTTCCCGCGATTTCCATGACAAGGCGCCGGCGTTGGTCGAGCTGTTCCGCAAGGTCGAGATCCCCTTGCCGCTGTTCAACGAGCTGCTCGCCGACATGGCGCAGAATCATCGCGAGGTCGGCGAGGTGCGTGCGCAGTTTCTTCGCCAGCATCGCGAAATCTGGAGCCACTGGGTGCCGGCCGAAGTCGCCGCGCGCCTCGATACCTCCCTGAAGTAAGCCTCGCCAGCCTTCATGGCGCACTACCTGAGCGGGCGTCAGCGCACCCTGGTGCGGCGGCTCCAGGATACCTTCCAGGCGCGCAGCGAATGGCCGACCTGGCTGCTGATCGCCTGCCTGTACGGCGGTTGGGCACTGCTCGCCAGCCAGTATGAGCGCTGGGGTTGGCCGGTGCTGGCGGGACTGGTGCCGTTCGCCTCCCTCTACATGTCGTTGCAGCATGAGCTGATCCATGGCCACCCGACCCGCTGGCCGAGGTTCAACGCCATGCTCGGCTACCTGCCACTGGCCGTCTGGTATCCCTATCCGCTGTACCGTGACAGCCACTTGCGGCACCACCTCGACGAGCAACTGACCTACCCGGGGCTGGACCCCGAGAGTCGCTACGTCAGTCTGTCCGAGTGGCCGCGCCTGGGCTCCTGGCGGCGGCGCTGGCTCTGCCTGGACAAGACCCTGCTCGGTCGCGCCACCCTCGGCCCGCTGCTGGCCCTGGCGGCGATGGCGCGCCTGGAAGGTTCGCGGTTGCGCCGGGGAGAGGGTGCCGCCTGGCGCCTGTGGGGCCTGCATGCCGTGCTGCTGGGCGGGTTGCTGGCCGGGCTTTGGCGCTGGGCGGGCATCCCGCCCTGGCTGTACCTGCCGGCGGTGGCCTATCCGGCCCTCGGCCTGAGCATGCTGCGCTCTTTCTACGAGCACCGTCCGGCCCGCGAGCCGGCGCAGCGCAGCGTGCTGGTCGAGGCGGGGTGGCCGTGGCGGCTGCTGTTCCTCAACAACAACTTGCATCTGGTCCACCACGATCTGCCGGGCCTGCCCTGGTACCTGCTGCCGCGCGTGTATAGCGCAAGCCGCCGTGCCTACCGGCGACGCAGTGGCGATTTCCACCTGCCCGGCTATGGTCGTCTATGGCGGCGCCACGGTTGGCGGCCAGTGGATGCGCCGGTGCATCCCGAGCATTGAAGGCAGGCGGACGAGAGCATGATCGATACCCTGGTGGTGGCGGCGCTGGACATGTATGTCGAGCCGGACTGCGTCAGGCAGGCCGGCGCAACCTTCATCGGCGAGGTCTGCCGGCGCCTGGGCGTGCGCCGTTACGCGTCGGCCGCCACCGATCTGGCGGTGCAGTGGCGACAGCCTAACCTGTTGTTCGCGCAGACCTGCGGCTATCCGCTGATGACCCAGTTGCGCGGCCAGGTGGCGGTGCTCGCGGTGCCCAGCTACGACTTGCCCGATTGTGCTCCCGGCGAGCATTGCAGCCTGTTCGTCGCCGCCGAAGGACAGGCGCGCCAGCGCCTCGGCGACTTCCGCAATACCCGCCTGGCGCTCAACGACCACGACTCCAACAGCGGCATGAACCTGCTGCGCCATGCGCTGGCGCCGCTGGGGCGAGACTCGGCGTTCTTCGCCGAGGTGCACATCAGCGGCGGCCACCTGCGCAGCCTGGCGATGGTGGCCGCGGGTGAGGTCGAGCTGACCTCGGTGGATGCAGTGACCTTCGGCTACCTGCAACGCCACGCACCGGAGCGCCTGGACGGCCTGCGCGTGCTCGGGCGCAGCGCGCCGAGCCCGGCCTTGCCGCTGATCACCTCGCTGCACTGGAGTGCGGCGCAACGCCGCGAGCTGTTCGAAGCGCTGAACCTGACGCTGATCGAGTGCCCGCACCTGGCCGCGACACTGGCGCTGAAAAGCTTCCTCCCGGCCGGCGAGGAGCATTACCGGATTCTCCTCGACTACGAGCGTCAGGCGCAGGGCTGGGGTTACCCGCAATTGCGCTGAACGGTGTTACCGAAGGCCCCAAACCGGTGCGCGCACGCTTCGATCACGTGCACCCAGGGCCGTTCCGGCAGGCTCCTTCTCCCGGGGGAGAGGCTACCTTCGCTAATTCTTAACTACAGAAAAATCAACGGGTTGAATGAAATTCACGGGAATGTGGAGATATCGCCGGAGGGCGTGGCGGCAGAATTGGCCCTTCCTTTGCTTATACTTGTATGTACAAGCATAGATGTGTTCGGTAGACCCAGCCCGACCTCTGCTTCGTCCCCGAATTCAGGCGCACCCTCGCCGGTCGCCGCCCGTTGAACGCCACGCCCAGGAGCCTGCCGTGACCACCCCGAGCAAATTCCGCGATATTGAAATCCGCGCCCCGCGCGGCACTACGCTGACCGCCAAGAGCTGGCTGACCGAAGCGCCGCTGCGCATGCTGATGAACAACCTCGACCCGGAGGTCGCGGAGAACCCCAGGGAACTGGTGGTTTACGGCGGCATCGGCCGTGCCGCGCGCAACTGGGAGTGCTACGACAGGATCGTCGAGACCCTCAAGCAACTGAACGACGACGAGACCCTGCTGGTACAGTCCGGCAAGCCGGTCGGCGTGTTCAAGACCCACGCCAACGCGCCGCGGGTGCTGATCGCCAACTCCAACCTGGTGCCGCACTGGGCGACCTGGGAACACTTCAACGAACTGGACGCCAAGGGCCTGGCGATGTACGGCCAGATGACCGCCGGTTCGTGGATCTACATCGGCAGCCAGGGCATCGTCCAGGGCACCTACGAAACCTTCGTCGAGGCTGGCCGCCAGCATTACGACGGCAATCTCAAGGGCCGCTGGGTGCTTACCGCCGGCCTTGGCGGCATGGGCGGCGCCCAGCCGCTGGCGGCGACCCTGGCCGGCGCCTGTTCGCTGAACATCGAGTGCCAGCAGAGCCGCATCGACTTCCGCCTGCGCAGTCGCTACGTCGACGAGCAGGCCAAGGACCTGGACGACGCCCTGGCGCGGATCCAGCGCTACACCGCCGAAGGCAAGGCCATCTCCATCGCCCTGCTGGGCAATGCCGCCGAGATCCTTCCGGAACTGGTTCGCCGCGGCGTACGCCCGGACATGGTCACCGACCAGACCAGCGCCCACGATCCACTCAACGGCTACCTGCCGGCCGGCTGGAGCTGGGAAGAGTACCGCGACCGCGCGCAGACCGACCCGGCCGCCGTGGTCAAGGCCGCCAAGCAGTCCATGGCGGTACACGTGCGGGCCATGCTGGCGTTCCAGCAGCAGGGCGTGCCGACCTTCGACTATGGCAACAATATCCGCCAGATGGCCAAGGAAGAGGGGGTGGCCAATGCCTTCGATTTCCCCGGCTTCGTCCCGGCCTACATCCGCCCGCTGTTCTGTCGCGGCATCGGTCCGTTCCGCTGGGCCGCGCTGTCGGGCGACCCGCAGGACATCTACAAGACCGACGCCAAGGTCAAGCAACTGATCCCCGACGATGCCCACCTGCACCGTTGGCTGGACATGGCCCGCGAGCGCATCAGCTTCCAGGGCCTGCCGGCGCGCATCTGCTGGGTTGGCCTGGGGCTGCGCGCCAAGCTCGGCCTGGCCTTCAACGAGATGGTGCGCAGCGGCGAGCTGTCCGCGCCGATCGTCATCGGCCGCGACCACCTCGACTCCGGCTCGGTGGCCAGCCCCAACCGCGAGACCGAGGCCATGCAGGACGGCTCCGACGCGGTGTCCGACTGGCCGCTGCTGAATGCCCTGCTGAATACCGCCAGCGGCGCCACCTGGGTCTCGCTGCACCACGGCGGCGGCGTGGGCATGGGCTTCTCCCAGCACTCCGGGATGGTGATCGTCTGCGACGGCAGCGACGAGGCCGCCGAACGCATCGCCCGCGTGCTGACCAACGACCCGGGGACCGGGGTGATGCGGCACGCCGACGCCGGCTACCAGGTCGCCATCGATTGCGCGAAGGAGCAGGGCCTGAACCTGCCGATGATCACCGCCCAGCGCTGACTCGGAAACCGCCTCCACGCCGGCGGGGCGTGGGGGCGGTCGCCCACTGTCCCGACCAGGCCACAACAAGAATGGCGGCGCGCGAGCCGCAGCGGAGTACAGCAGCATGACCCAGGGCAGCGACAGCAAGCCACTGATCGAACGGCGCTCGATCGACTACATCCCGGCGAACGAGCGCCACGGCCGCCTCTACAGCCAGTTCACCCTCTGGCTGGGGGCTAACCTACAAATCACCGCCATCGTCACCGGCGCCCTCGCCGTGGTCCTCGGCGGCGACGTGTTCTGGTCGCTGGTCGGCCTGCTCATCGGCCAGCTCCTCGGCGGCGCGGTGATGGCCCTGCACGCCGCGCAGGGGCCGCGCCTGGGGCTGCCGCAGATGATTTCCAGCCGGGTGCAGTTCGGCGTCTACGGCGCCTGCATCCCGATCGCCCTGGTGTGCCTGATGTACCTGGGCTTCACCGCCACCGGCACGGTGCTTTCCGGCCAGGCCATCGGCCAGCTCACCGGGCTCAGCGACAGCGCCGGGATCTTCATCTTCGCCGCCTTCATCGTCCTGGTGACGGTGCTCGGCTATCGCGTCATCCACATCATCGGGCGGATCGCCAGCGTCCTCGGCATCATCGCCTTCGCCTACCTGTTCAGCCGCCTGATGCTGCTCAGCGACATCGGCGACCTGCTCGCCATCCGCCATTTCAGCTGGGCCTCGTTCCTCCTCGCGGTGTCGCTGGCGGCGTCCTGGCAGATCGCCTTCGGCCCCTACGTGGCCGACTATTCACGCTACCTGCCGGCGTCCACCTCGTCGTGGAAGACCTTCCTCGCCGTCGGCCTCGGCTCGGTGCTCGGCGCCCAGGCCTCGATGGTCCTCGGGGTGTTCTCCGCAGCCCTGGCCAACGGCCAGTTCGCCGGCCGCGAGGTGGCCTACATCGTCGGCCTGGGCAGCAGCGGGACCGTCGCCGCGCTGCTCTACTTCAGCATCGCCTTCGGCAAGGTGACCATTTCCACGCTGAACTCCTACGGCAGCTTCATGTGCATCGCGACCATCATCAGCAGCGTACGCGGCCAACTGGAGATCACCCGCGTGCAACGCCTGTTTTTCGTCCTCGCGATCGTCGGCGCCTCGACGCTCATCGCGCTGCTCGGCCAGCACTCGTTCCTCGCTGCGTTCAAGTCCTTCATCCTGTTCCTGCTGACCTTCTTCACCCCGTGGAGCGCGGTGAACCTGGTCGACTACTACTTCATCACCCGCGAGCGCTATGACGTGCCCGCGCTGGCCGACCCCGACGGCCGCTACGGTCGCTGGAACCTGCCGGGAATCGCCGTCTATACCCTCGGCGTGCTGGTGCAGATGCCGTTCCTGGCGACCACGCTGTACACCGGACCGATGGTCGAGCACCTCGGCGGCGTGGATATCTCCTGGATCATCGGCTTGCTGGTGCCGGCGGTCCTCTACTACCTGGTGGCGCGGCGCAAGGCCACGCGCCAGGCCCCGGCGCGAATGATCCTGCCGGCCGATCCCGGCGCCTTCGAACGTCCCGCGCACGGGGCCTGAGACGAATTTCCAGGGCGGCGCGGCCGCCTTCAATCCCATGAAACGCCGCCGGCGGACGGCGCTGCCGAGCCCGCCGAACCGAACAAGGAGCCTTCGATGAGCCTGCATCTGAAACCCGGCCAGTTGACCCTGGCCGACCTGCGCCAAGCCTACCTGGCCCCCGTGCGCCTGAGCCTGGATCCCAGCGCCGACGCGCCGATCGCCGCCAGCGTCGCCTGTGTCGAGAACATCATCGCCGAGGGCCGCACCGCCTACGGCATCAACACCGGCTTCGGCCTGCTGGCCTCGACGCGGATTTCCCCGGCCGACCTGGAGAAGCTCCAGCGTTCCATCGTCCTGTCCCATGCCGCCGGCGTCGGCGAGGCGCTGGACGACGCCATGGTGCGGCTGGTCATGCTGCTCAAGGTGAACAGCCTGGCGCGCGGGTTCTCCGGCATCCGCCGCAAGGTGATCGACGCGCTGATCGCGCTGATCAACGCCGAGGTCTATCCGCACATCCCGCTGAAAGGCTCGGTGGGTGCGTCCGGCGACCTGGCGCCGCTGGCGCACATGTCGCTGGTGCTGATCGGCGAAAGCCGGGCGCGCCATCGCGGTGAGTGGCTGCCGGCCGCCGAAGCGCTGGCGGTGGCCGGGCTGGAGCCGCTGACCCTGGCGGCGAAGGAAGGCCTGGCCCTGCTCAATGGCACCCAGGTGTCCACCGCCTACGCGCTGCGCGGGTTGTTCGAGGCCGAGGACCTGTTCGCCGCCGCCACCGTCTGCGGCGGGCTCAGCGTCGAGGCCATGCTCGGTTCGCGGGCGCCGTTCGATGCGCGCATCCATGCCGCGCGCGGCCAGCGCGGGCAGATCGACGTGGCCGCGGCCTATCGCGACCTGCTCACCGCCAGCAGCGAGGTGGCGCGTTCCCATGAGAAGTGCGACAAGGTCCAGGACCCCTATTCGCTGCGTTGCCAGCCGCAGGTGATGGGCGCCTGCCTGACCCAGATGCGCCAGGCCGCCGAGGTGCTGGAGATCGAAGCCAACGCGGTGTCCGACAACCCGCTGGTATTCGCCGCCGAGGGCGACGTGCTCTCCGGCGGCAACTTCCACGCCGAACCGGTGGCGATGGCCGCCGACAACCTGGCCCTGGCGTTGGCCGAGATCGGTTCGCTGTCGGAACGGCGCATCTCGCTGATGATGGACATGCACATGTCGCAGTTGCCGCCGTTCCTGGTGGCCAACGGCGGGGTCAACTCCGGCTTCATGATCGCCCAGGTCACCGCCGCCGCGCTGGCCAGCGACAACAAGGCCCTGGCCCACCCGGCCAGCGTCGACAGCCTGCCGACCTCGGCCAACCAGGAAGACCATGTGTCGATGGCGCCGAACGCCGGCAAACGGCTCTGGGCGATGGCCGAGAACGTCCGCGGGATTCTCGCCGTGGAGTGGCTGGGTGCCTGCCAGGGCCTGGACTTCCGCGAGGGCCTGAAGAGTTCTCCGAAGCTGGAGCAGGCTCGCCGCCTGCTGCGCGACAAGGTGCCGTACTACCAGGAGGATCGCTTCTTCGCCCCTGACATCGAGGCAGCCAGCCAGTTGCTCGCCAGCGGTTGCCTGAACGCGCTGCTGCCGGCCCGGCTGTTGCCGAGTCTTTGATACCCGCCCCCGGCCGCTCGGCCGGGGCGCTCCAGCAAGAACAACAACAGGAGAGCCGAGGGATGACGCACGACACGGGGCTTCGGCGCGGACTGAACGCCCGTCATATTCGTTTCATGGCACTGGGGTCGGCGATCGGCACCGGCCTGTTCTACGGTTCCGCATCGGCCATCCAGATGGCCGGGCCGGCGGTGCTGCTGGCCTACCTGATCGCCGGCGCGGCGGTGTACATGGTGATGCGCGCGCTCGGCGAGATGGCGGTGCACGAGCCGGTGTCCGGCTCGTTCGGCCATTACGCCAGCAGCTATCTCGGCCCCCTGGCCGGGTTCGTCACCGGCTGGACCTACGCTTTCGAGATGATCATCGTCTGCCTCGCCGATGTCACCGCGTTCGGCATCTACATGGGGTTCTGGTTTCCCGACGTGCCGCGCTGGATCTGGGTACTGTCCATCGTGCTGTTCATCGGCGGGCTGAACCTCTGTCATGTCAAGGTCTTCGGCGAGCTGGAGTTCTGGCTGTCGCTGGTCAAGGTCGGTGCCATCGTCGCGATGATTCTCGCCGGGCTCGGCATCATGTTCTTCGGCTTCAGCCTGGGCGGCGCGGCGACGTCCGCCACCGGCGTGCACAACCTGTGGCAGCACGGCGGCTTCCTGCCCAACGGCTGGGCCGGGCTGGTCGCCTCGCTGTCGGTGGTGGTATTCGCCTTCGGCGGCATCGAGATCATCGGCATCACCGCCGGCGAGGCGCAGGACCCGCAGCGGGTGATCCCGCGGGCGATCAATGCGGTGCCGCTGCGCATCCTGCTGTTCTACGTGCTGACCCTGTTCGTGCTGATGGCGATCTTCCCCTGGCAGCAGATCGGCAGCAACGGCAGTCCCTTCGTGCAGATCTTCGACGGCCTGGGGATCGAGTCGGCCGCGGCGATCCTCAATGTCGTGGTGATCACCGCGGCGATTTCGGCGATCAACAGCGACATCTTCGGCGCCGGTCGCATGCTCTACGGCATGGCCCGCCAGGGCCAGGCGCCGGTCGGCTTCTCGCGGGTGTCGCGGCACGGCGTGCCGTGGATGACCGTGCTGCTGATGGCGGTGGCCCTGCTGCTCGGCGTGGCGCTGAACTACCTGATCCCGCAGAGCGTATTCCTGTTGATCGCTTCCATCGCCACCTTCGCCACCGTGTGGGTCTGGCTGATGATCCTCCTGGCCCAGGTCGGCATGCGCCGGCGCATGGGGCCACGCCAGGTCGCCGCGCTGAAGTTCCCGGTGCCGCTGTGGCCATTCGCGCCGGCGGCGGCGATCGTCTTCATGCTGTTCATCTTCGTGGTGCTCGGCTATTTCCCGGACACCCGCCCGGCCCTGTGGGTCGGGGCTATCTGGATCGCCTTGCTGGTGATCGCCTACCGGCGCTGGGTCAGGCCGAAGGGCGATGCCGCGCATGGCGTGCTTCAGGCCCAGGGAGGGCTGTGACGGAACCGACGGCGGCCTGAGCCGCCGGCCAATAACAACGATCGAGGCCGTTCCCCCGGGCGCGGCCCGCAGGTTTTCCAACTGCCTTTCCCAATCGTGCATCTGGAGCGTCGAACCATGCGATACAAGAAGTCGATGTTGAGTGTTCTCAGTGCCCTCGGCCTGCTCGCCGCCGCGGCGGGCGCCCAGGCGGAAGGCTGGTGCGAGTCCGGCAAGGCGGTGAAGTTCGCCGGGCTGAACTGGGAGAGCGGGACCCTGCTCACCGAGCTGATGCAGTTCGTCCTGGCCAAGGGCTACGGCTGTACCACCGACAGCCTGCCGGGCAACTCGATCACCATGGAGCAGGCGCTGAGCACCAATGACATCCAGGTCTTCGCCGAGGAGTGGATCGGCCGCAGCGACGCCTGGAACAAGGCTGCCGCGGCCGGCAAGGTGGTCGGCGTCGGCGAACCCATCGTCGGCGCGGTGGAGGGCTGGTACGTGCCGCGCTACGTGATCGAGGGCGACCCGCAGCGCAAGCTCGAGGCGAAGGCGCCGAAGCTGCGCTCTATCGCCGACCTGGCGCAGTACGCCGAGGTCTTCCGCGACCCGGAAGAGCCGGGCAAGGGGCGCTTCTACAATTGCCCGGCCGGCTGGACCTGCGAGCTGGAGAACAGCGAGATGCTGAAAAGCTACGGCCTGGAGGAGACGTTCACCAATTTCCGTCCGGGCACCGGCCCGGCACTGGACGCGGCGGTGCTGTCGAGCTATCGGCGCGGCGAGCCTATCCTGTTCTACTACTGGTCGCCGACGCCGCTGATGGGCCGCGCCGACCTGGTGCGCCTGGAGGAAAGGCCCGGCGTCGACAAGCGCATCAGGATCCAGGTCGGCCTGTCGCGGACCTTCCACGACCAGGCGCCGGAGCTGGTGGCGGTGCTGGAGAAGGTCAACCTGCCGGCGGAGCTGCTGAACAGCGACCTGGCGCGGATGGCCAAGGACCGGATCGATGCGGCGCGCCTGGCGCGCGAGTTCCTCAAGGAGCACCCCGAGGTCTGGCACGCCTGGGTCGACGAGGACGCGGCGAAGAAGATCGAAGCGGCACTCTGAACCCACGACCGACGAGAGCAGACCATGTTTCCCGAACGCCTGACATTTTCCATCGCCGACTGGGTCAACGCTTGGGTCGACGCCCTGGTGACCAACTACGGCGACCTGTTCCGCAAGATCTCCGACACCCTGCTGTGGGCCATCGTCAACCTCGAAGGGCTGCTCCGCGCCACGCCCTGGTGGCTGTTGCTGGCGATCGTCGCGGCGATCGCCTGGCACGCCACCCGGCGCCTGCTGCCGACCCTGGTGATCACCGGCCTGCTGTTCCTGGTCGGCGCCGTCGGCCTCTGGGACAAGCTGATGCAGACCCTCGCGCTAATGCTGGTGGCGACCTTCATCTCGGTGCTGATCGGCATCCCCCTGGGCATCCTCGCCGCGCGCAGCAACCGCCTGCGCGCGGTGCTGATGCCGCTGCTGGACATCATGCAGACCATGCCCAGCTTCGTGTACCTGATCCCGGTGCTGATGTTGTTCGGCCTGGGCAAGGTGCCGGCGATCTTCGCCACCGTGATCTATGCCGCGCCGCCGCTGATCCGCCTCACCGACCTGGGCATCCGCCAGGTCGACAGCGAGGTGATGGAGGCGGTCAACGCCTTCGGCGCCAACCGCTGGCAGCAGCTGTTCGGCGTGCAGTTGCCGCTGGCCCTGCCGAGCATCATGGCGGGGATCAACCAGACCACCATGATGGCCCTGTCGATGGTGGTGATCGCTTCGATGATCGGCGCCCGCGGCCTCGGCGAAGACGTACTGGTGGGCATCCAGACGCTGAACGTGGGCAAGGGCCTGGAAGCCGGCCTGGCGATCGTCATCCTCGCGGTGGTGATCGACCGCATCACCCAGGCCTATGGCCGTTCCCGGCACGAGACGAGCAAATGAGCGGTGCGCAGATGAACAAGATCGAAGTGAAGAACGTGTTCAAGATCTTCGGCCCGCGCGCCGATGCCGCGCTGGCCCTTATCCGCCAGGGACGCAGCAAGGGCGAAGTGCTGGCGCAGACCGGCTGCGTGGTCGGCGTCAACGACCTGTCGCTGACCATCGGTGCTGGCGAGATCTTCGTGATCATGGGCCTGTCGGGTTCCGGCAAGTCGACCCTGGTGCGCCATTTCAACCGCCTGATCGACCCCACCAGCGGCGAGATCCTGGTGGATGGCGAGGACATCCTGCGCTACGACATGGAAGCCCTCCGGCAATTCCGCCGGCGCAAGATCAGCATGGTGTTCCAGAGTTTCGGCCTGCTGCCGCACAAGAGCGTGCTCGACAATGTCGCCTACGGCCTGAAGGTTCGCGGCGAAAGCCGGGCGCAGTGCCACGAGCGGGCCCTGCACTGGATCGCCACGGTGGGCCTGAAGGGCTACGAGAAGTCCTATCCGCACCAGCTTTCCGGCGGCATGCGCCAGCGTGTCGGCCTGGCCCGCGCGCTGGCCGCCGACACCGAGATCATTCTCATGGACGAGGCCTTCAGCGCCCTCGACCCGTTGATCCGCGCGGACATGCAGGACCAGTTGCTGGAACTGCAGAAAACCCTGCACAAGACCATCGTCTTCATCACCCACGACCTCGACGAGGCGGTACGCATCGGCAACCGCATCGCGATCCTCAAGGACGGCCAACTGATCCAGGTCGGCACGCCACGGGAAATCCTCCACCAGCCGGCCGACGACTACGTCGACCGCTTCGTCCAGCGGCGGGTGGCGAACCTATGAGCGACCTACCGAGCGTCGTGTTCGGCGACGGCCCGCTGCGTTGGCAGGAACTGGTCGCGGTGGCCCGGCACGGTGCGCGCCTGGAACTGTCGGCGGCGGCCTGGGCACGGATCGACAACGCCCGCGCCATCGTCTGCCGTATCGTCGCCAACGGCGAGCGTGCCTACGGCATCAGTACCGGCCTCGGCGCGCTGTGCGACGTCCTGCTGGAAGGCGAGCAGCTCGCCGAGCTGTCGCGCAACACCTTGCTCAGCCATGCCTGCGGGGTCGGCGAGCCGCTGCGCGACGAACAGACCCGGGCGATCATCTGTGCCGCCGTCGCCAACTACAGCCAGGGCAAGTCCGGGCTCGACCGTTCGCTGGTGGAAGGACTGCTGGCGCTGCTCAACCACGGCATTACCCCGCAGGTGCCGGCCCAGGGCTCGGTGGGCTACCTGACCCACATGGCGCACGTCGGCATCGCCCTGCTCGGCATCGGCGAGGTCAGCTACCGCGGCAGCGTCGTGCCGGCCGCCGCCGCGTTGGCGGCGGAAGGCCTGGCGACGGTGCGCCTGGGAGCCAAGGACGGGCTCTGCCTGGTCAACGGCACGCCGTGCATGACCGGCCTCGCCTGCCTGGCCCTGGACGACGCGCAGCGCCTGGCGCAGTGGGCCGACGTGATCGGGGCGATGAGCTTCGAGGCCCTGCGCGGCCAACTGGCGGCGTTCGACGCCGAGATCGTTGCGCTCAAGCCGCATCCCGGGATGCAGCGGGTCGCCGCCAATCTGCGAGCCTTGCTGGCTGGCAGCCAGGTACTGGAGAACGCCCGCGGCATCCGCACCCAGGATGCCCTGAGCATCCGCTCGATACCGCAGATCCATGGCGCCTGCCGTGACCAGTTGGCCCACGCGGCGCGGCAGATAGAGACCGAACTCAACTCGGCCACCGACAACCCGCTGCTGCTGGGTACGCCGGAAGCCTACCGGGTGGTATCCCAGGCCAATCCCCACGGCGAATCGGTGGCGATGGCCGCCGACCTGCTGGCGATCGCCGTGGCCGAGCTGGGCGGGGTCGCCGAGCGGCGCCTGGATCGCCTGGTCAACCCGCTGGTCAGCGGCCTGCCGGCGTTCCTGGTGGGCAAGCCGGGAGTCAACTCGGGGATGATGATCACCCAGTACGTCGCCGCCTCCCTGGCTGGCGAGAACCGCCAGCTGGCGCAGCCGGCGGTGGTCGACAACTTCGTCACCTCGGCGCTCCAGGAGGACCACCTGAGCCTCGGCACCAGTGCCGCGCTCAAGCTTGGCAGGGCCCTGGAGAACCTCCGGCGGATCCTCGCCATCGAGTACCTGCTGGCCGCCCAGGCCTTCGAATTCCTCGCCCCGCAACGCTTCGGCCAGGGCACCGCGGCGGCCTGGGGCATCCTGCGCGAGCGCGTGCCCGCGTACGACACCGACCGCTGGCTGGCTCCCGACATCGCCAGCGCGGCGGCCATCCTCGGCGAGCGGAAGAGTCTCGCCCGGCTGGCCGCGAGCATAGGAGACCTGCAATGAAACGACTCTGGCAGCATTGCCATGCCGCCACCCTCAAGGGCGGCAAGTACTCGATCGTCGAGGACGCCGCCCTGGTCACCGACGGTCCGCTGATCCACTGGATCGGCCCGCGCGCCGAACTGCCGCCCGACGACTACGCCGAACGCATCGACCTCGATGGCGCCTGGCTGACCCCGGGGTTGATCGACTGCCACACCCACGCGGTGTTCGGCGGCAACCGCAGCGGCGAATTCGAGCAGCGCCTGGAGGGCGTCAGCTACGCCGAGATCGCCGCCGCCGGCGGCGGCATCGCCAGCACCGTACGCGCCACCCGCGAGGCCAGCGAGGAAGAATTGCTGGCCAGCGCGCGCAAGCGCCTGGAGCCCTTGCTGCGCGACGGCGTGACGGCGCTGGAGATCAAGTCCGGCTACGGCCTCGACCTGGCCAGCGAGCGCAAGATGCTACGAGTCATCCGCCGCCTCGGCGAACGCCTGCCGGCGACCGTGCGCAGCACCTGCCTGGCCGCCCATGCGCTACCGCCGGAATACGCCGGGCGCGCCGACGACTACATCGAGCATATCTGCTCGACGATGCTCCCCGCGCTGGCCGGAGAGGGACTGGTGGACGCGGTGGACGCCTTCTGCGAGCACCTGGCGTTTTCCCCGGCGCAGGTCGAGCGGGTATTCATCGCCGCCCGCGAGCTGGGCCTGCCGGTGAAGCTGCACGCCGAGCAGCTATCCTCGCTGCACGGTTCCAGCCTGGCGGCGCGCTACCGGGCTTTGTCGGCCGACCACCTGGAGTACATGACCGAGGACGACGCCCGCGCCATGGGCGAGGCGGGCACCGTCGCGGTGCTGCTGCCGGGCGCCTTCTACCTGCTGCGCGAGACCCAGCTGCCGCCGATCGATGCCCTGCGCCGGCACGGCGTGGCCATGGCCATTGCCAGCGATCTCAATCCCGGCACCTCGCCGGCGCTGTCGTTGCGCCTGATGCTGAACATGGCCTGTACCCTGTTCCGCCTGACCCCGGAGGAGGCGCTGGCCGGTGTCACCCTGCACGCCGCCCGGGCGCTGGGGCTGGAAGCCAGCCACGGCAGCCTGGAGGTTGGCAAGCTGGCCGACTTCGTCGCCTGGGACATCGAGCGTCCGGCGGAGCTGGCCTACTGGCTGGGCGGCGATCTGCCGAAACGCGTCATTCGCCACGCCGAGGAGGTATACCGTGGATGAAGTCCTGAGTTTCAAGCGCGGCCGCGTGCCGCTACTGATCAGCATGCCGCACCCCGGCACGCGCCTGACCCCGGCGGTGGACGCCGGCCTGGTGGAGGAGGCGCGGGCGCTGACCGATACCGACTGGCACATTCCCCGGCTCTACGATTTCGCCGAGGAACTGGGCGCCAGCACCCTGGCTGCCCACTATTCGCGCTATGTAGTCGATCTCAACCGCCCTTCCGACGACAAGCCGCTGTACAGCACCGCCACTACCGGCCTGTATCCGGACACCCTGTTCGACGGCCGGCCGCTCTACCGCGAAGGCATGGCGCCGTCCGCCGAAGAACGCATGCGCTACCTGGCCGAAGTGTGGACGCCTTACCACCGGACCATCGCCGAGGAACTGGCGCGGCTGAAGGCCGAGTTCGGCTACGCGCTGCTCTGGGACGCCCACTCGATCCGTTCCCACGTGCCGCACCTGTTCGACGGCCGACTGCCCGACTTCAATCTCGGCACCAACGCCGGCGCCAGTTGCGATCCAGCGCTGGCGGCCCGCCTGGAGGCGGTCTGCGCTGCCGCCGAAGGCTACAGCCATGTGCTCAACGGGCGCTTCAAGGGCGGCCACATCACCCGCCACTACGGCCAGCCGGAGCAGCACGTCCATGCCGTCCAGCTGGAGCTGGCGCAGTGCACCTACATGGACGAGCAGGCCCCGTTCGCTTACCGCGCGGACCTCGCCGAAGCGACCCGCGCGGTCATCCGCGAACTGCTGGAAAGCCTCCTCGCCTGGGGGCACGAGCGCTACGCCTGAGGCGCTCGAGGCGGCGGACGCCTGGCCCGTCCTGGCGGACGTGAATGCCGCGGATGGGGTGGGGCGTCCGTGTCGGCATTCTGGAAATTTTCTGTTACAAATTTATTGAGGTCAGCGTTGATGCGGCCGGGAGGCCGAGTGCGCAAAGAGTTGCACAACTGTTCTCCTCTATCCTCTCGGCCAGCATTTCCATCGCGCGGGCGCAGGCGCGTCGCGCCCGGAACCGAATACGCCAGGAACGCACGGCTGCGTTTCCAAGAGGACAGTGAATGTTCGCCCCCGCCAACCAGACGCACTTCAGCCTTCGCATCGAAAACCTCCGGCACGACTTCCAGGTACTCGCCTTCCGCGGTCGCGAAGCCATCAGCCAGCCCTTTCGCTTCGACCTGGAGCTGGTCAGCGAGCGATCCGATCTGGACCTCGACGCGCTGCTGCACCAGCCGGCCTTCCTGATCCTCTCGCCGAGCGGGCAAGGGGTCCACGGACAGCTCACCAGCATCGCCCAGGGGGACTCCGGCAAGCGCCTGACCGGCTATCGCGCGACCCTGGAGCCGCGCCTGGCCTACCTGGGGCTGTGCAGCGACCAACGCATCTTCCAGCGCCTCAGCGTGCCGGAAATCATCGGCCGGGTGCTGGAGGGCCACGGCATTCTCGCCGACGCCTACCGCTTCCAGCTGGGCCCGACGCCGTACCCGGCCCGCGAATACTGCACGCAGTACGACGAAACCGACCTGGCGTTCCTCAGCAGGCTCTGCGAGGAGGAGGGCATCCATTACCACCATGAGTTTTCTGCCCAGGGCCATATGCTGGTCTTCGGCGACGACCAGACCTCCTTTCCGCGGCTGCAACGCCCCGTCGCCTACGTGCAGGACGCCGGGCTGGTCGCCGACCAGCCGGTGGTCAAGCGCTTCGGCGTGCGCTTCGACACCCGTGCCAGCCGGGTTACCCGGCGCGACTACGACTTCGAGCAACCCGCGTTGCAGATGCAGGCCGCCCATGGCCCGCAGCCCGGGGCGCAGCAACCGGACCTGGAGGACTACGACTATCCCGGCCGCTTCACCCACCGCGAGCGCGGCAAGCACCTGAGCCGGCGCGCGCTGGAACGGCATCGCGCCGACTACCTACAGGCCAGGGGCGAAAGCGACGAACCGGCGCTGCTCAGCGGACACTTCCTGACGCTGTCCGCGCATCCCCGCGGCGAATGGAACGATCTCTGGCTGCTTACCGAGGTTCTCCACGAAGGGCGGCAGCCGCAGGTACTGGAAGAGTCGATCGACAGCGACGTCGCGCAGGGCCGGGGCGATTTCCGCCAGGGCTATCGCAACCATTTCGTCGCCACTCCCTGGAGCGCGCATTTCCGTCCCCCGCTGGAGCATCCCAGGCCACGCGTGCTGGGCTGCCAGACAGCGGTCGTGACCGGCCCCGCCGGCGAGACCATCCACTGCGACCAATACGGCCGGGTCAAGGTGCAGTTCTTCTGGGATCGCCTCGGCCAGGCCGACGACAACACCAGTTGCTGGTTGCGCGTCGCCTCCAACTGGGCGGGCAAGCGCTATGGCGGCGTCGCCATCCCGCGGGTGGGCATGGAAGTCCTGGTGGGTTTCCTGGAGGGCGATCCGGATCAGCCGCTGGTCACCGGCTGCCTCTACCACAGCGAAAACCGGGTGCCCTACGAGCTGCCGCAGAACAAGACCCGCAGCGTTTTCAAGACCGACAGCTACCCCGGCGGCGGCGGTTTCAACGAACTGCGCATCGAGGACCGCAAGGGCCAGGAACAGATCTTCGTCCACGCCCAGCGCGACTGGGACGAGAACATCGAGCACGACCAGAAGATCCGCGTCGGCCACGAGCGCCACGACACGGTCGAGGGCGATAGCTACAGCGAGTTCAGGGCCGAGGAACAGCGCACGGTCCATGCCGACCGCAAGGTCGAACTGAAGGCGGCCGACCACCTCAGCGTCGCCGACGCGTTGCACCTGAGGATCGGCACCGGCCAGTTCGTCGAGGCGGGCGACGAGATCCATTTCAAGGCCGGCGACAAGGTAGTGATCGAGGCAGGCATGGAGCTGACCCTAAAGGGCGGTGGCAGCTTCGCCAGGCTCGACCCGGGCGGTGTCACCCTCGACGGCGCCCAGGTGATGATCAACAGCGGCGGCAGCCCCGGCATCGGTAGCGGCGTTCGTGCGCTGTCGCCGCTGCAACCGCTCGCGGCCGACGCCGCGGCGGCGGGAGGCGCCTTGTTGGGAGCCATCGCCCAGAAGATCGGCGAAGCGCCGCAGAAACTCCTGCGTTTCGAACTCAGTCCGTTGCCCGGCGTGGCATCGGCGGCCAGGCAACCGTATCGGCTCTACGCCAACGGTGCCCTCAAGGAGGAGGGCATCGCCGACGAAGGCGGCGCAATCAGCTTCGAACCGCTGCCGGGCGAACGCACCTATCGCATCGAGACCGCCAATGGCCACGCCTACGAAGTGGAGATGGTCGACCAGCCGGACGCACTGCAGGCCGACGATCGGCTCGCCCAGCAGGGGTTCCGCGACTACCGGGCGGAAATGCCCCAGCACAAGCCGCGTTCCGCCCCGGACGCCTACCGGCGCGACGCCTCGCGGCCCGGCGCCGCCGACAAGGATGACCCCACGCCATGAGCGACCTGTACAAACCGCAGACCCTCAAGCTATACGCGCAACAGGCCGGCAGCGTCCGGCTGACCCTCGACTGGTTCGCCAACAAGGCTTTCTACCCGCCGCGCGCGGGTGTGCACATCAAGCCGCTGATCAATGGCCAGGCGGCCTTCGACGCGGTGCATGCGGCGATGGAGGCGGCCCGGCACAGCATCGACATCATCACCTGGGGCTTCGACCCGGCCATGCGTTTCAAACGCCCCGACGGACCGCGAATCGGCGAATTGCTGCAGACGAAGGGCCGCGAAGGAGTGCAGGCGCGAGTGCTGGTCTGGAGCAACCAACTCGCCAGGCTCAAGGAAAACACCATCCCCGGGGCCGGCGTCGGCGGTTCCGGCGGCACCTGGGCGGGCTCGGGCGTCGCCAGCGGCAGCGCGGTGGACAACGAGGTGCTGCGACTGGAGCAGCGGCGCCAGCATAACCTCAACCTCATCGCGCGGCAGCAGGAAGCCCTGGAGCGCTCGGAACGGCTGCACCGCGAAGGCAGGCTGCCGAGCTTCGACCCGCGGGGCGCCGCCCACGCGCGGGCGCGCATCGCCGAGCTGGAGGCGGAGAACGCCGAGATCCAGCGCACTCTCGACAGCAGCGAGGCCCAGGGCTACGGCGGCAAGCGCGGTTCCGGCGGCACCCGCCAGGATCCCTGGGGGCAGATATTCACCCGCGACTGGTTCAAGGCGGTACGCGGCGGTGGGTTGCAGAACGTCGAGTTCCGTACCCGCGACTTCGAGCAGACGGCCAGACCGGTGATGAACGGCGAGCAAGTGCGCCTCGTCAACGGGCGGCTGCAAAGCCTGATCCACCTGTTACGCGCCGATGGCATCGACGACCTGGGCATCGGCCAGTTGCTGGTACTCACCCAGTTCGCCAGCCATCACCAGAAGATGGTCCTGGTCGACTATGGCAGCCCGCAGGCCATCGGCTTCGTCATGGGTCACAACATGCACCGCAACTACTGGGACACCAGCGCCCACCTGTTCGACGACCGCGCCGCCGGTCGCGATCCCGGGTTCGGGCCCTGGCAGGATATCTCCATGCAGGTCCAGGGCCCGGTGCTGGCCGACCTCAGCCGCAACTTCAGCGAGGCCTGGGACCTCGAGACGCCGTGGTACAAGCGCTGGTTCTCGACGCCATCGCTGACCGCCGAGCGCGACGCCTTGCCGCTGCCGAAGATCGCCACGCCCGCCAGCAACAGCGTCGCGCAGATTTGCCGAACCCAGCCGCAGGACGACGAGCGCTCGATCCTGGAGCACTATCTCAAGGCCCTGGGCAATGCCACCGACTACGTCTACATGGAAAACCAGTACTTCCGTTATGCCGGCTTCGCCGAGCGCCTGCGGAAGACTGCGCAGGTGCGCAAGGCCCGGGGCGTGCCCGGCGACCTGTACCTGTTCGTCGTGACCAACACCCCCGACTCCAGCGACGCCTCGAAGACCACCTACGACATGATGAAAGGCCTGGGCCAGGAGCAACTGATGCCGCAGGTACAGCGCGACCTGGCGCATGACTTGCGGGAAAAGCGGGAGCAGTTGAAGCAGGTCAGGGAAAACCTACATCCCGATCCCTATGTCCGGCGCGGCCAGGAAAACAACATCGAACGGCTGGAGCGCAAGATCGAGGCGCTCGAAGAGAAAGGCGTGACGCCGGAAGTCGAGCAACGCCTCGGCGATCTCGGCGCGCAGGAGATTCCCGGACTGGCGAAGAACACCGGCGAGGACGACAAGCCCTATCAACTCGTCGAAGTACCCGGCCTCAAGGTGGTCGTCGCCACCCTGGCCACCAGCGACCCTGCCCCCGGCAGCCCGCCGCCAGCGCGCCTGTCCGCCGAAGCCGAGGCCGCCCTCGGGGCGCCGCCGCTGAAGGCGCGCTACAAGCACATCTACGTGCACTCCAAGCTGCTGCTGGTGGATGACCTCTATACCCTGCTCAGCTCGGCCAATATCAATGTCCGCAGCATGCATGGCGACAGCGAGTTGGGGGTTGCCCAGCCCAATCCGGATTTGGCGAGGGCGATGCGGGAGGAGTTGTGGGAGCTACATGCCCAGAAAGTGGCTACGACAACCGAAAAAAACTTCAAACTCTGGAATCAGAAAATGGATGCGAATTGGAGACAGCAACGTAAAGACGAGCCTTTGGTAGCTAACTTGCTTCGCTTCTGGGATGTCGTGACACCTTATAGCCCCGGTCTCACGGTGGACTGAATGATGCGTCCATTATGTTTTTTTCTCTTGATTTTTTTGTTGTCGGGAAATCCTGTCATGGCGGCTGAACTACGACCTTTTATATGCGTTAACGAAAAAGACCACTTGCCATCTCTAGATCCTCAGGCTGATGCATGGTATCGGGAGGCAGTAGCTCTCGCCAAGCCCGATACCCTGCGTCCCTGGGATCGTATCGTCGATCTATACAGTAAGGCAGTTGAGCGTGGTCACTGGAAGGCTATGCATAACTTGGCGAGCCTCTATCGTACCGGTTGGCCAGGCGGTGTGGAGAAGGATACTCAGAAAGCTCTAGATCTCTACCAGAAGATGATCGATTTGAAGGTTCCTCAAGGTTTCTACGATATGGCGGCAATGATCGGAAATCGTGCTGGCGTCAAGAATCCTGCGACTGATGGACTTACCTTTCTCGATAAGGCTGCAAGCTTGGGTAATCCACCAGCATTAACTGAGTTAGGAAGGCTATATATATATGTTGCTGGTCAGGATGAGTTGGGGCTGAAATATACGAACTGTGCTGCAGGCCAGGGCTATGCTCCTGCCAATTACGAGTTGGCGATGTACTATCGTTTGGTGGCACATAACTACCCAAAGGCGGCAGGCTATTACCTTCTTGCTGCAAGCCAAGGAAATGATGATGCTGCCTTCTTCATGTCCGGAGTTTTTGATAAGACTAGTCCCGATGTTGACAGAATGTGGTACGCCCCCGATGAGAAGCTGCACAAACTATATGATGGTATTTACGATCAACTTGCCGCTGATCCTGATTTGCGTTTTCCCAATTTGATAAAGGACCATCCTCTGCCTCCTCACCCGACCCAGGGCTACGACGCAGATCGGCCCGACTGGAAACCGGGGCAGTGATGCGGCTGATGGCTATTGGACTTTGGGCCGTGCTCTGTCTTGCAGGCGTCCCCGTGATGGCCAACAGCAAACCATTTGTCTGCGCTAATGAAAAAGACCATCTGCCGCCGTTGGATCCGCAAGCCGATGCTTGGTACCGCGAAGCAGCCGCCTTGGCCAAGCCCGATACTCTGCGGCCTTGGGGCCGTATCGTCGAGCTTTACAGCAAGGCAGTGGAGCGCGGTCATTGGAAGGCCATGCATAATTTGGCGAATCTTTATCGTACAGGGTGGCCCGGAGGAGTAGAAAAAGATCCGCAGAAGGCATTGGATCTCTATCAAAAGATGATAGATCTGGATGTGCCTCAGGGGTTCTATGATATGGGGGCAATGATTGGTAATCGTGCCGGTGTTAAGAACCCTGCTACCGATGGTCTGACCTTCTTGGATAAAGCCGCTAGTTTGGGGAACCCGCCAGCACTGACCGAGTTGGGTAAACTCTATATTTATGTGGCCAAGGAAAAGGAATTGGGGCTGGCGTATGCCAGTTGTGCTTCCAGTCAAGGTTATGCTCCGGCGAGCTATGAGCTTGGAAGCTACTATGAGTTGGTTGAAAATAATTATCCAAAGGCACTTAGCTACTATCAAGTCTCCGTCTCTCAAGGCGGCAGGAGTGCAGCCTTTTTTCTCTCGCGCGTCTTCGGAAAGAGGACGCCTCCTTCAAGTGCAATGTGGTATACGCCGGATGAAAAGCTTGAGAAATTCTACTACTCCCTCTATCTGCAAATTGATGCCGACCCCGATCTTCGTTTTCCCAATTTGGTAAAAGATAACCCCTTGCCACCCCACCCCGTCCAGGGCTACGACGCAGCTCGACCCGACTGGAAGCCGGGTCAGTGATTCGGCTAATGGCTATTGGAATATGGGCTGTACTTTGTCTCGCAGCAGTTCCCGCTATGGCTGACAGCAAGCCTTTTGTCTGCGTTAACGAAAAGGACCATCTACCCCCTCTGGACCCGCAGGCCGATGCTTGGTATCGCGAAGCGGCGACCCTGGCCAAGCCCGATACCTTGCGTCCGTGGCCTCGTATCGTCGGGTTGTACAGCAAGGCGGCCGAGCGCGGCCACTGGAAGGCCATGCACAACTTGGCGAATCTTTATCGTACAGGGTGGCCCGGAGGAGTAGAAAAAGATACGCAGAAGGCATTGGATCTCTATCAAAAGATGATATATCTGGATGTGCCTCAGGGGTTCTATGATATGGGAGCAATGATTGGAAATCGCGCCGGGGTTAAAAACCCTGTAACTGACGGACTTACTTTTCTTGATAAGGCTGCTAGCCTAGGAAATCCGCCGGCACTAACCGAGCTAGGTAAGCTCTATATATATGTGGCCAAAAAAAAGGATTTGGGGTTGGCGTATACTCACTGTGCTGCTAGCCAGGGCCATGCGCCGGCTAGTTATGAGTTGGGGGCGTATTACAAGATAGTAGAGCATAATTTTCCAAAAGCATTGGGTTATTATCAGGCGTCAGTCTCTCAGGGCGGAAAGAGTGCGGCTTTATTTATCTCCGGTGTTTTTGATAAAGCCAGTCCTGATGTCGATAGAATGTGGTACGCCCCCGATGAGAAGCTGCACAAACTATATGATGGTATTTACGATCAACTTGCCGCTGATCCTGATTTGCGTTTTCCCAATTTGATAAAGGACCATCCTCTGCCTCCTCACCCGACCCAAGGCTACGACGTGGACCGCCCAGACTGGAAGCCGGAGCGGTAAGTACGCGAGGCGTGGGCCAGAACGACGTCCAAGGTTTCCAGCGGCAGGCCAGGCGGCAAATGCTACATCTGCACGGCCCGCAAACGCTCCTCGGCCTGGCGGGTGAGCATCCGCAGCAGCGGAGCGAGGGTGTGCGGCGGGGTTTCGTCGGCGCGGGTGATGGCGTAGAGGGTGACCGGGAAGGCCGGGCTCAATGGGCGGATCGCGGTGCTGTGCGGGTCGGCGCCGAGGGCGGTGAAGGGATCGACCAGCGCCAGGCCCGCCCCAGCCTCCACCAGGGCGCGGGCGAGGGCGTAGGTCTGCACGGCGATCTTCACCTGCGGCGGTGGCTCCACGGCGCTGAGGTAATCCTCCAGGCGGGCGAACAGTGGGTCGGCGGTGGACAGCCCGATCAGCGCTTCGCCGGCCAGCCCGGCCAGGCTCAGCGGCTGCCGGCGTTCCGCTTCGGGCCAGTGTTTGCGCGGCGCCAGGGCCACCAATACGCCGCTGGCGATGGCTTCGCCGCGCAGGCCGGGGTGTTCCGGCTGCTTCAGGCTCAGGGCCAGGTCCAGTTCGCGCATCAGCAGGCCCTGCACCAGCTCGCGCGAATGCAAGGTGGCCAGTTCGCAGCCGCTCTGCGGATAGCGCGCGCTCCATTCGCCGATCGCCCGCGGCAGCAGCGACAGCGCCAGGGCCGGGGTGGCGCCGATGCGCAGGCTGTGGCCCGGCTGGCGCCGCAGGTTCTGCGCCAGGCGCCGCACCGCCTGCAGGCTATCGCTGAGCTTGGCCACTTCGCGCTCCAGTTCCAGCGCTTCCGGAGTCGCCAGCAGCTTGCCGCGCACTCGCAAGAACAGCGGGAAGCCCAGTTGCTGCTCGGCGTGCTGCAGGACCTTGCTCACCGCCGGTTGGGACACATGCAGCAACTGTGCGGCGCCGCTGACCGAGCCAGCCTGGCGGATCGCCTGGAACACTTCGATATGGCGGAGCTTCATCGGCGCGATCCCATAACCTGGATTTATACCCTGGCCATCTTTATTCATTGTCCTACCGCTGTCATCCGCACCTATCGTCGAAGCCCTGGAAAACACCTGGATAACGATTGTCATGGCTCAGCGGGTTTGCATCATCGGCGCCGGCGTGGTCGGCCTGGCCACGGCCTACGCCCTGGTTCGCGAAGGATTCGACGTGATCCTGGTGGAAGCGCGCGAGCGGGGCGGGCTGGAAACCAGCTACGCCAATGGCGGGCAGTTGTCCTATCGCTACGTGGCGCCATTGGCCGACAGCGGCGTGCCGGCCCAGGCGCTCGGCTGGCTGCTGCGCAACGATGCGCCGTTGCGCCTGCGGCCGCGTCTTGATCCGGCTCAGTGGCGCTGGCTGCTGGGCTTCCTCGCGGCCTGCCGCGGCTCGCTGAACCGCCGCAATGCCGCGCACCTGCTGCGCCTGGCATTGCTCAGCCAGCGCACCCTGCAGGCCTGGCGCGAGGAGGATGGCCTCGATGGCTTCGACTGGCGGCGCAACGGCAAGCTGGTGGCGTTCCGCCAACCGGCCAGCTTTGCGCGGGCTCGCCAGGGCCTGGCCGATCCCTCGGCGCAATTCGTCCTGTCCGCCGCCGAGTGCCGCGAGTTGGAGCCGGCCCTGTCCGACGCGCCCTTCGTCGGCGGCATCCACACGCCGGACGAGGAGGTCGCCGACTGCCATGCCTTCTGCGTGCAACTTGCCGAGCGCCTGCAGGCTTCCGGACATTGCCGGCAACTGCATGGCCGCAGGGTGACGAAGATCGTCGAGGGCGGCGCGGCGGTGCGTGGCGTCGAGGTCGGCGGCGATCTCATCGAGGCCGATCATGTGGTGCTGGCCGCCGGCTACCGCAGCGCCGAATTGATGCTGCCGGGCCTGCGCCTGCCGCTATACCCGCTCAAGGGCTATAGCCTGACCCTGCCGGTCGGCGCGCAGCACCGCGCGCCGGATACCAGCATCACCGATTACGACCGCAAGATCGTCTACGCGCGAATCGGCGAGCGGCTGCGGATCGCCGCGATGGTCGACATCGTCGGCTTCGACCCCGGCCTCGAGCCCGCGCGCCTGGCACTGCTGCGCCAGCAGGCGCGAGACACGTTCCCGCAGGGCGGCGATTTCGACGCCGCCGTCGAATGGGCCGGCATGCGCCCGGCCACGCCCACCGGGGTACCGCTGGTGGGCAACGGCGGCTACCGCAACCTCTGGCTCAACCTCGGCCACGGCGCGCTCGGCTTCACCCTGGCCTGCGGCAGCGGGCGCCTGCTGGCCGAGCAGATCGGCCGCCGCCCGCCGAGCATCGATACCTCTGGCCTGCTTCCGCGCGGCGCGCTGGCTGGCTGAATTCCCCTCGACCTGGAGCACTCCCATGGAACCGACCCGTATCGCCACCAACGACCGCCTGTCCGCCGCGGTCTGCTTCGACGCCCTGGTATTTCTTTCCGGCCAGGTGCCGGGCCAGGCCGAGGATATCCATGGCCAGACCCGCGAGGTGCTGGCGAAGATCGACGCGCTGCTGGCCGAGGCCGGGTCGCGCAAGGAGCGTATCCTCAGCGCGACCATCTACCTGAAGGACATCGCCCGCGATTTCGCCGCCCTGAACGAGGTCTGGACCCAGTGGTTACCGACCGGCCAGGCGCCCAGCCGGACCACCGTCCAGGCGGAGCTGGCGCGTCCGTCGGTGCTGGTGGAGATCACCGTGGTGGCGGCCAGGGGCTGACTTACTTTCCATAGCCATAAGAAAAAAGAGGCAGAACCTCCGATGAAAATCCTTGTATCCAGCACTCTCGCACTCTCCCTGTCGCTCGCCATCGGCGCCGCGCAGGCCGAGGAACTCAGCGGCACCCTGAAGAAGGTTGCCGACAACGGCACGATAACCCTGGGTTATCGCGATGCCTCGGTGCCTTTCTCCTACCTTGGCGATAACAGCGGCCAGCCCATGGGCTATTCGGTGGAACTGGCCGACAAGGTGGTGGAGCGGCTCAAAAGCACCCTCGGCAAGCCGGAACTCAAGGTGAAGTACAACCTGGTCACTTCGCAGACCCGTATCCCTCTGGTGCAGAATGGCACCGTCGACCTGGAGTGCGGCTCCACCGGGGTCACCGCCGAGCGGCAGAAACAGGTGGCGTTCTCCTACGGCTTCATCTACGTCAAGGGCCAGTTGCTGACCCGCAAGGACAGCGGCATCGCCCACTTCGACGACCTCAAGGGCAAGAACGTGGTGACCACCGCCGGCACCACCAACGAGCGCTACCTGAAGAACTACAACGCCGAACACAAGCTGGGGATGAACGTGGTCAGCGCCAAGGACCACGGCGAAGCCTTCCAGATGCTGCAATCGGGTCGCGCGGTGGCCTTCTACATGGACGATGCGCTGCTCTACGGCGAACGCGCCAAGGCGCGCCAGCCGCACGACTGGGTGGTGGTCGGCGAGCCGCAATCGCGGGAGATATACAGCTGCATGGTGCGCAAGGACGACCCGCAGTTCCTTGCCCTGGTCAACGAGACCCTGGCCGGGCTGTATCGCTCGGGCGAGATACAGGGCATCTACCAGCGCTGGTTCCAGCAGCCGATCCCGCCCAAGGGGTTGAACCTGGAGTTTCCCATGACCGCGGAGCTGAAGGCGATCCTCGAGAACCCCACCAGCGATCCGGTGCAGTGAGCGTCTAGCGCTGCAGGCCGAGGTGGCGGATCGACGGCGTCGGCGCGTCCAGGCGCGACCAGACGTCGTCGGCCAGTTCGGCCGGATAGAACGACGGTAGGCCAGGCAGTTCGTCGCGGGCGATCCAGCCGACCTCGCGGATATCGAACTCGTCGCCGCCCAGGCCCTTCAGGTTGGCCAGGGTCGGCTCGCCACGCCAGGCGTCGATGCGGTAGAACAGCTCCATGTGGAAGCGCCCGGCGGCGGGTTCGGCGAATTCGCGCACGTAGACCAGCGGGCCGACGTCCACCCGCAGGCCGGTCTCCTCGAAAAACTCGCGCCGGACGGTATCCTTCGTCGATTCGTCGCATTCCGACTCGAAGCCGCCGCCGGGCGGAATCCAGTAGATGTCGCCGCCGACCTCGTGGCGGACCAGCAGGATGCGTTGCTCCACCACCAGCAGGCCGGCGGCGCGGATACGGTGTCGCAAGGCCTCGGCCATGCTCGTTCTCCCGGCGCCAGGCGCCGTTGCTTGGATTGATGGTTTCCCCTCTACCGGGGCGGACATGAAAGCCGCTCGGTTTTTTTCCCGGCGCCGAAGTATCATGCGCGGCAGAGCAAAGGACGGGCCCCGCTGTCGACGTTTGCGCCGGGGGCCGAACACATCGCCTCGGGAGCGCATCATGCTAGTTCTGTATCCGGAAATTAAACCCTACGCTCGCCACGAGCTGGCCGTCGACGAACCGCATGTGCTGTATGCCGACGAAAGCGGTTCGCCGGACGGACTGCCGGTCGTCTTCGTCCACGGCGGCCCCGGCTCCGGTTGCGATGCCCTGTCGCGTCGCTTCTTCGATCCCAACCTCTACCGTATCGTCACCTTCGACCAGCGCGGTTGCGGCCGTTCCACGCCCCACGCCAGCCTGGAGAAGAACAGCACCTGGGAGCTGGTGGCGGACATGGAGCGCCTGCGCGAGCACCTGGGTATCGAGAAGTGGGTGCTGTTCGGCGGTTCCTGGGGCTCGACCCTGTCGCTGGCCTACGCGCAGACCCATCCCGAGCGGGTCCATGCGCTGATCCTGCGCGGCATCTTCCTCTGCCGTCCGCAGGACATCCACTGGTTCTACCAGGAAGGCGCCAGCCGCCTGTTCCCCGACTATTGGGAAGACTATGTCGCGCCGATCCCGCCGGAAGAGCGCGGCGACCTGCTGGTGGCCTTCCACAAGCGCCTGACCGGTAGCGACCAGATCGCCCAGATGCACGCTGCCAAGGCCTGGTCGACCTGGGAGGGCCGCACCGCCACGCTGCGCCCCAACCCCATGGTGGTGGACCGCTTCACCGAGCCGGGCAGGGCGCTGTCGATCTCGCGCATCGAGAACCACTTCTTCGTCAACCAGGGCTTCCTCAGGCCCAACCAGTTGCTCGAGGACATGCACCGCATCGCCCATCTGCCTGGCGTGATCGTGCATGGCCGCTACGACGCCATCTGTCCGCTGGACAATGCCTGGGCCCTGCACCAGGCCTGGCCGAACAGCGAACTGCAGATCATCCGCGACGCCGGGCATACCGCCAGCGAGCCGGGGATAGTCGATGCGCTGGTGCGCGCCACCAACGAGATCGGCCGGCGACTGCTCGACCTGCCGCCGGAGGCCGAATGAAGGCATTGCTGCAGCGCGTCGGCGCGGCGCGGGTGGAGGTTGGCGGCGAAATCGTCGGCTCCATCGATCGCGGCCTGCTGGTGCTGGTCGGGGTCGAGCCCGAGGATGGCGAGCGTTGCGCGGCGAAGATGCTGCACAAGCTGCTCAACTACAGGGTGTTCGGCGACGACGAGGGCAAGATGAACCGGTCCTTGCTGGACGTGCAGGGCGGCTTGCTGCTGGTCTCGCAATTCACCCTGGCGGCGAACACCCGCAGCGGACTGCGTCCGAGCTTCTCCAGCGCGGCGCCGCCGGCGCAAGGAGAGGCGGTGTTCGAGCACCTGGTGAAACTGGCGCGGGAGGCCTATCCGCAGGTGGCGACCGGGCGTTTCGGCGCCGACATGCAGGTGCACCTGGTCAACGACGGGCCGGTGACCTTCCTGCTGGAGAGTTGATCGGCGTCGAGGGGATTTTCCCCAAGGTGCTTCAGGGAGGGATGGCGGGGCCGGAACGGTGAATTTTTGTGACAGATACATGGCCTTTTGTCACAACCTCGGTGCATCATCCGCACGCCGATTTCATGCTGTACAGGACAGGCCGGCCGGCATCCCGATGCCGGGCGGGGCGTCCTGCAACCCAATGGACGGGAATCATTCCGCCCGGGCAGGGTCGGAACCTCTGGGGTCGCTAGCCGACGAGCGGCATGCCCCCTGGTCTTCCAGGCCCGGTGCACGTAACGCGAATGACTGGAAACAGGCATTCTTTTTGTCAGATCGCGCCAAATCTGGCTATCTATCGGGTTTGGCAGCGAATGTGGCGAAACCATGTTCGACCGGCACTCCGGTGCCGTCGGAGACCCCTGAACGGTCAGGGCGTCTTCAGTAATTCATGTTCACGGACGAGGGGGCCTCGTGATTTTCCGTTCCGTTTCAAACACCGATTTCCGCGCCCGCGTGCGCACCCTGCTGCTTGCCGGCTCGACCGCGCTGGCATTCGTCGCCGCCCCGGTATGGGCGTTCAGCATCGACGACGTGGCGAGCAAGGCCAAGGACCTGGCCGGCGACAAGTATTCCGCGCCGACCAGCAACCTGCCATCGGAATTCAGCGAAATGAAATTCGCCGATTACCAGCAGATCCGTTTCATCAACGAGCGCGCCTACTGGGGCAAGCTGAAGACGCCGTTCAAGCTGAGCTTCTATCACCAGGGCATGCACTTCGACACGCCGGTGAAGATCAACGAGGTGACCGCTACCACGGTCAAGCCGATCAAGTACGATCGCACCAAGTTCGATTTCGGATCCCTGAAGTTCGACGAGAATGCCACCAAGGATCTCGGCTATGCCGGTTTCCGCGTGCTCTATCCGATCAACAAGGCCGACAAGCAGGACGAGATCGCCACCTTCCTTGGCGCGAGCTACTTCCGCGTGGTCGGCAAGGGCCAGGTCTACGGTCTGTCGGCGCGCGGCCTGGCGATCGATACCGCGCTGCCTTCGGGCGAAGAGTTCCCGCGCTTCCGCGAATTCTGGATCGAGCGGCCGAAGGCGCAGGACAAGCAACTGGTGATCTACGCCCTGCTCGACTCGCCGCGGGCCACCGGCGCCTACCGCTTCGTGCTGCGTCCGGGCAAGGATGCGGTGATGGATGTCCAGGCCCGCGTGTTCCTCCGCGACAAGGTCAGCAAGCTGGGCCTGGCGCCGCTGACCAGCATGTACCTGTTCGGCTCCAACCAGCCGTCCGAGCAGCACAACTTCCGGCCCGAGCTGCATGACTCCAGCGGCCTGCAGATCCATGCCGGCAACGGCGAGTGGCTGTGGCGTCCGCTGAACAATCCGAAGCACCTGTCGGTGAGCACCTTCAGCGTGGAGAACCCGAAAGGCTTCGGCCTGCTCCAGCGCGGCCGCGAGTTCTCCCGCTACGAAGACCTGGATGACCGCTACGACCTGCGTCCGAGTGCCTGGATCGAGCCGAAGGGCGACTGGGGCAAGGGCACCGTGGAACTGGTGGAAATCCCGACCCCGGACGAAACCAACGACAATATCGTCGCGTTCTGGAACCCCGAGACCCAGCCTGAGGTCGGAAAGCCGCTGGACTTCGCCTACCGCCTGCACTGGACCATGGATGAAGACGAGCTGCACGACCCGAAATCCTCCTGGGTCAAGCAGACCATGCGCTCGGTCGGCGACGTGAAGCAGAAGAACCTGATCCGCCAGCAGGACGGCAGCACCGCCCTGGTCGTCGACTTCGAAGGGCCGGCCCTGAAGGACCTGGCGCCGGACGCGCCGGTGACCACCCAGGTCAGCACCGACAGCAACGCCGAGGTGGTGGAGAACAGCCTGCGTTACAACCCGGTCCTGAAAGGCTGGCGCCTGACGCTGCGGATCAAGGTCAAGGATCCGAAGAAGCCGGTGGAAATGCGCGCGGCGCTGGTCGACGAGGCGCAGAAGCCACTGAGCGAAACCTGGAGCTATCAGCTGCCTGCCGATGAATAACCCATCCACTACGAAAGCACCGCTGGCCGACTACCTCGCTCATCTTCCCCTGGCGGAAGAGGAGCGGGAGCGGCTTGGCGAGTCCGCTTCCTTCTCCGAGCTGCACGCTCGCCTGGCGGGAGCGGAAGGCGCCGCTGCCGATGCCGGGGGCGATCCCGCCCTGGCCTCGGTACGCGCCCGCCTGCAGCTGGGCACCCCTGAGCTGGACGACGCCGAGATGTTCGGCGTCGACGCCCAGGGTCGCACCTTCCTCAAGATTTCCCCGCCGATCCGCCGTACCAAGGTGATTCCCGAGCCCTGGCGCACCAACATCCTGGTGCGCGGCTGGCGTCGGCTGACCGGACGCAGCAACCCGCCCAAGCCCAAGCGTGCCCTGCCGCGGGCCCGCTGGCAGCGGGTCGGCTCGCTGCGCCGGTTCATCCTGCTGTTGTTGATGCTGGCGCAGACCTCGGTCGCCACCTACTACATGAAAGGCATCCTGCCCTACCAGGGCTGGGCCTTCGTCGACCTGGAGGAGCTGGCCCAGCAGAGCCTGCTGGATACCGTCCAGCAGGTGCTGCCCTATGTCATCCAGTTCGGCATCCTGGCGCTCTTCGCGATCCTCTTCTGCTGGGTCTCGGCCGGCTTCTGGACCGCGCTGATGGGTTTCTGGGAGCTGCTCACCGGGCGTGACCGCTACCGGATCTCCGGCAGCAGCGCCGGCAGCGAGCCGATCGCCGCCGACGCCCGCACGGCGATCGTCATGCCGATCTGCAACGAAGACGTGCCGCGGGTATTCGCCGGCCTGCGGGCGACCGTCGAGTCGATGGCCGCCACCGGCGAGATGGAGCGCTTCGACTTCTTCGTCCTCAGCGACACCAACGACCCGGATATCGCCGTCGCCGAGCAGCAGGCCTGGCTCGAGCTGTGCCGCGAGACCAAGGGCTTCGGCAAGATCTTCTACCGTCGCCGCCGGCGTCGGGTGAAGCGCAAGAGCGGCAACATCGACGACTTCTGCCGGCGCTGGGGCGGCGACTACCGCTACATGGTGGTGATGGACGCCGACAGCGTGATGAGCGGCGACTGCCTGGCCAAGCTGGTACGCCTGATGGAGGCCAATCCTGAGGCGGGGATCATCCAGACCGCGCCGAAGGCGTCCGGCATGGACACCCTGTATGCGCGCATGCAGCAGTTCGCCACCCGCGTCTACGGCCCGCTGTTCACCGCCGGCCTGCACTTCTGGCAACTCGGCGAGTCGCACTACTGGGGCCACAACGCGATCATCCGCATGCAGCCCTTCATCGACCACTGCGCCCTGGCGCCGTTGCCGGGCAAGGGCTCGTTCGCCGGCGCGATCCTGTCCCACGACTTCGTCGAGGCTGCGTTGATGCGCCGTGCCGGCTGGGGCGTGTGGATCGCCTACGACCTCGACGGCAGCTACGAAGAACTGCCGCCGAACCTGCTCGACGAACTCAAGCGCGACCGCCGCTGGTGCCACGGCAACCTGATGAACTTCCGCCTGTTCCTGGTCAAGGGCATGCACCCGGTGCACCGCGCGGTGTTCCTCACCGGGGTCATGTCCTACCTGTCGGCGCCGTTGTGGTTCTTCTTCCTGGTGCTTTCCACCGCGCTGCTGGCGGTGCACCAACTGATGGAGCCGCAGTACTTCCTGGAACCGCGGCAGCTGTTCCCGATCTGGCCGCAGTGGCATCCGGAGAAGGCCATCGCGTTGTTCTCCACCACCCTGACCCTGTTGTTCCTGCCCAAGCTGCTCAGCGTAATGCTGATCTGGGCCAAGGGCGCCAAGGGTTTCGGCGGGGTGATCCGGGTGACCCTGAGCATGCTCCTGGAGATGTTCTTCTCGGTGCTGCTGGCGCCGGTGCGCATGCTCTTCCACACCCGCTTCGTGCTGGCCGCCTTCCTCGGCTGGTCGGTGCAGTGGAACTCGCCGCAGCGCGACGACGACGCCACGCCCTGGAGCGAGGCGATCCGCCGGCACGGCATGCAGACCCTGCTGGGTATCGCCTGGACCCTGCTGGTGGCCTGGCTCAACCCGCGCTTCCTGTGGTGGCTGTCGCCGATCGTCGGTTCGCTGATCCTGTCGATCCCGGTATCGGTGATCTCCAGCCGGGTGAAGCTGGGCCTGCGCGCCCGCGACGAAAAGCTGTTCCTGATCCCGGAGGAGTACGACACGCCGCGCGAGCTGCGCGCCACCGACGAGTACACCTACGAGAACCGCTGGCATGCGCTCAAGGATGGCTTCCTCAAGGCCGCCGTCGATCCGTTGCTCAACGCCCTGGCCTGCGCCATGGGCACGGCTCGCCACAACCGTGCGCAGGCCATCGAGACGGTGCGCGGCGAGCGTATCGGCAAGGCCATCGATAAGGGCCCGGAACAGCTCGACGGCGCCACGCGCCTGGCTCTGTTGAGTGACCCGGTAGCACTTTCGCGCCTGCATACGCGGGTCTGGGAAGAGGACCGCGACGACTGGCTCGGCCGCTGGCGCAAGGCCGAGGCGGACGACCCCCACGCCGCCAGCGTACCGCTGGCCCAGGTAGTGCCCGGCGACGCCGGCCTGCTGCCCGCCGCCCAGTCCTGATCCCATGCCCCCGGCGGAACGCCGCCGGGGGCATGGTCTGTTTCTTGCCTGTTTTCCCCGTGCGGCGCTGCTGTTACCCTGCGCCGGCAATCCAGAAAGTCTCGTATCGTTCGCCAGCTGAGGTACTATCGGCCGCCTTTTGCGCAGCCGGTCATGGCCTGCTGCCCGCCCGGGACGGCGACACGACGAGAGCATCCGTTCGACGACTGTGTTTCTAAGACTGCTGGGGATTGGGGAATGAAAAAGTATCTTGCTTCATTGGTTCTGGGCGTCTGCGCCCTGGTGGGCGTGGCTTCGGTCCAGGCGGCCGGCGCGGTGGAGGACGCGGTCAAGCGCGGCACCCTGCGGGTCGGCATGGACCCGACCTACATGCCGTTCGAGATGACCAACAAGCGTGGCCAGATCATCGGCTTCGAAGTCGACCTGCTCAAGGCCATGGCCAAGTCCATGGGCGTCAAGCTGGAGCTGGTCTCCACCAGCTACGACGGCATCATCCCGGCGCTGCTGACCGACAAGTTCGACATGATCGGCTCGGGCATGACCCTGACCCAGGAGCGCAACCTGCGCCTGAACTTCTCCGAGCCCTTCATCGTGGTCGGCCAGACCCTGCTGGTGCGCAAGGAACTGGAAGGCAAGATCAAGTCCTACAAGGACCTGAACGATCCGCAGTACAGCATCACCTCGAAGATCGGCACCACCGGTGAGATCGTTGCCCGCAAGCTGATCAGCAAGGCCAAGTACCACGGCTTCGACAACGAGCCGGAAGCGGTGATGGACGTGGTCAACGGCAAGGCTGACGCCTTCATCTACGACTCGCCCTACAACGTGGTGGCGGTGAGCAAGTTCGGCGCCGGCAAGCTGGTCTACCTCGACCAGCCGTTCACCTACGAGCCGCTGGCGTTCGGCCTGAAGAAAGGCGACTACGACAGCATCAATTTCATCAACAACTTCCTCCATCAGATCCGCGAAGACGGCACCTATCAGCGCATCCACGACAAGTGGTTCAAGAACACCGAGTGGCTGAAGGAAATGGAATGAACCGCTGACGGCCCCCGCGAAGGGGGCCGTCGTACCTGCGCATTCCATCGTTCGAGAGAGTTTCCGTGACCAAGAAGAAACGTTCCGTCTGGCCCTGGCACCTGCTGACCGGGCTGATCCTGCTGGTCCTGGCCTGGGCGCTGTGGTTCTCCACCTCGCTGATTTCCTATGAATGGCGCTGGAACCGCGTTCCGCAGTACTTCGCCTACCAGGCCGAGGAGCCGTTACGGGCCAACGAGATCGGCCGGGTCGAGGCTATCGAGGAACAGGGCAGGGACGCGCGCGTCACGCTGCTTGGCGAGAGCGGCGAGAAGCAGGTCGTGACCGTCGCCCAGGACAGCCTGCAATTCTCCGAAGGCGACGACGTGGCCGAGGGCGACGCGGTCGGGGTGACCCGCCACTGGGCCGCCGGCCCACTGCTCTGGGGCCTGTGGACCACCCTCTGGCTATCGCTGGTGTCCGGTGCCATCGGTCTGGCTATCGGCCTGGTCGCCGGCCTCTGCCGGCTGTCGAAGAACCCGACCCTGCACGACCTGTCGACGATCTACGTCGAGCTGGTGCGCGGCACGCCGTTGCTGGTGCAGATCTTCATCTTCTACTTCTTCATCGGCACCGTGCTCAACCTGTCCCGCGAGTTCGCCGGGGTTGCGGCGCTGGCGCTGTTCACCGGCGCCTACGTGGCCGAGATCATCCGGGCCGGCGTGCAGTCCATCGCCCGCGGACAGAACGAGGCCGCCCGCTCCCTGGGCCTGAACGCCGGCCAGTCGATGCGCTACGTGATCCTGCCGCAGGCCTTCAAGCGCGTGCTGCCGCCGCTGGCCGGGCAGTTCATCAGCCTGGTCAAGGACACCTCGCTGGTCTCGGTGATCGCCATCACCGAACTGACCAAGAGCGGCCGCGAGGCGATCACCACCTCGTTCTCCACCTTCGAGATCTGGTTCTGCGTCGCCGCGTTGTACCTGCTGTTGAACCTGCCCCTTTCGCACATGGCATCCCGACTGGAGCGGAGGCTCGGACAAAGTGATTGAAGTACGCAACCTGCTGAAGGTCTTCGATACCCGCGGCCAGGTAGTGCGCGCGGTGGACGACGTGAGTACCCGCGTGGCCAGGGGCGAGGTACTGGTGGTGATCGGTCCGTCCGGTTCCGGCAAGTCGACCTTCCTGCGCTGCCTGAACGGCCTGGAGGAGTTCGACGAAGGCTCGGTGAGCATCGACGGCGTCGACCTGGCCGACCCGAGGACCGACATCAATGCCTACCGCCGCGAAGTCGGCATGGTGTTCCAGCATTTCAACCTGTTCCCGCACATGACCGTGCTCGAGAACCTCTGCCTGGCCCAACGCGTGGTGCGCAAGCGCGGCAAGGCCGAGCGCGAGGCCAAGGCGCGGGCGCTGCTGGCCAAGGTCGGCATCGGGCAGAAGGCCGACGAATATCCCTCGCGCCTGTCCGGCGGCCAGCAGCAGCGCGTGGCGATCGCTCGCGCGTTGTGCATGGACCCCAAGGTGATGCTGTTCGACGAACCGACCTCGGCGCTCGATCCGGAGATGGTCGGCGAAGTCCTCGACGTCATGAAGACCCTGGCCGTGGAAGGCATGACCATGGTCTGCGTGACCCACGAGATGGGCTTTGCCCGCGAAGTGGCCGACCGCGTGCTGTTCTTCGACCACGGCAAGCTGCTGGAGGACGCGCCGCCGGCGCAGTTCTTCGACAATCCGCAGGACCCGCGGGCCCAGGCCTTCCTCCGTCAGGTCCTCTAGTACCGCGCTAGGCGAACGGCTTGCCCGGCGGCGGCAGGAGCGACGTCGGACTCTGCCGCGCGGCCGGCTGGATATCGTTGTCCTCCAGCCAGTCCAGCGCCCATTCGCGCAGGCGCTCGTTCTGGTAGCGGTACCAGTCCTGCAACAGTTCCGGGTACTCCATCAGAGAGTGCTTGAAGGCCTTGAACGGCTTGCGGCTCTGCAGCGCGTTGGCGAGCGTCGCATAGGCGTGCGGCTCTTCCACCTCGCGGAGGAAATCCTGCATCAGTCCCAGCGACTGGGTGGTGCTCAGCGGGTCGATCAGCAGCAGGCGTTCCGGCTCGTTTTCCAGCAATGCGTCCAGTTCGGGATCGGGCGCCTCGGCGGAGATCAGCAGCACCTTGCCGCTGTACAGGTCGAGGTAGTGGTCAATTCCCGGGGTATCCAGGGCGAAGGCCAGTTCGTCGATATCGATGGTCATCGGGCGCATGGCGTCATCTCCCAAAAGGCGAAAGCCTGATCCTACGCAAAGGTGCCCCTCCTGTCCGCTTTCGATGGACGGGAGGGGCTGCCGATGCAAGGAGGATCCTCTCGGGATGTTACAGGCGGAAGCGTCCCACCTGTGCCTGCAACTGCGTGCCCAGGCGCGCCAGCTCGCCGCTGGAGGCGGCGGTCTGCTCGCTGGCGGCGGCCGACTGCTCGGCGACGTCGCGTACGCTGAGGACGCTGCGGTTGATCTCCTCGGCCACCGTGCTCTGTTGCTCCGCGGCAGTGGCGATCTGCAGGTTCATGTTCTGGATGTCGGAGACGGTGCGGGTGATGCTGTCCAGCGCGGCGCCGGCGCGGCGCGCCAGTTCCACCGTGCTGGCGGTCAGCGAGCGGCTGTTCTCCAGGCGTTCGGCGGCTTCGCCGGCGCCCTGCTGGAGACGCTGGATCAGGCCCTCGATCTCGGCGGTGGACTGCTGGGTGCGCTGGGCCAGGCCGCGGACCTCGTCGGCGACCACCGCGAAGCCGCGTCCGGCGTCGCCGGCGCGTGCCGCTTCGATGGCTGCGTTGAGCGCCAGCAGGTTGGTTTGCTCGGCCACCGACTTGATCACGTCGAGGACGCTGCCGATCTGCTCGCTCTCGTTCTTCAGGCGCGCCATGGCTTCGCTGGAAACGTCCATTTCGCTAGCCAGGCGCTCGATGCGGGTCACCGCCTGGTCGACCACCGCGTCGCCCTGGCGCGCCTCTTCGTCGGCCTGGCGAGCGGCCTGGGAAGCCAGTTCGGCGTTGCGCGCGACGTCCTGCACGGTGGCGGCCATCTCGTGCATGGCGGTGGCGACCTGGTCGGTCTCCACTTTCTGGCTGTTGACCCCGGCGCGGGTCTGCTCGGTGACCGCCGAGAGTTCCTCGGCGGAGCTGGCCAACTGGCTGACGCCGTCGCCGATCCGCCCGACCAGCTCGCGCAGGCTGTCGCCCATGCGCTGCATGACTCGCTGCAACTGGCCCAGTTCGTCGCGGCGCTGGAGGGTCAGGGGATTCTGCGGACGCTTGCCGAGGTCGCCGGCGGCGATGGCCTCGGCCTGCGCGAGGGCTTCGTCCAGCGGCCGGACGATCTGCCGGTTGATCGCCCAGCCGGCGACGCAGCCGAAGGCCAGGGCCAGCGCGGCGATCAGCCAGAGGCTGGCGCGGTCGCGGCTGGCGGTGCTCTCGCGCAATTGGCGACCGGCTTCGGTGAGGGTCCGGCCGGCCCGGGCCATATCCTGGGTGCTGCTTTGCATCGCTTGCTGCGCCTGGCGCGTGCGGATGACGCTGGCACGGAACTGCTCGATCCCGCCACGATAGCCCTGGAGGCTGCCCATGGCCTGTTCCAGCGCCGCATCGGCCTCGCCGGGCAACTGGCCACGCAGCGTCGTGGCGGCCTGGCGGAGGGCGTCGAACGCGGCGAACGCGGCCTGCTCGGCCTTGTCGCTGCGTTCGAAGACGTAGCCGCGCACCTGGTAACGCACCATGAGCAACTGTTGGTGCAGGTCGGCCACCGCACGGCTACGTTGCAACGCCTGCGGGTCGCCGGCCTGCTGCGCGAGGCTGGCGTCCATCAGTTCCTCGAGGCGGGCGAAGCTGTCCAGCGCCTGCTGTGCAGTGCCCACCAGCACACCACGGGCGGCGCTGCGTTGCTGATCGGCTGCGGCGAGGTCGTCGAAAGCCTTGCGGTAGGCTTCGATGGCTTCGGCCTGGTGGGCCAGGGCGGCCGGGTCAAGCTCGCTGTCGCGCAGCGCCTGCAGGCGCTGGAGCATCCCGGCCAGGGTCTGGCGGACCTGCTCGGCCTGGCGCGGGTCGCTGCCGGCTTCGAATGCCAGGCGGCCTTGTTCGGCTTGCTGGGTCTGTTCCATCAGGCTGGCGACTTCGGCGAGCTGCTCGCTGAGGGCGGTCTGGTGCGTGAGGGTGCGGTTGCTGCTGATCACCACCAGCAGAAGCAGCGCGAGGAGGACACCGAAACCGACCATCAGCTTGCGGCTGACGCTCAGCTTGGCCAGTTGGAGAACCCACCAATCGTACATCGTCATTACTCCAGGCAGTGCGACACCCTGGGTTGGCAGCCCCATGGCGTGGCGGAACAGGTAATGGCTCAGCGTCGTCGCGTCCGGCGTGCGGGCGCGGAGGGCCGGTACGTGGCCGGCGGGCGAGGTCTTATGGTTGTCGTGCGGAGCCCTGCGCGACAGAGGATGTCGGCCGGGCGGGGAAAACCTTCAGTCTTTTACCGGAGTTTTTTCAGAACAACCGCGCAAGCAGGGCGCTGACCGCGGTTTCCACGCGCAGGATGCGTTCGCCGAGCTGCACCGGATGCAGTCCGGCTTCGCGCAGCTTGTCGACCTCGTAGGGAATCCAGCCGCCTTCCGGGCCGATCGCCAGGGTCACCGGCTTCTCCACCGCGCGCGGACAGGCCGGCCAGGGACCGGGATGGCCGACCAGGCCGAGGCTGCCGGCGGCCAGGGCCGGCAGGCGGTCTTCGACGAAGGGTTTGAAGCGCTTCTCGACGATGATTTCCGGCAGCACCGTATCGCGGGCCTGCTCCAGGCCGAGGACCAGGTTCTCGCGGATCGCCGCCGGGTCGAGGAACGGGGTCTGCCAGAAGCTCTTTTCCACGCGGTAGCTGTTCAGCAGCACCAGCTTCGGTACGCCCATCGCGGCGATGGTCTGCAACACCCGGCGGAGCATCTTCGGTCGCGGCAAGGCCAGCAGCAGGGTGATCGGCAGCTTGGCCGGCGGCGGCTGGTCGAAGTGCACTTCCAGGATCGCCTCGCTGGCGTCGAGCTTCAGCAGGCGACCTTCGCCCATCCAGCAGCCGAGGCGGCCGACCCGCAGGGTGTCGCCGTTCTCGGCGCGGTGCACTTCGTGCAGGTGCTTGAGGCGGCGATCGTGCAGGACCGCACGATCCGCCGACACGAAGTCGGCGTCGTCGAGGAGCAGCAGGTTCACTGGCGGGTGGCCGGAGGCTGGTCGCCGTCGCTGGCCGGTTGGTCGTCCGGATGCTCGCCGCGCTTGCGTACCAGGCGGCCGAACAGCAGGCCGATCTCGAACAGCAGCCACATCGGCACCGCGAGCATGGTCTGGGAGAAGATGTCCGGCGGGGTCAGGACCATGCCGACCACGAAACAGCCGATGATCACGTACGGGCGGATCTTCTTCAGGTACTCGACGTCGACCACTCCGATCCAGATCAGCAGCACCGTGGCCACCGGGATCTCGAAGGCGACGCCGAAGGCGAAGAACAGAGTCAGGACGAAGTCCAGGTAGCTGTTGATGTCCGTCATCATCGCCACGCCCTCGGGCGTCACGCTGGCGAAGAAGTGGAAGATCATCGGGAACACCAGGAAGTAGGCGAAGGCCATCCCGGCGTAGAACAGGATGATGCTGGACACCAGCAGCGGCAGCGCCACGCGCTTCTCGTGCTTGTACAGGCCGGGCGCGATGAAGCCCCAGACCTGCGCGAGGATCACCGGCATGGCGAGGAACAGCGCCACCACCATGGTCAGCTTGAACGGCGCGAGGAACGGCGAGGCGACGTCGGTGGCGATCATGCTGGTGCCTTCCGGAAGGAAGCGGCGCAACGGCTCGGAGACCAGGGTGTAGATCTTCTGCGAGAAGTAGAACAGGCCGGCGAAGATCAGGAAGATCGCCGCCACGCTGCGCAGCAGGCGCGTACGCAGTTCGGTCAGGTGCGAGACCAGGGGCATTTCCTGGTCGTGCTCGGGCTGCTCGGGTTTATCGGCGCTCATGGATTACGCGGCGTCTCGGACGGTGGCGAAGGGGGAGTGGAGGCAGCGACTGCCGGCGGTGCCGCGGCGTCCGCGGGCGGAACCGCAGGCGTGCTGGTCGGCGGCGGCGTGGGTACGCTCGGCGCCGGGCTCTCGGCCGCCGGCGGCGGGGTTTCCTGCGGGGGATTCTGACCGGTCAGCGGGGCCAGCAGCTTCTGCGCTTCGCGCTCCATCGAGAGGATGTGCTCGTTGTGCAGTTGCCGGCGGATCTCGTCCGCGCCGATTTCCCGTTCCACTTCCTGCTTGATGGTATTGAAACTGCGCTTCAGGCGGCCGATCCACAGGCCGGCGGTACGTGCGGCGCCCGGCAGACGCTCGGGGCCGAGCACCAGCAGGGCGACCAGCCCGACCAGCAACAGTTCGCTGAAGCTGATTCCGAACATCGATGGCTACCCGTCAGTCCTTGCGCGCCGGCTCTTCGACCTTCTGCGCCTGGGCGTCGATGGTGTGCGGCTGGTTCAGCGGTTGGGCCGGCTGGGCGGCGGGCTGGTCCTTCTTGTCGTCTTCCTCGGTGTTCACCGCCTTGCGGAAGCCCTTGATCGCTTCGCCGACGTCGGAACCGAGGTTCTTCAGGCGCTTGGTGCCGAACACCAGTACCACGACGATCAGGATGACGATCCAGTGTTTCCAGTCAAAAATGCCCATGTCGTATTCCTCGCAATGTGTAGGTTCAGGCCGATGGTTGGCGGGCGGCTTTCTCGGCGTGGCCGGAAAGGCCGAAGCGGCGCTCCAGTTCGTCCAGCACGGCTTGCGGATGCTGGCCGAGGGCCGAGAGCATCACCAGCGAGTGGAACCAGAGGTCGGCGGTTTCGTAGATCAGGTCCTGGCAGTCGCCGCTGGCCGCGGCATCCTTGGCGGCGATGATGGTTTCCACCGACTCCTCGCCGACCTTCTCCAGGATCTTGTTCAGGCCCTTGTGGTACAGACTGGCCACGTAGGAGCTGTCGGGCGCGGCGTTCTTGCGCTCCTCGAGCACCGCCGCCAGGCGGGTCAGGGTGTCACTCATGGTGGTGTCCTGCGTGTTCGTAGATAGCGTCCGGGTCCTTCAGCACCGGATCGACGGTCTTCCATGCACCATTCTCGAAGACGCGGTAGAAACAGCTTTCCCGGCCGGTATGGCAGGCGATCCCGCCGACCTGCTCGACCATCAGGATGACCACGTCGGCGTCGCAGTCCAGGCGCAGTTCGTGCAGCTTCTGCACATGCCCGGACTCCTCGCCCTTGCGCCACAGCTTGCCACGCGAACGCGACCAATAGATTGCACGGTTCTCGCTGGCGGTCAGGGCCAGCGCCTCGCGGTTCATCCAGGCCATCATCAGCACGCGCCCGGTCTCGTGATCCTGGGCGATCGCCGGGACCAGGCCGTCGGCGTTCCAGTGAATCTCATCCAGCCAGTCTTTCATGGTCTTTCCACGTTCGTTGCCGGTACGTTGCGTGCGTTTCCGGCGGAAATGGGAGTAGTGTGCCAGCCGGGAGCGCGACTGGCTATCGGCGCGGGCCTAGTGGCCGTGCGCGGCGCTAGCGGCGCAGGATCAGGAACACCCCGCCGGCCAGCATCACCCACGCCGGCCAGGCTTCCAGCTGCTGACCCAGGCCGACCTCGGCGGCGCCGACCAGCAGCACCGCGCCCACCAGGCGCCCGAGCCAGTCGTGGCGGGAACCTTTCCACTCCGGCGGCGGCGCATTGTGGGCGTGCGGTTGTGACAGGCGTTCGAGGGTATCGCGGGCCATTTGCGACAGGTGCGGCACCTGCTCGACCTGTTGCTGGAAATTGCGCAGCAACTGCTTCGGGCTGACCCGTTCGCGCATCCAGCGCTCCAGGAACGGCTGGGCGGTGGCCCACAGGTCGAGTTCCGGGTAGAGCTGGCGGCCGAGGCCTTCGATGTTCAGCAGGGTCTTCTGCAGCAGCACCAGTTGCGGCTGGATCTCCATGTTGAAACGACGCGCGGTCTGGAACAGGCGCAGCAGGACCTGGCCGAAGGAGATGTCCTTCAGCGGCTTCTCGAAGATCGGTTCGCAGACGGTGCGGATCGCCGCCTCGAAGTCGTTGACCTTGGTTTCCGCCGGGACCCAGCCGGAGTCGATATGCAGTTGGGCGACCTTGCGGTAGTCGCGCTTGAAGAAGGCGATCAGGTTGCGCGCCAGGTAGTCCTGGTCCTCGTCGGTCAGGCTGCCGACGATGCCGCAGTCCACCGCGATGTATTGCGGGCTCCAGGGCGCGCGGGTGCTGACGAAGATGTTGCCGGGGTGCATGTCGGCATGGAAAAAGCTGTCGCGGAACACCTGGGTGAAGAAGATCTCCACGCCGCGCTCGGCCAGTGCCTTGAAGTCGGTGCGCTGGTCGCGCAGGGTTTCCAGGTCGGTCACCGGGATGCCGTAGATGCGCTCCATCACCAGCACCTTGGGCCGGCACCAGTCCCAGTAGACCTGTGGCACGTAGAGCAGCGGCGAGCCTTCGAAGTTGCGTCGCAGCTGCGAGGCGTTGGCCGCCTCGCGGAGCAGGTCGAGTTCGTCGACGATGGTCTTCTCGTAGTCGCTGACCACTTCCACCGGGTGCAGGCGCCGCGCCTCGCTGGAGACCCGCTCGGCGAGGCGGGCGAGGATGAACAGCCAGGCGATGTCGGAGCGGATCACCGGTTCCAGGTTCGGCCGGATCACCTTCACCACCACTTCCTCGCCGCTCTTCAGGCGCGCGGCGTGGACCTGGGCCACCGAGGCGGAGGCCAGCGGTTCGCGTTCGAAGCGGGCGAAGACCTGTTCGATCTTCGCGCCCAGCTGTTCCTCGATGCGCTTGACCGCCAGCTCCGGCGGGAAGGGCGGCACCTTGTCCTGCAGCCAGGCCAGTTCGTTGGCGATGTCGTCGGGCAGCAGGTCGCGGCGGGTGGAGAGAATCTGGCCGAACTTGATGAAGATCGGTCCGAGGTCCTGCAGTGCCAGGCGCAGGCGCGCGCCGCGGGTCAGTTCCAGCTTGCGCCGCGGCAGCCAGCGCCAGGGCAGGGTGGCACCGAGCAGGCGCAGCCACCAGGGCAGCATCGGCAGTTCGAGGATCAGGTCGTCCAGGCGGTAGCGGATGACGACGCGCTGGATGCGCAGGAGGCGGCGGACAGCGAGGAGCTTCATGCGTCGGGCTTGGTCTTTTGGCTGAGGCGTCCGACGCGCGCGTCGAGACGATCGAGGGCCAGCTTCAGCTGGTCCAGTTCGGCGAAGCGGGCTTCGGCTTCGTGCTGGCCGACCAGCGTACGGCTTTCCTCGGCAAGGTAGTCGGCCAGGTTCAGGCGCAGGCTGTGCAGGCTCTGCGCGCTCCAGCGCGAAGCGTCGCGCAGGCTGCTGCCGAGCACCTGGGTGGCGAGCGGGCCGAGCCAGCGCGACAGTTCGTACTCCCAGTCCAGCTCCAGGCTCTGCAGGATGCCGGCCAGTTCCAGCAGGGCCGCGCTGTCGCCGTCCATGCTGACTTCCGGGCTGTGCAGGACGCGGGTCTTGTCGCGCGCCAGGGCCAGGTGCAGGAGGTTGCCGGCCGGCGCACGCAGGGTGCAGTCGACCTCCGCCTCATGCTGCGCGGCGAAGTGCAGGCCGTCGCCGGCGGGCAGGATGAAGACCCGCAGCGGCGGGCTCAGGCAGTCGACCTCGATGACCTTGGCGGAAAGCCTGCGCAGGCGCGGCAGCGCTGTCCCGTCGAGGCGCAGGACGCGATTGATGCCGGTTTCGGCGGCGGCCAGCACGGCCTGGATCAGCAGCGAGCTCATCGGCGCGCCCTCGGTTAAGGCTTGATACCGCGGTGCAGGGCGACGATGCCGCCGGTCATGTTGTGGTAGGTCACGCGGTCGAAGCCGGCTTCCACCATCATCGCCTTCAGGGTTTCCTGGTCGGGGTGCATGCGGATCGACTCGGCCAGGTAGCGATAGCTCTCGGAGTCGTTGGTGACCAGCTTGCCCATCAGCGGCAGCAGGCTGAACGAATAGGCGTCGTAGGCCTTGGACAGCAGGTTGCTGCTCGGCTTGGAGAACTCCAGCACCAGCAGGCGGCCACCGGGCTTGAGCACGCGCAGCATGGAGCGGATCGCTTCGTCCTTGTGGGTGACGTTGCGCAGGCCGAAGGCGATGGTCACGCAGTCGAAGTGGTTGTCCGGGAAGGGCAGCTTCTCGGCGTCCGCCTGGACGAAGCTGACGTTTCCGGAGACGCCCTTGTCGAGCAGCTTGTCGCGGCCGACCTTGAGCATCGAGGCGTTGATGTCGGCCAGCACCACCTCGCCGGTCGGGCCGACCAGGCGCGAGAACTGCCGGGTCAGGTCGCCGGTGCCGCCGGCGATGTCGAGCACGCGGTTCCCGCTGCGCACGCCGGACAGCTCGATGGTGAAGCGCTTCCACAGGCGATGGATGCCACCGGACATCAGGTCGTTCATCAGGTCGTACTTGGCTGCCACCGAGTGAAATACCTCGGCGACCTTCTTCGCCTTCTGGCTTTCCGGAACGTTCTGGTAGCCGAAGTGGGTGGTGGGTTCGGCGTCGGCGCCTTTGCGGGGATCGTTCATGACGTTCTCACCTGGAAAGAATGCCGGGCATTCTAACAGGATGTGGGGAAAGTGCTGTGCCGCCGTCCGACGGCGCGGGTGCGGTGTTTTGTCTGGCCGCGTATAGTTTTCCGATCTGCAATCAGGAGTCGATCCATGTCGCGTATCCACATCGAACGTCCGCACAGCCTGGGGCTGGACGCCGCACGGGCCAAGGCGGAGAAACTGGCCGAACGTCTGGCGAAGGAGCACGGCGTGCAGTGCGAATGGCAGGGCGACGAGCTGACCTTCAAACGCAGTGGCGTCGACGGCAGGATCGCGGTGGGGGCGGACAAGGTCGCGGTGGACGTCAAGCTCGGCCTGATGCTGTCGGCCATGAGCGGCCTGCTCAAGGGCGAGATCGAGAAGGCGCTGGACAAGGCGCTGGCCTGATCCCGCCGGGCGTTCGCCGTCCTGGCGGCGCCCATCTTCCGCTTAGTATGCGGTTTCTAATTTTCCCCGATACCTTGCTCTCACGCTGCCAGCGTTCCGGCGGCGCCTGCGGTTTCTTCAACCCAACGAGCGTGAGGTGCCCCATGGCCAAGATTGCCCTGAAGAAAAAGACCGTTTCCGAATCCACTTCCCTGGTCTCCGAGATCCGCCACTATGCCCGCCAGATCTGGCTTGCCGGCCTGGGTGCGTATTCCCGCCTGGGCACCGAAGGCAGCGACTACTTCAAGGAATTGGTGAAAGCTGGCGAAGCCCTGGAGAAAAAAGGCAAATCGCTGGTCACAAGTCAGGTCGATTCGGCCAATGACAGTGTCAAGACCGGCCTCTCTTCGGTGAAGGGAAAAGTCGAAGACCAGCTCGACAGGATCGAGCAGGCATTCGACAGCCGTGTCGCTAGCACGTTGAACCGGATAGGCATACCTTCCCGGAACGATGTCGAAGCACTCTCTGCTAAGCTGGATGAGCTGAGCGCAGTGCTCGAGCGTGTCGCGAGAACCCAATAAGGAGAGCAGGATGGCTGGCAAGAAGAAGAGCGAAAAAGAGTCCAGTTGGATCGGCGAGATCGAGAAATACTCGCGGCAGATCTGGCTGGCTGGTCTGGGGGCCTACTCGAAGGTCAGCAAGGACGGCAGCAAGCTGTTCGAGACCTTGGTGAAAGACGGCGAGAAGGCTGAAAAAGAAGCGAAGTCCGATGTGGACGCGCAGGTCGGTGCGGCGAAGGCTTCCGCCCGCTCTGCGAAGAGCAAGGTCGACGAGGTTCGGGACCGTGCGCTCGGCAAGTGGAGCGAGCTCGAGGAAGCTTTCGACAAGCGCCTGAACAGCGCCATCTCGCGTCTCGGCGTGCCGAGCCGCAACGAGGTGAAGGAGCTGCACAGCAAGGTCGATACGCTGACCAAGCAGATCGAGAAACTCACCGGCGTCAGCGTCAAGCCGGCGGCGAAGGCAGCGGCCAAGCCTGCGGCGAAACCGGCTGCCAAGCCCGCGGCGAAAACCGCAGCGGCCAAGCCGGCAGCTAAACCGGCAGCCAAGGCCGCCGCCAAGCCTGCGGCGAAACCCGCGGCGAAAAAAACCGCGGCGAAAACCGCGGCCGCCAAGCCGGCAGCCAAGCCCGCCGCCAAACCGACTGCGAAGGCCGCAGCGAAACCGGCGACCAAGCCGGCAGCCAAGGCCGCGGCGAAGCCTGCTGCGAAACCTGCCGCAGCCAAGCCTGCCGCGAAGCCGGCAGCCAAGCCGGCCGCTGCGACCGCCGCCAAGCCCGCGGCGAAACCTGCCGCCAAGCCGGCTGCGAAAAAGCCTGCGGCGAAGAAGCCGGCAGCCAAGCCCGCCGCGGCGAAACCGGCCGCTCCCGCCGCGTCTTCGAGCGCGCCCGCTGCCCCCGCCGCCACACCGGCTGCCAGCGCTCCGGCAGCGAACGCTCCGGCGACGCCGAGCAGCCAGGGCTGAGTCCTGGCGGCAAGGCACACGCCCGGCACTCGCCGGGCGTTTTTCATTCCGGTCCCAGGTAGCGCTGCGCCAGGCTTTCCGCCGAGCGTTGGGCCTCGCTGCGCAGATGCGGGGCGACCAGCATCATGATCTGGTAGACCACCGTGCGCACCTCGCCCTTGCTGCCCAGTACCCGCTGGTAATCCAGGGAGAACAGCAGGGTCAGGGTGATCTGTTCGACCAGTTGCCCGAGCGCCGGCGCGTCGCTGCGCAACTGCCGGTCGGCCTTGAGGCGGGCCAGCAGGGTGGCCAGGGTCCGCTTCAGCGCGCCGAGCCAGGTACGGATGCCGCGAGCCAGCCGTGGCAGGCGCCCGGTCAGGTTGGACAGGTCCTGGAACAGGAAGCGGTAGTGGGCGAGGCGCTCGACGATCAGGTGCAGGAACAGCCAGTAGTCCTCCGCGCCCAGGCGCACCTCCTCGGGCGGATCGAGCAGCGGCGCCAACTCGGCCTGGAACCGCTCGAACAGCGCCATCACCAGCGGTTCCTTGCCATGGAAGTGGTAGTAGAGATTGCCCGGGCTGATGCCCAGTTCGTTGGCGATCTCCAGTGTCGAGACGTTGGGCTCGCCCTGTTCGTTGAACAGCAACAGCGAGCATTCGAGGATTCGGTCGCGTGTCTTCATCCGGACTTCTTCTGGGGATGGAGGTGCCCGGCTCCAGGCGCCCCGGATCTTTCAGCGTATATGCACGTAGGTGCCCGGGGCCGCTTCGAGGGGCGGATGCGCGGCGCTGCCAAGGTTGAAGTCAGGGTTGCCCAGCTCGCCCGAGCGCTCCTGCAGCCAGCCCAGCCAGACCGGCCACCAGCTGCCCTCTTCGCGCTTGGCGTCGTAGTACCAGGCGCGTGGATCGCTGCTCAGCTTGTCGTTCTCGAAGTAGCAGGCCTTGGGGTTTCCGGGAGGGTTGAGGATGCTCTGGATGTGCCCGCTGTTGGACAGGATGAAGCGGCGCTGGCCGCCCAGCAGGAGGGCCGAGCGATAGACCGCGTCCCAGGGCGTGATGTGGTCGGTGATGCCGGCGACGTGGAAGCTGTCGATCGCCACCTTGCCCAGGTCCACCGCGGTCCCGCTGACCTCCAGCGCGCCCGGGCGGGTCAGCGGGTTGTGCTTGAACAGGTCGAGCAGTTCGCCGTGGAACGCCGCGGGCAGCCGCGTGTTGTCGTTGTTCCAGTAGAGGATGTCGAACGCCGGCGGCTGCCTGCCGAGCAGGTAGTTGTTGACCCAGTAGTTCCAGATCAGGTCGTTGGGGCGCATCCAGGCGAACACCTTGGCCATGTCGCGCCCGTCCAGCACGCCATGCTGGTAGGAGCGGCGCTTGCTGCTCTCCAGGGTCTGCTCGTCGGCGAAGAGCATCGCCGGGCTTTCCATCTGGCTGTCGAGCAGGCTGACCAGGTAGGTGACGCTACTGACCTTGCGCAGTTGCCGGCGTACCTGCAGGTGGCCGAGCAAGGCGGCCACGGTGAGCCCGCCGGCGCAGGCGCCGGCCAGGTTCACGCTGCGGCTGCCGGTGATCTCGCGGCTGACCTCGATGGCCTGGTCGAGGGCCTCGACATAGGTGCTCAGGCCCCATTCGCGGTGCTGGGCGTCGGGGTTGCGCCAACTGATGACGAAGACCTGCAGGTTGTTCTTCAGGGCGTACTGGACGAAGCTCTTTTCCGGCGACAGGTCGAAGATGTAGTACTTGTTGATCTGCGGCGGCACGATCAGCAGGGGCTTGGCGTACTGGCGCTCGCCCAGCGGCTTGTACTGGATCAGCTCCAGCACCTCGTTGCGGAACACCACCGCGCCTTGCGTGGTGGCGAGGTTGCGACCGATCTCGAAGGCGGTCTTGTTCACCTGGCTGGGCATGCCGCCGTTGTGCACCAGGTCTTCGAGCAGGTGGCGGACGCCATTGAGCAGGCTGATCCCGCCGGTATTGAACAGTTCCTTTACCGCCAGTGGATTGATCAGGCTGTTGCTGGGTGCCACGGCGTCGGAGAGCAAGGCGACGAGGAAGCGGGCGCGGGCGCGATCGTCGCAGTCCAGGTTGCTTTCGTCGATCCAGGCGAGCAGTTGCTTCTGCCACGCCAGGTAGGCCTGCAGGGTGCGCCGGTAGAAGGGATTGAGGCGCCAGGATGGATCCTGGAAGCGGGCGTCCTGTGGGTTCGGCTGGTGCAGGGTGTCGCCCAGCAGCACCTTGCCCAACTGGCCTCCGAAGGCGACCAGGTGCCGCGCACTGTGCAGCGGCTGGCGCAGGCCGTGGACAGCCAGGCTGCGGACCGTCGTCAGCAGGTCCTTGCCGCGCAGGCCGACGATGGCGCTCTGTGCACTCATGAACTCGGCGGGCACCGGCACGCTACCCGATTCCTGCTTTTCTCGCATGGACCACACTCCGTCGTAGGACCACAGTCTGGATGCCACGGGCGATCGTCCCCTGGCTCGGAATACTCAGTTATAGCCTGTGAATTCCGTTTCACCCGGGGCAGAACCGCACACCTGCCTGAACAGGGAGGATGCCGCCCGACAGTGGGGCAGCAAGCGCTGTACCACAACGCCGGGAGGGGCGTCGCAGAGCTTGCGCTGTCGCGGCGAAGCCAGGCGCCATGCGCCGTTGCGGAACATTGACTATGCACCTGCACCATGACGAAGCAGTGTCTGCTGCCCTGGTGTTGCCCGTGCAGCAGTTCAGCCGGTCTTGGGCAGGAACGGACGAGGGTGCATGACGGCGCGACGGCGCTCCTCGGCGAGGAACTTCATGATGATCGGTGCCACCGATTCGGCGCGGGTCACCAGGAACAGGTGGCCGTCGTCGATCACGTGCAGTTCGGCGTTGGGAATGCGCCAGGCCAGCACACGCATGTTGATCAGCGGGATGATCGGGTCGTCGTCGCCGGCCAGCACCAGGGTCGGCTGGCGGATCCTATGCAGCCAGTGGATGCTGGTCCAGCCGAGCCCGGCGAACAGTTGCCAGTAGTAGCCCAGCTTGCCCGACGAACGCACCTTGCTGGCATGCGCCATGGCCAGCTTGGGGTCGCGGCGGAAGGCCCCGCCGTAGATGTCCGGGGCGATGTGTACGCCATAGGAGGGCTGGATGTAGCGCCGCGGGCTGGCCATGCGCATCAGTACCTTCGGCTTGCCTGGCACCATCACCGCGCCAGCCGAAGTGGCGGCGAGGATCAGCTTCTTGCAGCGTTCCGGATAGTCGTGGGCGAACTGCTGGGCCAGCGCGCCGCCCCAGGACACGCCGATCGCGTTGACCTGGCCGTAGTCCAGGTAGTCGAGCATCCGCGCCGCCAGCTTGGCCAGGCCGGGAAAGCGGTAGGGCACGCTGGGCGTCGAGGAACCGCCGACGCCGGGAACGTCGAAGGCGATCACCTCCAGTTCCGGGTCGAGCGCCTGGACGAAGGGGAACACCAGTTCCAGGTTGGCGCCTATGCCGTTGAAGATCAGCAGCGGAGTGCTTCCTTCCTTGCCCGGCCGCACTGCGGTGCGGATGGTCTGGCCGTCGAGGTCGATGGTCCGGAAGACGAAGGGCTGGGGCATGCTCGGGGTCCTCGGCGGCGCAGCCGCGGGCTCGGCGATACGGGGCCTGGCCGGCTTCCGCGCGGCACGGGGCCGCGCCGGAGGCGCTGGCGGGGTTTCGTCGGCGGAGGCCGCGGATCGCTCCTGCGGCTGTTCTTCAGGCTGGTCGCTTTTCATCGTTCATGCACGTAGGTTCCGGGCGCGGCTTCGCCGGCCGGATAGGTCTTGTTGCCCAGGCTGGCGGGCGCCTTGCGGGTCTTGCCGGAGCGTTCGGCCAGCCATTGCTGCCAGTGCAACCACCACGAGTCGGCGTGCTTGCCGGCCTGTTCCAGCCAGGCCTTGGGCTCGGCGGGCAGTTCCGGATTGGTCATGAAGCGTGCCTTGGGGTTGCCCGGTGGGTTGAGGATGCTCTGGATGTGACCGCTGTTGGAGAGGATGAACTCGCACTTGCCACCCAGCAGCCTGGCCGACTTGTAGCACGACTCCCAGGGGGTGATGTGGTCGTTCAGACCGGCGACACAGTAGAAGTCGCAAGTCACCTGCTTCAGGTCGATGGGCGTGCCGGAGACCTCCAGGGCGCCGGGGCGGTTCAGCGGGTTGCTCTTGAACAGTTCGACGAACTCGCCGTGCAGCGCGGCGGGCAGGCGCGTGGTGTCGTTGTTCCAGTAGAGGATGTCGAACGCCGGCGGCTGGTTGCCGAGCAGGTAGTTGTTGACCCAGTAGTTCCAGATCAGGTCGTTGGGGCGCATCCAGGCGAACACCTTGGCCATGTCCTTGCCCTCCAGCACGCCGGACTGGTAGGAACGACGCTTGGCGGCCTCCAGAGTCTTCTCGTCGGCGAACAGCGCGACCTGGGTATTCAGTTCGAAGTCGAGCACGCTGACCAGTTGGGTGAAGGCGTTGACCTTCTTCTCGCCGCTGGCCACGTAGTGGCCGACCAGGGTCGCGGTGGTGATCCCGCCGGAGCAGGCGCCGAGGAGGTTGAGGTCCTTGCTGCCGGTGATCGACAGGACTACCTCGATGGCCTCCTTGAGCGCCTCGATATAGGTGGTCAGGCCCCATTCGCGCTGCGACTTGGTCGGGTTGCGCCAGCTGACGATGAAGGTCTGCACGCCGTTGCGCAGGCAGAAGCGCGCCAGGCTCTTGTCCGGCGACAGGTCGAAGACGTAGAACTTGTTGATCTGCGGCGGCACCACCAGCAGCGGGCGTTCGTGCACCGACTCGGTGATCGGCCGGTACTGGATCAGTTCCAGCACGTCGTTGCGGAACACCACGGCGCCCTCGGTGGTGGCCAGGTTCTTGCCCACCTCGAAGGCGTCCATGTCCACCTGGCTCGGCATCCCGCCGTTGTTCACCAGGTCCTTGGCCAGGTGGCCGAGGCCGTCCAGCAGGCTCTTGCCGCCGGTCTCGAAGAAGCGCTTGACCGCCGCCGGGTTGCTCAGGCTGTTGGTCGGCGACATCGCCTCGGTCAGCAGGTTGATGACGAACTGGCCACGACTGATGTCCTGCGGCGACAGGTCGCTGTGGCTGATCCAGCTGTGCAGCTCCTTGCGCCAGGCCAGGTAGGTCTGCATGTAGCGCTTGTACAGCGGATTCTGGCTCCAGGCCGGATCGGAAAAGCGTCGGTCGTCATCGCCTGGGCGTAGCTCCGACTGGCCGAGCAGGACGTTCTTCAGCTCCAGGCTGAAATGCGCCACGTGCCTGGCGCTGTGCAGCGGCTGGCGCACCGCCTGGAGCAGGACCATGCGCGCGGAGGTGAGCAGGTCCTTGCCCCGGATGCCGATCACCGGATTCAGGTTCAGCGTGTTTTCCGCGGCTTGCTTGGGAAGCTCGTTATTGTTCTTCTGACTCATCGGCAACGCTCCATTGTTCGAGGCGAAACAGGGGACCGCAACGAAACCGGGGACCAGGTGTCCGGCCGGCTACTGCTCGACTACCAGCCCACCCGCACGTTTCAGGGCGGGGCGGACGCACGTCAGGGAAGGGAACCCGGACAAGGGGCTGCACCGTCTTGGTTACGCGAGTTTCCGCTGGCGTGCAAGCTGGCAGAAGCATCGGTGGCCGGCGTGGCTGGCCCGGCGAGCGGCCGACCTGCGGACTAGAGCGTTGCTGCCGTGCAGGGTAGGACATTCGCCGTGGCGACCGCGCCGACCGGATGTCTGGTCTGGCAGTCTGCGGGGCGAATGTTGCAAATGACGTGCCCTCGTTCGGGGCAGCGGAGAAAAATCGCCTGGATGCCGTGTGCCGCGAAGGGGCACTCGGCCCGGCGCTTCAGAGCATCAGCTTGACGACCGACTCGTCGGGGTCGCGCGACTTGCCGGCGCTGGCCAGCTCCGCCAGGTAGTCGGCCCATAGCTGGTCCTTGCGGGTCGCCAGCTCGTACAGGTAGTCCCAGGTGAACAGGCCGCTGTCGTGGCCGTCGTCGAAGCTCAGCTTCAGTGCGTACTGGCCGGCGGGTTCGACGCCGACCAGGCCGACGTTCAGCTTGCCGTACTGCAATACCGGGTTGCCGTGGCCCTGGACCTCGGCCGAGGGCGAATGCACGCGGAGGAACTCGGCAGGCAGGTCGTAGCTATCCTCGCCGTAGCGCAGGGTCAGGGTCTTCGAGGCTTTGTGCAGCTGGATGGCGGAAGGGATACGCATCGCATCGGACTCGCGGAAGGGCGGAGTACAAGGATACCCCGGTTCGGGACCGCGCGGCCCGCCGCCACGGTGTTGGCCGTGGCGGCGGCGGTGGTCAAAGGATGTAGCGGGACAGGTCCTCGTCCTCGGCCAGCTCGCCGAGGTGGCTGTTGACGTAGCCGGCATCGATCAGGATCGGCTTGTCGCTATGCTCGCTGGCCAGGTCGGCGGCGCTGAACGAGACCTCTTCCAGCAGCCGCTCGAGCAGCGTATGCAGGCGGCGGGCACCGATGTTCTCGGTCTTCTCGTTGACCTGCCAGGCGATCTCGGCAAGGCGCTTGATGCCGTCCTCGGCGAACTCGATGGCCAGCCCCTCGGTCTTCAGCAGCTCGCGGTACTGCTCGGTGAGCGAGGCATGCGGCTCGGTGAGGATGCGCTCGAAATCGTTCGGACTGAGGGCCTTGAGCTCCACGCGGATCGGCAGGCGGCCCTGCAGCTCGGGAACCAGGTCGCTCGGCTTGCTCAGGTGGAAGGCGCCGGAGGCGATGAACAGGATGTGGTCGGTCTTGACCATGCCCAGCTTGGTGTTCACCGTGCAGCCCTCGATCAGCGGCAGCAGGTCGCGCTGTACGCCCTCGCGGGAGACGTCGGCGCCGCCGGCGTTGGCGCGCTTGGCGATCTTGTCGATCTCGTCGATGAAGACGATGCCGTGCTGCTCGACCGCCTCCAGGGCGCGTGCCTTGAGCTCTTCCTCGTTGACCAGGCGCACCGCCTCTTCGTCGCGGATCAGCTTCAGGGCCTCGGCGACCTTCAGCTTGCGGGTCTTCTTCTTGCCCTTGCTCATGCCGGAGAACAGGTTCTGCAACTGGTTGGTCATCTCCTCCATGCCGGGCGGGGCCATGATCTCCACGCCGGCCGGGTTGTCGGCCACCTCGATGTCGATTTCCTTGTCGTCCAGCTGGCCTTCGCGCAGGCGCTTGCGGAACAGCTGGCGGGTGTTGCTGTCCTCGCGTGCCGGCTCGTCGCCGAAGCCCATGGCGGGACGCGCGGCCGGCAGCAGGGCATCGAGGATGCGCTCTTCGGCGGCGTCCTCGGCGCGATACTTGACCTTCTGGATCTCCTGTTCGCGGAGCATCTTCACCGCGGCGTCGGCGAGATCGCGGATGATCGATTCGACGTCGCGTCCGACATAGCCGACCTCGGTGAACTTGGTCGCCTCGACCTTGATGAACGGCGCGTTCGCCAGGCGCGCCAGGCGGCGGGCGATCTCGGTCTTTCCGACGCCGGTGGGGCCGATCATGAGGATGTTCTTCGGTGTTACCTCGGCGCGCAGCTCGGCCGGCAGTTGCATGCGTCGCCAGCGGTTGCGCAGGGCGATGGCGACGGCGCGCTTGGCGTCGTCCTGGCCGATGATGTGGCGGTTGAGTTCGTGGACGATCTCGCGGGGCGTCATGGACATTCGTTTACTCCAGCGGGGGACGAGCGCTTCAGACGGCGCTGTCCAGCTCCTCGATGGTCAGGTTCTGGTTGGTGAAGACGCAGATCGAGCCGGCGATGTTCAGCGCGGTCTCGGCGACTTCCCGAGCGCTCAGCTCGGCGTTGTGCTGCAGCAGGGCCAGGGCCGCGGCCTGGGCGAAGCCGCCGCCGGAGCCCATGGCGATCAGGCCGTGTTCGGGTTCGACCACGTCGCCGTTGCCGGTGATGATCAGCGAGGCATCCTTGTTGGCGACCGCGAGCATGGCTTCGAGGCGGCTCAGGGAGCGGTCGGTGCGCCAGTCCTTGGCCAGCTCGACGGCGGAGCGGACCAGGTGCCCCTGGTGTTTCTCCAGTTGCTGCTCGAAGCGTTCGAACAGGGTGAAGGCATCGGCGGTGGCGCCGGCGAAACCGGCCAGTACCTGACCGTGATACAGGCGCCGGACCTTCTTGGCGTTGCCTTTCATCACGGTGTTGCCCTGGGAAACCTGGCCGTCGCCGCCCATGACGACTTTGCCGTTGCGGCGGACAGATACGATGGTGGTCAAGGGGGAAATCTCCACACTGCGGGGCCGAATGCCCGGAATGCTGGGAGATATAGGGGCGATCCGCGGCTTTTCAACCGCACGCACCGCCGTGCGTCGGAACGCACGGCGTGGCCCGCGTTCAGCGGGCCTTGCGTTGCTGTAACAGCAGGTTGCTGAAGCCGTTGGAGGACAGTGTCTTCTGCGCCTGGGACAACTGGTCGCGGCTGTTGAACGGGCCGACCATCACCCGGTACCAGGTCTCGTCGCGGACGTTGCCGGCCTCGACGTTCACCGACTGCCCGAGCAGGATGATCTGCGCGCGCACGCGGTCGGCGTCGGACTGCTTGCGGAACGAGCCGGCCTGCAGGAAGAACTGCGTGCTGGCGGCGACCACCGCTTTCGGCAGCGGCGGTGGCACCTGCCCGGCGAGTGCGGCCTTGGCCCGCGCTTCGTCGGCCTTGGCCAGTTCGGCGGGGGTGGGCGGCGGCGGGGCCTTCTCCGGTACCGCTTCCGGCGGCACCACGACCTCGGACTCCGGCAGCAGGGTGTAGAACTCGTACTTCGGCTTGGCCTGGGCCGGCGTCTGCGTTTGCGCGGGCTGCTGGGCCTGGCCGTTCTGCTGCGGCTGCTTGCCCTGCACGGCGGCCGGGCGCTGGGCGTCCGGGCGTTCGCGCTGGACGTCCTTGCGCCCGGGTTCGAGCTTCATCAGGAACATGATGAAGCCGCCGATGGCCAGGCCGGCGACCAGCCAGACCCAGCCGGGAACGCCGTTCTTCGCGGCGGGCGCCTGGTAGCGGCTGGCGCCGCGCTTGGGGGCGGGTTTCTTCTTTGCCATGGGGGTTCCCGGACTCCTGTTCGGGCGGGTTCGATTACATGCGTTCCAGAGTCTTCAGACCGAGCAGCTCCAGGCCCTGTTCCAGGGTACGGCCGGTCAGCGCGGCGAGACGCAGGCGGCTGTCCTTCTGCGCCGGGTCCTCGGCGGTGAGGATCGGGCAATGCTCGTAGAAGCTGGAGAACAGCCCGGCCAACTCGTACAGGTAGGCGCAGAGCAGGTGCGGCACGCCCTTGAGCGCGACGTTGTTGATCAGGTCGCCGAACTGCGCCAGCTGTGCGGCCAGGGCCAGCTCCTGGGGCTGCTCGAGGACGATCTTCCCGCCCAGTTGCTCGCGGCCCTGGCCGAGCTTGCGGAAGACGCTGGCCACGCGGGTGCAGGCGTAGAGCAGGTAGGGTGCGGTGTTGCCTTCGAAGCTCAGCATCAGTTCGAAGTTGAAGCTGTAGTCGCTGGTGCGGTGCTTGGACAGGTCGGCGTACTTCACCGAGTCGATCCCCACCACCCGGCCGATCTCGCGCAGTTGGACCTCGTCGAACGGCTCCTCGCCACGCTCGGCGCGCTGCTCGTTGCGTTCCTTGACCAGCGCATAGGCGCGGCTCTCGGCCTCTTCCAGCAGGTCGATCAGCTTCACCGTACCGCCGTCGCGGGTCTTGAACGGACGGCCGTCGGCGCCGTTCATGGTGCCGAAGCCCATGTGCTCCAGCTCCATGCCGGCCGGAACGAAACCGGCGCGCCGCGCCACTTCGAAGACCTGCTGGAAGTGCAGGGCCTGGCGCTGGTCGACGAAGTACAGCACGCGGTCGGCGTGCAGCACGTTGTGCCGATAACGCATGGCGGCGAGGTCGGTGGTGGCGTAGAGGTAGCCGCCGCCGGCCTTCTGCACGATCACCGGGAGCGGATTGCCCTCGGCGTTCTTGAACTCTTCGAGGAAGACGCACAACGCGCCGTTGTCTTCGGTGAGCAGGCCCTTGGCGGTCAGGTCGGCGACCACCTGGGCGAGGTCGTCGTTGTAGGCGCTCTCCCCCATGACGTCGGCCATGCTCAGCTTCACGCCGAGACGGTCGTAGACCTTCTGGCAGTGCGACAGGGAAATCTCGTTGAAGCGGGTCCACAGGCGCAGGCAGTCGGGGTCGCCGGCCTGCAGCTTGACTACCAGTTCGCGGGCGCGGTCGGCGAATTCGGGAGACTCGTCGAAGCGTTTCTTCGCCGCGCGGTAGAAGACCTCCAGGTCGTGCAGCTCGGCCTCGGCGTCGACCGGTTGCTCTTCCAGGTAGGCGAGCAGCATGCCGAACTGGGTGCCCCAGTCGCCGACATGGTTCTGCCGGATCACCGTGTCGCCGAGGAACTCGAGGACGCGCGCGACGGCGTCGCCGATGATGGTCGAGCGCAGGTGGCCGACGTGCATTTCCTTGGCCAGGTTCGGCGAGGACAGGTCGATCACCACGCGCTGCGCCGGGCCTGCCTTGCGCACGCCGAGACGTTCGTCGGCGAGTGCGCGGTCGAGGCTGGCGGCGAGCCAGACGTGATCCTGGAAGAAGTTGAGGAAGCCGGGGCCGGCGATCTCCACCTTGGCCAGTTGCTCGTGGGCGGGGATTGCCTCGACCAGCCTGGCGGCCAGGTCGCGCGGCTTCATCCCGGCCGGCTTGGCCAGCATCATGGCGATGTTGCTGGCGAAATCGCCGTGGCTACGGTCCTTGGTGTTCTCCACCTGGATGTCCGGGGTCAGGCCGGCGGGCAGGGTGCCGTCCGCGGTCAGTTGGTCGAGGGCTTGCTGGATCAGCTGGCGAATCGTGTCTTTCATCGTTTTTCTCCGTGCTCGCGGGCAGAGGGGCGGCGCGCGACGGTCGGGCAGGGGAAGGGCCGGCGGATGCGGCGCTCCGAAGTTCACTCCCCGCGATGTGCGCGGGGTGGCCGGTCGAGGCTCAGAACCGCGCATTATCCGTGGGCGGACAGGCGTTGCCAACCGTTGCGGCGATTAGCCGACAGTTTGCGCCGGACATCGCGGATTCCGGCTGACCCCAGTCAAGCGGGGCGTCTTCCTGGAAGGCGCTCAGAACAGGTCGATCGGATCGATATCGAGCGACCAGCGCACCTGGCGCCCGCCGGGCAACTGTTCGAGGCTCTGCAGCCAGGGCGTCAGCAGGCGATGCAGCGGCGCCCGGCTCATGCACTGCAGCAGCAGTTGCGCACGGTGCTTGCCGGCACGCCGCTCCATGGGCGCGGGCACCGGCCCGAGCAGTTCCACCTCCGGTCCGCCCATCTGCTCGAGCAATTGCTCGGCGGCACTGCAGGCGCTGTCGAGGAAGGCTTCCGCCTGGCCCGGCTTGTGCGCTTCGGCGCGCAGCAGGGCGAGGTGGGCGAAGGGCGGCAGGCCGGCGGCGCGGCGTTCGCTGAGGGCCTGTTCGGCAAAGGCGAAGTAGCCGTCCTCGGTGAGCTGGACCAGCAGCGGGTGATCGGCCAGGTGGGTCTGGATCAGTACCCGTCCGGGCTCCTCGGCGCGTCCTGCGCGGCCGGCGACCTGGACGATCTGCTGGGCCATGCGTTCGCTGGCGCGGAAGTCGGCGGAAAACAGGCCGCCATCGGCATCGAGGATCGCCACCAGGGTGACCCGTGGGAAGTGGTGCCCCTTGGCGAGCATCTGGGTGCCGACCAGGATGCATGGCTCACCGCTGTTGATGGTGGCGAAGAGGTCGCGCATGGCGTGCTTGCGCGAGGTGCTGTCGCGGTCGATGCGCAGCACCGGATGGTTCGGGAAGAGAATCCGCAGGCGTTCCTCGGCGCGCTCGGTGCCGGCGCCTACCGGGCGCAGGTCGAGCTTGCCGCATTGCGGGCAGTTCATCGGCGGCCGCTGGCGGTGGTCGCAGTGGTGGCAGCGCAACTCGCCGCTGCCCTGGTGCACGGTCATCCGCGCGTCGCAGCGCGGGCATTGGCTGATCCAGCCGCAGTCGTGGCAAAGCAGGGTCGGAGCGAAGCCGCGGCGATTGAGGAATACCAGGACCTGCTGGCCGGCCGCCAGGGTATCGCCGATGGCCTGTTGCAGCGGACGGGAAAGGCCGGCGTCGAGCGGCATGCTCTTCACGTCGAGGCGGATGAACTTCGGCGGGTGCGCGCCACCGGCGCGCTGGGTCAGGCGCAGCAGGCCGTAGCGGCCGGCCTGGGCGTTGTGCAGGCTTTCCAGGGCGGGCGTGGCCGAACCGAGCAGGATCGGCACATTCTCCAGGCGCGCGCGTACCAGTGCCAGGTCGCGGGCGTGGTAGCGCAGGCCGTCCTGCTGTTTATAGGAGGCGTCGTGTTCCTCGTCGACGATGATCAGTCCCGGTCGCTTCAGCGGCGTGAACAGTGCCGAGCGGGTGCCGATGACGATGTCGGCCTCGCCATCCCGGGCGGCGAGCCAGGCGTCGAGGCGCTCGCGGTCGGTCAGGGCCGAATGCAGCAGGGCGATGCGCGCGTTGAAGCGGCGTTCGAAACGCGCCAGGGTCTGCGGCCCCAGGTTGATCTCGGGAATCAGCACCAGGGCCTGGCGGCCTGCGGCCAGGGTTTCGCGGATCAGTTGCAGGTAGACCTCGGTCTTGCCGCTGCCGGTGACCCCGGCCAGCAGGAAGCAATGGAAACCGCCGTGGCTGGCGCGAACCGCCTCGAAGGCGGCGCGCTGCTCGGGGTTCAGCGGCAACTCCGCCTGGGCCAGCCAGCCGCCTTCGCGCGGCGGGGTGCTGTGGCGCCGCACCTCCAGTTCGACCAGGCCTTTTTCCTTGAGCAGGTCGAGGCTGTCCTTGTTTATCTGCAACTGGTTCAGCAACTCATGGGACACCCCGTGCGGATGCTGCTTGAGAATCGCCAGGGCCTGGCGCTGGCGCGGCGCCCGGGCCAGGCGCGGATCGTCGAGGCTGGATTGCGCGGTGGCATGCCAGAAGCGCTGCTGGCGCGCCTCGGCCGGCTCGCCCTGGCGCAACAGGTTGGGCAGCGCCCAGGACAGGGTGTCGCCGAGGCTGTGCTGGTAGTACTGGGCGGTCCAGCGACAGAGTTCGAGCAGGTGCGCCGGCATCGGCGGCTTGGCGTCGAGTACCCTGAGGGCAGGCTTGAGCTTTTCTTCGGGTACTTCGGAACGGTCCGTCACCTCTATCAGAACGCCAACCAGCTCCCGGCGCCCGAACGGCAGCAGCAGGCGAATCCCCGGCTGTAGGGCGCTGCGCGGAATGCCGCGGGGCGCGCGGTAGTCGAACAGGCGGCGGAGTGGCGAAGGCAGGGCTAGGCGTAGGATCAGGTCTGACACTCAGCGGCTTCCGGGGATGAAGGAAACGAGGACTGGGCCGGCGATGTTAGCAGACGACCGGCGGGCGGGGTCGCTTGCATAGATGAATCGGTCTGGTATGATCCACGCCCTTAATTACGTGCGGTGCCTGGTAAACGCGCTGGGTGGCGGCACACAACGCCTCGAGGATTGAATCATGAAAGCGGACATCCATCCGACTTACGAAGCTATCGAAGCTACCTGCAGCTGCGGTAACGTCATCAAGACCCGTTCCACCCTGTGCAAGCCGATCCACCTGGACGTGTGCTCCGAATGCCACCCGTTCTACACCGGCAAGCAGAAGGTGCTGGACACCGGCGGCCGTATCGACCGCTTCAAGCAGCGTTTCGGCGTATTCGGCGCCACCAAGTAAGCCGCTTGCCGCGAACGCGCGCAATGCTACTTGTCGCTGTACCGAGAAAGGCGTCCCTGGTGGGCGCCTTTTTCATGTCCGTGGTTTCCGCCTTCGCCGGTGCGGCGGAGGCCTGCCGGCCTACCGGCGCCTTGCAGAACGTCGAGGTGGCGCGGGTGGTGGACGGCGATACCGTGCGCCTGCGCGATGGCCGCAGCGTGCGGCTGATCGGTATCAACGCGCCTGAGCTGGCGCACAACGGTCGCACCACCGAGCCCTTCGCCGAAGCCGCGAAGCAGCGACTGCAGGCGCTGGTATCGGCCAGCGACGGGCGTCTCGCCCTGCAGCCGGGCCGCCAGGCCCGCGATCACTACGGGCGGACCCTGGCGCACCTGTTCGATGCCAGCGGCGCCAACCTCGAGGCGCGCCTGCTCGGCGAGGGCCTGGGCTACCTGGTGGCGGTCGCGCCGAACACCGAGCTGACGGCCTGTCAGCAAGCGGCGGAACGTGCAGCGCGTTCGGCTAATCTGGGTGTATGGAAGCGTTCGCCGGTGCTTTCGCTCGATCGACTGGCGCAGAGCGGCTTCGCCGTGGTCCGCGGGCGGGTGCTCGAGGTCGAACGCAACCGGGGCGGTATCTGGCTGGAGATGGACGGTCCGCTGGTCCTGCGGATCGAGCCGAAGGTGCTCAAGGCGTTCGATGCGAAACGGGTGATGCAGATGGCGGGACGTTCGCTGGAAGTGCGTGGCTGGGTGGTCGATCGTTCCCGCCGTGGCGCTGTGCCGGCCGGCAAGGCGCGCTGGCAGATGTCGGTGACCGATCCGGCGATGCTGGAATGGTTGCCATGAAGACCGCCTGGCTCCTGCTGCTGTTGCTGGGAGTCGGCGCGCTGGGCGGCTGCGCGGTGAACCCGGCCACCGGCAAGAGCGATTTCGTGATGATGAGCGAGCAGCAGGAACTCGGCATGGGCGCTCGCTACAACCAGGAAATCCTCAAGCAGTTCCCCCGCTACAACGATGAAAAGCTCCAGGCCTACGTGCAACGGGTAGGCGAGCGGGTCGCCCGCAGCAGCCACCGCAGCAATCTGCAATATCATTTCACCGTCATCGATTCGCCGGACATCAACGCCTTCGCCCTGCCGGGCGGCTACATCTATATCCATCGCGGACTGATCGCCTACCTTGGCTCCGAGGCCGAACTGGCCGCGGTGCTCGGTCATGAGGTCGGCCACGTCACGGCGCGCCACAGCGTGCGCCAGCAGAGCCAGGCCAGCGCCTGGAACATCCTTGGCCAGGCGGTGGCGATCGGCACCGGGGTCGGTGCCGCCGGCGACCTGGCCAACGTGCTCGGCACGGCCTTCGTCCGCGGCTACGGGCGTGACATGGAACTGGAAGCCGATGGTCTCGGCGCTCAGTACCTGGCCCGCGCCGGCTACGATCCGACGGCGATGATCCAGGTGGTGCGGGTGCTGAAGAACCAGGAGGACTTCGCTCGCGAAGAGGCTGCGCGCAATGGCCAGGCGGTACAGGCCGGCGGCTACCACGGGTTGTTCGATACCCATCCGGACAACGACCGGCGCCTGCAGGAAGTGGTCGGCCCGGCCCGGCAGCTGGCCAACGGACAGCAGGAAGTGGGGCGCGAGGTCTTTCTTCGCCATCTGGAAGGCATGCCGTTCGGCGACTCGGCATCGGCCGGGGTGCGTCGCGGGCAGAACTTCTACCATGCCGAGCTGGACTTCACCCTGAGCTATCCGGCGGGCTGGAAGATCCTCAACCAGCCCAGCGCCCTGCTTGGCTATCCGGCGGACGAGCAGTCGTTCATCGGCATGAAGCTGGTGCCCCATGATTCCCGCCTGACGCCCGCGGAGTTCCTGCGCAAGAACGCCGGGCAACGGCTGGCCCAGGAAGAGTCGCTGAAGCAGGCCGGGCTGAACGGCTACACGGCGGTGGTGCCAGGCAACCCGGCGCGACGGGTTGCTGTGATCTACCAGGGCGACCGCGCCTACCTGTTCGTCGGCGTGGTCAAGGTCGGTTCCCTGGAGACCCAGGACGACCGCTTCCTCAGCGTGATCCGCAGCTTCCGTCCGCTGCGCGACAAGGAGCGGGCCCTGGCGCAGCCGCGACGCCTGCATCTGGTGCAGGTCAAGGCGGGGCAGACGCTGGAGCAATTGGCGGCTGGCGGCGAGGGGTCATTGAGTGACTCCGTGGCTCGTCTGCGTCTGCTGAATGACCTTTATCCGAGCGGTGAACCCCGTCCGGGCGATTGGCTTAAAGTCGTACGCTAGAGGTCTTGACAGCCGGGTCCTGACGATCTTGTGGGGCGTCGTCTTCTTGCGTATGCTCGGTCGCCCCGTCTGTCCAACAAGCAATAAAGCGGAAGTGCCCAAATGTCCGATCTTAAAACCGCTGCCCTCGAATATCACGCACAACCCCGTCCGGGAAAACTGAGTGTCGAGCTGACCAAACCCACCGCTACCGCCCGGGACCTGTCCCTGGCCTACAGCCCGGGTGTCGCCGAGCCGGTGCGTGAAATCGCCCGCGATGCCGAACTGGCCTATCAGTACACCGGCAAGGGCAACCTGGTGGCAGTGATTTCCGACGGCACCGCGATTCTCGGCCTGGGTAACCTCGGCCCGCTGGCCTCCAAGCCGGTGATGGAAGGCAAGGGTGTGCTGTTCAAGCGCTTCGCCGGCATCGACGTGTTCGACATCGAGGTCGACGCCGAGAGCCCGCAGGCTTTCATCGATACCGTCAAGCGTATTTCCATCACCTTCGGCGGTATCAACCTCGAGGACATCAAGGCTCCCGAGTGTTTCGAGATCGAGCGCGCGCTGATCGAACAGTGCGACATCCCGGTGTTCCACGATGACCAGCACGGCACCGCCATCGTTACCGCGGCGGGCATGCTCAACGCGCTGGAACTGGCCGGGAAGAAGCTGGAAGAAGCGAAGATCGTCTGCCTCGGCGCCGGCGCTGCCGCCATCTCCTGCATGAAGCTGCTGGTGAGCATGGGCGCCAAGGTCGAGAACATCTACATGATCGACCGCAAGGGCGTGATCCACGCCGGTCGCGACGATCTGAACCAGTACAAGTCGGTGTTCGCCACCGAGACCGACAAGCGTACCCTGGCCGACGCCCTGGAGGGCGCCGACGTGTTCGTCGGCCTGTCCGGCGCCAACCTGCTGGAGCCGGAAGACCTCAAGCGCATGGCGCCGAACCCGATCGTGTTCGCCTGCTCGAACCCGGACCCGGAGATCAAGCCGGAACTGGCCCATGCCACCCGCAACGACGTGATCATGGCTACCGGACGTTCCGACTATCCGAACCAGGTCAACAACGTGCTCGGTTTCCCCTTCATCTTCCGCGGTGCCCTGGACGTACGTGCCACGCGCATCAACGAAGAGATGAAGATCGCCGCCGCCCTGGCCCTGCGCGACCTGGCCAAGCAGCCGGTCCCGGAGGACGTCTGCGCCGCCTATGGCGTGGACAAGCTGGAATTCGGCCGCGAGTACATCATTCCGAAGCCGATGGACAAGCGCCTGATCACCGTGGTCTCCGATGCCGTGGCCAAGGCTGCCATCGAGACCGGCGTGGCTACCCTGCCGTATCCGAAGAACTATCCGCTGAAATCGGTGGACGACGTCTTCAACGGCTGATCGATCGATCCGCCGGATAAAAAGAAACCCCGCCTTGGCGGGGTTTCTTTTTGCCTGCGCCTCGCACTCCCGTCGTCGCCAACGAAGCGCAGGCGCCGGCCGGTTCAGAACAGGTCGATCGGCGCGCCTTCGTCATCCGGCAGCGGGCTGCCAGGGAAGCTGCCTGGCGGCAGTTCATTGACCGAGGGCGGGGTATCCTCGTTCTTGAACATCTCGAAATAGGCGCCGGGAGTGCCCGGCGCGGCCGAACGGCCGGTCACCGGGTCGATGCGCAGGCTGACGATGCCTGGCGGCTCGGCCATGGTGTGCATCGGCTTGTCCTTGAGGGCGAAGCCCATGTACCTGATCCAGATCGGCAGCGCGACGGTACCGCCGTACTCGCGGCGACCCAGGGTCTCCGGCTGGTCGAAGCCGACCCAGACGCTGGTCACGTAGTCGGAGTTGTAGCCGGAGAACCAGCCATCCTTGGAATCGTTGGTGGTGCCGGTCTTGCCGGCCAGGTCGGTGCGCTTCAGCGCCAGGGCGCGACGCCCGGTACCGCGCTTGATCACGTCCTGCAGCATGCTGGTCATGATATAGGCGGTACGGGCATCGATGATCCGCTCGGCCGGGGTCGGCTCGAAGGTGGTCTGGGCCTTGGCGGCGACTTGCTGGGCTTCGATCGAACCTTCGCCTTCGGCGCTCTCCGGATGCTCGGGGTCACCAGGATTCCCGGCGTCTTCCGCATCCGGCGCAGCGACCTGTTCTTCCACCGGCACGCGGGGCGGATTGGCCTGGTACAGCACCTGTCCGTCGCGGCTCTCGATGCGTTCGATGACGTACGGATTGACCTTGTAGCCGCCGTTGGCGAATACGCTCCAGGCGCCGGCGATTTCCATCGGTGTGACTGTCGCGGTACCCAGGGCCAGGGAGAAGTTGCGCGGCAGTTCGTCGCGCTGGAAGCCGAACTTGGTGATGTAGCTGATCGCCCGCTCGATGCCCAGGCCCTGCAGGACGCGGATCGAGACCATGTTGCGGGACTTGTACAGGGCTTCGCGCAGCGGGATCGGGCCGAGGAAGGTATTGGTGTCGTTCTTCGGTCGCCAGACCTTGTCCAGGTACTCGTCGACGAACACGATCGGCGCATCGTTGACCAGGCTGGCGGCGGTGAAGCCGTTGTCCAGGGCCGCGCTGTAGATGAACGGCTTGAAACTGGAGCCCGGCTGGCGCTTGGCCTGGATCGCGCGGTTGTAGTTGCTCTGCTCGAAGGAGAAGCCGCCGACCAGCGAGCGGATCGCCCCGTCCTTCGGGTCGAGGGAGATCAGCGCGCTCTGTGCGGCGGGAATCTGTACGAAGCGCAGGGTGCCGTCTTCCTGGCGCTGCACGCGGATCTGGTCGCCGGCCTGGGCCACGTCGGCGGGCTGGCGCGGCATCGGGCCCATGCTGTTGTTGCTGAGGAAGGGGCGTGCCCATTTCATGCTGTCCCAGGTCACGGCTTCTTCCTTGCCGTCGCGGGTCATCACCATGATCCCGCTCTTTTCCACCTGGGTGACGATCGCCGGCTCCAGGCCGCCGATGCTGCGCTGCTGGCCCAGGTGCTTGAGCCAGGCGTCGCGGGTCTGGCCCGGCAGGCGGGTCTCCGGGCCGCGGTAGCCGTGGCGCTGGTCATAGTCGATGAGGCCGTCGCGGACCGATTGGCTGGCGGCGTTCTGCAGGTCGCTGCGGACCGTGGTGATGACCTTGTAGCCCTCGGTATAGGCCTCGCTGCCGTAGCGGCCGACCATCTCGGCACGGGCCATCTCGGCGATGTAGGGCGCATTCAGTTCGGGGGTCTGCACGTGGTAGGAGGCGTTGATCGGCTCCTCGACGGCGGCCTGGTAGCGTTGCTGGTCGATGAAGCCGAGCTTGAGCATGCGCTCGAGGATCCAGTTGCGCCGCTCCGTACTGCGGGTCGGGTTGACCAGCGGGTTGTAGCGCGAGGGCGCTTTCGGCAGGCCGGCGATCATCGCCATCTCGGCCAGGCTCAAGTCTTTGATCGGCTTGCCGTAATAGACCTGTGCGGCAGCCTCGATGCCATAGGCACGGTTGCCCAGGTAGATCTTGTTGACGTAGAGCTCGAGGATCTCGTCCTTGGTCAGCTGTCGCTCGATCTGCAGGGCCAGGAGGATTTCATTGATCTTTCGCGAGAAGCTTCTTTCATTGGTAAGGAAGTAGTTCTTCGCTACCTGCATGGTGATGGTGCTGCCGCCAGTCTGGATGTGACCGCTTTTCAATAATTGCGCGGCGGCGCGCATTAGGCTTTTCACATCGACGCCATAATGGTTGGCGAAATTGTCGTCCTCGGCGGACAGCAGGGCATGGATGAAGTCCTGCGGGATGTCGGCGAAGCGGATCGGCGTCCGGCGCATCTCGCCGAACTCGGAGATCAGCTTGCCGTCCTCGCTGTAGACCTTGAGGGGGATCTGCAGCTGGACGTTACGCAGAGCTTCCACCGAGGGCAGGCTGGGACTCAGATAGAGATAGGCGCCGCTGAAACTGAGCAGCACTCCACAAATCAGGGTGACGCAAGTCCACCACAGGAACTTCAGCAGGCGCATGGGTAGATTCGGATTTCCAAGAAAAAGAAAGAGTTAAGCGAATAGGACAGGAAAAAGGCAAAAGCTGTTCACATTATAAGCAATTTTTCTGTGACCTAGCCATTTGCCTGGCCTTCGGCTCTGGTATCTAATGTGAAAAAAGAAGAATCGTTCGTAAGTATTGAACGCTAATAGGGAATTGGTCGTGCTAGGGCTCATAAAGAAGAAAGCGAACACCTTGCTGGGGATCGACATCAGCTCGACCTCGGTAAAGCTCCTTGAGTTGAGCCGCTCCGGAGGCCGCTACAAAGTGGAGGCCTATGCCGTCGAGCCGCTTCCGCCGAATGCAGTCGTGGAAAAGAACATCGTCGAGCTGGAAGGGGTCGGCCAGGCGTTGTCACGGGTGCTGGTCAAGGCGAAAACCAACCTGAAGTCGGCCGTGGTCGCCGTCGCCGGTTCGGCGGTGATCACCAAGACCATCGAGATGGAGGCCGGGCTTTCCGAGGATGAACTGGAAAACCAGCTGAAGATCGAGGCCGACCAGTACATCCCCTATCCGCTGGAGGAAGTCGCCATCGACTTCGAGGTCCAGGGACTCTCCGCGCGCAATCCCGAGCGCGTGGACGTACTCCTGGCCGCCTGTCGGAAAGAGAACGTCGAGGTTCGCGAAGCGGCCCTGGCGCTGGCCGGCCTGACCGCCAAGGTGGTCGACGTCGAGGCCTACGCGCTGGAGCGCTCCTATGCGCTGCTGAGCAGCCAGCTGGGTGCCGACACTGACCAGTTGACCGTGGCGGTAGTGGACATCGGCGCGACCATGACCACCCTGAGCGTCCTGCACAACGGACGCACCATCTATACCCGCGAACAGCTGTTCGGCGGTCGCCAGCTCACCGAGGAGATCCAGCGGCGTTACGGACTCTCGGTGGAAGAAGCCGGTCTCGCCAAGAAGCAGGGCGGTCTTCCGGATGACTACGACAGCGAAGTTCTGCGTCCGTTCAAGGACGCCGTGGTGCAGCAGGTTTCCCGCTCGCTGCAGTTCTTCTTCGCCGCCGGACAGTTCAACGACGTCGACTACATCGTCCTGGCGGGCGGTACGGCGTCTATCCAGGATCTCGATCGGTTGATCCAGCAGAAGATCGGCACCCCGACCCTGGTCGCCAACCCGTTCGCCGACATGGCGCTGAACGGCAAGGTGAATGCCGGCGCCCTAGCCAGCGACGCTCCGGCGTTGATGATCGCCTGCGGCCTGGCGTTGAGGAGTTTCGACTGATGGCACGGATCAACCTTCTACCCTGGCGCGAAGAGCTGCGCGAGCAGCGCAAGCAGCAGTTCCTGGTGATTCTTGGCGGCGTCCTTTTGGTTTCCGGCGCACTGGTGTTTCTTGGTGGCCAATATCTCAACACTGCGATTGAGCATCAGGGCGCGCGCAACGACTTCCTGCGCAAGGAGATCGTTGTGCTGGATGCGCGGATCAAGGAAATCAGCGAGTTGAGATCGCGGCGCCAGCAGTTGCTCGAGCGGATGAAGATCATTCAGGACCTGCAGGGCAACCGCCCGATCATTGGTCGGGTGTTCGACCAACTGGTGCGCACCTTGCCTGACGGTGTGTATTTCACCGACCTGAAGATGACCGGCAAGAACATCGCCATCGCCGGCGCGGCCGAGTCCAACAACCGCGTTTCCAATCTCATGCGCAACATGGACGCGTCCGAGTGGCTGACCGCCCCGACCCTGAACGAGGTCAAGGCGGTGACCCAGGGCGCGGTGGACCAGGCCAACGTGTTCCAACTGACCGTGCAGCAGACGCAGCCCGGCGAGGAAGACGCCAAGGCGAAGCATGGGGTTGCGCAAGGAGCCAAGAAATGAGTCTGGCCAGTTCCCTGGAAAGTCTGCGCAAGATCGACGTAAACGACCTCGATCTGAACAACATCGGTTCCTGGCCGGCGGCGGTCAAGGTCATCGTCTGCGTGCTGCTGACCGCGGCGGTCCTGGCGCTGGGCTACAACTTCCATCTCCGTGACTTGCAAACACAGCTCGAACAGCAGGCTGCGCAAGAAGAATCGCTCAAGCAGCAATTTGCTACCAAAGCGTTCCAGGCCGCGAACCTGGAAGCCTACAAGGCACAGATGAAAGAGATGGAGGAGTCCTTCGGCGCCTTGCTGCGGCAGTTGCCCAGCGACACCGAGGTACCCGGGCTGCTCGAGGACATCACTCGTACCGGTCTGGGCAGCGGCCTGGAGTTCGAGGAGATCAAGCTGCTCCCTGAAGTCACTCAGCAGTTCTATATCGAGCTGCCGATCCAGATCAGCGTGGTCGGCGGCTACCACGACCTGGCGACCTTCGTCAGCGGCGTGTCCAGCCTGCCGCGGATCGTTACCCTGCATGACTTCGAGATCAAGCCGGCTTCGCCCGATAACACCTCGAAGCTGCGCATGAGCATCCTGGCCAAGACCTACCGCTACAACGACAAGGGGCTGAAGAAATGAGAGCCCGCCTGATTCTGAGCAGCTTGCTGCTCACCATGCTTGCCGGTTGCGGCGCGAATTCCGAGTTCGGCGATCTTCAAGCCTATATGAACGAGGTACGTGCTCGACCTAAGGGCAATATCGAGCCTCTGCCGAAGTTTCAGCCATATGAAGCTTTTACTTATAGCGCTTCGAACCTGCGTAGTCCGTTCCAGCCGCCGGTGAAGATCGACCTGACCGTGCGGCAGAAAGGCAATAAGGTGGTTAAACCCGACGAGACACGGGTCAAGCAGTTCCTGGAAGGTTTCAACATCGAAACCTTCGAGATGGTCGGCACACTGTCCAACGCCCAGGGTACCTTCGCCTTGGTGAAGGGCGCGGGTGGCGTGCATCGGGTGAGGGTCGGGGACTACCTGGGGCGCAACGATGGCAAGGTCGTCGGCATCAGCGAAGGAAAAATAGACGTGATTGAAATCGTTCCTGACGGAGAGGGGAACTGGCTGGAGCGTCCGCGCAGCCTGACTCTCAAGGAACGCTCCTGAGGGCGGGGAAAAACATGCATAACCAACAGCAGTCTGTACAACGGAGTCGGACGATGAACAGTGGCCTCTCGCGCCTCGGGATCGCTTTGCTGGCCGCCATGTTCGCGCCGGCGTTGCTCGCCGCGGACCTGGAGAAACTCGACGTGGCGGCACTGCCTGGAGACCGGGTCGAGCTAAAGTTGCAGTTCGACGAGCCCGTCGCCGCGCCGCGTGGCTATACCATCGAGCAGCCGGCGCGAATCGCCCTCGATCTGCCGGGGGTGCAGAACAAGCTCGGCACCAAGAACCGCGAGTTGAGCGTGGGCAATACGCGCAGCGTCACGGTGGTCGAGGCGAAGGATCGCACGCGGTTGATCATCAACCTGACCACGCTGTCGTCCTACACCACCCGGGTGGAAGGCAACAACCTCTTCGTGGTGGTCGGCAATTCGCCGGCTGGCGCCAGCGTCGCTTCCGCCGCTCCGGTCAAGGCAAGCCCGGCTCCGGCCAGCTATGCCCAGCCGATCAAGCCCAAGCCGTACGTGCCGGCGGGTCGTGCCATCCGCAACATCGATTTCCAGCGTGGCGAAAAGGGCGAGGGCAACGTGGTCATCGACCTGTCCGACCCGACCTTGAGCCCGGATATTCAAGAACAGGGCGGCAAGATCCGCCTGGACTTCGCCAAGACCCAGCTGCCGGATGCGCTGCGGGTTCGCCTGGACGTCAAGGACTTCGCCACGCCGGTGCAGTTCGTCAACGCCAGCGCGCAATCCGACCGTACCAGCATCACCATCGAGCCGAGCGGGCTCTACGACTACCTGGTCTACCAGACCGACAATCGCCTGACCGTCAGCATCAAACCGATGACCATGGAAGACGCCGAGCGGCGCAAGAAGGACAATTTCGCCTATACCGGCGAGAAGCTGTCGCTGAACTTCCAGGACATCGACGTGCGTTCGGTACTGCAGCTGATCGCCGACTTCACCGACCTGAACCTGGTGGCCTCTGATACCGTGCAGGGCAATATCACCCTGCGCCTGCAGAACGTGCCGTGGGACCAGGCGCTGGACCTGGTGCTGAAGACCAAGGGCCTGGACAAGCGCAAGCTCGGCAACGTGCTGCTGGTGGCCCCGGCCGACGAGATCGCCGCCCGTGAGCGCCAGGAGCTGGAAGCGCAGAAGCAGATCGCCGAGTTGGCGCCACTGCGTCGGGAACTGATCCAGGTGAACTACGCCAAGGCCGCGGACATTGCCAAGCTGTTCCAGTCGGTTACTAGTAGTGGCGAAGAGAAAGAAAATTCTCGTGGTTCGATTACCGTAGATGACCGTACCAACAGCATCATTGCCTATCAGCCGCAGGAGCGGCTGGACGAGCTACGCCGAATCGTTTCCCAGTTGGACATCCCGGTTCGTCAGGTGATGATCGAGGCCCGTATCGTCGAGGCCAACGTGGGGTACGACAAGAGTCTTGGTGTGCGTTGGGGTGGTGCCTACCACAATGGCAACTGGAACAGCTACGGCAAGAACGGCAACATGGGCATCAAGGATAAGGAAGGTTACAACTGCGGGCCGTTCCAGGGGCAGTGTACGTTCCCGACCAGAGATAATTCTCCGACCCCATTTGTGGATATGGGGGCCAAGGATGCTACTTCCGGTATCGGTATTGGCTTTATCACCGATAACATCATTCTTGACTTGCAATTATCGGCCATGGAGAAAACCGGGAACGGCGAAGTGGTTTCGCAACCCAAGGTCGTAACTTCTGACAAGGAAACCGCGAAGATCCTAAAGGGATCGGAGATCCCATATCAGGAGGCCAGTTCCAGTGGTGCGACCAGCACCTCGTTCAAGGAGGCCGCTCTTTCTCTGGAGGTGACGCCGCAGATCACTCCAGACAATCGGATCATCGTTGAGGTGAAGGTGACCAAGGATGCTCCCGACTTCCAGAATGCTTTGAATGGAGTTCCTCCGATCAACAAGAACGAGGTTAACGCCAAGATTCTGGTCAACGATGGTGAAACCATCGTTATCGGCGGTGTATTCAGCAACACCCAGACAAAGGCTGTCGACAAGGTACCCTTCCTCGGTGACCTGCCTTACTTGGGCCGTTTGTTCCGCCGCGATACGGTCTCCGACACGAAAAACGAACTTCTGGTTTTCCTGACACCGCGGATCATGAATAATCAGGCCATCGCAATCGGTCGCTGATATCGAACAACGTGGTCAACCTGATCCTCGTCGGCCCGATGGGTGCTGGAAAGAGCACCATCGGGCGCCTGCTCGCCAAGGAGCTGCATCTCGCGTTCAAGGACTCCGACAAGGAGATCGAACAGCGGTGCGGCGCGAATATCCCATGGATCTTCGATGTCGAGGGCGAGGTCGGTTTCCGCGAGCGCGAGCAGGCCATGCTCACCGAACTCTGCGCCGCCGACGGCATGGTGATCGCCACCGGCGGCGGGGCGGTGATGCGCGACGGTAACCGCCAGGTGCTGCGCGCCGGTGGCCGGGTTGTGTACCTGCATGCCTCGGTCGAGCACCAGATCGCGCGCACGGCGCGGGACCGCAACCGCCCCTTGTTGCAGAAGCCCAACCCGGGACAGATCCTCCGCGACCTGATGGCGCTGCGCGATCCGCTCTACCGCGAAATCGCCGATGTGGTGGTGGAGACCGACGAAAGGCCGCCGCGCCTGGTCGTCCAGGAAATTCTCGAACGCCTGCGCAAGTTGCCGCCCCGCTGAGGCGCGGCGAATTGCGTTATCCTATTGCCCTTTCCTGTCTGGGGGCCTCATGCGCACACTTCACGTCGATCTAGGCGAGCGTAGCTATCCCATTTACATCGGTGAAAACCTGCTGGGCGACGCCCGCTGGTTCGCGCCGCATATCGTCGGTCGCCGGGTCGCGGTGATCAGCAACGAAACGGTCGCTCCTCTCTATCTGGAAACCCTGCTCAAGGCACTGCAAGGCCATGAGGTCACCCCTGTGGTGCTGCCCGACGGCGAGGCCTACAAGCAGTGGGAAACCCTGCAACTGATCTTCGATGCCCTGCTGAAGGAGCGGCATGACCGCAAGACTACCCTGATCGCCCTGGGCGGCGGCGTCATCGGTGACATGGCCGGTTTCGCCGCGGCCTGCTACCAGCGTGGGGTCAACTTCATCCAGGTGCCGACCACCCTGTTGTCCCAGGTCGACTCCTCGGTGGGCGGCAAGACCGGGATCAACCATCCGTTGGGCAAGAATATGATCGGTGCGTTCTACCAGCCCCAGGCGGTGGTCATCGACACCGCGTCGCTGAAGACGCTGCCGTCCCGCGAGCTGTCCGCCGGGCTGGCGGAGGTGATCAAGTACGGTTTCATTTGCGACGAACCGTTCATCACCTGGCTGGAAGAGCACATGGATGCCTTGCTGGCACTGGAGCCGACCGTTGTCACCGAGGCCATCGAGCGCTCTTGCGCGGCGAAGGCCCGCGTGGTGGGCGCCGACGAGCGCGAGTCGGGCGTGCGCGCCACGCTGAACCTCGGCCATACCTTCGGTCACGCGATCGAGACCCAGCAGGGTTACGGCGTCTGGTTGCACGGCGAAGCGGTAGGGACGGGAACCGTGATGGCACTCGAGATGTCGCATCGGTTGGGTTGGCTGAGCGCCGCCGAGCGCGATCGCGGTACCCGCCTGCTGCGCCGGGCTGGCCTGCCCGTGGTACCGCCGGCCGAGATGACGGCGGAAGATTTTATGGAACACATGGCCGTCGACAAGAAGGTGCTCGATGGCCGCCTGCGTCTGGTTTTGCTGCAAGGACTGGGGAATGCCGTGGTCACCGGCGATTTTCCCCGTGAGATCTTGGACGCGACCCTGCGCACCGACTATCGGGCCTTGGCCGACCAGCTTGGAGATGAATGAGGTCCCATGACCAGCTTGCATGCCGATGAGGCCTTCCTGGGCCACTACCAATTCAGTCACGACCCGTTCGCGCCGCGCGTTCCGGGTTTCAAGTTCTTCCCGGCGCAGCGCAAGCCGGTGCTCGGCCAGTTGCACCATCTGGCCCGCTACAGCCAGCTCCTGCTGCTGGTCACCGGGCCCCTGGGCAGCGGCAAGACCCTGCTGCGCCAGGCGCTGGTGGCCAGCACCAACAAGGATGCGGTCCTCAGCGTGGTGATCTCGGCGCGCACCGCCGCCGACGAGACTTCGTTGCTGCGCCAGGTGGCGCAGGGCCTGAGCATCAACCAGGCGAGCCTGGAGGCGATCCTGACCAAGGTGGCGCAGCTGGCGATCACCGGGCAGGACGTCTACCTGATGGTGGACGATGCCGAACAGCTCCAGGACAGCGCGCTGGAAGTGCTGTTGCTGCTGGCTTCCGGCACCAACGAGGGACGCCTGCATGTATTCCTGTTCGGTGAGCCGTCGTTGCTGCCGCGCCTGGAGGTGTTTTCCGAGGGTGAGGAGCGCTTCCATGCCATCGAATTGCAGCCATACAGCGAAGAGGAAACCCGCGACTACCTGGCCCAGCGTCTCGAGGGCGCCGGGCAGGGCATCGAGCTGATTTCCAATGACCTGCTGGTGGACATCCACGAGCAGTCGGAAGGCTGGCCGGGAGCGATCAACCAGGTCGCCCGCGATGCCCTGATCGAAGCGATGCTGGCCAATCGTGGCGCAGCGCGCAAGGCAACCGGAGGGTCTTTCAACTTGCCCAAGAAGCATCTGGTGATTCTTGCGGTCGTGGCCATCGGCGTGATCGCCGCCTGGTTCATGCAAGGCAAGAGCAAGCCGGAGGCGCCGCAGACCGCCTCTACCGAATTGTCCATGAATGGCGCTACGCCGGCCCAGGCCCAGCAGCCGGGCAGCGGCCCGGCCGTGGAGTTCAACGGCTCCAGCCAGCCGTTGCCGCTACCGTTGGTCGGCGAGTCGCAGCCGGTCATTCGCGAGCCGCTGGCCCAGGCCGCCGGGCAAGGTGGCGACGACGAAGGCGGCCTGCCGTCCGCCGCGGTGCCGCCTACCGTTTCCAGCTCGGCTCCTCCGGTGACGCCGCTGGCCAACAACGGCGTCACGCCGATGCATCCGGTGCCGCCGGCGCCGACCGAACCGACCGCGCCTGCGGCGACCCCGACTCCGGCGCAGACCCCGGCACCGGCCGCGCCGGTCGCCAGCGCCCCGGCCAGCAAGCCGGCCCCGGCTCCGGCCAAGCCGGCGGCCAGCAAGCCGGCCACCACCGCCGCGGCGAAGCCGGCCCCGGCTCCGGCCGCCAAGCCGGCCAGCGGTGGCGGTGCGGGAAGTCAGTGGTATCGCAACCAGTCTGGTGGTAACTTCGCCCTGCAGATCCTCGGTACCGGCTCCGAAGCCAATGCCCAGGCGTTCATTCGCCAGCAGGGCGGCGGCGATTTCCGCTACTTCAAGAAAACCCTGCAAGGCAAGCCGTTCTACGTCGTCACCTATGGCAGCTTCCCGAACCGTGCCGCCGCCCTGGCCGCAGTGAAAAAACTGCCGTCCAAGGTGCAGGCCGGCAAGCCGTGGCCGCGTACCTTCGCCAGCATCCAGCAGGAGATCGGCCAGGCGCATTGATCCGACCTGCCGTCGCCTCTTGACGAAACTCGCTAGTCGTTAGCATGACCGGCGGGTTTCGTCTTTCATTTTGGCGACATTGAATTTCATTTTCTCGCCGCAAAATTTGTGAGGCCTTGTGCACCTATGTACAATGGCCTCCCTTTGCCTGTCGAAAACTCGCCGCATGAGCGGGTGACAGGCGAAGTAGATGACTAAAAAAGTTTTGCCGGTGAGAGTTCCTTATGAAAGCAGGTCTGTACCATCCTGAAACGTTCAAGGATAACTGCGGATTTGGCCTGATCGCCCATATGCAGGGCGAGCCGAGCCATCAACTTCTGCAAACCGCAATCGAAGCACTGACCTGCATGACCCACCGCGGTGGGATCAATGCCGATGGCAAGACCGGGGACGGCTGCGGGCTGCTGATCCAGAAGCCCGACCTGTTCCTGCGTGCCGTCGCCAGGGAAGCCTTTTCTGTCGACCTGCCCGAGCAATACGCGGTGGGCATGGTGTTCTTCAACCAGGACCCGGTGAAAGCCGAGGCGGCACGCGAGAACATGAATCGCGAGATCGTCGCCGCCGGACTGGAGCTGGTCGGCTGGCGCAAGGTGCCGATCGATACCAGCGTTCTCGGCCGCCTGGCGCTGGAGCGCCTGCCGCAGATCGAACAGGTGTTCATCGGCGGCGCCGGCCTGAGCGACCAGGACTTCGCCATCAAGCTGTTCAGCGCACGGCGCCGCTCGTCGGTGGCCAACGCCGCCGACAGCGACCACTACATCTGCAGCTTTTCGCACAAGACCATCATCTACAAGGGCCTGATGATGCCGGCCGACCTGGCCGCCTTCTATCCGGACCTTGGCGACGAGCGCCTGCAGACCGCGATCTGCGTATTCCACCAGCGCTTCTCCACCAACACCCTGCCGAAATGGCCGCTGGCGCAGCCGTTCCGCTTCCTCGCCCATAACGGCGAGATCAACACCATCACCGGCAACCGCAACTGGGCCCAGGCGCGGCGGACCAAGTTCACCAACGAACTGATCCCCGACCTGGAAGAGCTCGGCCCGCTGGTGAACCGCGTCGGCTCCGACTCGTCGAGCATGGACAACATGCTCGAACTGATGGTCACCGGCGGCATGGACCTGTTCCGCGGCCTGCGCATGATCATCCCGCCGGCCTGGCAGAACGTCGAAACCATGGACGCCGACCTGCGCGCGTTCTACGAGTACAACTCGCTGCACATGGAGCCCTGGGATGGCCCCGCCGGCGTCGTGCTGACCGACGGTCGCTATGCCGTCTGCCTGCTCGACCGCAATGGCCTGCGCCCGTCGCGCTGGGTCACCACGAAGAACGGCTACATCACCCTGGCTTCGGAAATCGGCGTCTGGGACTACAAGCCCGAGGACGTCATCGCCAAGGGGCGCGTCGGCCCGGGGCAGATCCTCGCGGTGGACACCGAGACCGGCCAGGTCCTGCACAGCGACGACATCGACAACCGCCTGAAGTCGCGCCATCCCTACAAGCAGTGGCTGCGGCAGAATGCCCTGCGCATCCAGGCGACCCTGGACGACGACCATGGCGTGGCCAGCTACGACGCCGACCAGCTCAAGCAATTCATGAAGATGTTCCAGGTCACCTTCGAGGAGCGTGACCAGGTGCTGCGTCCGCTCGGCGAGCAGGGCCAGGAAGCGGTGGGCTCCATGGGCGACGATACGCCGATGGCGATCCTCTCCCGGCGCATCCGCTCTCCGTACGATTACTTCCGCCAGCAATTCGCCCAGGTCACCAACCCGCCGATCGACCCGCTGCGCGAAGCCATCGTGATGTCCCTGGAAACCTGCCTGGGCGTCGAGCAGAACATCTTCGAGGAAGCCCCGCACCATGCCAACCAGGCGATCCTCACCACTCCGGTGATCTCGCCGGCGAAGTGGCGGACCATCATGACCCTGGACCGCCCGGGCTTCGACCGCCACTTCATCGACCTCAACTACGACGAGTCGATGGGCCTGGAGGCCGCGGTGCGCAACATCGCCGACCAGGCCGAGGAAGCCGTGCGCGGCGGCAAGGTGCTGCTGATCCTCAGCGACCGCCATATCGCTCCCGGCAAACTGCCGGTGCATGCTGCCCTGGCCGTCGGTGCGGTGCATCACCGCCTGGTGCAGACCGGGCTGCGCTGCGACTCCAACATCCTGGTGGAGACCGCCACCGCCCGCGATCCGCACCATTTCGCGGTGCTGATCGGCTTCGGCGCCTCGGCGGTCTATCCGTTCCTCGCCTACGAGGTGCTGGCCGACCTGATCCGCACCGGTGAAGTGCTGGGCGACCTCTACGAGGTGTTCAAGTACTACCGCAAGGGGATCTCCAAGGGCCTGATGAAGATTCTCTCGAAGATGGGCATCTCCACCGTCGCGTCCTACCGTGGCGCGCAGCTGTTCGAGGCGGTGGGCCTGTCCGACGAGGTCACCGACCTGTGCTTCACCGGAGTCGCCAGCCGCATCCAGGGCGCGCGCTTCGTCGATATCGAGAACGAGCAGAAGCTCCTGGCCGCCGAGGCCTGGAGCAACCGCAAGCCGATCCAGCAGGGCGGCTTGCTGAAATTCGTCTATGGCGGCGAATACCACGCCTACAACCCGGATGTGGTGAATACCCTGCAGGCTGCCGTGCAGCAGGGCGACTACGAGAAGTTCAAGGAATACACCGCGCTGGTGGACCAGCGCCCAGTGTCGATGATCCGCGACCTGTTGCAGGTGAAGACCGCCGCGCAGCCGCTGGCGCTCGACGAGGTGGAGCCGCTGGAAGCCATCTTCAAGCGCTTCGATGCCGCCGGGATTTCCCTCGGCGCGCTGTCGCCGGAGGCCCACGAGGCGCTGGCCGAGGCGATGAACACCCTGGGCGGTCGCTCCAACTCCGGCGAGGGCGGCGAGGACCCGGCGCGCTACGGCACGCTGAAGAGTTCGAAGATCAAGCAGGTGGCTACCGGCCGCTTCGGCGTGACCCCGGAATACCTGGTCAACGCCGAGGTCCTGCAGATCAAGGTGGCCCAGGGCGCCAAGCCCGGCGAGGGCGGCCAGTTGCCGGGCGGCAAGGTCAACGGCCTGATCGCCCGCCTGCGCTATGCGGTGCCCGGCGTGACCCTGATCTCGCCGCCGCCGCACCACGACATCTACTCCATCGAAGACCTGGCGCAGCTGATCTTCGACCTCAAGCAGGTCAACCCGCAGGCGCTGGTATCGGTGAAGCTGGTATCCGAGCCGGGCGTCGGCACCATCGCCGCCGGCGTGGCCAAGGCCTATGCGGACCTGATCACCATCTCCGGCTACGACGGCGGTACCGGCGCCTCGCCGATCACCTCGATCAAGTACGCCGGCTCGCCCTGGGAACTGGGCCTGGCGGAAACCCACCAGACCCTGCGCGGCAACGACCTGCGCGGCAAGGTCCGGGTGCAGACCGATGGCGGCCTGAAGACCGGCCTGGACGTGATCAAGGCGGCCATTCTCGGCGCCGAGAGCTTCGGCTTCGGCACCGCGCCGATGATCGCCCTGGGCTGCAAGTACCTGCGCATCTGCCACCTGAACAACTGCGCCACCGGCGTGGCGACGCAGAACGACAAGTTGCGCAAGGACCACTTCATCGGCACCACCGCGATGGTGATCAACTTCTTCACCTTCATCGCCACGGAAACCCGCGAGTGGCTGGCGCGCCTCGGCGTGCGCAGCCTGGGCGAGCTGATCGGCCGCACCGACCTGCTGGAGATCCTCCCCGGCGAGACCGCCAAGCAGCAGAATCTGGATCTCGCTCCGTTGCTGGGCAGTGAGCTGATCCCGGCCGACAAGCCGCAGTTCTGCGAGGTGGAGAAAAACCCGCCGTTCGACCAGGGCCTGCTGGCCGAGAAGATGGTCGAGCTGTCGAAGGCCGCCATCGAAGGCCTGAGCGGCGGCGAGTACGAGCTGGACATCTGCAACTGCGACCGATCCATCGGCGCGCGGGTATCCGGCGAGATCGCCCGCCTGCACGGCAACCAGGGCATGGCCAAGGCACCGGTGGTGTTCCGTTTCAAGGGCACCGCGGGACAGAGCTTCGGCGTGTGGAACGCCGGTGGCCTGCACCTGTACCTGGAAGGCGACGCCAACGACTACGTAGGCAAGGGCATGACCGGCGGCAAGCTGGTGATCACCCCGCCCAAGGGCAGTCCGTTCAAGACCCAGGAATCGGCCATCGTCGGCAACACCTGCCTGTACGGCGCCACCGGCGGCAAGCTGTTCGCCGCCGGAACCGCCGGCGAGCGCTTCGCCGTGCGCAACTCCGGTTCCCATGCGGTGGTGGAAGGTACCGGCGACCACTGCTGCGAATACATGACCGGCGGTTTCGTCTGCGTGCTGGGCAAGACCGGCTACAACTTCGGCTCCGGCATGACCGGGGGCTTCGCCTACGTCCTCGACATGGACAACACTTTCGTCGACCGCGTGAACCACGAGCTGGTGGAAATCCAGCGGATCAGCGGCGAGGCGATGGAGGCCTATCGCAGCCACCTGCGCAAGGTCCTGGTCGAGTACGTGAACGAAACGGCAAGCGAGTGGGGCGCGAACATCCTGGAAAACCTGGATGACTACCTGCGTCGGTTCTGGCTGGTGAAACCGAAGGCGGCCAGCCTCGGTTCGCTGCTGACCAGCACCCGTGCCAACCCGCAATAAGCGCCCGAAGTTGTGATGAGGTTTCGATATGTCTGAACGTCTGAATTCCGACCGCCTGAACAACGACTTCCAGTTCATCGAAGTCGGGCGCAAGGACCCGAAGAAGAAGCTGCTGCGCCAGCGCAAGCGCGAGTTCGTGGAGATCCACGACCTGTTCAAGCCGCAGCAGGCCGCCGACCAGGCCCACCGCTGCCTGGGCTGCGGCAACCCGTACTGCGAGTGGAAATGCCCGGTGCACAACTTCATCCCTAACTGGCTGAAGCTGGTTTCCGAAGGCAACATCCTGGCCGCCGCCGAACTGTCGCACCAGACCAACACCCTGCCGGAAGTCTGCGGCCGGGTCTGCCCGCAGGATCGCCTCTGCGAGGGCGCCTGCACCCTCAACGACGGTTTTGGCGCGGTGACCATCGGCTCGGTGGAGAAGTACATCACCGATACGGCCTTCGCCATGGGCTGGCGTCCGGACCTGTCCAAGGTCAAGCCGACCGGTAGGCGCGTCGCGGTGATCGGCGCCGGCCCGGCCGGCCTCGGCTGCGCCGACGTGCTGGTGCGCAACGGCGTGACCCCGGTGGTGTTCGACCGCAACCCGGAGATCGGCGGCCTGCTGACCTTCGGCATTCCCGAGTTCAAGCTGGAGAAGCACGTCCTCAGCCGTCGCCGCGAGGTGTTCACCGGCATGGGCATCGAGTTCCGCCTGAACACCGAGATCGGCAAGGACGTGACCATGGAGCAGTTGCTCGATGAGTACGATGCCGTGTTCATGGGGATGGGCACCTACACCTACATGAAGGGCGGTTTCCCCGGCGAGGACCTGCCGGGCGTACACGACGCCCTGGACTTCCTGATCGCCAACGTGAACCGCAACCTCGGCTTCGAGAAGTCGGCCGAGGACTTCGTCGACATGAAGGGCAAGCGCGTGGTGGTCCTGGGCGGCGGCGACACCGCGATGGACTGCAACCGCACTTCGATCCGCCAGGGCGCCAAGTCGGTGACCTGTGCCTATCGCCGTGACGAAGAAAACATGCCGGGCTCGCGCAAGGAAGTGAAGAACGCCAAGGAAGAGGGCGTGAAGTTCCTCTTCAACCGCCAGCCCATCGCCATCGTCGGCGAGGACCGGGTGGAAGGCGTGAAGGTGGTCGAGACCCGTCTCGGCGAGCCGGACGCCCGCGGCCGCCGCAGCCCCGAACCGATCCCCGGTTCCGAGGAGATCATCCCGGCGGAAGCCGTGCTGATCGCCTTCGGCTTCCGGCCGAGTCCGGCGCCGTGGTTCGAGCGCTTCGAGATCGCCACCGACAGCCAGGGCCGCGTGGTGGCTCCGGCGCAGGCGCAGTTCAAGCACCAGACCAGCAACCCGAAGATCTTCGCCGGTGGCGACATGGTCCGTGGTTCCGACCTGGTGGTGACGGCGATCTTCGAAGGACGTACCGCGGCCGAAGGCATCCTCGACTACCTTGGCGTCTGACCCGCGGCGCCACCGGCGCTGCGACAAATCACCGCGATAGACAAAAGGCACGGCCCCCGCCGTGCCTTTTGTTTTGTGCTTTGCGACAATAGCGGCCCTTTTCGCCCGCCGGCCTGTGGATAACCCCCTTCCGCACGCGCCCGCGTGAAGCCAGCAGCCTTTGATCGGATGCCGTTATGACTGCCCTGAAGAACGACCGCTTCCTCCGCGCCCTGCTCAAGCAGCCCGTCGATGTCACCCCCGTCTGGATGATGCGCCAGGCCGGTCGTTACCTGCCGGAATATCGTGCCACCCGTGCCAAGGCCGGCGATTTCATGAGCCTGTGCATGAACCCGGAGCTGGCCTGCGAAGTGACCCTGCAGCCGCTGGACCGTTACCCGCAGCTGGACGCCGCGATCCTCTTCTCCGACATCCTTACCATTCCCGATGCCATGGGCCAGGGCCTGTATTTCGAGACCGGCGAAGGCCCGCGCTTCCGCAAGGTGGTCTCGTCGCTGGCCGACATCGAGGCGCTGCCGGTTCCCGATCCGGAACAGGACCTGGGCTATGTGATGGACGCCGTGCGCACCATCCGCCGCGAGCTGAACGGCCGCGTACCGCTGATCGGCTTCTCCGGCAGCCCCTGGACCCTCGCCACCTACATGGTCGAGGGCGGCTCGAGCAAGGACTTCCGCAAGTCCAAGGCGATGCTCTACGACAACCCCAAGGCCATGCACGCTCTGCTGGACAAGCTGGCGCAATCGGTGACCAGCTACCTCAACGGGCAGATTCGCGCTGGCGCCCAGGCGGTGCAGATCTTCGACTCATGGGGCGGCAGCCTGTCGGCGGCGGCCTACCAGGAGTTCTCCCTGGCCTACATGCGCAAGATCGTCGATGGATTGATCCGCGAGCACGACGGACGCCGGGTGCCGGTGATCCTCTTCACCAAGGGAGGCGGCCTGTGGCTGGAGTCGATGGCCGAGGTCGGCGCCGAGGCGCTGGGCCTGGACTGGACCTGCGACATCGGCAGCGCCCGGGCCCGTGTCGGTGAGCGCGTAGCCCTGCAAGGCAACATGGATCCCTCGGTGCTCTACGCCAATCCGGCGGCGATCCGCGCCGAAGTCGCGCGGATCCTGGCGGCCTACGGCAAGGGTACGGGGCATGTGTTCAATCTCGGCCACGGCATTACCCCGGAAGTCGACCCGGCCCATGCCGGCGCCTTCTTCGAGGCGGTGCACGAGCTGTCGGCGCAGTACCACGGCTGAGCCGGAACGAAAGAAGGGGAGCCGAGGCTCCCCTTTTTCATGCGCGGGCCGACGGCCCTCCGGCGCGTTGGTTGGCGGGGTCGCGCCGGTGGCGTACCCGCCCTACGCAACCCGCCCGGCTCAGTTGCTTACCTTGCCGGTGCGGTCGTTGATCACGAACAGCTTGCCGTTGGCGTCGCGCACGAGGATTTCCGCGCCCGGCTGGCCATCCATGTCGGCCACCGAATCGATGCTGTAGTTGACGTCGCCGATGCGGTAGTCGCTGCTGGCGCCGCTGGCGTGGTGGATGACCCGCACCTTGCCCTGCATCACCACGATCAGCTCGTTGCCCGGCTTGCCGTCGGTGTCCGCGGTGCCGCCATAGAGTGCCCAGGCGCTGGCGCCGATGCTGTATTCCTTGCGGGAAGTGGCGTTGCTGATCACGTAGATGCCGGTGCTGGTGCGGCCGATGATCTCCGCGCCGGGCTGGCCGTCGAGGTCGGCGATCTGTGCGAGCGCGTGGTAGCCGCTGAAGGTGAAGTCCTTGGCGCCACCGGTGCGCGGGTCGATGACCTTGACGCCGTTGCCCATGTTCAGCACCAGTTCCTTGCCCGGCGCGCCGTCCACGTCGGCGACGTCGAACAGGCCCCAGGTGCCGTTGTAGCTGAAGGTGGCGTCGCGTTGCGTACGGGTGCGATCGAATACGGTGCGCACGCCGTTGCCGATGCTGAGGATGACTTCGTCGCCGGCGACGTTGTCGACGTCGGTGGCGCGCATGATCGCCCAGGAGACGTTGCCTACCGGGTACTTGCGCTGGGTGGTGCTGGCGTGGGAAACGATCACCAGGTCGGGACCGGCCTTGACCAGGATTTCCGCGCCGGGCTGGCCGTCGGTATCGGTGGCGCCGAAGACCGACCAGACCACGTTGCCGAAGCTGTAGTTGCGGGTGCTGCCGCCTTCCACCACCTGCAGGTTGGCGCCGTCGCGGTAGACCGCGGCGAGCTGGCCGTTGCCCCGCAGGTCCCAGGTTCCTACCAGAACGCCGGCCGCCTGGGCTGCGCTGGCGCAGAGGGAGAACAGTGCCGTGCCGAGCAGGCAGGCGCGCTTGATCGCTGGTTTCATAAAGTCCCTTTCATATCGCTGTCGAGGCCGGCCGGATGCCGGCCGCAGCAGCATAGGACAGCGCTTGCCGCGCTCAAGGGAAACGCGAGGGATTTGTCGAGCGCTTGGCATTTGTTCGTGAAACTGGTTGCCCGCCCAGCAGGCGGGCGCGGGTGTCGCTCGGCGGCTCGCCGGTCCAGCGCTTGAAGGCGCGGGTGAAGTTGGTTGGATCGCTGTAACCCAGGTACAGGGCGATACGCTGCAACGACACCTCGGGACGCCGCAGCAATCGCAAGGCCTGGCGCTGGCGAGCCTGACCGAGCAACTGGCGAAAGCTGGTGCCGGCGTCATGCAGATGCCGCTTGAGGCTGCGGCTGGACAGGTGCAGGCGCGCGGCTACTTCCTCCAGGTTGGGGAAGCGCTGTTCCTGGCGTTCCAGCTCCAGCCGCACGCGGGCGCAGATGTCCCGGCGGCCGGCATCGAGCAGCGCCAGTTCGCGCTCGCAGTGTTCGCGGGCGCGGCGCAACGCAGCCGGATCGGCCATCGGTAGCGAGCGGGCGAGCAGGATGGCGGGGAACACCAGCTGGACGTGGGCCTGGTCGTAGCGGCACTGCGGCAGCGGCACAGGCACGGCAGGTTCGGGATAGTCGAAGTCGAGCCTGCCGACCAGGGCCGGTTCGCCGAGCAGCCAGGCGCCGGAGCGATACAGGCCGATCAGCAGGGCTTCGCTGAAGTACCGGTGCAGTGCCGGCGGGAGCGCGGGGCCTGGCAGCATGCGCAGGATCACCTGCTCGTCCTCGCGCAGCAGGCTGATTTCGACGTTGCCCTGCAGCAGCGGCATGTAGCGCAGCGCCAGGCACAAGGCATCGCCGAGCGTCGCCGAGGCCATCATCGCGTAGCCCAGGCTGCCATGGGCGGTGGGAGGCGTGCGCAAGGCGAGCTGTGCGCCGAGGCCGGGGTCGCCGCTCAGCGCGAGCGCCGCGGCGGCGATCGCCTGGTACTGCTGCGATGTGACGCGTGCTTCCGGCTCTTCCAGTCGCAGCGTCGACAGACCGATTTCCCGTAGCAGCGCGCGTCCGTCCAGGCCGCGCTCCTCCAGCAGGCCGAGCAGCAGGCGCGGGTAGGCGGCGGTGATGGTCGGTGCGTCGGAGTCCGTGCGGCGGCTCATGCTGGCGTGTCCTGGCCCGAAATGATCGGCAGTCTGGCGCGAGCGCGTCTGCCGCTGCATTGGCTGGTGCCGCAATACTGCCCGGCAACGCAGTCAAGCGGAGAACGAGCGATGCATCCCTGGGCACGACGCAACATTCCACAACTGGCCGGGCGCCTGGCGCTGGTCACCGGCGCCAACAGCGGCCTGGGTTGGCAGGCGGCGCGCACGCTGGCCGGCAAAGGGGCGACCGTGGTGATGGCCTGCCGCAATCGCGAACAGGCGGAGCGGGCGCGGCGGGCGATCCTCGACGAGTATCCCCAGGCACGCCTGGAGCTGGCCGATCTCGACCTGGCCGACCTCGCCTCGATCCGCGCCTGCGCCGCCGGTTTCCGTCAGCGCCACGCACGCCTCGATCTCTTGTTCAACAACGCCGGAGTGATGTTCCTGCCCCTGCGGCGTACCCGCGACGGTTTCGAGATGCAGATGGGCACCAATCACCTCGGCCACTTCGCCCTTACGGGACTGCTGCTGGAGTCGTTGCTGGCCGCTCCACGGCCCAGGGTGGTGGGCATGACCAGCGGTTTCAACCAGTTCGGCCGGCTGCCGCTCGACGACCTCAACGCCGAGCGCGGCTACAACCGCTATCTCGCCTATTGCCACAGCAAGCAGGCCAATCTGCTGTTCAGCCTGGAGTTGCAGCGCCGCGCCGGCCAGCGGGGCGTGCTTCTGCAGAGCCTGGCGGCGCATCCGGGCTACGCGGCGACCAACCTGCAGTACGCGGCGCCGGCGATGTCCGGTTCGCGCCTGGGACGCTGGGCGATGAAGGTGGCCAACGGAGCGTTCGCGCAATCGGCGGAGATGGGGGCGTTGCCGGCACTTTCCGCGCTGACCGAACAGCGCTGGTATGGCGGCGCCTATGTCGGCCCGGATCGCTGGCTGGAAACCCGCGGTTATCCGGCGGCGGCGCGGATTCCGCGGAATGCGCGCGACCTGGGGCTGGCCGCGCGGCTGTGGGCGCGATCGGAGGAACTGACCGGAGTACGCTTCTGGTCGGAGTGAAGGCGCCGGGAGACCGGCACCTCGAACTCAGTGGGCGGCCTGCGCCAGGGTGTTGCCAGGCAGGGCCGGCAGGCGCGCCAGGTGCAGCGAGACCAATACCGCGACCACCAGCAGCGAGCCGATGAACAGCCCGATGCCGTTCCAGCCGTAGTAATGCCAGAACACCCCGCCGAGGGTGCCGGCCAGGCTCGAGCCGACGTAGTAGCTGAACAGGTAGAGCGACGAGGCCTGGCCCTTGGCGCGCAGGGCGCGGCGCCCGATCCAGCTGCTCGCCACCGAGTGCGCGCCGAAGAAGCCGAAGGTGAATAGCAGCAGGCCGGCGAGCATCAGCGGGATCGGCTCGAACAGGGTCAGCAGCAGGCCGCCGAGCATCAGCAGGATGACCGCCCAGAGCACCTTGCGTCGCCCCAGCTTGTCGGCCAGCGAACCGACCCAGGCCGAGCTGTAGATGCCCGAGAGGTAAACCACCGAGAGCACGCCGACCACCGCCTGGCTCATGTGGTAGGGCTCGGCCAGCAGGCGGTAGCCGATGTAGTTGAACAGGGTGACGAAGCTGCCCATCAGCAGGAAGCCGATCAGGAACAGCCAGGGCAGTCCGGCGTCGCGGAAGTGCAGGCGGTAGCCGTTGAGCAGGGTCGCCGGCTTCAGCGGTGCCGGCCGGAAGTGTTTCGATTCGGGCAGCACGCGCCAGAACACCAGCCCGGCGACCAGGGCCAGGCCGCCGAGGACCGCCAGTGCGGCATGCCAGGAGATGAAATCGACCAGGACGCCGCTGATCAGGCGTCCGCTCATCCCGCCGATGGCGTTGCCGCCGATGTACAGGCCCATCGACAGGCCGATGTGCTGCGGATGGATCTCTTCGCTGAGATAGGTCATCGCCACCGCGGCCAGGCCGCTCAAGGACAGCCCGACCAGCGCGCGCATCAGCAGCACGCCATGCCAGGTGGGCATCACCGCGCTGCCGAGGGTGAACAGCGCGGCGGCCAGCAGCGAGACGACCATCACCGGCTTGCGACCGATCGCGTCGGAGATCGGGCCGGTGACCAGCAGGCCAAGGGCGAGCATGGCGGTGGCGACGGACAATGCCAGGCTGCTTTCCGCGGCGCTGATGGAAAACGCCTTGGACAGCACCGGCATCATCGGCTGGATGCAGTAGAGCAGGGCAAAGGTGGCGAAACCGCCGGAGAACAGCGCCAGGGAGGTGCGCATGAACTGCGGGGTGCCTTTTTCGATATAGCGTTCGACTTCGGTGGCGGCTTCCAGCACCTCGTTGGCTGCTTCGCGGGCCGCCTCGATTAACGCGGGTTCTTCTTCGGCCTGTGGCCGGACTTGCGGATTGCTCACGGGGCACCTCTGGGGACGGTGGCGAGCAGGCACAACGAGGCCGCGCCACCTGGATTTCAGGGACAAGGGGTCGTTGTTGGAGGTTATGTGGCAAAGGATATAGATAGGTTTATATGATTTCCAATATATTGATCGACACGATTGATATGTAAAAAGACCTAATTGGAGGGCCGCGTGGAACTCAGGCACCTGCGCTATTTCATCGCCGTCGCCGAGGAGCTGCACTTCGGCCGCGCCGCCGAGCGCCTGGGGATCTCCCAGCCGCCGTTGAGCCAGCAGATCCAGGCGCTGGAGGAGGAAATCGGTGCGCGCCTGTTCGAGCGCACCAACCGCCGCGTCGAACTCACCGACGCCGGCCGGCTGTTCCTCGACGAGTCCCGCCAGGTGCTGGCCCAGGTAGACAAGGCGGTGCTGCTGGCGCGTCGGGCCCACCTGGGGGAACTGGGCGAGCTGAAGATCGGTTTCACTTCCTCGGCACCCTTCACCTCGACCATACCCAGCAGCATCCATGCCTTCCGCAAGGCCTATCCGGACGTACACCTCGACCTGCAGGAAATGAGCAGCCGCCAGGTACTCAAGGCGCTGCTCGAGGAAAGCCTGCAGGTGGGCGTGATCCGCCCGCTGGCGCTGCCGGATGCGGTGCATTGGGTGGAGTTGTTCCGCGAACCGCTGGTGGCGGTGCTGCGGGCCGACCATCCGCTGGCGGCCGGCAGCGAGGATGGCCTGGCCATCGCCGCCCTGGCCGAGGAGCCCTTCGTGTTCTTCCCGCGCAGCTACGGCACCGGGCTCTACGACCAGGTCATCGCCCTGACCCGACAGGCCGGCTTCAGCCCGCGCATCGCCCAGGAGGCCAGCGAGGCGATGACCATCATCGGCCTGGTCTCGGCCGGACTGGGGGTGTCGATCCTGCCGGCGTCGTTCCGCCGCACCCGGGTCGACGGCGTGGTCTACCGCACCCTGAGCGATCCCGAGGCGACGACTGCGGTATGGCTGGTCCGTCGGCAGAACGAGGGCTCGCCGCTGGCGCTGTCCTTCATCGACCTGGTGACCCGTGAGGCGGCCAGCCTGCGCCGGCGCTGAACCGCTCTACGTCAGGACCGAGACGGCGCTCGCGCTTGCCCGCGGCTTTGCCTATCATCCGGGATCAGGCTCGGCTCACGGAGATTTCCCATGCGGCGCGTGGTGTTCAATCAGAAAGGCGGGGTAGGCAAGTCCAGCATCGCCTGCAACCTGGCGGCGGTCAGCGCGGCGGAGGGCTATCGCACCCTGCTGGTGGACCTGGACGCCCAGGCCAACTCCACGCACTACCTGACCGGACTGACCGGCGAGGACCTGCCGGTGGGGATCGCCGACTTCTTCAAGCAGACCTTGTCTTCCGGGCCCTTCAGCAAGAAGGGCAGGGTCGAGATCTACGAGACGCCGTTCGACAACCTGCACATCGTCACCTCCAGCCCCGAACTGGCCGACCTGCAGCCGAAGCTGGAGTCGAAGCACAAGATCAACAAGCTGCGCAAATTGCTGGACGAACTGGACGAAGACTACGACCGGATCTACCTGGATACCCCGCCGGCACTGAATTTCTACACGGTATCTGCGCTGATCGCTGCCGATCGCTGCCTGATCCCCTTCGATTGCGACAGCTTCTCCCGCCAGGCGCTGTATGGCCTTCTCCAGGAGATCGAGGAACTGCGCGACGACCACAACGAAGACCTGCAGGTCGAGGGCATCGTGGTCAACCAGTTCCAGCCGCGCGCCAGCCTGCCGCAGCAACTGCTCGACGAGCTGGTGGCGGAGGAACTGCCGGTGCTGCCGGTGTACCTGATGAGCTCGGTGAAGATGCGCGAGTCGCACCAGGCTTGCACCCCGCTGATCTTCCTCGAACCGCGGCACAAGTTGACCCAGCAGTTCGTCGAGTTGCACGGGCTTCTCGAAAGCTGAGCAGCCTCTGCGGCAGCGCTTCTACGAGGTAACCAGGACGTCACAGCTCGGCTGGCGCAGGTAACGTTGCGCCAGGTTGCCGAGCAGCGCCTGCATCAGCGCGTTGCGGCTGTGCCGGCCGAGGGCGAGCAGCTCCGGCTGGCGCTGCTTCAACGCGGCGTCCAGGCTGTACGGCAGCACGCCGGGAACCACTTCGTGGCTCAGCTGCGGCCCGACGCCCGGCAGGCGCTCCTGCTCGTCGCTCAGCAATTGTTCGATCAGCCCGGCCTGGGTGGCCAGGTGCGCGGCATTCTGCCTGGGCAGGCCGAGCACGCTGTCGTCGGGAGACTCGAACACGTGCAGGGCGTGCAGGTCGGCTTCCACCGGCAGCAGGCGGTAGGCCTGGCGCAGCGCGGTACAGGCGCACTGGGAAAAGTCCAGGGCGCTGAGCGCCTGGCGGTAGGGTTCGTCCGCCTCGCGCACGGCGAGCAGCACCGGCACCCGGCTGCGCCGCACCACCTGGTCGAGGGTGGTGTTGCCGAAGCGTTCGAAGGTCTTCTGGTGGTGTGCGCCCATCAGCAACAGGTCCGGTTCGAGCGCCCGGGTCTGCTGCAGGATGCCGTCGACCGGCTGGCCCCTGAACAGGTGGATGGCGCTGTCCTCGTCGAGGCCGGCCTCCTTGCGCTTGAGCTGCAGCATGGCGCTGACGGTCTTCACCGCTGACGCCGATAGCCCCGGGTCGTACACGTGCAGCAGGCTGACCCGCGCATCGTGCTGGCGGGCCAGTTGGGCGGCGCGGGCGAGGGCGACGTCGGCTTCCGGGGTGAGGTCGTGGGCGACCAGGAGGTGGCGGATCATGGCGGACTCCGTGGGATGGCTACGCTGGCTTCTCCACTGTCGCGCCGCAGCTCGCTACGGACCTTGATCCATGGCAGAAAAAACCTTCGCCGGGCCCTGCGAAATCTGCCAGTCAGGGCCGCGCGTGGCTGCGTAGCTGGTACAGCGCGGTGCTTTCCGCCACCACCTCCCCCTGCTCGTCGGTGAGTTGCAGTTCGAGGCTGTATTCGGCCTTGCCGCGCTCTCCAGCCTCGGTTTCCAGTTGGCGGATGCGCTCGGCATCCAGGCGTGCCTCGACGCGTATGTCGCCCTTGGCCGGGCGGCGGAAGCGCAAGGTCATCTCCTTGACGATGGGATAGAAGCGGGCGCTGTCGAAGCTGGTCAGGAACAGCGCGCCACCGGGAATTTCGGCGAGGGTGAAGAGCGCCCCGGCGTACATGCTGCCGATGTGGTTCTCGTTGCCGGCGCCCGGCATGCGCAGGCGCACGTAGCCGGGTTCGAGGACTTCCGCCCTGAGTCCGCTGCGCTGGACGAAGGCGATCTTTTCTTCGGTCAGGTGCCTGGCGAGTTCGGTGGGCAGTGGCATGGCGCTCTCCATGTCGGGGATCCCAGCCAGACTAGCCGGCCGGCCAGGCCGGGCAAGGACCGAAACGCTCGCCCGGACTGACCGATCCGCTCAGCGTGCGGCGGCGGCCAGGGCCTGGTCGAGGTCGGCGAGGATGTCGTCGATGTGCTCGATGCCGATCGACAGCCGCACCATGTCGTCGGAGACTCCGGCGCGGGCCAGTTCCTCTGCGTTCAACTGGCGGTGGGTGGTGCTCGCCGGGTGGCAGGCCAGGGACTTGGCGTCGCCGATGTTGACCAGCCGCACCACCAGCTTCAAGGCGTCGATGAAGCGCGCGCCGGCGGCGCTGCCGCCCTGGATGCCGAAGGACAGGATCGCCGCCGGGCGGCCCCCCAGGTAGCGCCGGGCCAGGGCGTGCTCGGGGTTGTCGGCGAGGCCGGCGTATTTCACCCAGGCCACCTGCGGATGTTGTTGCAGGTAGCGGGCTACGGCGAGGGCGTTGTCGCAGTGGCGCTCCATGCGCAGCGCCAGGGTCTCCAGGCCTTGGAGGATGAGGAAGGCGTTGAACGGCGAGAGCGCCGCGCCCATGTTGCGCAGCGGTACCACCCGGCAGCGGCCGATGAAGGCGGCGGGTCCGAAGGCCTCGGTGTAGGTGACGCCGTGGTAGGACGGATCGGGCGTGTTCAGCAGCGGGAAGCGCGACTTGTTCGCCGCCCAGTCGAATTTGCCGGAGTCGACCACGATCCCGCCGATGCTGGTGCCGTGGCCGCCCATGTACTTGGTCAGCGAGTGCACGATGATGTCGGCACCGTGCTCGAACGGCCGGCAGAGCACCGGGGTGGCTACCGTGTTGTCGACGATCAGCGGTACGCCGTGGCGGTGAGCGGCGTCGGCCAGTGCCTGCAGGTCGATGATGTTGCCCGCCGGGTTGCCGATGGTTTCGCAGAACACGGCCTTGGTCCGCTCGTCGATCAGCGCTTCCAGGGCGGCGATGTCGTCGTGGGCGGCGAAGCGCGCCTGGATGCCGATGCGTGGCAGGGTGTGGGCCAGCAGGTTGTAGGTGCCGCCGTAGAGCTTGGCCACCGAGACGATGTTGTCGCCGGCTTCGGCGACGGTCTGGATCGCGTAGGTGATGGCCGCCATCCCCGAGGCCACCGCCAGCGCCCCGACCCCGCCTTCCAGCGCCGCGACGCGCTGTTCCAGTACATCGTTGGTGGGGTTCATGATCCGTGTGTAGATGTTGCCCGGTACCTTCAGGTCGAACAGGTCGGCGCCATGCTGGGTGTCGTCGAAAGCGTAGGAGGTGGTCTGGTAGATCGGCACCGCCACCGCGCGGGTGGACGGGTCAGGGCTGTAGCCGGCGTGGACGGCCAGGGTTTCCAGTTTCATGCAGCGTTCCTTCGGGCAGATTGGAAGGACGCAGCATGGGAAAGCGCGCCGGGCGGGTCAATGCGCCCGGGCAAGGAAAAGCGTGCCTGGTTAGACCGTTGTGTTCGCCGCTTATGCCTGTCAGCGCAGGCCGATGTAGATGTTGTAGGCGCTGATCAGGGTGATCAGGGTGCCGACGATGACCAGCAGGGTGCGCGGCGAAAGCTTCTTGCACAGCAGGGCGGCGAACGGCGCGGCGAACAGGCCGCCGAAGACCAGTCCGGCGACCATCTTCCAGGTGTCCGGCTGGCCGGCGAGGAGGATGAAGGAGGTGGCGCTGGCGATGGTCAGGAAGAACTCGGCGAAGTTCACCGAGCCGATGGTGGTGCGCGGGTCGCTACCCGAGCCGATCAGGCTGCTGGTGACCACCGGGCCCCAGCCGCCGCCGCCGGCGGCATCGACGAAGCCGCCGAAGAGTGCCAGCTTGGCCACGTGGCGCGGTGCCCGGCGCTTGATCACGTGGCGGTAGGCCTTGCTCAGGATGTACAGGCCCATCAGCAGCAGGTAGGCGGAGATGAAGGGCTTGAGCTGGTGGCCGTCGAAGCGGGTGATCAGCACGGCGCCGAGCACCGCGCCGATCATTCCCGGCAGCAGCAGGCGGAGGAAGAGTGACTTGTTGACGTTGCCGAGCTTGACGTGGGAAATCCCGGAAAAGCCGGTGGTGAACACTTCGGCGATGTGCACGCTGGCGCTGGCGGCGGCCGGCGTGGCGCCAGCGCTGAGCAGGAAGGTGGTGGCAGTAATGCCGTAGGCCATGCCCAGCGCACCGTCGATCACCTGGGCGAAGAAGCCCACCGCCACCGCGCTCCAGAAACCTCGGCTGGTCAGGGCCTGCTCGATGATCTCGAAGCCGCTGCTGCCGCCGTTGTCGAAGAACAGGCGCCAGGCCAGGAAGGCGAGCAGGCCGACCAGGATCAGCACCGCCGCCCACATGGCGGCGCGCAGTACCGGGTGGTCGTCCGGATGGGTGACGAAATCTTCGACAGGAGGCAGACCTAGCGCCTGGTGTTCGGTGTTGATCGAACTCTGGCTGAGATCGAGGTCGCGTATCTTCATGCGGCAAGGCGCCTGACAGGAGGTGGTAGAACAGGCTGGAATAAGTGTGGCGGCGAAGATAATCGGCTTTTCTTAGTGCGTCTAAGAAGTTTTCCGAAGGTATTTATTCCATTGCGGCATTATCGGCCGCCGTTCTGTCAGGGCATCCCGTCAGGAGGAGCAACTGATTTCCAGGTGCCGCCCCCAGTCCGGCGGGCGCCGAGTGAAGCGCCCCATGCCCGGCTGTTCCTCGAACGGGCGACTCAGTACCTGGTGCAGCAAGCGGACTTCCGTGTAGTCGCCCTGCTCGGCCGCTTCGATGGCCTGCTGTGCCAGGTAGTTGCGCAGCACATAGAGCGGATTGACCGCGTGCATGCGCCGGCGCCGCGACTCCTGGTCTCCGCCTTCTTCCTCGACGCGCCGGCGGTAGGCCTCGGCCCAGCGGTCGAAGGCCTCGCGGTCGACGAAGTCGTCGCGCAGGCTGGCCAGCGCCCGCTCCGGAGTTTCTTCGCCGAGTCGGCGGAAGAACAGCGAGTAATCCACCGCGCTGCCCTGCATGCGCTGCAACAGTTCCTGGACCAGGGCATGGTCGTTCTCCGCGGCGACGCCCAGGCCCAGGCGCCGGCGCATCAGGTCGAGGTAGTGGGCCTGGTAGAGGGGCAGGAACAGGTCGAGGCTGGCGCGCAGTTCGTCCACTTCCACCAGTGGCGTCAGCGCCTGGGCCAGGGCGGCCAGGTTCCAATGGGCGATCGGTACCTGGTTGCTGAAGGAGTAGCGGCCGGCGTCGTCGGAGTGATTGCAGATGTGATTGGCGTCGAAATCGTCGAGGAAGGCGTAGGGCCCGTAGTCGAAGGTAATGCCGAGGATCGACATGTTGTCGGTGTTCATCACCCCGTGGCAGAAGCCATAGGCCTGCCAGCGGGCGATGAGTTCGGCGTTGCGCTCGACGACCTGGCGGAACATCGCCGCGTACGGCCGCTCGGCTGCGTTGCAGTCGGCGAAGTGGTGTTCCAGAACGAACGCCGCCAACTGTTTCAACTGGTCGTGCTGGCGGGTGTAGTAGAAGTATTCGAAGTGACCGAAGCGCACGTGGCTGGGCGCCAGGCGCAGCAGCGTCGCCGCGCTTTCCTTCTTCTCGCGCCAGACCGGCGTGCTCGAACCGATCACGCAGAGCGCCCGGCTGCTGGGAATGCCCAGTGCCGGAAGGGCTTCGGAGGCGAGGAACTCGCGGATCGACGAGCGCAGCACGGCGCGCCCGTCGCCCATCCGCGAGTAGGGGGTCTGGCCGGCGCCCTTGAGGTGCAGGTCCCAGTGCTCGCCGGCCTGGTTGATCACCTCGCCGAGCAGCAGGCCGCGGCCGTCGCCCAGGCGCGGGTTATAGGAGCCGAACTGGTGGCCGGAATACACCATCGCCCGCGGCTCGGCCTCCGACCACAGCTTGTGCCCGCCGAACAGTTCGGCGAACAGCGCTTCGTCGCTGGTTTCCGCTGGCAGGTCGAGCAGCGCCAGGGCGGCGGGGCTGGCTACCACCAGGCGCGGCTCGGCGATGGGGTCGGGCAGGACTTCGGTGGAGAAGGCGCCGCCCAGGCGGGCGAAGCGGTTGTCGAAGTCGAGGTCGTCGAGTGATTTCAAGAGAGGCCTCCGGCAATTCCCGAGCATTGTGCTGGGAATTGCCGGAGGGCGTCCAGGCCCGGAGGTTCAGCGGGTCGGTTCGGCGGGACCGTCCTGGCCCTTGAGCGCGGGCGGATTGCCGACGCCGCTGTGCTGCGGCTCGCCGACGAACAGCTGGACCTGCTGGCCCTGGAGGTTCTTGACGAACACATCGACCTGGTTGAAAGCCATGTCGATCTTGTGTTCGCGGAAGCTGGTGGCGATCTTCGTCAGGATCTCGTCGGTAGAGGGGTTGCGGTCGCCCAGTTCGCGGACGTGGAAGCGCAGCTCGTAGTCGAAGGTACTGGCGCTGATGGTTAGGAAGTACAGCAGCGGCTCCGGGTCGCGCAGTACCCGCGGGTTTTCCTTGACCGCCTGCATCATCAGCTTGCGCGCCAGCGGCAGGTCGGTCTCGTAGGCCAGGCCGATCTTGATGGTGACCCGGGTCACGGTATCGCTCAGCGACCAGTTCACCAGTTGCCCGGTGATGAAGGTCTGGTTCGGGACGATGATCTCCTTGCGGTCGAAATCGGTGATGGTGGTGGCGCGGATGCGGATCCGGCTGACCGTGCCGGACAGGTTGCCGATGGTCACCACGTCGCCGATTCGTACCGGACGCTCGAAGAGGATGATCAGGCCGGAGACGAAGTTGGAGAAGATCGCCTGCAGGCCGAAACCGAGGCCTACCGAGAGCGCCGCCACCAGCCATTGCAGCTTGTCCCAGCTGACCCCGAGGGTGGACAGGGCGCTGACGATGCCGATGCCGCTGATGGCGTAGGAAAGCAGGGTGGTGGTGGCGTAGGCGCTGCCCTGGGCCAGGGTCAGGCGCTGCAGTACCAGGACTTCCAGCAGGCCGGGCAGGTTGCGCGCCAGGGCCACGGTGACCACCGCGATGGCCAGCGCCGCGAGGAAGTCGCGCAGGCTGATCGGCACGCTGGTGGCCGCTTCGCCGGTGCCGGCGGTGTACTGGTACAGGGTGACGTTGTCGAGGTAGGAGATCACGCTGATCAGGTCGGCCCAGACCCAGTACAGGCAGACGATGAAGCCGATCAGCAGAGCCAGGCGGATCAGCCGCAGCGATTGCTGGTTGATCTGCTCGATGCCGAGGGTCGGCTCCTCGACGTTGGTCTCGCCGTCGACGCCTTCCTTCGCCGCGTTCTGCCGTTTCGCCAGGGCCCGGGCGTAGGCCAGGCGCCGGGCCGCCACGCCCAGGCCGCGGACGAAGGCGGCTTCGATGACGAACCAGAGCAGCAGCAGGTAAAGGGTATCGATGAGACGGTCGGTGAGCTTCAGCGAGGTGTAGTAGTAGCCGAAGCAGACCGCGACGAAGAGCACCAGCGGCAGCGCGGTGAAGAGGATGCCGACGATCATCTTGATCAGCGACGGACGTTCGTCGCCGGGGCTGCTGAACAGCAGGCGGCTGAGCAGCCAGGCCATGGCCGCGTAGCCGAGCAGGACCACGGCGATGCCGATCACGTCGTCGGCCAGACTCGCCGGCTGGTGCTCGGCCACCGTCACCACGCCGACCAGCGCCAGGACCACAACGCCGAGGCGGACCAGGTGCCGGTCGAGGAAGCCGACCTGTTCGCGGCTCCAGTGGAAATGCCGCTCGGCGATGCCGCCCGGGGTGAGGATGCGATGGGCGGTGTAGAACAGCAGCCAGACCTGGGCCATTTCCAGCAGGGCGCTGCCGAGGGTGGCGTTCTGGCCGCGGGCGTCCAGCAGCAGGGCCAGCCCGGCGACGGCGAAGGTCAGGGTGCCGGGCAGGGCGAGGAGGATGGTGATCAGGATCGCCAGCGGGGTATGCAGTTGGCTGTCGCGCTTGAAGTGGCCGATGTCGTCGTTCAGCTCCGCCAGCTTGTCGTACAGGTAGCGGCGTTTCCACAGCAGCGCGGCGATCAGCAGGAACAGCGGCAGGAACAGCAGCGGCCGATCGACCAGGCCTTCGCCCAGTTCACGCACCCCGGAGCCCCAGGGGATCTCGGTGAGCTGGTTCTTCAGCAGGGTCGGGGTCATCTTGAACCAGGACAGGTCGAGCGGCTGGTTGCTGGGAATCCAGAACATCTGCTCGTCGAGGGTGGTGCGCAGGCTCTCGCTGGTGGAAAGCAACTGTTTCTGGTTCAACTGCAAGGTGATCGCTTCGTTGAGCAGCGCGTTGAGTTCGTGGTTGAGCCGTTCGAGCAACTCGGAACGGGTTGCCAACAGGGTGTCGAGATCCTTGCGCAGTTCCGGCGTGACCTGCTCGCTGGGCTGCTGGGCGAGCAGGTCGTCCAGGTATTGCTGCGGGGTCGCCAGCTTGTCGCGTTCCTGGTTCAGTTCGAACTGGCCGAGGCGCAGGTCGGCGATCTCGTCGGCCAGGCTCTGGTCGGCCTTGATCTTGGGCAGCGCCTGTTTCTGCTTGTAGAGGATGCGCGACAGCAGCAGGCTGCCGCGCAGGACGTTGATCTGTTCCTCGAGGGCCTGGTTGGACTGGGTCAGGTTGTCCAGTTGCTGCTTGGTCTCGAGGTTGCGCCGGGTGAGCACGTTGAGGCGGTCGGTGGCACGCAGGAGGTAGTCGGAGAGACGCAGGTTCTTGGCGTTCTCCTGGCTCAGCAGGCTGTCGGTGCCGGCCCCCTGGGCGCCTTCCTTGGACAGCTCGGCGACGGTCTTTTCCGACTGCTCGCGGCGCTTCTCGCTGATCAGCGCCTGCAGGTCGAGGGTTTCCTTTTCCAGGCGCGAGATCTTCTCGGTGAGCAGATCGTGCTGGCTCTTGCCGAGGTCCTGCAGCAGGTTGTTGCCGGCCAGCTCCTGGCGCAACAGCTGGCTCTGCACGGTCAATGCGGCCTGCTCGGCGAGCAGCTCGCCGCGACGGTCGGCGTTGATCGTCTTGCCGCTTTCCTTGCCGGCCTTGAGCAGCGAGCCGATTTCCAGGATCCGTGCCTGCATGCTGCTGATGCCGGCCTGGGCTCGTTCCGGACGGGTCTCGGCGGTGATCGACAGGCTGTTGGCCTCGCCCAGGGCTTTCTGCCACTCGGCCTGCTGGGTGGTGCGGTCGTTGAGCAGCATTTCCAGGCGGGCCGCGCTCTCGCCGCTGTAGCGTTCGCTGACCGGACGTTCTTTGGTCTTCTTCAGGCGCTCCAGTTCGCGCTGGTTTTCCTCGATCTGCCGGGGCGCGTCGCTCAGGCGCTTTTTCAGGTCCTCCAGGCTCTGCAGCGCTTCGTCGCGCGCGGCGAGGAACTTGAGGGTCTGTTCGAGGCTGGCCTTGGCGACCTTCTGGTCGGCTTCGGCGAGCTTGCGCTCGGCCAGCTTGTCGAGGCTTTGCTGGACGGCCTCGGCCGAGGGCGGCTCGGACTGGGCGAGGAGCGGCGGACTGGCAAGGCAGAGGCCGAGGAAAAGAATAGCGATCAGGGAGCGAAGGGCAGGCATGGTCGAGAAGAGACTCGAAGAAGGGTGAATGCAGGTTAGTGGTGGCTCCGAGGCGCCGCAAGGCGCCTCGGAACGGGAATTCGACAGGAAATCAGAGGAAAAGTCCGGGTCCTGGGCGGCCTTCCGGAAACTTCACGCCGACCTTGCGGATACGGTTGCCTTCCAGGGCGGCCACGGTCCAGGTCAGGCCGTTCCACTCCACCTGGTCGCCGATCACCGCTTCGCCGCCGATCTCGTGGGCGATGAAGCGGCCCAGCGCTTGCTCGCCGTCGATGCCGTCGAGCTTCAGGCCGTAGAGCGAGGCCACCGCCGACAGCTGGGCATCGCCTTCCAGCACGAAGTCGCCGAAGAAGCGCGCGCCGAGGCCCCGGTCGGGCGCCTGGCTGAACAGCTTGCCGAGGGCCGGCAGGTCGTGTTCGTGGCCGATCACGCAGAGAATGTCGTCGGCCTCGAGGATGGTGCTGCCCGACGGGTGGAGCAGTTCGGTGCCGCGGAACAGCGCGGCGATCCGGGTCCCGCCGGGCATCTTCAGCTCGCGCAGGGCGGCGCCGATGCACCACTTTTCCTTGTTCAGGTGGTAGACGAACAGCTCCCACTCGCTGGTCGGGTGGATCTCCAGGCCGGCGCGGGATATCGGTGCCGGATCCGGCGGCACCACCACCCGCAGCAGCCTGGCCGCCCAGGGCAGGCTGGTGCCCTGCACCAGCAGCGAGACCAGGACGATGAAGAAGGCCACGTTGAAGAACAGCTGGGCGTTCTGCAGGCCGGCCATCAGCGGGAACACCGCGAGGATGATCGGCACCGCGCCGCGCAGGCCGACCCAGGCGATGAAGGCTTTCTCGCGGTCGTGGAAGGCGCGGAACGGGATCAGTCCGATCAGTACCGACAGCGGTCGTGCCACCAGGATCATCCACAGCGCCAGGGCCAGTGCCGGCAGGGCGATCGGCCACAGGTCGTGGGGGGTGACCAGCAGGCCGAGGACCAGGAACATGCCGATCTGCGCCAGCCAGGCCATGCCGTCGAGCATGTGCAGGATGCCGTGGCGGCTGCGGATCGGGCGGTTGCCGAGGAGCAGGCCGCACAGGTAGATGGCGAGGATGCCGCTGCCGCCGACGGCGTTGGCCAGGGCGAACACCAGCAGGCCGCCGCTGATCACCAGCAACGGGTAGAGGCCGCCGGCCAGGTGCATGCGGTTGATCAGTTGCAGCAGCAACCAGCCGCCGCCAAGACCGAGCAGGGCGCCGAGACCGAACTGCTGCACCAGGTGCAGGGCGAAGCCCCAGCTGAGGCCGGTCTGGCCGCTGGCGAGCATCTCGATCAGGGTCACGGTGAGGAACACCGCCATTGGGTCGTTGCTGCCCGATTCGATTTCCAGGGTCGCGGTGACCCGCTCGTTGAGACCTTTGCCGCCGAGCAGGGAGAACACCGCGGCGGCGTCGGTGGAGCCGACGATGGCGCCGATCAGCAGGCCTTCCATCCAGTGCAGGTCGAACAGCCAGGCTGCCGCGATGCCGGTCAGGCCGGTGGTCACCAGCACGCCCAGGGTGGCCAGCGACAATGCCGGCCAGAGCGCCACGCGGAAGCTGGAGACGCGGGTGCGCAGGCCGCCGTCGAGGAGGATCACGGCGAGCGCCAGGTTGCCCACCAGGTAGGCCATCGGATAGTTGTCGAAGACGATGCCGCCGACCCCGTCGTTGCCGGCGATCATGCCGACGGCGAGGAAGATCACCAGGATCGGGATGCCCAGGCGGGAGGACAGCGAGCTGACGAGGATGCTCATGCCGACCAGCACCGCCCCGATCAGGAAGAAATTATTGACGGTGACGGCGTCCAAGGTCGGCCTCCTCGCGGCGGGACAGGGGGAAGGCGACGCTACGGGTCGGTTTTACGTAGGGGAATTACGTAGACAGGATGCAGGCCGCATGCCAAGTGATTCTAACCTGCGGATTTGGCGGACTGTAAAGGGGCGGCTGCGGTTTTTTTCGAAGGAATTCCAAGGCTTTCGCGTTGTCCGGGCGAGTGCGCGCGGACTCGCCGGCGTGGCCGCCAGGCAACGGCAACCCGGCGTCCATGCCCGGACATAAAAAAGCCCCGGACGTGACCGGGGCGGGAAAGGGCAGGCAGGATCAGAACCATTCTTCCTGCATGCTCGAACACACGTCGTCGCGGGCCTCCAGCAGCGCCAGTTCGTGGTGGCAGCCAGGCACTTCCCAGGTCAGGAAGTAGCGTGCGGCCTGCAACTTGCCGCGATAGAAGTCGGCGTCGGCGCAGTCGCCGCGAGCCAGCCCTTCCTCGGCGCGGATCGCCTGCTCCAGCCAGCGCCAGCCGATCACCGCATGGCCGAACACTTTCAGGTACAGCGCCGAGTTGGCCAGGCCCTGGTTGACCTGGCCCTGCATCAGGTCGCCGAGCAGTGCCAGGGTCACCTCGGACAGCCGCGCCACCAGCCGTTCCAGCGGCTGGCGCAGGGCGACCAGGGATGGGTGGGCTTCGGCGCGCCGGCAGGCGTCCTGGATCAGGCGGGTCAGCTGGCGCAGGCCGGCGCCATTGTTCTGCCCGACCTTGCGTCCCAGCAGGTCGAGGGACTGGATGCCGTGGGTGCCTTCGTGGATCGGGTTCAGGCGATTGTCGCGGTAGTACTGTTCCACCGGGTATTCGCGGGTGTAGCCGTGGCCGCCGAGGATCTGGATCGCCAGCTCGTTGGCCTTCAGGCAGAACTCCGAGGGCCAGGACTTGACGATCGGGGTCAGCAGGTCGAGCAGGTCGTGGGCCTGGCGGCGCTGTTCGTCGTCTTCCAGGGTCTGGCTGTCGTCGAACAGGCGCGCGGCGTACAGGCCCAGGTCGAAGGCGCCTTCGACATAGGCCTTCTGGGTCAGCAGCATGCGCCGCACGTCGGCGTGGCGGATGATCGCCACCTGTGGCGCGCTCGGGTCCTTGCCGTCCGGCAGGCGGCCCTGCGGGCGTTCGCGGGCGTACTCCAGCGAATAGAGGTAACCGGCATAGCCAAGCATCACCGCGCCCATGCCGACGCCGATGCGCGCCTCGTTCATCATCTGGAACATGTAGGCCAGGCCGTGGTGCGGCTTGCCCACCAGGTAGCCGACGCAGGCGCCGTTGTCGCCGAAGTTCAGCGCGGTGGAGGTGGTGCCGCGATAACCCATCTTGTGGAACAGGCCGGCGAGGATCACGTCGTTGCGCGGCCCGAGGCTGCCGTCGGCGTTGACCAGGAACTTCGGCACGATGAACAGCGAGATGCCTTTCACCCCCGGCGGTGCATCCGGCAGCTTGGCCAGGACCATATGCACGATGTTCTCGGAGAGCGGGTGGTCGCCGCCGGAGATGAAGATCTTGTTGCCCTTGATCCGATAGCTGCCGTCGGCGGCCGGTTCGGCGCGGGTGCGGATGTCGGAGAGGGAGGAGCCGGCGTGCGGTTCGGTGAGGGCCATGGTGCCGAAGAAGCGGCCCTCGATCATCGGTTGCAGGAAGCGCTGCTTCTGCTCCTCGCTGCCGAAGCTCTCGATCAGGTTGGCGGCACCCATGGTCAGGAACGGATAGGCCGAGCTACCGACGTTGGCCGCCTGGAAGTGGGCGAAGCAGGCCTGCGACAGCAGGGTCGGCAACTGCATGCCGCCTTGCTCGAAGCTGCGGGTGGCGTTGAGGAAGCCGGCGTCGAGGAAGGCATCCACTGCCGGCTTCACTTCCGGAATCAGCGTGGCTGAGCCATTCTCATAGAGCGGCTCGTGTTCGTCGCCCTTGCGGTTGTGCGGGGCGAACAGCTTTTCCGCCAGGCTCCGCGCGGTGCCGAGGGCGGCATCGAAGGTTTCGCGGCTATGTTCGGCGAAGCGCGGGCGCTGGGTCAGGGCTTCGGCATCGAGGACTTCGTACAGCTCGAACGCCAGGTTGCGGGAACTGAGCAGGGTTTCGGACATGACGACCTCGGCGAAAGGGGATCGTGGGGCGGCGCGGCGAAGGCATCGACCGTCGCAGGCGGTGCCAGGGTGCCAGCGAGTCTAGGCTGGTGAATGAAGGTCGCCAACCAACATCGATATGCGTGATACAAGGGCCAAACCTGCGACGGCGAGACCGCTGCCGAAGCCTCGGGAGGCTGGTAGAATCCGCGCCCCTCGCCCATGGGCGAGGGCCTGTGCCGACGCGGGGTCGGCGCGAATCCGCCGGGGCCGGGCGGTCCGGCTAGCAGCGCTGCCTGGCGCTGTCCAAGGAGCAGTCATCATGAACTATCGTCACGCTTACCACGCCGGCAACCATGCCGATGTCTTCAAGCACCTGGTGCTGGCGCGGATCTTCGCCCTACTGGGGCGCAAGGACACGCCGTACGCCTACCTGGACAGCCATTCCGGGGTCGGCCTCTACGACCTGCAGGGTGACGAGGCCAGCCGCACCGGCGAGTGGGAGCAGGGCATCGCCCGCCTGTGGGAGCGCGAAGGCCTGCCCGAGCAACTGGACGATTACCTGGACGTGATCCGTCACCTGAATCCGGACGGCTCCCTGCGCTACTACCCGGGCTCGCCGGAACTGGCGCGGCGCCTGACCCGCGCCCAGGACCGCGTGCTGCTCAACGAATTGCATCCCGAGGACGGCCGCCTGCTCAAGGCCAACATGGCTGGCGAACGGCGGGTCGCCGTGCACCAGGGCGACGGTTGGCTGCTGCCGCGGGCGTTCCTGCCGGCGCCGGAAAAGCGCGCGGTGCTGCTGATCGATCCGCCGTTCGAGCAGGCCGACGAATTGCAGCGTTGTGTCGCTGCGCTCGACGAGGCGATCGGGCGGATGCGCCAGACGGTGGTGGTGATCTGGTATCCGATCAAGGACGAGCGCCAGCTCAAGCGTTTCTACCAGGCCCTGGAACGTAGCGTCGCGCCGAAGCTGCTGCGTGCCGAGCTGCACGTGCATCCGATCGACGACGCCGAGCGTTTCAACGGCTCCGGGCTGGCCATCGTCAATCCGCCGTGGCCGCTGGAAGACGAACTGCGCGACCTGCTGCCCTGGCTGGCCGAGGTCATGGCCCAGAGCCAGGGCGGCTGGCGTCTCGACTGGCTGGTGGCGGAATAGTCGTCAGGCCGGCAGGCACACCCCGGTGCCGCCCAGGCCGCAGTAGCCGTTGGGGTTCTTCGCCAGGTACTGCTGGTGGTAGGCCTCGGCGTAGTAGAAGGGCGGGACGTCGGCGATCTCGGTGGTGATGCGGTCGTAGCCGGCTTTCGCCAGTTCGGCCTGGAAGTTCTCCCGGCTGGCCAAGGCCGCGGCCTTCTGGGCCGCGTCGAAGGTGTAGATCACCGAGCGGTACTGGGTGCCGATGTCGCCGCCCTGGCGCATGCCCTGGGTCGGGTCGTGGGCTTCCCAGAATACCTTGAGCAGCTGTTCGAAGCTGGTCTCCTGCGGGTTGTAGACCACCAGCACGACCTCGCTGTGGCCGGTCAGGCCGGAGCAGACTTCGTCGTAGGTCGGGTTCGGCGTGTAGCCGCCGGCATAACCCACCGCGGTCACCCAGACACCCGGTTGCTGCCAGAGGCGACGCTCGGCGCCCCAGAAGCAGCCCATGCCGAACAGCACCTGTTGCAGGCCGGCGGGGAACGGCGCGGTCAGCGGGCGGCCGTTGACGAAGTGCGCTTCGGGCACCGGCATGGCGCTTTCGCGACCCGGCAGGGCCTGGTCCGGCGTGGGCAGCTCGCTTTTCTTGGTGAGGATTTCAGAACGCAGAACCATGGCTCTCGTCTCCTGCTCAGGGGGTAGGCGAATGACTCGCGGATGAGCACAGAGAGTACAGCCTTTCCGCGCCGGCGGGGGAAGCCTGGGCGATCAGTGCAGGGTGCGGCAGGGATAGCGCAGCAGACTGGTATTGAGCAGGTCGCTGGGGATCGGCCGGTCGAACAGGTAGCCCTGGCCGATGTCGCAGCGGTTGCGCCGGAGGAAGGCCAGTTGCTCGGCGCTCTCCACGCCTTCGGCGACTACCTTGAGCTTGAGGTTGTGGGCCATGGCGATCACCGCCGAGGTGATTTCCATGTCGTCCTGGCTGTCCGGAATGTCCTTGATGAAGCTGCGGTCGATCTTGATCACGTCGATGGGGAATTTCTTCAGGTAGCTCAGCGACGAGTAGCCGGTGCCGAAGTCGTCCATCGCCAGAGTCAGGCCGAGGCTCTTCAGGCGTTCGAGTTGCTGGCGGGTATCGTCGGTGGCGTCCAGCAGCAGGCTTTCGGTGAGCTCCAGTTCCAGCTGGCTGGCCGGGATGTTCTCTTCGTGGAGGATCGCCGCGATCGAGCCGACCAGGTCCGGGTCGGTGAACTGCTTGGGCGACAGGTTGATGGCGATCTGCAGCTCGCCCAGCCCGGCCTCGGCCAGCTCGCGGGCCTGGCGACAGGCTTCGCGGATCACCCACTTGCCGATCGGCACGATCAGCCCGGTTTCCTCGGCCACGCTGATGAAGCGGTCCGGGCGGATCATGCCTTTTTCCGGATGCTGCCAGCGCAGCAGGGCTTCCAGGCCGAGCAACTGGCCGCTGCGCAGGCACAGCTTGGGCTGGTAGTGCACCGCCAGTTCGTTCTGCGCCAGGGCGCGGCGCAGGTTGCTCTCGACGAACAGCTTGTAGCTGGCCTCGGCGGTCAGCGCCTCGGTGAACACCTGGACCTGGTGCTTGCCGTTGGCCTTGGCCTTGTGCAGCGCCAGGCCGGCGTACTTCATCAGGGTCTGCGGGTCGCAGCCGTGCTGCGGGGCGCTGGCCAGGCCGATGGAGCCGGTGATGTTGATCAACTGGTTGTCGACGAACAGCGGCTTGTCGAGCATGTGTAGGACCTGCGCGGCAATGCTTTCGCCCTTTTCCACCGCGGTGTCGTCGAGCAGCACGGCGAACTCGTTGCTGGCGAAGCGCGCCAGGGTGGCGCCGTCGCCGAGGCAACTGCGCAAGCGCCGGGCCAGGCTGACCAGCAGCTTGTCGCCGGTCTGGTGGCCGAGGCTGTCATTGATCCGCTTGAAGTTGTCGATGTCCACCAGCAGCAGGCTGAGCGGGCGGTCGCCGCTGCTTTCCAGGCGTTCCTCGAGGGCGCCGATGAAATAGTGCCGGTTGGCCAGGCCGGTGAGGTTGTCGCGGTAGGCGAGTTTCTCGATGTGCTGCTGGGCCAGCTTGTTCTGCGTGATGTCTTCGTAGATGCCGATGTAGTGGGTCAGCTCGCCGAGATCGTCGTAGACCTTCGACAGCGACAACTGGCCCCAGTAAGGCTCGTGGTTCTTGCGGCGGCTGCGGAACTCGCCCTGCCAGCTGTTCTGCTGAGTCAGCGCGGAACGCGCGTCGAACAGCAGCTCGCTGAGGTTCTCCAGCGCCGGTAGCTCGGACAGGCGTCGGTTACGCACTTCGTCGGCGCTGTACTGGGTGATCGAGGTGAAGCTCGGATTGACGTATTCCACCACGCCGTCGCGGTCGATCAGCAGGAAGGCGCTGGCGCTCTGTTCCACCGCGCGCTGGAACAGGTGCAGGGCGCTGGAGACATTGCGTCGCTCGTGGTTCATCAGGACCTGCGCGTACTGGTCGGCGAGTTCCCCGGCGAAGGCGATCTCGTCGCTCTGCCACATGCGGTTCTCGCCGGCGTGTTCCAGGCACAGCACGCCGACCACCTCGCCGCCGATGCGGATGGTGGCGTCGAGCAGGGCGTTGACGCCCAGCGGCTTCAGGTAGTCCTTGTAGAGTTCCTGGGTGCGTGGGTCGCGCTGGGCGTTGTGGGCGTCGATGGCGCGCCCGCTGTGTACCGCCTCGAGGTAGGCGGGGTAGCGGCTGGCGTCGATGCTCTGGGGCTTCTCGTACTGGTCGAGGTCGCGGCGGTAGACGGTCACCGCTTCCAGGCGCTGGTCGTCGAGCAGCCGCCAGATGCCGGCTCGCGCGGTGCCGTAGGCTTCGCAGGCGGCCTGGGTGATCAGTTGCGCAGCCTCCAGCAGCGGGTCGCTGGACAGGTAGCGATGGCGGGCCAGGCGGACGATCAGGTTCTGCTGGGTGCGCGAGCGCAGCAGGTGTTGCAGGTGGTCGTCCTGGGAGCGCTGGTAGAGGTCCAGGGACGCCTTCAGGCGCAGGTTCTGCGATTCCAGGTCGAGCAACTGTTCGCTGCGCTCGGCGCTCTCCGCTCGCTCCTCGACCATCAGGTAGCCGTGCAGCAACTGGCGGCCATGCTGCTGGAAGGCTTCGCCGAACTCCAGCATGGTCAGCACGCCGTTGGGTGTGTGCAGCTTGTAGCTCACCTGGTAGTGCGGGCGCTTCACCAGTTGCTGCTGGATCTGCTCGTGCAGGCGGTGGCGGGCCTCGGGTTCCATCAGGCTGGCGTAAGGCGCATCGAGCAGTGCGCAGAGGGTAGTCGCCGGCAGCCCGAGCTGGCGCTCGCAGGCAGGATCGAGGAACAGCAGTGCCCAGCTCGGCTCGTTCAGCCGCTCGAAACGCAGCAGCCCGAGCCGCGACGGCACGGGTAGCTGCGTGACAACCTCGGCCGCCGAACGGCTGGCGGCATCGGGATGACTTTTCATGCGAGGCTGATTCCAGGTACTGAGCGAGGGGGAGGCCTCGACCCGTTTCGATGGGGTGCAGGCAAAGGGTGCATTATGCCGATTGGTCTGACAAGTAACTCTGTATCGGCCCGGCAGGGCCCAAGTTAAGCGTATCCGGGAAAAAACCGCTGGACGGTCGGAGCTCTGCGGTGCCGCTGGAAAAGCCCTGTTTTTCGTAGGGTTGGCTTCGCCGGGAGGGTTGGCGTCGAGCGCCTGTCATCGTGCGCGCCGAACTCGCGCCTGCGGGTCCTGTGGCATTCGCTGGCGGTACGACGGGACGCAGTTTCGCCGAGCCGTCAGGAGGGCAAAAAAAGCCCCACCATCCGGTGGGGCCGAGAGACGAGCGTGGCATGCTCGCGAGAGGGGCTGGCCGCTCCGTGGGGAGCGGCGCAGGTATTACAGGAGCAGGGTGCGGATGTCCGCCAGCAGCTCGCCCAGGCGCTTGGTGAAGCGCGCCGCGGCGGCACCGTTGATCACGCGATGGTCGTAGGACAGCGACAGCGGCAGCATCAGGCGCGGCTGGAAGGCCTTGCCGTCCCATACCGGCTGCATGGTCGCCTTGGACACACCGAGGATCGCCACTTCCGGCGCGTTGACGATCGGCGTGAAGCCGGTGCCGCCGATGTGGCCGAGACTGGAGATGGTGAAGCAGGCGCCCTGCATGGCATCGGCCGAGAGCTTCTTGTTGCGGGCCTTGTCGGCCAGCTCGGCGGCCTCGGCGGCCAGTTGCAGGAGGCTCTTCCGGTCGACATCGCGGATCACCGGGACCAGCAGGCCGTCCGGAGTGTCCACGGCGAAGCCGATGTGTACGTACTTCTTGCGGATCAGCGCCTTGCCGCTGGGGGCCAGCGAACTGTTGAAGTCCGGCAGTTCCTTGAGCAGGTGGGCGCAGGCCTTGAGCAGGATCGGCAGTACGGTCAGCTTGACCCCGGCCTTCTCCGCCGCGGCCTTCTGGGCAACGCGGAAGGCTTCCATGTCGGTGATGTCCGACTGGTCGAACTGGGTCACGTGCGGCACGTTCAGCCAGCTGCGATGCAGGTTGGCGGCGCCGACCTGCATCAGGCGGGTCATCGCCACTTCTTCCACTTCGCCGAACTTGCTGAAGTCGACTTCCGGGATCGGCGGGATGCCGGCTCCGCCGGTGGCGCCGGCACCGCCGGACTTGGCGCGCTGCAGTTGCTCCTTGACGAAGACCTGGACGTCTTCCTTGAGGATGCGACCCTTGGGACCGCTGGCTTTCACTTCGCTCAGCTCGACGCCGAACTCGCGCGCCAGCATGCGCACCGCCGGGCCGGCGTGGACCTTGGCGCCGTCGCGGCTGGGTGCGCCGACCGGAGCCGGGGTATCGGCCTTGGCTGGCGCAGGGGCCGCCGCGGCGGGCTTCTGCTCGGCGGCGGGCGCCGCGGCCTGGGCCGGAGCGGCTGCCGGTTGCTCTTCGGCTGCCGGAGCGGCGCCTTCCACCTTCAGCTTGAGGATCAGGTCGCCGGTGCCGACTTCGTCACCGACCTTGATCGAGACGCTTTCCACCACCCCGGAGGCCGGCGAGGGGATCTCCATGCTGGCCTTGTCGGATTCCAGGGTGATCAGCGACTGGTCGGCCTCGACCGTGTCGCCGGCCTTGACCATCACTTCGATGACGTTGGCCTTGCCGGCCGAGCCGATGTCCGGGACCTTGATGTCCTGGACGCTGGCCGCGGCGGGGGCGGTCGGCTTGCTCTCGCTCGGGGCGGGAGCAGGCGCTTCGGCTTTCGGCGCTTCCGGTTGGGCGGGCGCTGCCTCGGCCTTGGCTTCGGCAGGCTGTTCGCCGCCTTCCACTTCCAGCTCGAGGATTTCGTCACCTTCTTTCAAGGTGTCGCCGACCTTCGCCTTGATGCTTTTCACTACCCCGGCCTTGGGACTGGGGATTTCCATGCTGGCCTTGTCGGATTCCAGGGTCAGCAGGCTCTGATCGGCCTCGACCTTGTCGCCGGGCTTGACCAGCAGCTCGATGACTTCACCCTCACCGTTGCCGATGTCGGGTACGCGAATGAGTTCGCTCACATTCCTCTCCTTTTACGTGCCACCACCGCTGTGCGGCGCGCAAAACAAAGACTTTTGGTCCTTGGTTCGTTGTGAGCCGGCGCCGCCCGTTGGCGGCGCCGGCGTGCTCGAAACCCCTCGCTGCCGAGGGGAGTATGGAGCGAATTAGCAATCCAGCGGGTTGCGCTTCTCCGGATCGATACCGTACTTGGCGATGGCCTCGGCCACCACTTTCGGCTCGATATCGCCGCGATCGGCCAGCGCTTCGAGCGCGGCCAGCACCACCCAGTGACGATCCACTTCGAAGAAGTTGCGCAGCTTCTTGCGGCTGTCGCTGCGGCCGAAGCCGTCGGTGCCGAGCACCTTGTACTCCTTGGAGGGAACCCACTGGCGGATCTGCTCGGCGTAGAGCTTCATGTAGTCGGTGGAGGCGATCACCGGGCCGCGACGGCCGCCCAGGCACTCCTCGACGTAGCTCTGCTTCGGCTTCTGGCCCGGATGCAGGCGGTTCCAGCGCTCGACGGCAAGGCCGTCGCGACGCAGCTCGTTGAAGCTCGGCACGCTCCAGACGTCGGCGCCGATGCCGAAGTCGTTGCGCAGCAGCTTGGCCGCTTCCTCGACTTCGCGCAGGATGGTGCCGGAGCCCAGCAGTTGCACGTGGTGAGCGGCTTCCTTCTTGTCCTCCTCGAGGAGGTACATGCCCTTGATGATGCCTTCCTCTGCGCCCTTCGGCATGGCCGGCTGGACGTAGTTCTCGTTCATCACGGTGATGTAGTAGAAGATGTCCTGCTGCTCTTCGATCATCTGCCGCGAGCCTTCGCGGATGATCACCGCCAGTTCGTAGGCGTAGGTCGGATCGTAGGTGCGGCAGTTCGGGATGGTCGAGGCCAGCAGGTGGCTGTGGCCGTCCTCGTGCTGCAGGCCTTCGCCGTTCAGCGTGGTGCGACCGGCGGTGCCGCCGATCAGGAAGCCGTGCGCGCGGCTGTCGCCGGCGGCCCAGGCCAGGTCGCCGATGCGCTGGAAGCCGAACATCGAATAGAAGATGTAGAACGGCAGCATCGGCTGGTTGTGGGTGCTGTAGGAGGTACCGGCGGCAATCCAGCTGGACATGGCGCCGGCCTCGTTGATGCCTTCCTCGAGGATCTGGCCCTTCTTGTCCTCGCGGTAGAACATCACCTGGTCCTTGTCCACCGGCTCGTAGAGCTGGCCGACCGAGGAGTAGATGCCGAGCTGGCGGAACATGCCTTCCATGCCGAAGGTACGGGCCTCGTCCGGGACGATCGGGACGATGCGCGGGCCGAGTTCCTTGTCCTTGACCAGCTGCGAGATGATCCGCACGAAGGCCATGGTGGTGGAGATCTCGCGATCGCCGGAGCCGTCGAGCATGGCCTTCAGGGTTTCCAGCGGCGGAACCGGCACGCTCATGCTCTTCTGCCGGCGCACCGGCATGAAGCCGCCCAGCGCGGCGCGGCGCTCGGCCAGGTACTTGGCCTCGGCGCTGCCTTCTTCAGGCTTGTAGAACGGCAGCTTCTCCAGGTCGGCGTCCTTGACCGGGATGTCGAACTTGTCGCGGAACGCGCGCAGGCTGTCGACGTCGACCTTCTTCACGTTGTGCGCGATGTTCTTCGCTTCGCCGCTGCCGGTGCCGTAGCCCTTGATGGTCTTGGCCAGGATGACGGTCGGCTGGCCCTTGTGGTTGACCGCCTGGTGGTAGGCCGCATAGACCTTGTAGGGGTCGTGGCCGCCGCGGTTGAGCTTCCAGATTTCCTCGTCGGAAAGGTCCTTGACCATTTCCAGCAGTTCCGGACGCGCGCCGAAGAAGTGCTCGCGCACGTAGGCGCCGTCTTTCGCCTTGTAGTTCTGGTATTCGCCGTCGATGACCTCGTCCATGCGCTGCTGCAGCAGGCCGGCGGTGTCCTTGGCGAACAGCGGGTCCCAGAAGCGACCCCAGATGACCTTGTTGACGTTCCACTCGGCGCCGCGGAACACGCCTTCCAGTTCCTGGATGATCTTGGCGTTGCCGCGGACCGGGCCGTCGAGGCGCTGCAGGTTGCAGTTGATGACGAAGATCAGGTTGTCGAGTTTCTCGCGGCCGGCCAGGGAGATCGCGCCGAGGGATTCCGGCTCGTCGCACTCGCCGTCGCCCATGAAGCACCAGACCTTCTGCTTGCCGGCGGGGATGAAGCCGCGGCTTTCCAGGTACTTCATGAAGCGTGCCTGGTAGATCGCCTGGATCGGGCCAAGGCCCATGGATACGGTGGGGAACTGCCAGAAGTCTGGCATCAGCCAGGGGTGCGGATAGGAGGACAGGCCGTTGCCGTCCACTTCCTGGCGGAAGTTCTCCAGTTGTTCCTCGCTGATGCGGCCTTCGAGGAAGGCCCGGGCGTAGACGCCGGGGGACGCGTGGCCCTGGAAGAACACCAGGTCGCCGCCGTGTTCGTCGGTGGGAGCCTGGAAGAAATAGTTGAAGCCGATGTCGTAGAGGGTCGCCGAGGAGGCGAAGGTGGAGATGTGGCCGCCCAGGTCCGGGTCGTGCTTGTTCGCCCGCATCACCATCGCCAGGGCGTTCCAGCGCACCAGGGAGCGGATCCGGCGTTCCATGAACAGGTCGCCGGGCATGCGTGCTTCGTGGGTTACCGGAATGGTGTTGCGATAGGGCGTGGTGATCGCGTAGGGCAGTTGGGTGCCGCTACGGCTGGCCAGCTCGCCCATGCGGGTCATCAGGTAATGAGCGCGGTCTTCACCTTCGCGGTCGAGTACGGACTCCAGGGCGTCCAGCCATTCCTGGGTTTCGACGGGATCGAGGTCTTGCATGGCTTGCTCCAGGGCGGAAAGGCTTCCAGAATCGGATGCCATAGGTGAGCGGCCGGCCTCGTGGGCGACCGCAGCTAATTCTTGGATGTTCTCCGGGGGTGTACCCGGCGACTTGTAGTTTTACTACAGATCAGTCTGAGAAACAGCCCTCTGGATACAATTTTTAGTAGTAAAACTACATTTCGATTGTCGCTGTCAGGCTATAAGGCCCGATGTAGAGCCTTTTCGACGTTGTGCGTCGAGCCTGTGGTCTTCGGTCGGAAGCCCAAACAGGATAGACCATGAGCCTGCCTTCGCTGGCGAATCTGCCGGCCACCCTGCTGCCCGCCGCCGAACGCGCCGGGACTGCCCTCCGCTCCGCTGTCGCCGCCCTCGATGCCGCCGCCCTGGCCCGCCTGGAGGCCTGGCCCGAGGAGCGCCTGGAGGATTTCCGACGGGTCGCCGCGGCCAGCGATTTCGTCGCCGAGCAGGCAGTGCGCGACCCGGCGATGCTGCTGGAACTGGCCGAACGCGGCGAGCTGGAGAACCCCCACGCGCCCGGCGAACTGCGCAGTCAGTTGCAGGCGCGGCTGGAGGATTGCGCCGACGAGGACGAACTCGGTCGGCGCCTGCGACGTTTCCGCACACGCCAGCAACTGCGCATCATCTGGCGCGACCTGACCCGCCGCGCCGCGCTGGCGGAAACCTGTCGCGACCTGTCGGCCCTGGCCGACGCCTGCATCGACCTGGCTTGCGAGTGGCTCCATCGGCGCCAGTGCGAGCAGTTCGGCACGCCGATCGGCCGGCGCTCCGGCGAACCGCAGCGGATGGTGGTCCTCGGCATGGGCAAGCTGGGCGCGGTGGAACTCAACCTGTCGTCGGACATCGACCTGATCTTCGGTTACCCGGAGGGCGGCGAGACCGAGGGGGCGAAGCGTTCGCTGGACAACCAGGAGTTCTTCACCCGCCTGGGGCAGAAGCTGATCAAGGCGCTGGATGCGATCACCGTCGACGGCTTCGTCTTCCGCGTCGACATGCGCCTGCGTCCCTACGGCTCCAGCGGACCGCTGGTCTACAGCTTCGCCGCGCTGGAGCAGTACTACCAGGACCAGGGGCGCGACTGGGAGCGCTACGCGATGATCAAGGCGCGGGTGGTCGGCGGCGACCAGCAGGCAGGCGAGCAACTGCTCGGCATGCTGCGGCCGTTCGTTTATCGGCGCTACCTGGACTTTTCCGCCATCGAGGCGCTGCGCACCATGAAGCAGCTGATCCAGCAGGAGGTCCGGCGCAAGGGGATGTCGGAAAACATCAAGCTGGGCGAAGGCGGTATCCGCGAGGTGGAGTTCATCGCCCAGGCCTTCCAGTTGATCCATGGCGGGCGCGACCTGAGCTTGCAGCAACGGCCGCTGCTGAAGGTGCTGGCGACCCTGGAGGGGCAGGGCTACCTGCCGCCGGCGGTGGTCGAGGAGCTGCGCGGCGGCTACGAGTTCCTGCGCTACGCCGAGCATGCCATCCAGGCGCTGGCCGACCGGCAGACGCAAATGCTGCCCAGCGACGAATACGACCGCATCCGCGTGGCCTTCATCATGGGCTTCGCCAGTTGGGCCGCATTCCACGAGCGCCTGAGCCACTGGCGGGCGCGCATCGACTGGCACTTCCGCCAGGTGATCGCCGACCCGGACGAGGACGAAAGCGGCGAGGCGGCCTGCGGCAGCGTCGGCGCCGAGTGGATCCCGCTGTGGGAGGAGGCGCTGGACGAGGAGTCGGCCAGCCGGCAACTGGCCGACGCCGGCTTCGTCGATGCCGAGGCGGCCTGGAAGCGTCTCAGCGATCTGCGCCACGGCCCCCAGGTACGAGCGATGCAGCGTCTCGGCCGGGAGCGCCTGGATGCCTTCGTTCCGCGCCTGCTGGCGATGACCGTGGAAAACCCCCAGCCGGACCTGGTGCTGGAGCGGGTCCTGCCGCTGGTGGAAGCGGTGGCGCGGCGTTCCGCCTACCTGGTGTTGCTGACCGAGAACCCCGGCGCGCTGGAGCGCCTGCTGACCCTCTGCGCGGCCAGCCCGATGGTTGCCGAGCAGATCGCGCGGTTCCCGATTCTGCTCGACGAGCTGCTCAACGAGGGGCGCCTGTTCCGTCCTCCACAGGCCGCCGAGCTGGCCGCCGAGCTGCGCGAACGGCTGATGCGGATTCCCGAGGACGACCTCGAGCAGCAGATGGAGACCCTTCGTCACTTCAAGCTGGCCCACGGGCTGCGGGTGGCGGCCTCGGAGATCGCCGGCACGCTGCCGTTGATGAAGGTCAGCGACTACCTGACCTGGCTGGCCGAGGCGATCCTCGTCGAGGTCCTCGAACTGGCCTGGCGGCAGTTGGTGCAGCGTCACGGCCGGCCGTTGCGCGCCGACGGCACGCCGTGCGATCCGGACTTCGTCATCGTCGGCTACGGCAAGGTCGGCGGGCTGGAGTTCGGCCATGGCTCGGACCTCGACCTGGTGTTCATCCATGACGGCGACCCCCAGTGCGAGACCGATGGCGGCAAATCCATCGATGGCGCGCAGTTCTTTACCCGCCTGGGGCAGAAGATCATCCATTTCCTCACCGCGCAGACGCCATCCGGCACCCTCTACGAAGTCGACATGCGCCTGCGTCCGAGCGGCGCGGCCGGCCTGCTGGTGAGTTCGCTGGGCGCCTTCCAGCGCTACCAGGAGCAGGAGGCCTGGACCTGGGAGCACCAGGCGTTGGTCCGCGCCCGGGTGCTGGCCGGTTGCCGGCGGGTGCAGGCGAGCTTCGAGGCGGTACGTGCCGAGGTGCTGGCGAGGCCGCGCGATCTCGACGCGTTGCGCACCGAAGTCAGCGAAATGCGCGCCAAGATGCGCGACAACCTGGGAACCCGCGCGACCGCCGCCGGTACCGCCTCGAATGCCTTCGAGGCCACGGCAGCCTTCGATCTCAAGCACGATGCCGGTGGTATCGTCGATATCGAATTTATGGTGCAATATGCGGTTCTAGCTTGGTCCGGAGAACACCCGGCGCTGCTCGAATTCACCGATAACATCCGCATTCTGGAAGGACTGGAACGGGCTGGCCTGATCGCCAGCGAGGACGTCCGTCTCCTGCAGGAGGCCTACAAGGCCTATCGCGCAGCCGCACACCGCCTGGCACTACAGAAGGAGGCCGGGGTCGTGAGCGGCGAGCACTTCCAGACGGAGCGGCGAGAAGTGATCAGGATCTGGCGCGAGCTGCGGCTCGGCTGATCCACTCAGGCACGTAACGCAAGTACGTAACGAATATCTGAAGGAGCTGGCAACTATGTCGATGGCCGATCGTGATGGCGTGATCTGGTATGACGGTGAACTGGTGCAGTGGCGCGACGCGACCACGCACGTGCTGACCCATACCCTGCACTATGGAATGGGCGTGTTCGAGGGCGTGCGCGCCTACGACACCCCGCAGGGCACGGCGATCTTCCGCCTGCAGGCGCATACCGACCGGCTGTTCGACTCCGCGCACATCATGAACATGCAGATCCCGTACAGCCGCGACGAGATCAACGAGGCGACCCGCGCCGCCGTGCGCGAGAACAACCTGGAAAGCGCCTATATCCGCCCGATGGTGTTCTACGGAAGCGAAGGCATGGGCCTGCGCGCCAGCGGCCTGAAGGTCCATGTGATCATCGCCGCCTGGAGCTGGGGCGCCTACATGGGCGAGGAAGCCCTGCAGCAAGGCATCAAGGTGCGCACCAGTTCCTTCACCCGCCACCACGTCAACATCTCGATGACCCGCGCCAAGTCCAACGGCGCCTACATCAACTCGATGCTGGCCCTCCAGGAAGCGATCTCCGGCGGCGCCGACGAGGCCATGATGCTCGATCCGGAAGGCTACGTGGCCGAAGGCTCCGGCGAGAACATCTTCATCATCAAGGATGGCGTGATCTACACCCCGGAAGTCACCGCCTGCCTGAACGGCATCACTCGTAACACTATCCTGACCCTGGCCGCCGAACACGGTTTTAAACTGGTCGAGAAGCGCATCACCCGCGACGAGGTGTACATCGCCGACGAGGCCTTCTTCACTGGCACTGCCGCGGAAGTCACGCCGATCCGCGAAGTGGACGGTCGCAAGATCGGCGCCGGCCGCCGTGGCCCGGTCACCGAAAAGCTGCAGAAAGCCTATTTCGACCTGGTCAGCGGCAAGACCGAGGCCCACGCCGAGTGGCGTACCCTGGTCAAGTAAGCACCGAAGAAGGGTGTGACAGGGAGGCGAAAGCCTCCCTGATCATTTCCGGAGCCTGAATGAGAATTCTGATCGTAGGTCCCTCCTGGGTGGGGGACATGGTGATGGCGCAGACCCTGTTCCAGTGTCTGCGCCAGCGGCATCCCGAGTGCGTGATCGACGTGCTGGCGCCCGAGTGGAGCCGACCGATCCTCGAGCGCATGCCCGAGGTGCGCCAGGCCCTGAGCTTCCCGCTCGGCCACGGGGTGATGGACGTCGCCACACGGCGCCGGATCGGACGCGGCCTGCGCGGTCAGTACGAGCAGGCGATCCTGCTGCCCAACTCGCTGAAGTCGGCGCTGGTGCCCTGGTTCGCCGGAATACCGAAGCGCACCGGCTGGCGCGGCGAGATGCGCTACGGGCTGCTCAATGACATCCGCAAGCTCGACAAGCAGCGCTATCCGCTGATGATCGAACGCTTCATGGCCCTGGCCTTCGAGCCGGGCGTGGAGTTGCCGAAGCCCTATCCGCAGCCGCGCCTGCGGATCGACGACGGCAGCCGCCAGGCGGCGCTCGACAAGTTCGCCCTGAGCCTGGACCGCCCGGTGCTGGCGCTCTGTCCCGGCGCCGAGTTCGGCGAGGCCAAGCGCTGGCCGGCGGAACACTACGCCGCGGTCGCCGAGGCGAAGATCCGTGCCGGCTGGCAGGTCTGGCTGTTCGGCTCGAAGAACGACCATCCCGGTGGAGAGGAGATTCGCCAGCGCCTGATTCCGGGGTTGCGCGAGGAGTCCTTCAATCTTGCCGGGGAGACTTCGCTGGCCGAGGCCATCGACCTGATGTCCTGCGCTGGCGCGGTGGTGTCCAACGATTCCGGCCTGATGCACGTGGCGGCCGCGCTGGATCGCCCGCTGGTGGGCGTCTATGGCTCCACCTCGCCGCAGTTCACCCCGCCGCTGGCGGACCGGGTGGAGATCGTCCGCCTCGGTCTCGAGTGCAGCCCGTGCTTCGAGCGCACCTGTCGCTTCGGCCACTACAATTGCCTCCGCGAGCTGCCGCCTGGCCTGGTATTGCAAGCCCTGGAGCGGCTGGTCGGCGATCCTGCCGAGGTCGCCGGATGAGGGTACTGCTGGTCAAGACCTCGTCCCTCGGCGACGTGATCCACACCCTGCCGGCGCTTACCGACGCCGCCCGGGCGATTCCCGGCATCCAGTTCGACTGGGTGGTGGAGGAAGGTTTCGCCGAGATTCCCGCCTGGCATCCGGCGGTGGCGCGGGTGATCCCGGTGGCGATCCGGCGCTGGCGCAAGAATCTCTGGCAGACCCTGCGCAACGGCGAATGGCGGCGCTTCAAGCAGCGCCTGAAGGAAGTCGACTATGACCTGGTGATCGACGCCCAGGGGCTGCTGAAGAGTGCCTGGCTGACCCGCTACGTGGGCAAGACGCCGGTCGCCGGTCTCGATCGCGACTCGGCGCGCGAGCCGCTCGCCAGCCGCTTCTATCGCCGTGCCTATCCGGTCGCCTGGGGACAGCATGCGGTGGAGCGCACGCGCCAGTTGTTCGCCCAGGCGCTGGACTACCCGTTGCCCGAGTCGGTCGGTGACTATGGCCTGGACCGCGAGCAGTTGGCCGACGCCGACCCTGGCGCGCCGTACCTGGTGTTCCTGCACGGTACTACCTGGGTCACCAAGCATTGGCCGGAAGCCTACTGGCGCGAACTGGCCGAGCGCATGTGCGAGCGCGGCTGGTCGGTGCGCCTGCCCTGGGGCAGCACCGCCGAGCGGGAGCGGGCCGGGCGCCTGGCAGCGGGGTTGGAAAATGCCGCGGTACTCCCCAGATTATCCCTGGCCGGCATGGCCAAGGTGCTTGCCGGCGCGCGCGCCTGCGTGGCGGTGGATACCGGCCTCGGTCACCTGGCGGCGGCGCTGGACGTGCCGACGCTGTCGTTGTTCGGCCCGACCAATCCTGGCTTCACCGGCGCCTACGGGCGCTCCCAGGTACACCTGGGCAGCGACTTCCCCTGTGCGCCGTGCCTGAAGAAGACCTGTACCTACCAGCCGACCGAAGAGGACCGCAAACTGTTCGATCTCAAGCGTGAGCAGCCGCTGTGCTTCACCCGGCTGAATCCCCAGCGCGTGGCCACCCAGCTGGAGGCCATGCTGCTGGCCCCGGAGACCCTCCGATGACCCTGGCGTTCATCCTCTACAAATACTTCCCCTTCGGCGGCCTGCAGCGCGACTTCATGCGCATCGCCCTGGAATGCCAGCGGCGCGGGCACGACATCCGCGTCTATACGCTGATCTGGGAGGGCGACGTGCCGGACGGCTTCGAAGTGCTGGTGGCCCCGGTGCGCTCGATCTTCAACCACCGGCGCAACGAGAAGTTCACCGCGTGGGTCCGCGCCGACCTGGACAGGCGCCCGGTGCAGCGGGTGATCGGCTTCAACAAGATGCCCGGACTGGATGTCTACTACGCCGCCGACGCCTGTTTCGAGGAAAAGGCCCAGACCTTGCGCAACCCGCTGTACCGCCAGTGGGGCCGCTACCGCCACTTCGCCGGCTACGAACGGGCAGTGTTCGACCCGGCCTCGAAGACCGAGATCCTGATGATCTCCGAGGTGCAGCAGCCGCTCTTCGTCAAGCACTACGGCACCCAGGCCGAGCGTTTCCATCTGCTGCCGCCGGGGATCAGTCAGGATCGCCGGGCGCCGGCCAACGCCGCGGACGTGCGTGCGGAATTCCGCCGCGAGTTCGGCCTGGAGGAGGACGACCTGCTGCTGGTGCAGATCGGTTCCGGCTTCAAGACCAAGGGCCTGGATCGCAGCCTGAAGGCGCTGGCCGCGCTGCCCAAGGCGTTGCGCAGGCGTACCCGGCTGATCGCCATCGGCCAGGACGATCCCAAGCCGTTCCTGCTACAGATCGCCGCCCTCGGTCTCAACGACCAGGTACAGATCCTCAAGGGGCGCAGCGATATCCCGCGCTTCCTGCTCGGCGCCGACCTGCTGATCCACCCGGCCTACAACGAGAACACCGGTACGGTGCTGCTGGAGGCGCTGGTCTCCGGCCTGCCGGTGTTGGTGACCGATGTCTGCGGCTACGCCCACTACATCGCCGAGGCCGACGCCGGGCGGGTGCTGCCGAGTCCCTTCGAGCAGGACAGTCTCAACCGCCTGCTCGCGGAAATGCTGGAGGACGCTCCGGCGCGCGCCGCCTGGTCGCGCAATGGCCTGGCCTACGCCGATCACGCCGACCTCTACAGCATGCCGCAGCGCGCCGCCGACCTGATCCTCGGGGAGGCCTCATGAGGCTGGTGCTGGAAGAGCCGTTCAAGCGCCTGTGGAGCGGGCGCGACCCGTTCGAGGCGGTGGAGGCGCTGCAAGGCAAGGTCTACCGCGAACTGGAGGGGCGCCGCACCCTGCGCACCGAGGTCGACGGGCGCGGCTACTTCGTCAAGATCCACCGTGGCATCGGCTGGGGCGAGATCGCCAAGAACCTGCTCACCGCCAAGCTCCCGGTGCTCGGCGCGCGCCAGGAGTGGCAGGCCATCCGGCGCCTGCACGAGGCCGGCGTAGCGACCATGACCGCGGTCGCCTACGGCGAGCGCGGCAGCGATCCGGCGCGGCAGCATTCCTTCATCGTCACCGAGGAACTGGCGCCGACCGTGGACCTCGAGGTGTTCTCCCAGGACTGGCGCGAACGTCCTCCACCGCCGCGGCTCAAGCGCGCGCTGGTCGAGGCGGTGGCGCGGATGGTCGGCGACATGCACCGTGCCGGAGTCAACCATCGCGACTGCTACATCTGTCATTTCCTGTTGCACACCGACAAGCCGGTGAGCGCGGACGATTTCCGCCTCTCGGTGATCGACCTGCACCGTGCCCAGACCCGCGACGCCACGCCGAAACGCTGGCGTAACAAGGATCTGGCGGCATTGTATTTCTCTGCGCTGGACATCGGACTGACGCGTCGCGACAAGCTACGCTTCCTGCGCACCTATTTCCGCCGGCCGTTGCGCGAGATACTGCGCGACGAGGCCGGCCTGCTGGCCTGGATGGAACGCAAGGCGGAAAAACTCTACGAACGCAAGCAGCGTTACGGAGACCTGCTCTGATGGCGGGGTGGACCCTCGAACCCGATTACCGTCACCTGGCCGCCGACTTCGGTAGCCTCGATAGTGTGTTCGCCCTGGAGGGCGAGCGCCTGACCCGCGACCCGTTGTCCGAAGTCATCCGCATCGAGCGCGACGGCGTGCGTTACTACGTCAAGCGCTACCGCAGCGCCGGCAAGGGCCTGCGCCGCTACCTGGCGCGACCGCGGATCAAGGCCGAGTGGCAGAACCTCAAGCGCTTCGAGAAGTGGGGCATTCCCACCGCCGAAGTGGTCGCCTGGGGGCTGGAGCGCAAGGCCGGCGCCTTCCAGCGCGGCGCCATGATCACCCGCGAACTGCCGGGCACCGAGGACTTGTCGGTGCTCGCCTGCAACCGGGATCCGCGCCTGAAGGACCCGCGCTGGGTGGACGGCGTCAGCCGGCAGATCGCCAAGGCTACGCGCCTGATGCACGACCAGCATTTCACCCACAACGACCTGAAGTGGCGCAACCTGCTGGTGGACGACCAGCCGCTGGTGTATTTCATCGACTGCCCGAACGGCGCGTTCTGGTGGAGCTTCATGCTGCGCTACCGGATCACCAAGGACCTGGCCTGCCTGGACAAGGTGGCCAAGTACCACTTGTCGCGCACCCAGCGCCTGCGCTTCTACCTGCAATATCGCCGTCGCCGGCACCTGAACGAATCCGACAAGAAGCGTATTCGCCAGGTGGTGGCTTTCTTCGAGGGGCGCGAATGAGCGTTTTCATCGCCGCGCAGGACCACGACCTGCTCCAGCGCAACCGTCTGGACAGCTTCGACGCCCTGTGGGCCTTGCAGCTGGACGCCGTGGACGAACCGAATACCGAGCGGGGTGGCTGGAGCAGCGTCTATCGCCTCGACCTGGGCGACTCCGCCTACTACCTGAAGCGCCAGAGCAACCACCTGACCCGCAGCCTGCGCCATCCGCTGGGCGAGCCGACCTTCGCCCGCGAGTTCCGCAACATCGAGCGCTACCGGGCGCTGGGCATTCCCGCCCTGCAGGCGGCGTTCTTCGCCCAGCAGGCGGTCGGCGGAGAGCGCCAGGCAATCCTCCTGACCCGTGCCCTGGACGGTTGGCAGGACCTGGACACCTGGCTGGCGTCCTGGCACGACCTGGCCGAAGAGCGGCGCCGGGCGATTCTCCGGGCGGTTGGCAGGCTGGCGCGCCAGCTGCACGCGGCCGGACAGATGCATGGTTGCTTCTATCCCAAGCATGTATTCCTCCGCGAGGGGGCCGATGGTGTCTTCGAGGCCTGCCTGATCGACCTGGAGAAGACCCGCCCGATCTGGTTCGGCCGCCGCGACCAGGTCAAGGACCTGGAGCCGATGCTGCGCCGTGCCCCGGACTGGAGCGAAGCGGACGTGCACGAATTCATCTCCGCCTATGTCGACGAACCCCTCGACTCGGCCGAGGTCGAGCAGTGGTATCGCCTTCTCGACCAGCGCCGCCGGCGCAAGGAGTCGCGCCGATGAGACTGGCCGAACTGCAAGCCGCCGGGCGCCACCCGCAACTGCCATTGCGGGTGACCCTGGCGGATGGCGCTGGCGCTGCCGAACTGCGCCTGGACAGTCTGCTGCGGGTGCTGCCCGGGCAGCGCTACGTCGGTGCCGGCGAATGGCGTGGGCGCAAGGTGCTGGCCAAGCTGCTGGTGGGCGGCAAGGCCGCACGGCATTTCCAGCGCGAACTGGAAGGGGCGCGTCTGCTCGCGGCCCAGGGGCTGACCACCCCGGCGCTGCTGGCCGACGGGCTGCAGCAGGGCGAGGGCGGCTGGTTGCTGTTCGACTACCTCGACGCGGCGCAGAGCCTCGGTGACGCCTGGCGTGCGGTGGAGGCACAGGCGCCGCTGGGCGATGCCCAGCAAGCGGTGCTCGGCGAAGCCCTGGCAGCCATTGGCGAGCTGCATGCAAAGGGCCTCTGGCAGGACGACCTGCACCTGGACAACCTGTTGCGCCACGCCGGCCGCCTGTATCTCATCGACGGTGGCGGCGTGCGTGCGGAAACTCCCGGCCAGCCGCTGTCGCGACAGAAAGTGCTGGAAAACCTCGGGGTGTTCTTCGCCCAGTTGCCGGCGCTCCTCGATCCTTTCCTGGAGGAGTTGCTGGTGCATTACCTGCTGGCCAACGGCGAGCATGCGCTGCCGCTCGAAGCCTTGCAGAAGGAAATCGCCAAGGTTCGCCGCTGGCGGGTGCGCGACCTGCTGAGGAAGGTCGGTCGCGACTGTAGCCTGTTCAGCGTCGTGCGCGGTCCGTTCCGCCTGTTCGCCGCCCGCCGCAGCGAGGCCGAGACGATGGCGCCCCTGCTGGCGGACGCGGACCGCCTGATCGCCGCCGGCCACGTCTACAAGGACGGCGGCGCGGCCACCGTCGCCCGGGTCGAAGCGAACGGCCGCACGCTGATCATCAAGCGCTACAACATCAAGGGCTGGGTCCATTGGCTGAAGCGCTTCTGGCGGCCGAGCCGGGCCTGGGCCTCCTGGCGCGAAGGCAACCGCCTGGAATTCCTTGGCATCGCCACCGCCCGTCCGCTGGCGATGCTGGAGCGGCGCTGGTGCTGGCTGCGCGGGCGCGCCTACCTGATTACCGATTATCTCGGCGGTCAGGATATAATCGCTCGTTTTAAGCCTTGCCTGGACATGCCCGATGGCGCCGTTTCGCCACCGGAAGCCGAGTTGGCGGCACTGGATCGGCTGTTTTCGACGCTGATCCGCGAACGCATCAGCCACGGCGACCTGAAGGGACACAACCTGTTCTGGCAGGCCCATGAACAAGGCGGCGAATGGGCGCTGATCGACCTGGACGCGATGCGCAAGCATCACAGCCAGGCGTCCTTTGCCCGCGCCTACGCCCGCGACCGCGCGCGCTTCCTGCGCAACTGGCCGCAGGACAGCGGCCTCTACCGGCTGCTGGAGCAACGGATTCCCCGCCTCGGCGACGCCGCCGGGGCTTGAACGACAAGCGACGACCACCGCCTGCGGCGGTCGACGAGTTAAACGAAAGCCGCGGTTGTCGGTCCCACTCCGCAACCGCGAGCTGCTTTGAAGAGGTTCTACCGTGGCATTGACCGTCCTAGGCCTGTCTGGCGCCGTAAGCCATGACCCGTCCGCCGCCCTGTACATCGACGGCAAGCTGGTCGCGGCCGTCGAGGAAGAGCGCTTCGTGCGCGACAAGCACGCGAAGAACCGCATGCCCTACGAATCGGCGAAGTTCTGCCTGGAGCAGGCAGGGATCGAGCCGGCCGATGTCGACGTGGTGGCGATTCCCTTCGCTCCCATCAGCATCATGGAAAAGGCCCGCTGGCACTATGCCAAGCGCTACGCCTACGCGCCGGATCGCGCGCTGGATGCGATCCTGCTCGGCAACCGCCGCTACAAGCGTTACTACAAGCGCATCGAGTGGTGCCTGCAGCAACTCGGCTTCGACCTGAAGAAAATCAAGATCCAGCCGGTCGAGCACCACCTTGCCCATGCCTCCAGCGCCTACCATTGCTCGGGGTTCAAGGAAAAGACCGCGATCCTCGGCATCGACGGCAAGGGCGAGTACGCCACCACTTTCTTCGGCTGGGGCGAGAACGGTAGGATCCACAAGATCAAGGAGTTCTACGATCCGGATTCGCTGGGCGGCCTGTACGGCGCGATCACCGAGTACCTCGGCTTCGACATGCTCGACGGCGAGTTCAAGGTCATGGGCATGGCGCCCTACGGTGACGCCAGCAAGTACGATTTCTCCCGTCTCGCCAAGTTCGAGAACGGCGAACTGGTGATCAACACCGATTATGCCAACGTCATCGGCTTCCGCCGCTACAAGGAGAAAGGCAAGGGCTACTACTTCTCGCCCAAGCTGATCGAGTGGCTGGGGCCCAAGCGCGAAGGCGACATCGCCGACGATCCCTACATCCATTACGCCGCGAGCATCCAGGCGCTGTTCGAGAAGCTCGCGCTGGAGATGATGGACTACTACCTCGGCGATATCATCCGCGAGACCGGCAAGGTCGCTTTCGCCGGCGGCTGCGCGCTGAACGTCAAGCTCAACCAGAAGATCATCTCGCGCCCCGAAGTGAAGGAGCTGTTCGTCCAGCCGGCGGCCAGCGACGCCGGCACCGCGGTCGGCGCGGCGGCCTACGTGTCGCACCAGCGCGGCGTGCCGGTGGAGAAGATGGAGCACGTCTACCTCGGCCCGGAGTATTCCAACGAGGACGTCATCGCCGCCTGCGCCCGTCACGAGGCCAGGCCGCAGTGGCAGAAGATCGACAACCGCAGCCGGCGTATCGGCAGGATCCTTGCCGACGGCAACCCGGTGGCCTGGTTCCAGGGACGCATGGAGTTCGGTCCGCGTGCCCTCGGTGGCCGCTCCATTCTCGGCTGCCCGAGCGTGCCGGGCGTGGCCGACCGGATCAATGCGCAGATCAAGTTCCGCGAGCGCTGGCGGCCCTTCTGCCCGTCGATGCTGGATACCGTCGGCCCGCAGATGTTCAAGATCGACCACCCGGCCCCGTTCATGACCTTCACCTTCGAAGTCAACGAAGAGTGGAAGGAGCGAGTGCCGGAAGTGGTGCACGAAGACGGCACCTCCCGCGCCCAGGTGCTGAAGCGCGAGTACAACCCGCGCTACTACGACCTGATGAAGGAACTGGAGAACCTCACCGGCAACGGCGTGGCCCTGAACACTTCGCTCAATCGCCGTGGCGAACCGATGATCTGCTCGCCGACCGACGCCCTGAACATGTTCTTCGGCTCCGATCTGCAGTACCTGATCATGGAGGACATCCTGGTCGTGAAGGAGGGCGTGGACTGGTATGACTCGGTCGGCTGAACCTCGCGTCCTGCAGTTCTGTCACGGCTACGACGGGCCTTTCCTCGACTGTGCCCGTCAGTACGCCAGCCTGTTCGCCGGAACCCCGTACAAGGTCACCACGGTGTTCCTCACCGGGCGTTCCGATCCTGAGGTGGCGGCGCGTTGCGCCTCCGACGAGGTACTGTTCCTCGAGTACGGCTCCAGGGACATCCGTGGCCTCAAGCTGAAGGCGATCCGCGACTTGCGCGAGATCGCCCGTTCGCGCGACTTCCGCTTCTGCATCGCGCACCGCTTCAAGCCGATCTGGATCGCCAGCCTGGCCACTCGTCTGCCGATCGTTGGCGTGCACCACGCCTTCGGCGATTACCAGCGGTTGTCGCGCAAGGTCTTCGCCGGCCTGATGAGCAAGCGCCTGAGCCTGCTGGCGGTGTCCGACGCGGTGCGCGACGATATCCGCCGTTGCCTGCCGAAGTGGCCGGCGGAGCGGATCGAGACGCTCTACAACCGCATCGACGTCGCTGCGCTGCAGGCCGAGCAGGTCGAGCGCCTGAGTGCGCGCCGGCAACTGCGCCTGCCCGACGAGGCCTGGGTGGTCGGCAACGTCGGCCGCCTGCATCCGGACAAGGACCAGGCTACCCTGCTGCGCGGCTTTGCCGCCGCGCTGCCGCGCCTGCCGCAGAACAGCCTGCTGGCGATCCTCGGCAGCGGCCGCCTGGAAGAGCAGCTCAAGGACCTGGCCTGCGAACTGGGTATCGGCGAGCGCGTGCTGTTCCTCGGCCAGGTCGAAGAGGCACGGCGCTACTTCAAGGCGTTCGACGCCTTCGCCCTGAGTTCCGACCACGAGCCGTTCGGCATGGTCCTGCTGGAGGCCATGGTCGCCGGTGTACCGCTGATCGCCACCGCCTGTGGCGGCGCCCGCGAAGTGGTGGAAGGGGTCGGCATCCTCTTCCCGCTGGGCGACGAGACGGCCCTGGCCGAGGGCCTGACCCACCTGGCGGCGCTTGACCGCCGCCAGCGCGAGGCCTGTGCGCGGCTCATGCTCGAGCGCCTGGAGACACGCTTCTCCGACGCTGCGGTGCGCCGCGAATTCTGGCGCCTGCCGACGATTGCCGGCTTCGCTTCGGAGTCTGCATGCTGAACAGGTTGCGCGCCTTCCGCGAACGCGGTTGGCGCGAAGTGGACGCGCCGACCTACGCCCAGGCCTGGCAGCGTTTCGGCGGCAGCGTCGCGACCCACCCGCTGGTGGTCGAGCAGCTCGCCGAAATGGCTGGAATCCCGGTGCGTTACCTGGGTTGGGATAGCGCTGGCGAACTGGTTGCGGCGATCCCGACCTGGGGCCGCCACCTGGCGTTGTCCAAGGACGTGCTCAAGCGGCGCGGCAAGAAGGGCCTGTACGACCTGGGCAACGCCGAACTGATCCTGCCGGTGGCCGACGATGCCCGCATCGCCCTCCGCCATGCGGGACGCTACCTGTCGGCGCTGCATGAGCGGAACATCGTCACGCTGCGCCCTCAGACCGAGCAACTGGCTTTCGCTCGTGCTCCCGAGGATTTCTCCAAGAAGTTCCGCTATAACCAGCGGCGCGAAGTGCGCCTGGTGGAGGAGGCCGGTGGCCAGGTGCGCCAGGCAGACAGCTTCGCCCCGGCCGAGTTCGCTGCCATCTATCTTGAACTGTTCCAGCGTCGCTGGGGTTTCCCGGCCACCGGCGCGGAGCGCATGGCCGAGGTCTTCGAGCGGCTGCGCGAATTGCTGCGCGGCTCGGTCCTGCTGCTCAACGACCAGCCCATCGCGGTCCAGGTACTGTATCGCGCCGAAGCGCCGGGCTGGCTCAGCGTCGAGTACATCAACGGCGGCGTCGATCCGCAGACCCACGAGTTCAGCCCTGGCAGCGTGCTCAGTTACCTGAACACCCAGGCCGCCTGGGAGGATGCGCGAGCGCTGGGCAAACCCCTGCGCTATTCGTTCGGTCGCGCCGACCGCGAATACAAGGATCGCTGGTGCCATCCTTCTCCGGTCTTCCAGGTCTGAAGCATGAGCGCACGCAAGCAGCAGTTGCTCAAGCGTCATCGACGCAACAAGCGGATCGGCCTACTGGTTGCGCTGCTGGCATTGCTGGCCGTCGGTCTGCTGGTCAGCCCCTGGTTGTTGCCGATCCTCCTCGTGGCCCTGTGGGTCGCCCACGAAGCCTGGTTCGCCGATCACCTGTTCTATTCGCCGGGCGAGGACTACCGCTACCGTTTCGCGGAAGGGGTCGAGTCGCTGCCGGTACGCCTGGCGGATGGCCGTCTGCGAGTCGACGGTGAGCTGCGCGAAGGCGATACGCTGGTGCTTGGCATCGGCGTGCGCGCTGGCTGGCTGGGGCGCTTCCTCGAACCCTCGGTGCTGCTGGAAGGTGGCGCGGAGGCCGATGCCCAGGCTTTCGAACGTGGGGTGAACGGCTTGCGCTACCTGAACCTGACGGGACTGGCCGGGCCGCTGGGCGAGGGCCGGATTCGCCTGCGCGGCCGGCATTGCCGGCTGGTCGGCGAACCGACCCTGTGGCGTGCGCGCCATCCCGACTACCGTGATCGGCGGGTGATGGTCATCGCTCCGCATGCCGACGACGCCGAGCTGGCCGCCTTCGGCCTCTACAGCCAGGCTCGCGAGGCCTGGATCGTGACCCTGACCGCCGGCGAGATCGAAACCGAGCATTACCGCCGCATGGGCCTCGACGGAATAGCTGCGGCGCGCCTGAAGGGCCGCCTGCGCGCCTGGGATAGCCAGGCCGTGCCGACGTGGGGTGGGGTGCCGGCCGAGCGCTGCGTGCAACTGGGTTATTTCTGCCTGCAATTGCCTGCCATGCAGGCGAACCCGGGCGAGGTGGTGCCGTCCCGTGAGGCCGATCTCGCCGATATCCGTCCGTTCCGCCAGTTCAACCGCCTGCGCCTGGCCAGCGATGCCGACGGCCTGTCGACCTGGAACAATCTGCTGGCCGATCTCCGCGAGCTGATCCTGCTGGCACGTCCCGAGGTTATCGTCCTGCCTCATCCGCATTTCGATCCGCACCCGGACCATGTCCGCGCCCAGGAGGCCGTGCGCGAGGCGCTCCAGGGTCTGGACTGGCAGCCGCAGGCATTGTTGCACTATGCCAATCACCTGCACGACAACGATCGCTGGCCGATGGGCGATGCGCACATGGGGGTCAGCCTGCCGCCGCTGACCGAAGAATGCTCGCCGTTGCTGCCATGGACGCTGGCGCTGGAGCGCACGCGCCAGGTGGACAAGGCCATGGCCTTGGGCATGATGCACGACCTGCAACCCAGGCCGCCGTTCAAACGCCGTCTGCGCCGCCGTCTGCAGGGCTGGCTCGCCGGGCGTCGCTGGCCGGCTTACGGCGAGGACGAGTTCATGCGCAAGGCGGTGCGTCGGCACGAGTTGTTCTGGGTGGAGTCGCTGGATGGGGAGGCGTGATGCTTGGGTCGAGCGTTCGGCAAGGTTCGAGCCGCCATGCTGCTTCGGAGCAGCCGCGAGGATGAAGGTCTGATGAAAGTTCTGTTTCTGGTCCAGAAAGAGCAGCGCGCGATCCTGGATCGCCTGTACGACGGCATCGCCGCCCATTGCGAGTGCGATACCCGCTGGCTGAGCAGCGAGGAGCAGGCCGACCTGCGCGGCTACTTCCGCAAGCACGTGGATGTCTCGCGCTACGACCGCATCCTGTTCTTCCTCCGTTTCAAGAAGGAAATGCGCCAGGTCCGCTTCATCCGCAGCGTGCCCAACCTGGTGATCCTCGAGCACGATGCCTACCAGAACTACATTCCCTGCAAGTACACCGGCAAGTTCAGCGCCCATTACCGGCGCCTGCCCTGGGCACGGGTGATCAGTTCGGGCCATACGGTCAGCGAACGCCTGCGCCAGGAGGGATTCGACGCGGTATTCGTGCCCAAGGGCTACGACCAGACCCTGTTGCATGACCTGGGCCTGGCGCGCGATATCGAGCTGGGCTTCGTCGGCAGTACCGGCAGCGTGGCTTACAGTGGACGCAAGGCGCTGCTCGACGAGTTGGGCGGAGTGGAGAACCTGCTGGTGACCAAGACCAAGTCCGGCGAGGAGTACCTGCGTACGCTCAACCGCATCCGTTTCTTCGTCAGCGCGGATGTCGGCATGGGCGAATACATGATCAAGAATTTCGAGGCGATGGCCTGCGGTTGCGTACTGCTGGCCTACGACCAGGGCGAGCGGGAAAACGAGGCCTTGGGTTTCCGGGACATGGAGAATATCGTGCTGTATCGCTCGGTGGCGGACATCCAGGAAAAGCTCGCGATCCTGCGCCTCGATACGGCTCTCGCCGAGCGGATCGCGCGAAGCGGCCAGGCGCTGGCCATCGAACGATTCAGCTTCGCCGCTGTCGGTCAGAGTATCGTCGAGGCCATGCGGCCCGCGTTGCGCGAGCCGGAGCGTCCCGGATGGCTGGAGAAGACCTGGCGACGTATTTTTACCTGAGAGTAGCAGCCGAAAAGAGCTGGGGCTTCAGGCGTGTTTGCTATTGTTCAGCTTGTTTTTCCGGGCTGGGGGGAGGTGTAGGACCGATGAAGATCGCAGGATCGCTCATGCATGTCTGGCGCTTTGAATGGGGACGTGAAGGACAGGTAAGGTTGTAGTTATGGCGCTCGTCGATGATGGTTCGCAGCCATTGGTTTCCGTGATCATCGCTTCCTATAACCACGAAAAGTACATAGAAGCGAGCATCGCCAGCGTGGCTGCGCAGACATACCGCAACGTGGAACTGCTGGTGGTGGACGATGGTTCCAGCGATGGCAGCGTCGAGCTTTTGCGCGGGCTCCAGGCGAAGTACGGCTTCGACCTCAGGGTCCAGCAGAACCAGGGACTGTCGAGAACGCTCAACGAGGCGATCGCCAGGGCCCGGGGAAATCTCATCGTGCCTTTCGGTTCGGACGACATCATGCTGCCGCAACGCCTGGAGAAACAGGTGGCACACATGTGGGACAAGCCCGAGGTAGGTATCTGCGCGGGCAATATCGAGATCATCGATTCCAATGGCCGGGTCATGCCGGGAAAGGAGCAGCGCAAACGCGACCTGCCTTTCCGCCGTCTCGACTTCGATGACCTGTTCCTGGACCGCAAGCCGGGCCCGATGGCGCCCACCCTGATGTTCCGGCGGGAAGCCCTGGAGAAGGTCGGCGGTTTCGATCCGGACATACGCCTGGAAGATGTCTATATCGAACTGGCGGTGACCAAGGCTGGCTACGTCATCGACATTCTTGGCGAGGTCCTCGCCCAGTACCGCAAGCATCCCACCAATACGTACAAGAACGCCCGTTTCATGGTGGACAACGTATTCAAGACGTACAGCCAGTTCAGCGATCACCCCGATTACGAGCAGGTGATCATGCGCTTCCGCAATTCGATGTTCCTCAAGTGCTCGAACCGGGACAAGGTACTGGCCCGGGAGCTGCTCTCCGGCTTGCCGCTGAAGTACTGGAACGAGAAGACCTTCCGCGGCATTGCGCGGCTGTTTTTCTCCTAGCTCGGATGAACCCGGACCGCCTCCTCAGGAGGCGGTTTCGTTTTTGTCGCGGGCGCTTTTCTGCACCCACAGGGCGTACAGCAGGGCCAATGGAATCCAGATCAGGAACCAGTGCTCCTTGGGGCGGGACATGAACGCGTTGCCTTCCGTGAGGCCGGAAGCCAGTCCGAAGACCAGCCAGGTAGACGCCAGCAGCACCATGGGGTCGCGACGGTTCTTCCAGGCGAAGACGAAGGCCAGGGCGTAGATCGCAGACCATAGCAGCAGGCCGACGATCCCGCCGGCGAACAGCACGCCCAGCTCGATGTTGTGCGGATCGGCCAGCAGCATGCCGTTGGCCAGCTTGATCCGCATCGGGTGATCGTAGCCATGGCCAAGCCAGGGGTGCTCGCCGATCTGGCGCAGGGATTCGCTCCAGATTTCCGGGCGGAAGGAGACGCCGCGCTGGGTGACCAGCTCTGGATTGAAGATATAAGCCACGATCATGCCCAGCGCTGCCAACCCGATGACGATCAGGGTCTTTTTCTGATTACCGGCGACCAGCAGCCAGCCCAGGCAGGCGGTGAGTGCGATCAATGGGGTGCGTGAGCCGGTCGACAGCAACAGGCAGCATAGTATCGCCAGGGACAGCAGCGGCAGTGGCGCAAGAAGATGGCGTGATTGCATCCAGTAAACCAGCCAGACCACAGTGAATGCGCCATATACATGGGCACTCAGCAGTGGGTTGTAGAGAGCCCCGTATCCGGACAAGCGCATCCATGCAGGATGTGTCTGGAGGTGGTAGTGGACCACCGTGACCGCTGCGGCGAAAACTGCTCCCAGTGCCGCCAGCCAAGTAATGTTGCGTAGGCGTTCGGGTGCCTGTAGCGCCAGTATCCCCACACAGAAGAGCAGTAGAACGATGTACAGCGGCCGTTTGAACAGCGAACCCGCCGAGTTTTCCGGCGTTGACCAGAGCAGGCTGAGCATCATGTAAGCGCTGAAGGCCAGAATGGCGATGAGCAGCGGCGAGCGGGTCAGTGGACGTAACAGTTGCGGCTGGATAATCACGAAAAGCAGCGTCGGGGCTGCAAGCAGGATGTAGAAGAGGCGATGGTAGTCGGAGCGGTCGCCGACCCAGAACATTCCGGTGAGCAGGGCCAGCCAGCCCAGCGGCAGGATCCAGTGGCTGAGGATGCGGCTGGTATCGTGGCGAAGACGGGTCAGTCGGGTAGCTGCGAACATTCCTTGCTCAATCCAGTTGCAGTTGCTTGAGGAGCTGCTCGAGTGTCCAGTGGACCTGGCTGCTGCGGAGATAGGCCTTGAGCACCAGGTGCTCGCTGTCGTCGAGGAACCAGGTTCGATCCTGTTCGTAGCGCAGCAGGTGCTTGAAATTGCGAATGCGCTGGGCGGCGCTGAGCGCCGAGCGCTGGACCCGCAGGTCGGCGATGTCGATCAGGCCCATCCGGCCTTCCGGCGTGCGCACCACGTTGCCCAGGTGCAGCGAGCGGAAGTACACCCCCTTGGCGTGCAGCGCGGCGATCAGCTCGCCCAGTTGCGTCCGGACTGCGTCGCCGCACTCCGGGTCGTTGCGGTCGAGTTGGCGGAGGGTCTGCCCCGGTAGCGGCTCGTAGTGCACCGCGTCGCGCTGGATATGTGGGATCCGCAATACGTCCAGCACCTTCGGGCAGACGATGCCGCGCCGCGCCAGTTCGCTGGCGTTGCGGGCGAAGCGCTCCGCATAGGGGAACAGGGCTGCGGAGGAAATCAGGCGCTTGCGGCGAAACAGTTTGAGGAAGGACCCGTCGCGCAGACGCAGAACCTTGTCCCCATGACCATCGGCTTCCAGCACTTCTGCGTTGTCACGCAACTGCAAGTAGGAGGGGTAGTCTATGACTCGCATGCGAGCTCCTGAACGAACGGCCCGCCATCTTACCCCAACACGCCTTCCAGGCGGAGTGATGGAGGTCCTGTGCTACACTCCGGGACCTTTTCAGCATGTAAGAAACCATGAGCGATAGTCCTCAGAATCCCGGACCTTCCAGTCTCAAGATCTATTTCCGCCTGTTGGGCTACGTGAAGCCCTACATCGGAATGTTCCTACTCAGCATCGTCGGTTTCCTGATCTTCGCCTCGACCCAGCCGATGCTGGCGGGCATCCTCAAGTATTTCGTCGACGGCCTCTCCAATCCTGACGCGGCATTGTTTCCGAATGTGCAGTGGCCCTGGTTGCGCGACTTGCACCTGGTCTACGCGGTGCCGTTGCTGATCATCCTGATCGCTGCCTGGCAGGGGCTGGGCTCGTTCCTCGGCAACTTCTTCCTCGCCAAGGTTTCCCTGGGGCTGGTGCATGACCTGCGGGTCGCCCTGTTCAACAAGCTGCTGGTGCTGCCGAACCGCTATTTCGACACGCACAGCTCCGGCCACCTGATCTCGCGCATCACCTTCAACGTGACCATGGTCACCGGAGCGGCCACGGATGCCATCAAGGTGGTGATCCGTGAGGGCCTGACCGTGGTCTTCCTGTTCCTCTACCTGCTGTGGATGAACTGGAAGCTGACCCTGGTGATGCTGGCGATCCTGCCGGTCATCGCGGTGATGGTGACTACCGCCAGCCGCAAGTTCCGCAAGCAGAGCAAGAAGATCCAGGTGGCCATGGGCGACGTCACCCACGTCGCCTCGGAAACCATCCAGGGCTACCGGGTAGTGCGCAGCTTCGGCGGCGAAGCCTATGAAGAGAAGCGCTTCCTCGACGCCAGCCAGAGCAATACCGACAAGCAGTTGCGGATGACCAAGACCGGCGCGGTCTACACGCCGATGCTGCAATTGGTGATCTACGTCGCCATGGCGATACTGATGTTCCTCGTGCTGTGGCTGCGCGGGGACGCCTCGGCCGGCGACCTGGTGGCCTATATCACCGCGGCGGGCCTGTTGCCCAAGCCGATCCGCCAGCTTTCCGAGGTCAGTTCCACGGTCCAGCGCGGCGTCGCCGGCGCCGAGAGCATCTTCGAGCAGCTCGACGAAGCGGCGGAGGAAGACCAGGGTACCGTCGAGAAGGAGCGGGTCAGCGGGCGCCTGGAAGTGCGCAACCTGAGCTTCCGTTATCCCGGAACCGACAAGCAGGTGCTGGATGACATCAGTTTCATCGCCGAGCCCGGGCAGATGATCGCCCTGGTCGGCCGTTCCGGTAGCGGCAAATCGACCCTGGCCAACCTGGTTCCGCGCTTTTACCAGCACAATGACGGCAAGATCCTCCTTGATGGCGTTGAAGTCGAGGATTATCGCCTGCGCAACCTGCGCCGCCACATCGCCCTGGTGACCCAGCAGGTCACGCTGTTCAACGACAGCGTGGCCAACAACATCGCCTACGGCGACCTGGCTGGCGCGCCGCGCGAGGAAATCGAGCGGGCGGCGAAGGCTGCCAACGCCAAGGAGTTCATTGACAACCTGCCGCAAGGCTTCGACACCGAGGTCGGCGAGAATGGCGTGCTGCTTTCCGGCGGCCAGCGCCAGCGTCTGGCGATCGCCCGGGCGCTGCTCAAGGACGCGCCCCTGCTGATCCTCGACGAGGCGACCTCGGCGCTGGACACCGAGTCGGAGCGGCATATCCAGGCGGCGCTGGACGAAGTGATGAAGGGGCGCACCACCCTGGTGATCGCCCACCGCCTGTCGACCATCGAGAAGGCCGACCTGATCCTGGTGATGGACCAGGGGCAGATCGTCGAGCGCGGCAGCCACGCCGAGCTGTTGGCGCAGAACGGCCATTATGCGCGGCTGCATGCGATGGGACTGGATGAGCAGGCGCCGGCGCCTGTCGGCTGATAAACTGGGCGTCTGCCCCGAGAGGTTGTTTGGAGTTCCCATGAAGTTGTCCATGCCCCGTTTCGACCAGGCCCCGGTGTTGGTGGTCGGTGATGTGATGCTCGACCGCTACTGGCATGGCGCGACTTCGCGCATTTCGCCGGAGGCCCCGGTGCCGGTGGTCCGCGTCGAACAGCACGAGGACCGCCCCGGCGGCGCCGCCAACGTCGCGCTGAACATCGCCGCGCTGGGCGCGCAGGCCTTGCTGGTCGGCGTCACCGGCCGCGACGAGGCCGCCGACAGCCTGGCCAACAGCCTCAAGGCCGCTGGAGTGGACGCGCGCTTCCAGCGCATCGATAGCCAGCCGACCATCGTCAAGCTGCGGGTCATGAGTCGCCACCAGCAACTGCTGCGGGTCGACTTCGAGGAACCGTTCCGCACCGACGCGGCGGCCCTGGCCGTGGACGTCGAGTCGCTGCTGGCCAAGGTCAAGGTGCTGGTGCTGTCCGACTACGGCAAGGGCGCGCTACAGAACCACCAGGTGCTGATCCAGGCGGCGCGGGCGCGCAACATTCCGGTACTGGCCGATCCCAAGGGCAAGGACTTCGCCATCTATCGCGGCGCCAGCCTGATCACCCCGAACCTGTCCGAATTCGAGACCATCGTCGGCCGTTGCGCCGACGAAGCCGAACTGGTCGCCAAGGGCCAGGCGCTGATGAGCGAACTCGACCTCGGTGCCTTGCTGGTGACCCGCGGCGAGCATGGCATGACCCTGCTCCGCCATGGCCAGCCGGCCCTGCACCTGCCGGCGCGGGCGCGGGAAGTGTTCGACGTCACCGGTGCCGGCGATACGGTCATCTCCACCCTGGCCGCGGCGCTTGCCGCCGGCGAGGAGCTGCCTTCCGCGGTGGGTCTGGCCAACCTGGCCGCCGGCATCGTGGTCGGCAAGCTGGGTACCGCGGCGATCAGCGCGCCCGAACTGCGTCGCGCGGTGCAGCGCGAGCAGGGTTCCGAGCGTGGCGTGCTGGGCCTGGAGCAATTGCTGCTGGCAATCGAAGACGCCCGCGCCCACGGCGAGAAGATCGTCTTCACCAATGGCTGCTTCGACATCCTTCACGCCGGCCACGTGACCTACCTCGAACAGGCGCGCGCCCAGGGCGACCGCCTGATCGTCGGGGTCAACGACGACGCCTCGGTCACTCGCCTGAAGGGCGTTGGCCGGCCGATCAACTCGGTGGACCGGCGCATGGCGGTACTCGCCGGGCTCGGCGCGGTGGACTGGGTGGTGAGCTTCGCCGAAGACACTCCCGAGCGCCTGCTCGAGCAGGTGCGTCCGGACGTGCTGGTCAAGGGCGGCGATTACGGCGTCGAGCAGGTGGTCGGCGCGCAGATCGTCAAGGCCTACGGCGGCGAGGTACGGGTGCTCGGCCTGGTGGAGAACAGCTCCACCACCGCCATCGTCGAGAAGATCCGCCAGAAAGGCTGAGCCTTTCCCCGGTCGGTCGCCCCTGGCGGATGACTGGCTGGCCTGACAACTCCCTTCGGCGAGACGGTCATAGGCGCTGCCCATGCGGCGGCGCATGATCCGGGCATCCCATCCTGCGTGGAGCAAGATGCCCATGAGCACCGATGTACAGGGCCGTGCCCTGGCTGTACTGAACCGTGTCGCCCAGGCCGACTGGCCGGATCGCTTCAATCTTCGCAAACCCTTCGAGAAACTGCTCTACAGCGGCAGCCGTACCGGCTTCCGCCTGGCCAGCGAGCGTTCGGCGAAGCAGGCGAAGGGACCGCGCAAGGCCGATCCGGACGGGTTGTTCGACCTGTCGTTCTCCGACGACCAGCAGATGCTGGTGGACATGCTCGAAGGCTTCGCCCTGGAGGTGTTGCGTCCGCTGGCTCATGACGCGGATGCCGAGGCCAGCCTGCCGGCGGAACTGCTCAACCAGGCGCTGGAGCTGGGCCTGACCCACTATGGGGTCGGCGAGGTGCACGGCGGCATGGCCGGTGAGCGCACCACGGTGACCACTGCCCTTATCGCCGAGGCCCTGGCCAAGGGCGACCTGACGCTGGCGGCGGCCCTGCTGGTGCCGTTGTCGGCGGCCAACTGCATCCGCCGCTGGGGCAGCCCCTCGCAGCAGGCGCAGTGGCTGCCGGCGTTCGTCAGCGAAGAGGGGGCGCCGCTCACCGCCATCGCGGTCAACGAGCCGAGTCTGCTGTTCGACCCGCAGAAACTGGCGACCCGCGCCCGGCGCAAGGGCAGTCACTACCTGCTTTCCGGAGAGAAATGCCTGGTCCTGCGCGGCCTGGAGGCCAGCCGCCTGATCGTCGCGGCGAAGACCGACGAGGGGCCTGCGTTGTTCCTGGTGGAAGCCTCCGCCAAGGGCGTCGAGCGACGTGCCGAGCCGGCGATGGGACTGAAGGCCGGCGGCACCGCCCGGTTGCGCCTGAAGAGCGTCAAGGTGCCGGCGGACAACCGCCTGGCCGCCGAGCATTTCGACTACCGGGCCTTCCTCGATCACGCGGCCCTGGCCTGGTGTGCCCTGGCGCTGGGCACCGGGCAGGCGGCGCTGGACTACGTGATCGCCTACTGCAACGAGCGCGAGGCCTTCGGCGAGCCGATCAGCCATCGCCAGGGAGTCGCCTTCATGGTCGCCGACATCGCCATCGAACTGGACGCCATGCGCCTGATGGTCTGGCGCGCCTGCGCCCTGGCCGAGCGCGGCCAGCCGTTCCAGCGCGAGGCTTACCTGGCGCGTCTGCTGTGCGCCGAGAAGGCGATGAAGATCGGCACCGACGCCGTGCAACTGCTCGGCGGCCACGGCTTCACCAAGGAGCATCCGGCCGAGCGCTGGTACCGCGACCTGCGCGCGGTAGCGCTGATGGCCGGCGGCCTGCACCTGTGAACCCGAGCGAGTGCGCGGTCCGCCGCGACGAGTGAACGAGGAATCGACATGTACCTGGAAACCCCGAAGAAATTCCGCAGCCTGGCCAACCAGGCGCATCAGGTCGCGGAAAACTATTTCCGGCCGATCTCGCGCAAGTACGACAAGGCCGAACACGCCTATCCGAAGGAGCTGGACCTGCTCGCGGCCTTGCTGGACGGCATGAACAGCGGCTCGCCCGAGGCTGTCGGCGCGACCTCGGCGAGCAAGCGCGCCGGCAAGCAGGTCGAGGAGGGCATCAAGAACGGCGGCAACCTGTCGGCATTGCTCGGCGTGATGGAACTGTGCTGGGGCGACGTCGGCCTGCTCCTGGCCATGCCGCGCCAGGGGCTGGGCAACGCGGCGATCGCCGCGGTGGCCAACGAGGAGCAGTTGCAGCGCTTCGGCGGCACCTGGGCGGCGATGGCGATCACCGAGCCGGGCTGCGGCTCGGACTCGGCGGCGATTCGCACCACCGCGACCCAGGATGGCGACCACTATGTACTGAACGGCGAGAAGATTTTCGTCACTTCCGGCGAGCGGGCCGATGCCGTGGTGGTCTGGGCCACCCTGAACCGCAACCTGGGGCGGGCGGCGATCAAGTCCTTCGTGGTCGAGAAGGGCACGCCGGGGATGACCGTGACGCGCCTGGAGAAGAAGCTCGGGATCAAGGCTTCGGATACCGCTTCGATCAGTTTCAATGATTGCCGGGTGCCGGCCGCGAACCTGCTGGGCAACGCCGAGGTCGACGTGCAGAAGGGTTTCGCCGGGGTCATGGAGACCTTCGACAATACCCGCCCGCTGGTGGCCGGCATGGCCGTCGGGGTGGCCAAGGCGGCGCTGGACCGGACCCGCGAATTGCTGAAGAAGGCTGGCTGCAAGTTCGACTACAGGAAACCGCTGCTCACCGTCAGCCACGCCGAGGCCACTCTCTATCGCCTGGAGGCGGAGTGGGAGGCAGCGCGCCTGTTGACCTTGAAGGCGGCATGGATGGCCGACAACAAGCTGCCCAACTCGAAGGAAGCGTCCATCGCCAAGGCCAAGGCTGGACGGGTGGCCAACGAGATCACCCTGAAATGCGTGGAGCTGGCCGGCGCCCTCGGCTACGCCGAGGATGAACTGTTGGAGAAGTGGGCGCGGGACTCGAAGATCCTCGACATCTTCGAGGGCACCCAGCAGATCCAGCTGCTCATCGTCGCTCGCCGCCTGCTCGGCAAGTCTTCCAGCCAGTTGAAGTAGAAAGGGCGGCAAAGCCCGCCCGGTTCAGGCGCTGGCGCGGTCGCGCCCACCGCCGGCCTGGTCGCCGTTGCTGGATGGCCACAGTGCCAGCCAGTCGCGGAAACGGATGCGTTCCTCATGCACCAGCCAGCCGTCCTGTACGGCAAAGCTCTCGGCCAACCACAGGCCGCGGGTGGCCGCAGGGCGCAACTGGCCCTTGCGCAGGGTGAACAGGTCGCCGGTGGGGCGCCCCTGGTCCAGCGGCAGCAGGTAGAGATCGGGGCGCCGACGGTCCAGACGCGCCACCAGCGGACCGCTCTCGAGCCGCTCGTCGACATGGTAGAGGCTCGGCTCGCGCGCATCGCGCGGCAGCTCCAGGCGCATGTCGTAGACCAGTTGCAGCGAGGCCGTGGGCAGGTGTACGTAGGCGCGTGGGCGCTCCAGCAAGCGCAGGCTGCCGGCTTGCACCGGACGGGCGGCGCCGGACAGCGGGGTGAGGACGAAGTGGCTGTTCTCCCGGTAGCGCAGCGAACCCTGGTAGGGCGTCGGCAGCCAGGTGTCGCCGAAGCGCCCGCCGAGCCAGCCGCCGGCGGTCTCCACCAGGCATTCCTCGGCGACTTCCTGGATCGCCGTGAGCAGCGGCAGGTTCAGTTCGTGGGCCGGTACGTAGCCGGAGATCAGCTTGAGCACGGTATCGCCGCGGTCCAGCCGGCGCTGACGGACCAGCACCCAGTAGTCGCGGCCCTGCCAGTTCAGGGTCAAGCGCACCGAGACCCCCAGGTTGGCCAGCTCGGCGACGAAGCGCTGCGGGTCGGCTACCTCCATGCGGCGGCGGCGTACGAGCATCTGCTGGAAGTTCAGCGGCAGGCCGAGGGCCTGGTAGACCAGCCCGTCCGGGGAGGCCTCCACCAGCAGCGGCAGGGTCTTGAAGGCGGACGGATCCTTGCGGGCGAGCATACGGGGCATACGGGGCTCCTTGTCGGGTCATCGCGCCGGGGCGGGACGGAGGCTCACGTTCGATGCACCGGCCACCGGAGGCGAGGGCGGCAGGCAGGATACGGCTCGTTCGGGAGGAACATGGCAGCGGAATGCACCGCGGGTGTCAACCCGCGGATGTTGCAGCCGATGTATGGTTCAGGCCTTTTTCAGGGCTTGCGCGGCCATCGCGACATTATGGGCCAGGTGCAGCGGATTGATGGTGCCGACGATGGCGGCGGCGACGCCCGGCTGGTCGAAGACCAGTTCGAAGCTGGCGCGCACCGGGTCCTGTCCGGCGCCCAGGCAGGCATGCCCGCTGGCCAGCGCCTTCTTCACCAGGATGCCCTTGGCATGGGCCGCGGCGTACTCGATGACCGGGCGCTCGGCGCGCTCGTTCAGGTTGTAGGTGACCATCGCGCAATCGCCCTCGCGCAGGGCGCGCAGGCCACCTTCGACGGTCTTGCCGGAGAGTCCGTAGGCGCCGATCAGGCCCTCGCGCTTGAGCGCGGCGAGAGTCGGGTAGACCTCGCTGTTCTCGAGGATATCCAGGTCGTTGCCATCGGAATGCACCAGCACCAGCTCGATCCGCTCGGTCTCCAGGCGCTTCAGGCTGCGTTCGACGGAGCGCCGGGTATGCGTGGCGGAGAAGTCGAAGACTGACTGGCCGTCGACGAACTCTTCGCCGACCTTGCTGACGATCACCCAATGCTCGCGCTGGCCGCGCAGCAGCGGGCCGAGGCGTTCCTCGCTGCGGCCGTAGGCCGGGGCGGTGTCGATCAGGTTGATGCCGAGGTCGCGGGCCAGGGCCAGCAGGTCGGCGGCTTCGCGGTCGTCGGGGATGATGAAGCCGGAAGGGTACTTCACTCCCTGGTCGCGGCCGAACTTGACGGTGCCCAGGCCCAGCGGCGAAACGGCCAGGCCGGTGTCGCCCAGCGGGCGGTGCAGGTCGTGGAGGGTATCCCTGATCATGCGAAGGCTACCTCCCAGGCCGGTTCGGCGAGCGGCGGACGCGGCAGTTGCGGCAGCGCGGCATGTTCGCTGGGGCGGATGCCGTCTTCTTCCAGGCGGGCGCAGACCCGGTCGGCGAAGTCAGGGGCCAGCGCCAGCTTGGTCGGCCAGCCGACCAGCAGGCGTCCCTGTTCGGCGAGGAAGGCGTTGTCCGGGCGCAACAGGTTGGACTGTGCCGGCTCGGCGCGATCCACCCGCAAGGTGGCCCACTGCGCCTGGCCGAGGTCGATCCAGGGCAGCAGCTTTGCCAGTTCGCGGCGTGCTTCGGCGATCTGCGCGGCTTCGTCGCGGGCCACGCCATCGGCTTCGGCGATGTCGCCGCCGAGGTACCAGACCGACTGGCCGTCGCGGGTCGGATGGGTGGTCACGGTGATCCGTGGCTTCGGCCCGGCCCCCAGGCAGTGGGCGTACAGCGGTTTCAGGGTCGCCGCCTTGACCATCACCATGTGCAGCGGCCGCCGCTGCATGGCCGGTTGTTCCAGGCCCAGTTCGCGGAGCAGCGCCTCGTTGCCGGCACCGGCGCTGAGCACCACGCGCTGTGCACGGATCTCCCGGCCGTCGACGCACAGGCCGGCCAGTTCCCGGCCTTCGCGCAGCGGTTCGATGCGCTCGCCGGCGAGCAGGCTGTCGCCGGCCAGTTCCGCCAGGCGGCGAATCAGGTCGGGGACGTCGAAGACGATTTCCGTGAGGCGGTAGGCCTTGCCCTTGAACCCCTTGTCGCGCAGCGCCGGAGGCAAATCCCCGCCCTTGGCCTGCTCGACCCGGCTGCGCACCGCCTTGCTGGCGAAGAAGCTGGTAAGGCTGCCGGCCAGGCCGCCCGGCGACCACAGGTAGTGCGCCTCGGAAAGCAGGCGTACGCCCCGCAGGTCGAGTTCGCCGTCGCTGCCGAGACAGGCGCGCCAGCGCCGCGGCATGTCGGCGATGGCTTCGGAGGCGCCGGTCAGGGCGCCATGCAGGGCGTACTTGGCGCCGCCGTGGATGATCCCCTGCGACTTCACGCTCTGTCCGCCGCCGAGGCTGGCGCTTTCCACCAGCACGGTGGCGTAGCCGGCCCGGCGCAAGCGGGCGTTCAGCCAGAGGCCGGCGATACCGCCGCCAACGATGAGGATGTCGGTGGAAAGGGCTTGGGGCATGGGGCTGCCTTATCGGGAACGGAAAGGGCGCAGTATACAACCTGCGCCCGCGACGGTCGTTCAGTGCCCCGAAGCGCGGGAGAACAACTGGATCACCAGCACGCCGGCGATGATCAGGCCGATACCGAGGAGGGCCGCGGGGTCCAGGCGCTGGCCGTAGACGAACATCGCCACCAGGCTGACCAGGACGATGCCGAGCCCGGACCAGATGGCGTAGACCACGCCGACCGGCAGGGTGCGCATGACCAGCACGAGCATGCTGAAGGCGAGCACGTAGCCGCCCACCACCAGCAGCAGCGGCAGTGGCTTGCTGAATCCGGCGACGGCTTTCAGCGAGGTGGTGGCGACCACTTCGGCGGCGATGGCGATGGCGAGGTAGAGATAATTGGTCATGGCGGCGTCCTCCGGAAACTGCGGCCATTCTAGGGAGCCGGCGGATGGGATAAAGTCGTTACCTATCTGTATTGGAGATAGGTTATGCAGTGGAACCTGGAGCAGATCCGCCTGTTCGTCAGCGTCGCCGAGCGCCAGTCGTTCTCTGCCGCCGCCCGCGAACTGAAGCGGGTGCAATCGGCGGTGAGCAACGGCATCGCGCTGCTGGAGGCGGACCTCGGCGTCACCCTGTTCGAACGCAGCAGCGGACGCCAGCCGCGCCTGACCGACGAGGGCCGGGTGCTGCTGGCGGAGGCGCGCGAGGTGCTGCGCCAGTGCGAGCGCCTGCAGGGGCGCGCGCTGGGGCTGGCGCGCGGCGAGGAGCCGCGGCTGCGCCTGGCCCAGGACGAGGCGATGCCCTACCAGCCGGTGCTGGACAGCCTGGAAGCGCTGGCGCAGCGCTTTCCCAGTCTGGAGGTGCAGGTGTCCAGCGGCGGCCAGGGTGACGTCACCCGTCGTTTGCTCGAGGAGCAGGCTGACCTCGGCCTGCTGTTCCACCATGAGCGCATGCCTGAGTCGCTGGAGCGGCGGCGCCTCGGCAGCGTCGAGATGGTCACGGTGTGCGGTGCCGGCCACCCGCTGGCCGGGCTGCAACGGGTCAGTCGCCGCGAGCTGGCACAGCACCGGCAACTTTTGATCGTGCCCCAGCAGAGCGGCTATCCGGGCGGCGAGCAGATCAGCCCGCAGGTCTGGCGGCTGGACAGCTTCTATTCCATGGCCGAGCTGCTGATGCGCAACCTCGGCTGGGCCTGGCTACCGCGGCACGTGGTGCAGTACCCCACCTACGACCGGCTGATGGTGGAGCTGACCAGCGACTGGACGCCGCCGGCGCTGGTGGTCGAACTGGTCTGGCGGCGCAACGAGGTGCTCGGCCCGGCGGCGGCCTGGCTCGGCGAAACCTTCACCCGCCACCTGCGCGCCATCGGCTGAGCCGGTCGGCGGGAGTTTTGCTAAGCTGCGCGCCCATGAACCGTACCCTCTATACCCTGCTGTTCCACCTCGGCTTGCCGCTGGTGGCGTTGCGCCTGTGGTGGCGCGCGCGCCAGGCACCGGCCTATGCCAAGCGCATCGGCGAGCGTTTTTCCCTGTCCTTGCCCGAGGTGCCGCCCGGCGGCATCTGGGTGCACGCTGTCTCGGTGGGCGAGAGCATCGCCGCCGCGCCGATGGTGCGGGCGCTGCTGGAGCGCCATCCGCAGCTGCCGGTCACCGTCACCTGCATGACCCCGACCGGCTCGGAGCGCATCCGCGCATTGTTCGGCGAGCAGGTCCGGCACTGCTACCTGCCCTACGACCTGCCCTGGGCGGCGGCGCGCTTCCTCGACCGGGTGCGGCCGCGCCTGGCGGTGATCATGGAAACCGAGCTGTGGCCCAACCATATCCATGCCTGCGCCGTGCGCGGGATCCCGGTGGCGCTGGCCAATGCGCGCCTGTCCGAGCGCTCGGCGCGTGGCTACGCGCGCTTCGCCGGGCTGACCCGGCCGATGCTCGCCGAGCTGTCCTGGATCGCCGTGCAGACCGAGGCCGAGGCCGAGCGCTTCCGTCGTCTCGGCGCGCGTCCTGAGTGCGTCAGCGTGACCGGCTCGATCAAGTTCGACCTGCGCATCGACCCGCAGCTGCCGCTGGCCGCTGCTGCCCTGCGCGAGGAATGGGACGCGACGGCGCGACCGCTGTGGATCGCCGCCAGCACCCATGCCGGCGAGGACGAGATCGTCCTGGCAGCCCACCGGCGCCTGCTGGAAACGCGTCCCGACGCGTTGCTGATCCTGGTGCCGCGCCATCCGGAACGCTTCGCCGGCGTCCACGAGCTATGCCGCCGCGAAGGCTTCGCCACGGTCCGGCGCTCCGGCGGCGAGCCGGTGGCACGCGCGACCCAGGTGCTGCTCGGCGATACCATGGGCGAGCTGCTGTTCCTCTATGCCCTGGCCGACATCGCTTTCGTCGGCGGCAGCCTGGTGCCCAACGGCGGGCACAACCTGCTGGAGCCGGCGGCCCTGGGCAAGCCGGTGTTCGCCGGTCCGCACCTGTTCAACTTCCTCGACATCGCCGCGCAATTGCGCGACGCCGGGGCGCTGCTCGAGGTGACGGATGCCGGCGAGCTGTGCGACGGCCTCACGCGCCTGTGGGCGCAGCCGGAGGTCGCGACGGCCATGGCCACTGCCGGAGAGAAGGTGCTGCGCAACAACCAGGGCGCCCTGGAGCGGCTGTTGGCGGGGTTGGCGCGGTTGCTCGAGCGCGGCGGGTAGCGCCCGCCCCGTCGGCGCTCCCCTGGCCCTGCATCGCGACAGGGCGTTTCAGAACGTCGGCGGGGTGATCACCCAGAGCACCAGGGTATCGCTGTCGCCTGGGTTGCCGTAGCGATGCGGTTCCTGGCTGGAGTAGCTGAAGCTGTCGCCCTCGCGGAGCTGGAAATGGCGGTCGCCGACCCAGAGTTCGAAGATTCCGCTGAGGATGTAGCCGGCTTCCTCGCCCTCATGGCTGTAGCTCTGCTGGCTGTAGGTGCCCGGCGGGAAACGCGAGTGGAGGATCTCCAACTGGCGGCTGGGCTGCGGGGTGAGCAGTTCGTCGATGATGCCGTCTTCGTAATGCACGCTCATGCGCGTGTTGCGCCGCACCACGTAGCCGGCGTCCGCCGGGTCCACCGCGGCCTCGCTGGCGAAGAACCACTGGATGGTCACGCCGAGGCTGCGGGCGATGTTGAACAGCGCCGGAATCGACGGATACGCCAGGTTGCGTTCCAGTTGGCTGATGTAGCCGGCGGTGAGTTCGCTCTGTGCGGCCAGCTCGGCCAGGGTCAGGCCGCGGCGTTTGCGCAGGCCGCGGATGCGGGTGCCGAGGAAGTGCGTTTCGCTGCGCGGCGTGTCGGTGGCGTCCGGCGGTGACGGGCGGGGCATGCGGCGGGGTCCTGGCTGCGTTTGCGGCATTCTAGGGGCTGGGCCGGGACCCGTCGAGGGAGCCGCGGCCGCGCCGCTCAGATGCTCCAGGCGGCCTTGAGCCCTTCGTAGATCGCCTCCTCGGCGGTGCGGGGGGCCAGGCAGTCGCCGATCCGCAACACCTCCGCCAGGCCGTGCAGGCTGTCGGCCAGGCGGTCCACCGGCTGGTGGCCCTGGCATAGCACCAGGGTATCGACCTCCTCGAACAGCATCGCCTCGCCGCTGGCGCTGTGCTGCATGTACACCGTGGTATCGTCGCAGCCGTACAGGCGGGCGTAGGGCGTGACCGGGATACCCAGGCGGTGCAGCTCGCCGGCCAACTGGTCGCGCACATACAGCGGCAGGCTCTCGCCGCAGTGGGTGCCGTTCACCGCCAGGCGCACCTGGTGGCCCTCGCGTACAAGCTTTTCCGCGATACCGGGGCCGATCCAGTCGCCCCGCCAGTCGGTGACCAGCACCGAACGACCGACCCGCACCTCGCCGCGCAGCACCTGCCAGGCATCCACCACCTGCAGCTCGCCGCCGCGCTCGAAAGGCGGCCAATAGGGTTCGGCGCCGGTAGCGACGATCACCAGGTCCGGCCGTTCGCGCTCCACCAGCGCGCGGTCGACCGGCGTGTTGCGGCGTACCTCGACGCCGGCCAGTTGCATCTCCCGTTGCAGGTTGGTGGAGGCGCCGCCGAATTCCGCGCGGCGCGGCAGCAGTTGCGCCAGGTTGACCTGGCCGCCGAGCTGGGCGCCGGCCTCGCAGAGCACTACCTCGTGGCCGCGCTGTGCCGCCACCGCCGCCGCCTTCATCCCCGCCGGGCCGCCGCCGGCGACCAGCACGCGCTTGCGCCGCGAGGCCGGATTGGGCGTTGCGTAGGTCAGCTCGCGGCCGGTTTCCGGGTGCTGGATGCAGGAGATCGGATAGCCTCGGTGGAAATGTCCGATGCAGGCCTGGTTGCAGGCGATGCAGGCGCGCACGTCGTCGCTGCGCCCGGCCTCGGCCTTGTTCGGCATCTGCGGGTCGCAGATCAGCGCGCGGGTCATGCCGCAGACGTCGGCCTGGCCTCGGGCGAGGATGGCCTCGGCCTCCTGGGGCTGGTTGATGCGCCCGGTGACGAACAGCGGGATCGCCAGGCGCGCCTTGAAGGTACCGGCTTCGCGGGCCAGGTAGGCCGGCTCGATGGCCATCGGCGGGACGATATGGATGGCGCCGCCGAGGGAGGCCGAAGTGCCGGCGACGATGTGCAGGTAGTCCAGCTCGCCCTGGACCGCCTCGGCCGCCTGCAGCGACTCGCTTTCGCTGAGACCCTCGGGGTCGCGCTCGTCGGCGGACAGGCGCAGGCCGACGATGAAGTCCTCGGAGGTGGCCGCGCGCACCGCCGCCAGCACTTCGCGGAGGAAACGCAGGCGGGCATCGAGGGCGCCGTTGTAGCCATCCGTGCGGCGGTTCACCCGCGGGTTGAGGAATTGCGCCGGCAGGTAGCCGTGGCTGGCGACCACCTCCACCCCGTCCAGTCCTGCCTCGTGCAGGCGGCGCGCGGCGGCGGCGTAGCCGGCGACGATCTCGTCGATCAGCGGCTGGTCGAGTTCGCGCGGCATCACCCGGAACCGTTCGTTGGGCGAGGCCGAGGCGGAATAGGCCACCGCCAGCAGGCCGTCGGCGGACTCCATGATCTCGCGCCCGGGATGGAAGATCTGCGACAGCACCACGCAGCCTTCGGCGTGGCAGGCCTCGGCGACCCGCCGGTAGCCGGGGATGCAGGCATCGTCGGTGGCCATCAGCACGTGCGAGGTGTAGCGCGCGCTGTCGTGGACCCCCGCCACCTGCATGACGATCAGTCCGGCGCCGCCGCGGGCCCGGGCGCGGTGATAGGCGACGAGTGGCTCGTTGACCAGGTTGTCGGTAGGCATCGACGTGTCGTGGCCGCTCGACATGATGCGGTTTTTCAGGCGTTTGCCCCGGATTTCCAGGGGGCTGAACAGGTGCGGGAAATTCACGGTTGGCGTCCTTCTTGTTGTTCTCGCGGCGCGCTTCAGAAACAGGATATGAATTTACCATCAGTAAAAAATCAACTTGTTTTTTTAAAATCGACTGGATAGTTTCTGTCCCGTGGCCGCTTCCCGGCGGCTCGCTGCGATCCACTCCACAACAAGAACAAGAGGAGACGCACATGAACCGTTCCTTTCCGTTGCGCCGCGCGGCCAGCGCCCGTCCGCACCCGGTTTTTCCTTGCCGCGTCCTGATCGGCGCCGTCCTGCTGGCGTTCGGCGGCCTCGCGCCGGTCCAGGCCGATGATGGCCTGGTGGTGGTCGGCTACGGCGGCGCCGGACAGAAGGCCCAGGAGGTGGCGTTCTTCCAGCCCTTCACGCAGCAGACCGGGATTCCCGTGGTGCAGAGCGAGTACAACGGCGAGATGGCCCGGATCAAGGTGATGGCCGACACCGGTCACGCCGACTGGGACCTGGTCCAGGTCGAGGGGCCGGACCTGGCGCGCGGTTGCGACGACGGCCTGTTCGAGCGTCTGGACTGGCAGGCCATCGGCGGCAAGCAGCAGTTGATCGCCAATGCCGCCCAGGAATGCGGTTCCGCCGCGCTGGTCTGGGGCGTGGCGATCGGCTACGACGCCGACCGGCTGCAACAGCCGCCGGCGTCCTGGGCCGACTTCTGGGACGTCCAGCGCTTCCCCGGCAAGCGCGGCCTGCGCAAGCGGGCGATCTACAACCTGGAGTTCGCCCTGCTCGCCGACGGCGTGCCACGCGAGCAGGTCTATCCGCTGCTGGCGACCCGCGCCGGTGCCGACCGTGCCTTCGCCAAGCTGGGCCAGCTCAAGCCCTACATCCAGTGGTGGGAGGCGGGAGCGCAGCCGGCGCAGTGGCTGGCCGCCGGCGACGTGGTGATGACGTCCACCTACACCGGGCGCATCGCCGACGCCCACCGCGCGGGGCGCAACCTGGCCCTGGTATGGCCGGGCAGCCTGTACGGCATGGACTACTGGGCGGTGGTCAAGGGTTCGAAGCGCGGCGCCGAGGCGCGTCGCTTCATCGCCTTCGCCAATGCCCCGGATGCCCAGGTGCGCTACGTCGAGAACATTCCCTACGGGCCGACCAACCGCCAGGCCGCCCAGCGCCTGCCCGCGCAACTGGCGAGCTGGGTGCCGACCGCGCCGGCGAACCTGGAGCAGGGCCTGGCGATGGACGACGAATTCTGGGTCGAGCACGGCGAGGAGCTGGAGGAGCGCTTCAACGCCTGGGCCAGCCAGTGAGACGGGCGCCACGTAACCTGCGATCATCGGGGCTGCCCGCCGGTGGTCGCGGGCGACGAGCAGGAGCCGCGAAAGGATGAACCAGGAAGTGCGCTTTTCCCGTCTGGAGCCAGAGCAGCGCAAGGCGCTGCTGATCGAGGCGACCCTGGCCTGCCTGAAGCGGCATGGCTTCCAGGGCGCCTCGGTGCGCAAGATCTGCGCCGAGGCCGGGGTATCGGTGGGCCTGATCAATCACCACTACGATGGCAAGGACGCGCTGGTGGCCGAGGCCTACCTGGCGGTCACCGGACGTGTCATGCGCCTGCTCCGCGGTGCCATCGACACCGCGCCGGGCGGCGCCCGCCCGCGGCTCTCGGCGTTCTTCGAGGCATCCTTCTCCGCCGAGCTGCTCGATCCGCAATTGCTCGACGCCTGGCTGGCGTTCTGGGGTGCGGTGGGCAGCATCGAAGCGATCGGGCGGGTCCACGACCATTCCTATGGCGAGTACCGGGCGCTGCTGGTCGGCGTGCTGCGGCAACTGGCGGAGGAGGGCGGCTGGGCGGACTTCGACGCGGAACTGGCGGCCATCAGCCTCAGCGCCCTGCTCGACGGGCTGTGGCTGGAGTCTGGGCTGAATCCCGCGACCTTCACGCCGCGGCAGGGCGTGCAGATTTGCGAGGCCTGGGTGGATGGTCTGGAGGCGGGCGCCCATCGCCGCTTCCGGCGTGCGATGGAAGCTTGTTGATCGTTCGTTCAGTAGTGGATAGGCTGCTGCTGGCAGCGGAAGGCGCCCCGGCCCCTTCCGCCCACCGTCCGACAACCCAGAACAAGAAACGCCCCGGCCCGCCGGAGGCGCAAGGTGATGGCGATGGTTCCGCGCGTATTGGTGGTCGACGACGACCCGGTGATTCGTGAGCTTCTCCAGGCCTATCTCGGCGAGGAGGGCTATGACGTCCTCTGCGCCGGCAACGCCGAGCAGGCGGAAGCCTGCCTTGCCGAGTGCGCCCATCTCGGCCAGCCGGTCGAGCTGGTGCTGCTGGACATCCGCCTGCCCGGCAAGGACGGCCTGACCCTGACCCGCGAGCTGCGGGTGCGCTCCGAGGTGGGGATCATCCTGATCACCGGGCGCAACGACGAGATCGATCGCATCGTCGGCCTGGAGTGCGGCGCCGACGATTACGTGATCAAGCCGCTGAACCCGCGCGAACTGGTGTCGCGGGCGAAGAACCTGATCCGCCGGGTGCGCCATGCCCAGGCCAGCGCCGGCCCCGCCCGGCAGGCCCTCAGGCAGTTCGGCGACTGGCTGCTGGACGCCGACCGGCGCCGCCTGATCGACCACGCGGGCAACGAAACCCTGCTCACCCATGGCGAATTCCAATTGCTCGGCGCTTTCCTGCGCAACAGCGGGCATACCCTGAGCCGCGACCAGTTGATGGACCAGATCCGCAACCGCGAGTGGCTGCCCAGCGATCGCTCCATCGACGTGCTGGTCGGCCGCCTGCGTCGCAAGCTGCGCGACGACCCGGCCGAACCGCAACTGATCATCACCATCCACGGCGCCGGCTACCTGTTCACCGCCGCGGCCAGCGACGCCTGAGCCATGCAGGCCTGCTGGCTGGCGCTCTGCGTATGGCTGCTGGGCGGCCTGGCACAGGCTGCGGAGACCATCCGCTATTGCGACTATCCGGTATACCCGCCGATCTCCTGGAGCGACGGCCAGCAGGTCCGGGGGCTGGCGCCGGAGCTGGTGAAGCGGCTGTTCGGCGCGCTGGGCTACCGGGTCGAGGTGGTGGTGCTGGGCAACTGGCGGCGCTGCCTGCTCGACGCCGCCGCCGGACGGGTCGACCTGATACTGGCCTACCGCACGCCCGCGCGCGATCGCGACCTGGCGTTTTCCGCCGAGCCGGTGCTGCGCGAGGAGGTGGCGATCTTCTACAACCGCCAGCGGCCGGTGCGCATCCAATCCCTCGGCGACCTCGCCGGCTATCGCGGCGGGCTGTTGTTCGGCGAAAGCTACGGGGCGGACTTCGACCGCTTCGTCGGCCGCCACGGCAACGTCGAATGGGTTTCCGACAGCCGACAGAACTTCGGCAAGCTGGTGCGCCAGCGCATCGACTACATCGCCCACGAACGGCGCACCGGCACGCTGTTCGCCGAGCGCCTGGCCGGCGGCGAGAACATCCGTGCGCTGCCCGAACCGCTGACGGTGGACTACCTGCGGGTGGCGGTCTCGCGGCACTCGCCGCTGGCGGCGAAGATGGACGAGATCGACCGGGCCCTGCGTGGCTATCGCGACGACGGCAGCATCCAGCGTTGGCTGGACGACAGCGTGCGCGACTATCGGCGCCTCGCCGGCAACCGCGCGGACGCCTGGTGAGCGGCCACGGCGGAGTGTTGGCGCAGCGCCTGCTGTGGCGGGTGCTGCTGTTCAGCCTGTGTTTCACCGTCCTCGCCGGCGCCGTGCAGCTGTTCTTCGAATACCGCCGCGAAATGCGCGAGATCGAGGCGCGCCTGGAACTGATCCGCAGCGGCTACCTGGCCAGCTTCGAGCGCAGCCTGTGGGATCTCAACCAGGAGCAGTTGAACGTGCAGTTGCGCGGCCTCGGGGATTTCCCCGACATCGCCCGTGTCAGCCTGCAAAGCGCCGACTTCAACCTGTTGCAGGGCGACCAGCGTCCACGCGGCATGCTGCGGGTCGAGCGCTTTCCCTTGAGCTACCAGCCGCCGGGGGGCGAGCGTCGGCAACTGGGCGAGCTGGAGATCGCCATCGACCTGGCGGCGGTCTATCGCCGGCTGGTTTCCGGCGGCCTGGCCAGCCTCTTGTGGATGGGCAGTTTCCTTTGCGGCCTGGCGGTGGCCCTCAGTTGGCTGTTCCACAGCCTGGTCACTCGCCATCTGTGGCGCATGTCCGAGTTCGCCGGGCATATCGCCGAAGGCGACCTGCAACAGCCGCTGCGACTGGACAAGGTGGACCGCGAGCGCGATGAGATCGACGCCGTCGCCGCCGCCCTGGAAGACATGCGCCAGGCCCTGCGCACCGACCGCCGCCGGCGCGATGCCGATCGCGACGAGTTGCGCCGACAGGTCGAGCGACGCACCGCCAGCCTGCGTCGGGCGAAGGACCAGGCGGAAGCCGCCGACCGGGCGAAGAGCCGTTTCCTCGCGACCATGAGCCATGAGATCCGTACCCCGCTGAACGGCATCCTGGGCATGGCCGAGCTGCTGCGCGAGGCATCGCTCGGCGAGCGTGACCGCCAGCGCCTGCGGGCACTGGCGACAGCGGGGGAGGGACTGCTGGCGATCCTCAACGAGGTCCTCCACTTCGCCCGGCTGGAGGAAGCGCCGGATGTGCCGGAAGCGGTGGACTTTTCCTTGCGAAGCCTGCTCGAGGACGTCCTCACCCTGCTCGAACCGCGGGCGCGGGAGAACGCCACGCGGCTGGACCTGTGGCTGGACCCGCAGGTTCATGACGGCCATCGCGGCGCCGAGCAGTTCCTGCGCCAGGTGTTGACCAACCTGCTGGGCAACGCGGTGAAGTTCACCGAGGCCGGCGAGGTGCGCGTTCGCGTCGAGCGGCTGGTGCGCAGCGCAGGAAGCGAGCGACTGCGGCTGAGCGTCGCGGACGATGGAATCGGCATTCCCGAGGAAATGCGCGAACGCATCTTCGAACGCTTCACCCAGGGCGGCGACGCCGTGACCCGCCGTTACGGCGGAACCGGCCTGGGCCTGGCGATCAGCAAGCGGCTGGTGGAAGCGCTGGGCGGGCGGATCGGCGTGGAAAGCCGGGTCGGCCAGGGCAGCACGTTCTGGTTCGAGATCGAGCTGGCGCTGGCGAGCTTGTCCGGCGCAACGCCGCCGGCGGCATCGGTGTCTGCGCTGGAGGTGCTGCTGGTGGAGGACGTGGCGCTCAACCGCGAGGTGGCCCAGGGCCTGCTCGAGCGGGACGGCCACCGGGTGATGCTGGCCGAGGACGCGGGGCCGGCCCTGGCGTTGTGCCGGCAGCGGCGCTTCGACCTGATCCTGCTGGACATGCACCTGCCGGGGATGGCTGGCCTCGAGCTTTGCGCCGGGATTCGCCGGCAGCTCGACGGCCTGAACCGCGCCACGCCGATCTTCGCCTTCACCGCCAGCATCCAGCCGGACATGGTGCGTCGGTACTTCGCCGCGGGCATGCAGGGGGTGCTCGGCAAGCCCCTGCGGATGGACGAGCTGCGCCGCGCGCTGGGCGAGGTCGGCACCAGCGTGCCTGCGCTTGCGGTGGAGGCCGCGCTGGACGCCGCGCTGGACCGGCAAATGCTCGAGACCCACCGCCGCCTGCTGGGGCGGCACAAGCTCGCCGGACTGCTGGGCAACCTGCTGGGAAGCCTGGACGAGCAGTTGCCGCTGCTGGCCGAAGCCCTGGACCAGGCGGACCTGGCCGAGGCGGCGAACATCGCCCATCGCCTGTCCGGAAGCTGCCACTCCATGGGCCTGGTGGCGCTCGGCGCCGGCCTGGGCGAGCTGGAGCGCGAGGCCCTGGGCGCGGCCGGGGTCGACCCGCGAGCCTGGGGCGCACGCCTGGGTAGCCTGCGCCGCGACGGCGCCGAAGCCCTGCGCCGCGCCGGCTTCCTCGGCGAAGCCGACTCAGCGGCCGGTTGAGCGGCGCGGCGAACAACTTCCTTACAGCTTTTTACATCTTCGATCCGCGCGTTCAACGGCGTCTTACATCCGCCGCCAATAATCCGCTCATCCGTGCGCAAGACACGGCCTCTGACAGAGTGGAGACAAGAATAATGAGCCATCTCGAAGACCCCTGTGCGTACCCTCATCCGGAGGTGCGCCATGGCTGACGGCAAGGAAAGGCTGCAACTCACCCGGGCCCTGGCGAGCCGCCACATCTTCATGCTGTCCCTCGGCGGGGTGATCGGCACCGGGCTGTTCATGGGCTCCGGCGTGACCATCAACCAGGGCGGCCCGGCCGGCGCGGTGCTGGCCTACCTAGTGGCCGGGGTGCTGATGTACCTGGTGATGGTCTGCCTCGGCGAGCTGTCGGTGCAGATGCCGGTCTCCGGTTCGTTCCAGGCCCACGCGACGCGTTTCATCGGACCGGCGACTGGCTTCATGATCGGCTGGGTCTACTGGATGAGCTGGGCCTCCACGGTAGGCCTGGAATTCACCGCGGCCGGGATGCTCATGACCCGCTGGTTCCCGGAGGTGCCCGTGTGGCTATGGTCGGGTTTCTTCGTGGTCGTGCTGTTCTCCCTCAATGCCCTGGCGACCCGCGCCTTCGGCGAGGCCGAGTACTGGTTCGCCGGGATCAAGGTGGCGGCGATCCTGGTGTTCATCGTGGTCGGGGGGCTGGTGATCTTCGGCGGTATCGAACTGAAGAGCGGTGCGCCGGCGCCGATGTTCTCCAACCTGGTCGGCGAGCGGCTGTTCCCCAACGGCCTGTCGGCGGTGTTCGCGGTGATGATGACGGTGGTCTATGCCTTCCAGGGTTGCGAGATCATGGGCGTCGCCGCCGGCGAGACCGAGCGACCGGAGAAGAGCATCCCGCGGGCGGTGCGCAACGTGGTGTTCCGCGTACTGATCTTCTACGTGCTGGCCATCGTCGTGCTTTCCGCCATCATTCCCTGGCAACAGGCCGGGCTGATGGAAAGCCCGTTCGTGCAGGTGTTCGACATGGTCGGGATTCCCTACGCGGCGGACCTGATGAACTTCGTCATCCTCACCGCCATCCTCTCGGTAGGCAACTCGGGCCTGTACGCCTCGACGCGGATCCTCTGGGCGATGTCCAGGACCGGCATGGCCCCGCGCGGCCTGTCGAAGCTCAGCGCGCGCGGCGTGCCGCTCTACGCGTTGCTGATCACCCTGTGCTTCGCCCTGCTCTCGTTGCTGACCAGCGTGGTCGCCGCCGACACCCTGTTCATGGTGCTGATGGCGGTGAGCGGGATGTCCGGCACCGTCACCTGGATCGTCATCGCCTACGCCCAATACCGCTTCCGCCGCGAGTACATGGCCAGCGGCGGCACGGTCGCCGAGCTGAAATATGCCGCGCCGCTGTTCCCGCTGGTGCCGCTGGCCTGCATCGCCGTGTGCTGCTCGCTGTTCGTCTTCCTCGCCCTCGATCCCACCCAGCGGCCGTCCTTGTACTGGGGCTTCGGCTTCATCGCCGCCTGCTACCTGGCCTATTACGTGGTTCGTCGCCGGCAGCCGCAGGGACTGGGCGACCCCGCCCTGGGACGGGCCGGCTGAACGGCCATTCGCAGGACCCGACGCCCGCCGCATCCGGCGGGCGTTTTCGTTTTCGCCTGGTTGGTTTGTTCGAAGTTGTAACAGCCGGCTCGCGCGGGCCTTCGCCGCTTTTCGGCGGATCGCATGGCGTGTGGCTTTGCGCCTGCCGCAGGGCCGTTACATACACCCGAATGGGTGGATTGTGGTCTTGTTGAACGAGTGTTTAGTATTGCCTGAAAGCCGCGATCGCCATCAACCAACAATAAGAACGAGGGCCGCATGACTGACCTTTCCCCATTGCAGACGCGGGTCGAAGCCGGGATCGCCTGGCTCGTCCTGAATCGTCCGCAACAGCGCAATGCACTGGATATCCCCACCCTGGAGGCCCTGCACGTCCGACTCGATGCCTGCGAGCGCGACCCGGCAGTGCGCGCCGTGGTCCTCGGCGGCAGCGGACGCAGCTTCTGCGCCGGGGCCGATCTCGCCGAATGGGCGGCGGCTGAAGCCCGTGGCGAGCTGGAAAGCTATGGCTGGACCGAGGCCGCCCACGCCCTGATGGGGCGCCTGCACGCCCTCGACAAACCCACAGTCGCCGCCGTCAACGGCAGCGCCGTGGGCGCTGGCATGGACCTGGCGCTGTGCTGCGATTTCCGCATCGCCGCCGCCTCGGCGCGCTTCAAGGCCGGCTACACCGGCATGGCCTACTGCCCGGACGCCGGCGCCAGTTGGCATCTGCCACGGCTGCTTGGCAGCGAGGCGGCCAAGCGCCTGCTGTTCCTCGACGAAGCCTGGAGCGCGGAGCGCGCCCTGGGCGCCGGACTGGTCGGCGAGGTGGTCGCCGACGAGCGCCTGGTTGAGACGGTCGGCGCCTTCGCTGCGCGTCTCGCCAGCGGCCCGACCTTCGCCTTCGCCCAGACCAAGCGCCTGCTGCGCGACGGCGCCGGGCGCTCGCTGGCCGAGCAGTTGCGTGCCGAGCAGGCCGCCGGGCTGCTCTGCGGGCGCAGCGAGGATGCCGCCGAGGCGCTGCGCGCCGTGGCCGAGAAACGTTCCCCTCAATTCAGCGGGCGCTAGGCGCCGAGCAGGTGATTCCCATGGATTTCAGGCTGACCCAGGAACAGGACATGCTGGTCGAGGCGGTGCGCAGCTTCGTCGAGAAGGAACTGCTGCCCCACGAGGACGATGTCGACCGCGCCGACGCGGTGTCGCCGGAGCTGGCCGCACAGATTCGCGGCAAGGCCCTCGCCGCCGGTTTCTATGCCTTCAACATGCCCGAGGAAGTGGGTGGCGGCGGCCTCGACTACCTGTCCCAGGCGCTGGTCGAACGCGAGCTGTCGAAGGTCTCCTGGGCCCTCCACGTATTCGTCGCGCGGCCCTCGAAGATCCTCATGGCCTGCACCGGAGAACAGCTCGGCGACTACCTGTTGCCCTGCGTGCAGGGCGAAAAGACCGATTGCTTCGCCCTCACCGAGCCGGGCGCCGGCTCCGACGCCAATTCGATCAAGACACGCGCGGTGCGCGACGGCGACGCCTTCGTGATCAACGGTAGCAAGCACTTCATCAGCCACGCCGGGCACGCCGACTTCGCCATCGTCTTCGCCGTCACCGACAGCTACGAGCACAACGGCCGCAAGCGCAACGCGGTGACCGCCTTCCTGGTGGACAAGGGCACGCCCGGGATGACCGTGCGCCGCGGGCCGAAATGCGTGAGCAACCGTGGCTACCACACCTACGAGATCTTCTTCGACGATTGCCGGGTGCCGGCCTCCAAGGTGCTCGGCGAGGTCGGCAAGGGCTGGGAAGTGGCCAACGCCTGGCTCACCGCCGGACGGGTGATGGTCGCCGCCAACTGCGTCGGCCAGGCCCAGCGCGCGCTCGACCTGTCGCTGCGCTGGGCGGCCGATCGCAAGCAGTTCGGCCAGCCGATCGGCAGCTACCAGGGCGTTTCCTTCAAGCTCGCCGACATGGCCACGCAGATCCGTGCCGCCGAGCTGATGACCCTGCACACCGCCTGGAAGATGGACCAGGGCACCATGACCGACGGCGAGGCCGGCATGGCCAAGCTGTTCGCCAGCGAGACCCTCGGCAAGGTCGCCGACGAAGCGGTGCAGATCTTCGGCGGCATGGGCCTGATGGATGAAGGACCGGTCGAGCGCATCTGGCGCAACGCGCGGATCGAACGGATCTGGGAGGGCACTTCGGAAATCCAGCGGCACATCGTTTCCCGCGAACTGCTGCGGCCGTTGCTGCGTTGAAGTCCTGGCTCCCCTCTTCCTCCAGGGGAGAGGGGAAGGCTGCCATGTTCCGAATCGAGAACCGACATGAATCGTGAAAACCTCAAGCGCCTGCTGGCACCCAGGCATCTCGCCTTCATTGGCGGCCGTGGCATGGCGCGTGCCCTGAAACGCTGTGCCGAAGGCGGTTTCGCCGGCCAGTTGTGGCTGGTCAATCCGCAGCACGCCGAACTCGAAGGCGTACCCTGCGTGGCCAGCGTCGCCGACCTGCCGTGCGGCCCGGACGCGGCGTTCGTCGCCACCAACCGCGAACTGACCCTCGACGCGGTCGCCGCGCTCGCCGCCAAAGGCGCCGGCGGGGCGATCTGCTATGCCTCCGGCTTCGCCGAAACCGGCGAACAGGGCCTGGCCGTGCAACGCCGGCTGCTGGCCGCCGCCGGCGAAATGGCGCTGCTCGGCCCGAACTGCTACGGCTTGCTCGACTACCTGCACGGCGCCGCGCTATGGCCGGTGGCACATGGTGGTCGGCAGGTGGAGCGGGGCGTCGCGGTGCTGACGCAGAGTGGCAACTTCGCCTACAACCTGTCGATGAGCGACCGTTCGCTGCCGGTGGCCTATATGGCATCGGTGGGCAACCAGGCGCAGCTGGGCATCGCCGAGCTGATGGACGTGCTGCTCGACGAGCCGCGGGTGACTGCCATCGGCCTGCATCTGGAAGGGCTGAAGAACGTCCCGGGGTTCGCCCGCGCAGCCTACAAGGCGTTGCAGAAAGGCGTGCCGGTGATCGCCCTGAAGACCGGAGTGTCGAAGATCGGTGCGGCCCTCGCGCTCAGCCACACCAGTTCCCTGGCCGGTTCCGACGCGCTCTACGACAGCCTGTTCGAGCGCCTCGGGGTAATCCGTGTGAGCGGCCCGGTGAGCTTCGTCGAAACCCTCAAGGCCGCCGCCTGCGGCCACCTGCCTGGCGGGCCGAGCCTGGTCGCGCTGGCCTGTTCCGGCGGCGACGCCGGGTTGATCGCTGACTACGCCGAGCGCAACGGCCTGGGGTTGCCGTCTTTCGACGCCGGACAGCGCGACGAACTGACCGGGGTGCTGCCCGACTACGCCAACATCGCCAACCCGCTGGACTTCACCACCGCCATCTGGGGCGATGCCGCGGCCCTGGAGGAAATGCTCGACAGCGCTTTGCGCAGCCCTGCCGACGCCGCCCTGCTGGTGCTCGACTATCCGGGCGAGGAAACCGGCGAGCGGCCGCAGTGCGACCTGCTTCTGCAACGCTACTGCGCCGCGCTGAAGCGCCACGGCAAAGTCGGCTTCATCGCCTCGGCGTTCCCGGAACTGCTGCCGGCCCGGGCCCGCGAGCTGTTGCACGGCGAGGGCGTCGCCGCGCTGCAGGGCGTCGAGGATGGTCTCGCCGCCTGGGGACGGATCGCCCGCTACCGCCAGCGCCGCGCGGCGCTGCTGGAGCGCGGTGAGGCGGCGTTGGTGCCGATCTGCCCAGGGCCGCTGGCGGGCGACGGCTACCTGCTCGACGAGTGGCAATCCAAGCAGGCGCTGAAACCCTTCGGCCTGCCACTGCCCCAGGGGGTGCTGAGCACCCCCGGCCAGGCCCGCGAAGCGGCCCTCGACCTCGGCTTCCCGCTGGTGCTCAAGGCGGTCAGCGCCGCACTGCCGCACAAGACCGAGGCCGGCGGCGTGGCGCTCGGCCTACGCAACGAGGCGGCGTTGGAGGCGGCATTGTTCGACATGCGCGAAAGCCTGGCCCGGCACGCGCCGCAACTGGTCTTCGAGCGTGTTTTATTGGAGCGCATGGCTGGCGCGCCGCTGGCCGAGCTGATCGTCGGGGTCAAGCGCGAGGAGGGCTTCGGCCTGGCATTGGTGATCGGTGCCGGCGGGATACTCGTGGAGTTGCTGCGCGACAGTCGCAGCCTGCTCCTGCCGACCACCGACGCGGCGATCCGCGATGCCCTGCTGAGCCTGCGCAGCGCGCCGTTGCTCAGCGGCTTCCGCGGTCGCCCGGCAGTGTGCATGGAGGCCCTGGTGGCGGCGATCCGCGCGGTCGCCGAATTCGCCTGCGAACATGCCGAGCGCTTGCTGGAGCTGGACGTCAATCCGTTGCTGGCGGATGCCGAGGGAGCGCTGGCGGTGGATGCGTTGATCCGGCTCGCCAATGGCTGAAGGCCGGGGGGACACGACGGCTCCCCCTCCCGCTTGTGGGAAGGGGAGCAAGAGCGCTGCGGCGCGAACGGCGACTCCGATGGTCGCCGAACTGGACGAGGATATTGCCCATGCAACCACAGAAGACCCTCACCGCCGGCCAGGCCCTGGTCCGCTTGCTGGCCAACTACGGCGTGGATACCGTTTTCGGCATCCCCGGCGTGCATACCCTGGAGCTGTACCGCGGACTTCCGGGCAGCGGCATCCGCCACGTGCTGACCCGCCACGAGCAGGGCGCCGGCTTCATGGCCGACGGTTATGCGCGGGTCAGCGGCAAGCCGGGAGTGTGCTTCGTCATCACCGGGCCGGGCGTGACCAACGTCGCCACCGCCATCGGCCAGGCCTACGCCGACTCGGTGCCGCTGCTGGTGATTTCCAGCGTCAACCACAGCGCCAGCCTGGGCAAGGGCTGGGGCTGCCTGCACGAGACCCAGGACCAGCGTGCCATGACCGCGCCGATCACTGCCTTCTCCGCCCTGGCCTTGAGCCCGGAACAGCTGCCCGAACTGATCGCCCGGGCCTACGCGGTGTTCGACAGCGAGCGTCCGCGCCCGGTGCATATCTCGATCCCGCTCGACGTGCTTGCCGCGCCGGTGGCCCATGACTGGAGCGCTGCCGTGGCGCGCCGCCCTGGTCGTGGTGTGCCGTGCACCGAGGCATTGCGGGCGGCGGCGGAGCGCCTGGCTGCGGCCCGGCGACCAATGCTCATCGCCGGCGGCGGCGCGCTGGCGGCCGGCGATGCGCTTGCCGCGCTGAGCGAGCGCCTGGCCGCGCCGCTGTTCACCAGCGTCGCCGGCAAGGGCCTGCTGCCGCCGGACGCGCCGCTCAACGCCGGGGCCAGCCTGTGCGTAGCGCCGGGCTGGGAGATGATCGCCGAGGCCGACCTGGTGCTGGCGGTGGGCACCGAGATGGCCGACACCGACTTCTGGCGCGAACGCCTGCCGCTGTCCGGCGAACTGATCCGCGTCGATATCGACCCGCGCAAGTTCAACGACTTCTATCCCTCTGCCGTAGCGCTCAGGGGCGATGCCCGGCAGACCCTTGAGGCGCTGCTGGCGCGCCTGCCGCAGGAGGCCCGCGACGCCGCGCCGGCCGCCGCGAGGGTGGCGCGCCTGCGCGCGGAGATCCGCGCGGCACACGCGCCGCTGCAGGCGCTGCACCAGGCGATCCTCGACCGGATCGCCGCCGCGCTGCCGGCCGATGCTTTCGTCAGCACCGACATGACCCAACTGGCCTATACCGGCAACTACGCGTTCGCCAGCCGAGCGCCGCGCAGCTGGCTGCATCCCACCGGCTACGGCACCCTCGGCTACGGCCTGCCGGCCGGCATCGGCGCCAAGCTCGGCGCCCCGCAGCGCCCGGGCCTGGTGCTGGTCGGCGATGGCGGCTTCCTCTACACCGCGCAGGAACTGGCCACCGCCAGCGAGGAACTGGACAGTCCGCTGGTGGTGCTACTGTGGAACAACGACGCGCTCGGCCAGATCCGCGACGACATGCTCGGCCTGGACATCGAGCCGGTCGGCGTGCTGCCGCGCAACCCCGACTTCGCCCTGCTGGGCCGCGCCTACGGTTGCGCGGTGCGCCAGCCGCAGGACCTGAACGAACTGGAGCGCGACCTGCGCGCCGGCTTCGGGCAGCCCGGCGTGACCCTGATCGAACTGCGGCACGCCTGTGCGCGCTGACCGCCGGACAAGGAGAGCATCCATGCGCTATTCCGACTTCACTCAACGTATCGCCGGCGACGGCGCCGCTGCCTGGGACATCCACTATCGCGCGCTGGCGCGGGTCGAGCAGGGCGAGGAAATCCTCCTGCTGTCGGTCGGCGACCCCGACTTCGATACCCCGGCGCCCATCGTCCAGGCGGCCATCGACAGCCTGCTGGCCGGCAACACCCACTACGCCGACGTGCGCGGCAAGCGCGCCCTGCGCCAGCGCATCGCCGAGCGCCACCGGCGGCGCAGCGGCCAGGCGGTGGACGCGGAGCAGGTGGTGGTGCTGGCAGGTGCCCAATGCGCGCTGTACGCGGTGGTGCAGTGCCTGCTGAATCCGGGCGACGAGGTGATAGTCGCCGAGCCGATGTACGTCACCTACGAAGCGGTGTTCGGCGCCTGTGGCGCGCGGGTGGTGCCGGTGCCGGTGCGCTCCGAGAATGGCTTCCGCGTGCAGGCCGAGGAGGTCGCCGCACTGATCACCCCGCGCACGCGCGCGATGGCGCTGAACAGCCCGCACAACCCGTCCGGCGCCAGCCTGCCGCGGGCCACCTGGGAAGCCCTGGCCGAGCTGTGCATGGCCCATGACCTGTGGATGATCTCCGACGAGGTCTACAGCGAACTGCTGTTCGACGGCGAGCATGTCAGCCCGGCCAGCCTGCCGGGGATGGCCGACCGTACCGCGACCCTCAACAGCCTGTCGAAATCCCACGCCATGACCGGCTGGCGGGTCGGCTGGGTGGTCGGTCCCGCAGCACTCTGCGCGCACCTGGAGAACCTCGCCCTGTGCATGCTCTATGGCTCGCCGGAATTCATCCAGGATGCCGCCTGCACCGCGCTGGAAGCGCCGCTGCCGGAGTTGGAGGCGATGCGCGAGGCCTACCGCCGCCGCCGCGACCTGGTAATCGAGTGCCTGGCCGACAGCCCCGGCCTGCGTCCACTGCGCCCGGACGGCGGCATGTTCGTGATGGTCGACATCCGTCCCACCGGACTTTCCGCCCAGGCCTTCGCCGACCGCCTGCTGGACCGCCATGGCGTATCGGTGCTCGCCGGCGAAGCCTTCGGCCCGAGCGCCGCCGGTCACATCCGCCTCGGCCTGGTGTTGGGCGCCGAACCGCTGCGCGAAGCCTGTCGGCGCATTGCGCTGTGCGCCGCCGAGTTGCTCGGCCAGGCCTGAACCCCTCGGCCGCGAGCGATGCGGCCGGTCACCACGATTCGGAAACCACGATGAACGTACTGATCGTCCACGCCCACAACGAACCGCAATCCTTCACCCGCGCGCTCTGTGACCAGGCATGCGAGACCCTGGCAGGCCAGGGCCACGCGGTGCAGGTCTCGGATCTCTACGCGATGAACTGGAATCCGGTGGCCAGTGCCGCCGACTTCGCCGAGCGCGCCGATCCCGACTACCTGGTGTACGCCCTGGAGCAGCGCGAGAGCGTCAAGCGCCAGAGCCTGGCCGCCGACATCCAGGCCGAGCTGGACAAGCTGCTGTGGGCCGACCTGCTGATCCTCAACTTTCCGATCTACTGGTTCTCGGTGCCGGCGATCCTCAAGGGGTGGTTCGACCGGGTACTGGTGTCCGGGGTCTGCTATGGCGGCAAGCGCTTCTACGACCAGGGTGGCCTGGCCGGCAAGAAGGCGCTGGTCAGCCTGACCCTGGGCGGGCGCCAGCACATGTTCGGCGAGGGTGCCATCCACGGACCGCTGGAGGACATGCTGCGGCCGATCCTGCGCGGCACCCTGGCCTATGTCGGCATGCAGGTGCTGGAGCCCTTCGTCGCCTGGCACGTGCCATACATCAGCGAGGAAGCGCGCGGCAACTTCCTGCGCGCCTACCGGGCGCGGCTGGAAAATCTCGAGCAGGATGTACCCCTGCGGTTCCCGCGGCTGGAGCAGTTCGACGCGCTGCTCCAGCCGCTGGCGCGCTGACCCGGGCGACGCGCGCCAGGCCAGTCAAGCGAAGACGCCCCCGACCGGGGGCGTCTTGGCTCGTGCTAGTACTGCTGGCGCGGCTTGCTCTGTAACTGCTCGGAGGCGGCCTTGGCCAGGTCCGGCGGGAGGAAGTCCTTGTCCGGATCGTAGTCCTGCTTCAGGTAGGCGCTGAGCGCCTCCAGGTCGGCCGGGCTGAGGGTGCCGGCCGCCTGCTTCAGGCGCAGGGTATCGAGGATGTAGTCGTAGCGGCTGTTGTTGTAGTCGCGCACGGCGGCGTACAGCTGGCGCTGGGCGTTGAGCACGTCGACGATGTTGCGGGTGCCGACCTGGTAGCCGATCTCGGTGGCTTCCAGCGAACTCTGGTTGGAGATGATCGCCTGGCGCCGCGCCTGGACCTGCTCGACGTCGGTATTCACCGCGCGGTGCAGGTTGCGGGTGTCCTGCACCACCTGGCGGCGCTGGCCTTCGCGGGATTGCTCGCTCTGGTTGAGGCGCTGGTAGGACTCGCGGACCTGGGAGGAGGTCAGGCCGCCGCTGTAGATCGGGATGTTCAGTTCCAGGCCAATCGTGCGTTCCTCGACATCCTTGCCGTAGTGCACCAGCGGATTGGCGGCGCTGTTGGCGAAGCCGAGGGCGTCGTTGTCGCCCTTCTGGTACTGGGCCACGGCATCGAGGGTCGGCAGGTGCCCGGCCTTGCGCTGGCGGAGGGTTTCCTCGGCGGCGTTGACCGCGTAGTTGCTGGCCAGCAGGCGCAGGTTCTGCTGCACCGCGGTGTCGACCCAGGCCTTGGCGTCGTTCGGCGCCGGCGGCACCACCGGCAGGGTGTGGCGCATGCCCTCGATGGCGCTGTAGTCGCGGTTGGTCAGGGTCACCAGGGCCTGGAAGGCATCGTCCACGCGCTGTTCGGCGATCAGCCGGTTGGCGCGGGCGGTGTCGTAGCTGGCCTGGGCCTCGAGTACGTCGGTCTTGTCGGAAAGGCCCACGTCGAAGCGCTCGTTGGCCTGGTCCAATTGACGCTTGAAGGCGGCTTCCTCGGCCTTGCTGGTGGCCAGGTTGTCCTGGGCGCGGAGCACCGTGAAGTAGGTCTCGGCGCTGCGCAGGATCAGGTCCTGCTGGGTCGCGGAGAATTCCAGCTTGGCCTGGTCGCTGGTTTCCTTGGCGGCCTGCCACTGGAACCAGCGGTCGGCGCGGAACAGCGGCTGGCTGAGGCTGGCCTGGACCACATGACTGCTGCGTTTGACCGTGGCGGCCGGTTCGTCGAGAGCGATCCGTGAGTCGCCGATACGGCCGCCGGCGCCGAGTTGCGGCAGCAGGCCGGCGCGGGCCTGGGGCACCACTTCCTTGCGCGCCAGGTAGTCGGCCTGGGCGGCGGCGAGGTCGGCGTTGTTGTCGACGGCTTCCTTGTAGACGCTGATCAGGTCGGTCTTGGTCGGCAGCGGGGTCGGCTGGGCGGCCCAGGCGACACCGGTAGCAGCGGCCACGGCGGCCGCCAGGGAGAGTCTGCGCAGCATTCGTTCGTCCTGGAAAAGATGCGAGGTGGGGCAAGGCTAAGGTCGCTACCGGTGGCGGTCAAGGCACCTGCGCGGCAACTGATCGAAGAGCCAGTCCGGATCGATGTGCCGGCGAACGTGCGGGGATCTGCGTCTTCCCTGGCGAGAGGGCGCCGGACCGGACCATGACTGCCGGTCGGGCGGGGCGTTTTCCCGTTGGCGTATCCCGCCGGTGTTGATTAGACTGCCGGGGTTCTTGTCGGGGTGCCCTATACGAGGGGCTGAGATCGGATAGTTCCGGATCCCGTTGAACCTGATCGGGCTAGCGTCCGGTTCCGCCTCGCGCGGACCGCAGCAACCCGCGTAGGGAACAAGATGTCCGCGCCATGCCTGCCTTGCCGGCGCGTCCTTCTCGCCACCAGTCCCGGTGGCCCCGCGTGCCAGGTTCTCCCGACAATCACCCAGGAGAGCCATCGATGAGCGCAACGCAGAAGAACAACATCACCCGCCTTGAGCAGCTCGACCGCCAGTCGACGCAGCCTTTCCCGAACTCGCGCAAGGTCTACCTGACCGGCTCGCGCCCGGACATCCGCGTCCCGGTGCGGGAAATCTCCCTCGCCGACACCCCCACCGCCTTCGGCGGCGAAAAAAACCCGCCGGTGTTCGTCTACGACACCTCCGGCCCGTATACCGACCCTGAGGTCCGCATCGACCTGCGCAAGGGCCTGCCTGACGTGCGTTCGCGCTGGATCGACGAGCGCGGCGACACCGAGATCCTCCCCGGCCTGACCTCCGAGTTCGGCCAGGCCCGCCTGGCCGACGCCAGCCTCGACGCCCTGCGCTTCGCCCACGTGCGCACGCCGCGCCGGGCCAAGGCGGGCGCCAACGTCTCGCAGATGTACTACGCGAAGAAAGGCATCATCACCCCGGAGATGGAATACATCGCCATCCGCGAGAACATGAAGCTGCAGGAAGCCCGGGCCGCCGGCCTGCTCGACCAGCAGCACCCGGGGCACAGCTTCGGCGCCAACATCCCGAAGGAAATCACCCCCGAGTTCGTCCGCGAGGAAGTCGCCCGCGGCCGCGCGATCATTCCGGCGAACATCAACCACACCGAGCTTGAGCCGATGATCATCGGCCGCAACTTCCTGGTGAAGATCAACGGCAACATCGGCAACAGCGCGCTGGGCTCGTCGATCGAGGAAGAGGTGGAGAAGCTCACCTGGGGCATCCGCTGGGGCGCCGACACGGTGATGGACCTGTCCACCGGCAAGCACATCCATGAAACCCGCGAGTGGATCCTGCGCAACAGCCCGGTACCGATCGGCACCGTACCGATCTACCAGGCGCTGGAGAAGGTCAACGGCGTCGCCGAGGACCTGACCTGGGAAATCTTCCGCGACACCCTGATCGAACAGGCCGAGCAGGGCGTCGACTACTTCACCATCCACGCCGGCGTGCTGCTGCGCTATGTGCCGCTGACCGCCAAGCGGGTCACCGGCATCGTTTCCCGCGGCGGCTCGATCATGGCCAAGTGGTGCCTGGCGCACCACCAGGAGAACTTCCTCTACACGCATTTCGAAGAGATCTGCGAAATCATGAAGGCCTACGACGTCAGCTTCTCGCTGGGCGATGGCCTGCGTCCGGGCTCGGTGGCCGACGCCAACGACGCCGCCCAGTTCGGCGAGCTGGAAACCCTCGGCGAGCTGACCAAGATCGCCTGGAAGCACGACGTGCAGGTGATGATCGAAGGTCCCGGCCACGTGCCGATGCAATTGATCAAGGAAAACATGGACAAGCAGCTGGAGTGCTGTGACGAGGCGCCGTTCTACACCCTCGGCCCGCTGACCACCGACATCGCCCCCGGCTACGACCACATCACCTCCGGCATCGGCGCGGCGATGATCGGCTGGTTCGGCTGCGCCATGCTCTGTTACGTCACGCCCAAGGAGCACCTGGGTCTGCCGAACAAGGATGATGTGAAGACCGGGATCATCACCTACAAGATCGCCGCCCATGCCGCCGACCTCGCCAAGGGCCACCCGGGCGCGCAGATCCGCGACAACGCGCTATCCAAGGCGCGCTTCGAGTTCCGTTGGGAGGACCAGTTCAACCTTGGCCTGGACCCGGACACCGCGCGGGCGTTCCATGACGAGACCCTGCCGAAGGACTCGGCCAAGGTCGCGCACTTCTGCTCCATGTGCGGACCGAAGTTCTGCTCGATGAAGATCACCCAGGAAGTCCGCGACTACGCCAAGGAGAACGGCCTGTCCGACGAGAGCAAGGCCATCGAGGCCGGCTTCCAGGAGCAGGCGGCGCGCTTCAAGGACGAAGGATCGGTGATCTACAGGCAGGTCTAGGCCGCGCCACGGGGCCCCTCGCCGTGACGAGGGGCTGCGGAGCGTCGGAAGCGTCAGCCGCGGCCGGGGAACAGGTTCGGCTTGACGATGCCGTTCAGGCGCGGATACGGGATCTTCAGTTCGGGGTGGGCATAGGAATACGGCGCGATGGAGTAGGCGTCGTACTTCAGCGTCACCGCGCCGAAGGTCAATGCCACGTGCGGGGTGCGCTGGAACGGCCAGGTCTTCTGGAAATCGGCGTCCTGGTCGAGCTTGTTGGCCAGCAGCCAGGCCTTGTGCGCCAGCTCGGCCTGTTTCCAGAAGGCTTCTTCCTGGCCGGGAACCAGCATGTCCTGCAGGCTCAGCACCTTGTGCTGCCTGCGGTCGTAGTTGATGAAGCCGCGACCGGGCATGCCGTGGGCGCCGCCGGTGAACAGGTAGCTGGAAAGCTCGATGATCACCAGACCGTCATGTTGTTCGCGCACCTTGGCTTGCAGGTAGCTGCTCCAGCCCGGCTCGGCGCTGTCCAGGAACTGCCGCTCGTAGGCCGCCAGCGATGCCGGCAGGGGCGTTTCGTTGTTTTCCCGGGTCATTTCCAGCAGGGCGCGCTCGACGATCGGGTCCAACTGCGGTTCGTCGGGGAACTTCAAGGTGTCGATGTTTACCAAGGGACACTGTTCGCCCTGACAGCCGGGCTTCAGGTGCTCGCTGGCGAGGCGCTCGGTGGGCAGCGGGTCGTCGAGGCCGGGCTTGAAGAGGCTCTGGCAGGCGCTCAGCAGAACGACCAGGCTGCCGAGGGCGGCGAATTTCAGAAGGCGCATGGGATTCCTTTTGCGACGGTGGATGGGCGGGCTCGAAGCGTCGACCAGTCCGTTTCGACCCTGGCGTCGCGCTTGAGTTCGGCCCGCGCAAACCCCAAGTATGGCCTAGCCGTGGCCGGGAAACACGCCCGTGCGGCGAGCGCCACGAAGTTTTCCCGAGCTGTCCTGAAAGTGGCTGCGCCCTGCGCCGGGCCGCGATAGGATGGCGCGAAACCCACATACCCGAGTGAAGTGAGTCGAGGATGTCCGAAACCTTCAAACCCGCCCCCGGTGACGTCGAGCTCGTGCAGCGCGAGGAATGCTTCCGCGGCTTCTATCGTCTCGATCGCCTGCGCCTGCGGCATCGCCAGTTCGACGGCAGCATGGGCCGGGAAATCAGTCGGGAACTGTTCGTCCGCCATGACGCGGTCTGCGTGCTGCCCTACGACCCGCAGCGCGATTGCGTGGTGCTCATCGAGCAATTCCGCGTCGGGGCGATGCAGAAGCTCGCCAACCCCTGGCTGCTGGAGCTGGTCGCCGGCCTGATCGACAAGGACGAGCAACCGGAGGAAGTGGCCCATCGCGAGGCGATGGAGGAGGCCGGGCTGACTCTCGGTGCGCTCTGGCCGATAACCCAGTACCTGCCGTCGCCGGGCGGCACCGACGAAGTGGTGCACCTGTTCGTCGGCCGTTGCGACAGCGAAGGCGTCGGCGGCGTGCATGGCTTGCCGGAGGAGGGCGAGGACATCCGCGTCCACGTCTGGCCGTTGGAAGATGCGCTGCAGGCCGTGCGCGACGGGCGGATCAACAACGCGGCGAGCATCATCGCCCTGCAGTGGCTGGCCCTGAACCGGGCCGAGGTGCGTGGGCTATGGGCCTGAACCTGCTGCGCGAGCGCTACCGGGTCGACCTGGCCAGCCTGCAGGCGACCTGCGAAGCGAACTACGCGCGACTCATGCGCCTGCTCCCGGACATGCGCGAGGCGCAGGCCTCGCGCCGGGTCGCGCTGAGCGAAGGGGAGCGGCTGCTCGGCGTACTTGCGCTGGAAGTGACCGAGGCCTGCCCCTACACCACCACCCTTCAGGTGCGCCAGGAACTGGGCCTGCCCTGGTTGCCGGCGCCGCGGCTGGAAGTGCGGGTCTACCACGATGCGCGGATGGCCGAGGTGATCGGCGCCGAACAGGCGCGGCGGCTGATGGCGATCTATCCCTACCCGAACCAGGCGATGCACCAGCCCGACGAGAAGAACCAGCTCAACCTGTTCCTCGGCGAGTGGCTCGCCCATTGCCTGGCCTGCGGCCACGAAATGGAGCCGGTGGCCCAGCGCTGAGCGGTTGCAGGCAAAAGGCCAGTTGAATGACATCAAGCCAAAAGTAGTCCTCGCAACTGTGATCTGTTCCGCTTTCCGGGTTTGCCGCCACTTTCGTCGGTCACCATAATCATCCCTTTCACCGCGGACGCCTCGCCTTCAGGAGACGGCCCCTTGTCACGCCATTCGAACACTCCCGCCACCGACGCCTCCGTACTGCTGGTGCAGCTCTCGGACAGCCACCTGTTCGCCGAGGATGGCGCGCGCCTGCTTGGCATGGATACCGCCCATAGCCTGGAGAAGGTGGTCGAGCGGGTCGCCCGGGAGCAGCCGCGGATCGACCTGATTCTCGCCACCGGCGACGTCTCCCAGGACGGCAGCCTCGATTCCTACACACGCTTCCGCAGGTTGAGCTCCCCCCTGGACGCGCCGTTGCGCTGGTTCGCCGGTAACCACGACGAACGCGAGCCGATGCAAAGGGCGACCGAGGGCAGCGACCTGCTGGAGCAGGTCGTCGACGTCGGCAACTGGCGCGTGGTGTTGCTCGACTCGAGCATTCCCGGCGCGGTGCCGGGCTATCTCGAGGAGGATCAGCTGGAGCTGCTGCGGCGCGCCATCGACAGCGCCGGCGAACGCTTCCTGCTGGTTTCCTTCCATCACCACCCGGTGCCGATCGGCAGCGACTGGATGGATCCCATCGGCCTGCGCAACCCGCAGGCGCTGTTCGACCTGCTGGCGCCCTATCCGCAGGTACGCTGCCTGCTGTGGGGGCACATTCACCAGGAGTTCGACCGCCAGCGCGGCCCGCTGCGCCTGCTGGCTTCGCCGTCCACCTGCGTACAGTTCGCCCCCGGTAGCAGCGACTTCACCCTCGACCGCCTGGCGCCGGGCTACCGCTGGTTGCGCCTGCACGACGACGGGCGCCTGGAAACGGGGATCTCGCGGGTCGACGACGTCGTCTTCGAAGTAGACTACGACACCGCCGGATACTGACATGCCCCCGGTCGCGGGATACCGCGGCCACGTGCGTCGTTGCCGATCGGCGCGCAGGCTGGAAGATGAAGCCTGGAAGCTGTTACCGTTCGGCTTTCCCTACCGAGTTGAAGCCCATTAGCCCGTTCCCGATGACCGCGACCAGCCCATCCCTGCTGTATATCCACGGCTTCAACAGTTCGCCCGAATCGCACAAGGCGCGTCAGCTGCAGGCGGCCTTCGGCCACTTGGGCCTGGCCGAAGGCCTGCGCGTCCCGGCCCTGCACCATCACCCACGGCAGGCTATCGCCCAGTTGGAGCGGGCCATCGCCGAGCTCGGGCGACCGGTGCTGGTCGGCAGCTCCCTGGGTGGCTACTATGCGACCCATTTGGCGGAGCGCCATGGCCTGGCGGCGATCCTGGTCAATCCGGCGGTCGCCCCGCATCGCTCCTTCGACGGCTACCTGGGCGCGCAGACCAACCACTACAGCGGCGAGACCTGGGAACTCACCGAGGACCACGTGGCGGCGTTGGCCGAACTGGAAGTCACGCACCTGCAACGTCCCGAACGCTACCAGGTATGGCTGCAGACCGCCGACGAAACCCTCGATTATCGCGTCGCGCAGGCCTTCTACCGAGCCTGCGCGCTACGTATCCAGGCCGGCGGCGACCACGGTTTCCAGGGCTTCGCCCGGCACCTGCCGGCGCTGCTGGCGTTCGCCGGCTACCCGTCGGCGCTGTGGCGCGACACCGACTTTTCGACTTTTGACTGAATAGAGACCCCATGGCTACTTACAACGCAGACGCCATCGAAGTCCTTTCCGGCCTCGACCCGGTGCGCAAGCGCCCGGGGATGTACACCGACACCACCCGCCCCAACCACCTGGCCCAGGAAGTCATCGACAACAGCGTCGACGAAGCCCTGGCCGGCCACGCGAAGAGCGTGCAGGTGATCCTGCACCAGGACAACTCGCTGGAAGTCATCGACGATGGCCGCGGCATGCCGGTGGACATCCACCCGGAAGAGGGCGTGCCGGGCGTCGAGCTGATCCTTACCAAGCTGCATGCCGGCGGCAAGTTCTCGAACAAGAACTACCAGTTCTCCGGCGGCTTGCACGGGGTCGGCATCTCGGTGGTGAATGCGCTCTCGACCCGGGTCGAGGTACGCGTCAAGCGCGACGCCAACGAGTACCGGATGACCTTCGCCGACGGCTTCAAGGACAGCGATCTGGAAGTCATCGGCACGGTCGGCAAGCGCAATACCGGTACCAGCGTGCATTTCTGGCCGGATCCGAAGTATTTCGATTCGGCGAAGTTCTCGGTCAGCCGCCTCAAGCATGTGCTCAAGGCCAAGGCGGTGCTGTGCCCGGGGCTGAGCGTGGTGTTCGAGGACAAGAACACCGGCGAGCGCGTCGAGTGGCACTTCGAGGACGGCCTGCGCTCCTACCTGACCGACGCGGTCGCCGAGCTGCCGCGCCTGCCCGATGAACCCTTCTGCGGCAACCTCGAAGGTTCCAAGGAAGCGGTGAGCTGGGCCCTGCTGTGGCTGCCCGAGGGCGGTGAGTCGGTGCAGGAAAGCTACGTCAACCTGATTCCCACGGCCCAGGGCGGCACCCATGTGAACGGCCTGCGCCAGGGCCTGCTCGACGCCATGCGCGAATTCTGCGAGTTCCGCAACCTGTTGCCGCGCGGCGTCAAGCTGGCGCCCGAGGACGTCTGGGAACGGATCGCCTTCGTCCTCTCGATGAAGATGCAGGAACCGCAGTTCTCCGGGCAGACCAAGGAGCGCCTGTCGTCCCGCGAGGCGGCGGCGTTCGTTTCGGGCGTGGTGAAGGACGCCTTCAGCCTGTGGCTCAACGAGCACGCCGAAATCGGCCTGCAACTGGCGGAACTGGCGATCAGCAACGCCGGGCGTCGCCTCAAGGCGGGCAAGAAGGTCGAGCGCAAGAAGATCACCCAGGGGCCGGCGCTGCCCGGCAAACTGGCCGACTGCGCCGGACAGGAACCGATGCGCGCGGAACTGTTCCTGGTCGAGGGCGACTCCGCCGGCGGCTCGGCGAAGCAGGCGCGGGACAAGGAATTCCAGGCGATCATGCCGCTGCGCGGAAAGATCCTGAACACCTGGGAAGTGGACGGCGGCGAGGTGCTCGCCAGCCAGGAGGTCCACGACATCGCGGTGGCCATCGGCGTCGATCCGGGTGCCAGTGACCTGGCCCAGCTGCGCTACGGCAAGATCTGTATCCTCGCGGATGCCGACTCCGACGGGCTGCACATCGCCACGCTGCTCTGCGCGCTGTTCGTCCGCCATTTCCGCCCGCTGGTGGAAGCCGGCCACGTCTACGTGGCGATGCCGCCGCTGTACCGCATCGACCTCGGCAAGGACATCTACTACGCCCTCGACGAAGCCGAGCGCGACGGCATCCTCGAGCGCCTGGCCGCAGAGAAGAAGCGCGGCAAGCCGCAGGTCACCCGCTTCAAGGGCCTTGGCGAAATGAATCCGTTGCAACTGCGCGAGACCACCATGGATCCGAATACCCGGCGGCTGGTCCAGCTCACCCTGGAGGACGCCACCGGTACCCTGGAGATCATGGACATGCTGCTGGCCAAGAAGCGCGCCGGTGACCGCAAGTCCTGGCTGGAAAGCAAGGGCAACCTGGCCGAGGTGCTGGTCTGATGCGCCGCCTGCTGGCCATCCTCGGCCTGTTCGGGGGCCTGGTCCAGGCGGCCGAGGCGCCGCCAGAGCCACCGGTTCCGGCAGCCTTGAGCTTCATCTCCGAACATGCGGTGGAGGGCATGCGCGGCGGCAACCTCTCCGGGCTGGCCTGGTGTGGCGGCGCGCTGTGGACGGTTTCCGACCGCGACGATGACCGCCTGTATCGCCTGCAACCCTCGGCCGAAGGCTCCGACCAGCCCTGGCAGGCCGAGGCCGAGAGTTTCATCGCTCCGACCCCGCCGGACAGCGGGTTGCCCTGGGGCATGAGCACGCGGGTCTGGCTCAGTGGCCTGGTGCGCGGCGGCAACCTCGACTTCGAAGGCATCGCCTGCGATGCCGCCGGCAATCGCTACCTGGTCAGCGAGGCGCACGCGGCGGTCCTGCAACTGCCGGTGAGCGGCGCGCCGAACTGGCTGCGCCTGCCGCCCGGCCTGCTGTCGCAAGCGCGGGCCAGCGGCATGCTGATGAATTTCAACGCGCTGTTCGAAGGGATCGCCGTCGACCCCGAGGGCAAGCGCCTCTGGCTGGCTGCCGAGCGCGAGCGCCGCGGCCTGCTGGTGGCCCACCGCGACAACAGTGCCTGGCGCTGCGAGGGCAGCTGCGTACTGCTCGCCGAGGGCGGCAAGATCGAGCCGCCGCCGGAACTGGGCAGCGCGCGCAAGCTGCCGAAGGATTTCTCCGACCTCGCCTTCTACCGCGGCAAGCTGTTCACCCTGGAGCGCCTGGCGCATCAGATCTGTCGCCGCGACCTGGCCCAGGCCAAGGTCGAGCGCTGCTGGTCGTTCGCCTCGGCGGTCCTGGCGCCGGAGCGTCGCTACGAGCTGCCTTATGGCGTCGCGGAAGCCCTGTCGCTGGACGACAAGGGCGCCTGGCTGGGCATCGACAATGGCGACCATGCGCGCGCCGATGGCGACGTGCGGCCCTTCGTCCTGCGCTTCGCCGCGCCCGCCGGCGGCTGGTTGGGGGACAAGTGACGCAACGGGCGCCCGGTCAGCGGCTGGGACGGATCATGCTGGTGCTGGCCTGGATCGCCGGGCTGGCGCTGGCGACGCGCTATTTCGGCGTCTGGGAAGATCGACAGCGCAACCCGAACCAGGCGCCGCAATCGATCCATGGCGACGGCTACGTCGAGTTGCGCCTGGCCAGCAGCCGGCAGGGCCATTACCTGCTGAACGGGCAGATCAACGGCCAGGGCGTGACCTTCCTGCTCGATACCGGGGCGACCCAGGTGGCGGTGCCGGAAGCCCTGGCGGCAAGACTCGCGCTGGAGCGCGGCGCGCCGATCACCCTGAGCACGGCCAACGGCCGCGCCACGGGCTGGCGCACGCGGCTGGACCAGCTGCAACTCGGCGATATCCGCCTGTCCGGGGTCGCGGCGCTGATTGCGCCGGGCATGGACGGCGATGAGGTGCTACTCGGCATGAGCGCCCTGAAACAACTCGAATTCACCCAGCGCGACGGCACCCTGGTGCTGCGCCAAAACACTTCTCCGTGAGGTACGCATGAGCGAATCCCTCGATCTGAGCCTGGAAGGGGTCGAACGCCGGTCGTTGGCCGAGTTCACCGAGCAGGCCTATCTGAATTATTCCATGTACGTGATCATGGACCGCGCCCTGCCGCATATCGGCGACGGCCTGAAGCCGGTGCAGCGACGCATCGTCTACGCCATGAGCGAACTGGGGCTGGATGCCGATTCCAAGCACAAGAAGTCGGCGCGCACCGTCGGCGACGTGCTCGGCAAGTTCCACCCGCACGGCGACTCGGCCTGCTACGAGGCCATGGTGCTGATGGCGCAGCCGTTCTCCTATCGCTATCCGCTGGTGGACGGCCAGGGCAACTGGGGGGCGCCGGACGATCCCAAGTCCTTCGCCGCCATGCGTTATACCGAGGCGCGCCTGTCGCGCTATTCCGAGGTGCTGCTCAGCGAACTGGGCCAGGGTACCGTGGACTGGGTACCGAACTTCGACGGCACCCTCGACGAGCCGGCCGTGCTGCCGGCCCGCCTGCCCAACCTGCTGCTCAACGGCACCACCGGCATCGCGGTGGGCATGGCCACCGACGTGCCGCCGCACAACCTGCGGGAAGTCGCGTCGGCCTGCGTGCGCCTGCTCGACCAGCCGGGCGCGACGGTCGCCGAATTGTGCGAACACGTGCCGGGCCCGGACTTCCCCACCGAAGCCGAGATCATCACCCCGCGCGCCGACCTGCAGAAGGTCTACGAGACCGGCCGCGGTTCGGTGCGCATGCGCGCGGTGTACCGCGTCGAGGACGGCGACATCGTCATCCACGCCCTGCCGCACCAGGTGTCCGGTTCCAAGGTGCTGGAACAGATCGCCGGGCAGATGCAGGCCAAGAAGCTGCCGATGGTGGCCGACCTGCGCGACGAGTCGGACCACGAGAACCCGACCCGCATCGTCATCATCCCGCGTTCGAACCGGGTCGATGTCGAAGAGCTGATGACCCATCTGTTCGCCACCACCGACCTGGAAACCAGCTACCGGGTCAACCTGAACATCATCGGCCTCGACGGAAAGCCGCAGGTCAAGGACCTGCGCCAGTTGCTCTCGGAGTGGCTGCAGTTCCGCATCGGCACCGTGCGTCGACGCCTGCAGTTCCGCCTGGACAAGGTCGAGCGCCGCCTGCATCTGCTGGATGGCTTGCTGATCGCCTTCCTCAACCTCGACGAGGTGATCCACATCATCCGCACCGAGGATCAGCCCAAGGCGGTGCTGATGGAGCGCTTCGAACTCAGCGAGGTGCAGGCCGACTACATCCTCGACACCCGCCTGCGCCAGTTGGCACGCCTGGAAGAGATGAAGATCCGCGGCGAGCAGGAAGAGTTGCTGAAGGAGCAGAAGCGCCTGCAGACCCTGCTCGGCAGCGAGGCCAAGCTGAAGAAGCTGGTGCGCGAGGAGCTGATCAAGGACGCCGAGACCTACGGCGACGACCGCCGTTCGCCGATCGTCGCCCGCGCCGAGGCCCGCGCGCTGTCGGAAACCGAGCTGATGCCCACCGAACCGGTGACCGTGGTGCTCTCGGAAAAAGGCTGGGTGCGTTGCGCCAAGGGCCACGACATCGACGCCGCCGGCCTCTCCTACAAGGCCGGCGACGGCTTCAAGGCCGCCGCGCCGGGACGCTCGAACCAGTATGCGGTGTTCATCGACTCCACCGGGCGCAGCTACTCGCTGCCGGCCCACAGCCTGCCGTCCGCGCGAGGCCAGGGCGAGCCACTCAGCGGCCGGCTGACGCCGCCGCCGGGGGCCAGCTTCGAATGCGTGCTGCTGCCGGACGACGATGCGCTGTTCGTGATCGCTTCCGACGCCGGCTATGGTTTCGTGGTCAAGGGCGAGGACCTGCAGGCCAAGAACAAGGCCGGCAAGGCCCTGCTCAGCCTGCCCAACGGCTCCGCCGTGGTGGCGCCGCGCCCGGTGCGCGATGTGGAGCAGGATTGGCTGGCGGCCGTGACGACCGAGGGCCGTCTGCTATTGTTCAAGGTCTCCGACCTGCCGCAGCTCGGCAAGGGCAAGGGCAATAAGATCATCGGCATCCCCGGCGAACGCGTGGCCAGCCGCGAGGAATACCTCACCGACCTGGCTGTTCTGCCAGCCGGGGCGACGTTGGTCCTGCAGGCCGGAAAGCGTACCCTGTCGCTCAAGGGCGACGACCTGGAACACTACAAGGGGGAGCGAGGCCGGCGAGGCAACAAGCTGCCGCGCGGTTTCCAGCGCGTCGACAGCCTGCTGGTGGATATTCCGCCACAGGATTGAAATGAGCCGTTACCGGTCTCCGATCTCTCGCATATCCGCAAGGGAATGGCGAAAGCGGCCTCTTCCGAGGCCGGCTTTCCGGGGGAATGTCGTCTCCCTGGCGGGTTCCGCCGGGTTTTCCCCTGACGCAGGTGGTCCGAAACCGGTTTCGGAATACGCTCTGCCTCTGGAGCTATGGCGCTGGTTAGGGGATGATACGCCCCTTCGGCCGCCGTTTCCGATGGCGGGTGGCCAGTAGAATTCAAGTCTTGCATCAGTAGTGCCGATCTTCGGCGAAATACGGTGGTTCTCGATGAGCGCGTGGCGCGTCTTCGCATGTCTTTCCCTCGTCAGCCTGCTCGGGCTGACGGGTTGTGCGGTCCATCCGCCGGCCCAGCTCTACCAGTTGGACGTCGGTGCCGCTGCGGTACCGAAAAAGGACGGCGGTGCGGCCGTCCTGCTCGGGCCGGTACAACTGGCCGACTATCTCAAGCGCGATGTGATGGTGCAGCGGCAGGCCGATGGTATTCTCAGTCTGTCCACCGAAGCGCGCTGGGCCGGCAACCTGGAGACCAATGTCAGCCAGCAACTGCTGCGGCAGATGTCCAGCGAGCTGGGCAGCAGCCGCCTGGCGCTGTTCCCGGAAAAACCCGGTTTCACCCCCCAGGTCCAGGTGATGCTGACCATCAGTCGCCTCGACTCCGGCCCCAAGCAGCCGGCAGTGATCGAGGCGCGCTGGCGCCTGTTGGACCAGAAGGGCGACCTGAAGGACAGCCGGGTGTTCCACGAGGAAGAACAGCATCAGGGCAGCATCGGCGACCAGATCCGTGCCCAGAGCGACCTGCTCAAGCGCCTGGCGGCGCAGTTGGCCAAGGACGTCAAGCCGATCGCCGTGGCGGCCGAGGCGCCGCCGCCGGCGACCGCGCGCAAGCCGGTGGCCAAGCCGAAGGTCAAGGAAGAGGAAGGTCCGAAAATGCCACTGGTGGTGCCGATTCGCACCGACGCCGAGGTCTATCGGTTCTGATTGTCGATAGCCGACTAGGAGAAAGCCCCGCCGAAGCGGGGCTTTTTCGTTTCGGCGTCAGCGTGAGCGGCGCAACAGGAAGCGCAGGGCCATGCCGGCGAGCGCCAGCAGCAGGCAGGGCAGCCAGACCCAGCGCGCCTCCGATTGCAGCACCAGCAATCCGCGTTCGCTGAGGAAGCGCGACAGACCGATCGGCGACACGGCGATCGGATGGAACGGCATGAAGTAGCGGGCGTCGCTCCAGGGCCAGAACCAGGCGACGCCCAGCCCGCCATTGGTCATCGCGTCCAGCAGGCTGTGCGAGGCGGTGGCCAGCGCTACCCACAGCCCGGCTTTCAGCGGTCCGCTATGCAGCGGCCGGCAGGCGAGGGCGGCGAGCGCGCCGAGGATCGCGGCGAACAATAGCGAATGGCTGAAGCCGCGATGGCCGAAGGCATCGTGATAGGCGATGCCGAGCTTGAAGGCGACTACGTCGAAGTCCGGCAGGCAGGCGGCGAGCATGCCTGCCAGCAGCAGGTGTGGCGGGATCACCCGGCTGCCAAGGGCCAGTCCCACCGCCAGGACCGGCAGCGGGTGGGTGATCAGGGTGGTCACGGGCGGGCGCGGTCGTGCATGCGCGCCAGTTGGCGCTCGAGCATCGACGGATACGGCTCCAGCAGACGCTCGACGCAGCAGGCTCCTTCCGGACTGGCGATGGCGCGGATACGGGCGCGCTCGCGGACCACCGCGTCGTCGGCGATGCTGCGTTCGACCAGCAGCAGGTTGCGGCTGTGCTGGTTGAGGGCGAGGGCGTTCTGCACGGTTTCGTTGAGCAGCAGGTCGGCCTGGGTCTGTTCGCTGAGGTCTTCGCCGAGGCTCAGGCCCAGTTGCAGTTGCAAGGTGATGCCGCTGTCGGCGACCTCGATCTGCAGGGCATGGCCGAGCGCACGCATCAGTTCACCGCAGCAGAGCGCGTTGGTCAGGTAGTCGGCGCGGTTGTCGCGGCTGTGGAAGAGAATCAGGCTGCCGCCGTCGCTGAGCGTGTGCAGGCTGCCCTTGTACTGGCGGGCGGCCTGTTCCAGGCAGTCGCGATAGCGTTGCAAGAGATCCACCAGGCGGCTGCGCGGCAACCGGCGCAACTGTTCCTGGGCGCCGAGCTGGATCGCCAGCACCGCACTGTGTTGCGGTTCGCGCGCAGCGGCGGGCGCTGCGGGCTGTTCCCCGGCTTCGGCTCCGTTCTCGTCGAAGGCGTCCTGGTCCAGCGGGTCTTCGTCGATGGAGGTGAATTCCACCGGCTTGGTCTCGTCCAGCAGGGCGTCGCCCAGCGGAATGTCGTCTTCCTCGAAGGCCGAGGCCTCGACCTTGCGGCTGCGCAGGTCGGCTTCGTCGTCTTCCAGCAGGATGTCGTCGAAGTTCTGCGGCAGCGGTGCTTCTTCCGGCTCCGGCGCCGGCGGCTTCTCCGGCACCAGGCGCTCTTCCAGGTCGCGCGCCAGGTCGCCCAGCTCGTTCTGCAGTTCGGCGCCGGGGGCCGGATTGTCCGGATCGCGCAACCAGACACGCAATTGCAACAAGGGTGTGGAAATCTGCCGCCCCAGGCGCAGGCTGAAATACAGGGCGAGGATCAGCAGGATCAGGCTGATCAGGCCCATGCTCTGCAGGCTGATCATCATCGGCTGCTGGAACTGCTGCATGTCCAGGCTGATGCGCAGGTGCCCGGCGATCACTTCCTGGAAGGTGATCGGCGTCGAGTACAGGCCTTCGGTGGCGCCGAGCAGGCTCTGCTTCGGACGGCTGCCGGCCTCGGCGAGGATGCGCTGGTCGACGCTGTAGATCGCCGCATGGGCCACCAGCGGGTTCTTCACCAGGTTGTTCAGCAGCACGTTGAGGCTGAGGATGTCGTTGGACACCAGCAACTCGGTGGCGGACGCGGCGGTCTGGGTGATCAGGCTCTGGCCCAGGGCATCGGCCTGCTGTTGCATGGCCTGGCGAAACTGCATGCCCATGACCCAGGCGTAGATCAGCAGGGCCAGGGCCACCAGGATCAGGCTATGGCTGGCGAGCCGCAGGGCGATCGGGACGCGGCGCTGGCGCAAGGCACGAAACAGCAGGAGGAAGAAATTGTCGGGCTTGACGGACGTGGGCCGGGTCACAGGGGGCTCGGTCTTCTGAAATAGAGGTATCGCGCAGTATAACCAGCGCCCCCCGAGGGGCAAAGGGCCGTTGACGCGCTTTCCAGGCCGCCGCGCGGCGGTTTCGCGGGTTTTCCCGGTCGGTTCCGACCGGTGGTGATGGCAAATGCCCGGCTCTGCGTCTCTCGGGTGTGCGGGAAAGCGGGTAGAATGGCGTCTTTTACCTGGCGGAGCTTACGCCTTGCGCGAAATTGTCCTGATCAACATCACCGGGGAAGACCGCCCCGGTCTCACCGCGGCCATCACCGGCGTACTGGCCCAGGGCGGGGTGAACATCCTCGACATCGGCCAGGCGGTGATCCACGACACCCTGTCGTTCGGCATCCTGGTGGAAATCCCGGATACCGAGGCCGGTTCCTCGGTCCTCAAGGACGTGCTGTTCACCGCCTACAAGCTGGACCAGCAGGTGCGCTTCACCCCGGTCTCGGAAGAGGACTACCGGCAATGGGTCGACGGCCAGGGCAAGGCGCGGCACATCGTGACCCTGCTCACCCGCCGGGTGACTGCCGAGCAACTGCAGAGGGTCAGCTCGATCACCGCCAAGTACGCGCTGAACATCGACCACATCGACCGTCTCTCCGGGCGCATGCCGCTGGACATGCCCGCCGACCAGGGCAAGGGCTGCATCGAGTTCTCGGTACGCGGCGAACCGGCCGATCCGGCGGCGCTGCGTGCGGAATTCCTCAGCGTCGCCCAGGAATTGAACGTCGACATCGCTTTCCAGCAGGACAGCGTGTTCCGCCGCAATCGCCGGCTGGCGGTGTTCGACATGGATTCGACGCTGATCGAGGCGGAAGTCATCGACGAACTGGCCAAGGCCGCCGGCGTCGGCGAGAAGGTCGCCGCGATCACCGAGCGGGCGATGCGCGGTGAACTGGACTTCCGCGCCAGCTTCAAGGAGCGCCTGGCGCTGCTGCAGGGGCTGTCGGAAGACGTGCTGGAGGAGATCGGCGCCTCGCTGCGTCTGACCGAGGGTGCGGAAACCCTGTTCGCCGAACTCAAGCGCCTGGGTTACAAGACCGCCATCCTGTCCGGCGGCTTCACCTATTTCGCCCGTCAATTGCAGGCGAAGCTGGGGATCGACTACGTGTTCGCCAACGAGTTGCAGATCGTCGACGGCAAGGTCACCGGGGTGGCGGTCGAGCCGATCGTCGATGCCCAGCGCAAGGCCGACCTGCTGCGCGAACTGGCGGCGAAGGAAGGCCTGAGCCTGGAGCAGACCATCGCCGTCGGCGACGGCGCCAACGACCTGCCGATGCTCGGCCTGGCCGGCCTGGGCGTGGCGTTCCGCGCCAAGCCGCTGGTCAAGCAGTCGGCCAAGCAGGCGATCTCGACCCTGGGCCTGGACGGCATCCTCTACCTGCTCGGCTACCGCGACCGCGAAGGACGAGCCTGAGGCCGGCGGGCGTCTCTTGCCGGCCCGGCAGCCACGAACCAGGTCGGTAGAGCGGAAAAGCAACGGGCGCCCAGGGCGCCCGTTCTTCATTCGTCTCCCGAGGAGAAGTCGTAGTCCATCGCCTGGCTCGGCCCTTGCAGGTAGTAGCCCTGGATGTAGGTGGCGCCGGCTTGCCACAGGGTGGCGAGGACGCTGGCGCTCTCGACGAAGGGGACGATGCTGAGCTTCTGCTGTTCGTGCAGTTCGGCGATCAGGCCCTTGAGGATCTCCTGGTTTTCCACCTGGTTGAGGTCCTGGACGAAGGAACCATCGATCTTGATGAATTGCACGGTCAGGTGCTTCAGCGCGTTGAACGGGTTCAGCGAGCAGCCGAACTGGCTGATCGCCGCCTGGCAATGCAGGGTGGCCAGGCCCTGGGTCAGTTGCTTGGCCTGCTTCAGATAGCTGGTGGCGTCAGCTTCGCTGATCTGGAACACCAGCGACTCCGGCGGCAGGCGCGCGGCCTTCAGCGCCACCCCGAGCCAGGGCAGCAGGCCGGGGTCTTGCAGGCTCGCGCTGGACAGGTGGACGAACAGCTTGGTCTGGTGCCCCTTGGCGCGATGCTCGGCGAGCAGCTTGATCGAATTGAGGATCACCCAGCGGTCGATCTTCTCCGCCAGCCCGGCTTCCTTGGCGGCATGCAGGAACTCCGCCGGCGGCACTTCCTGGCCCTGCGGATTGAGCAGGCGCAGGAGCACCTCGTAGTTCTCGTGGCTGTCGCCGCGCAGGCTGATGACTGGCTGGAACAGCAGGCGGAAGCTGTTGGTCTCCAGCGCCTGCTGGAGGATCGCGATGACGTCGCCGCGCTGGGCGGCGGCGGCAAGCTCTTCCGCCGGGTTGTACTGCTTGATCTGCGACCCGCCCTTGCGTGCCGCGTCATCGGCGCAGCGATGCGCACGGTTCATCACGTCCTGGGCCTTGGCGGTCTTCTCGTCGAGACCGGCGACGCCGATGCTGAGGGTGGCCTGGGCGCTGCGGCCGTTCAGCTCGAAAAGGTGGTTCTCGACTTTCTTCAGCAGTCGTTGCAGCGCCGCTTGCGCCTGCTCGGGAGTCTTACCCTTGAACAGGGCGGCGAAGATCGAATCGCCGAAACGCGCCAGGTCGGCTTCCTCGCCGAACTGTTCACGCATCAGTCCGGCCAACTGGCCGAGCAGCAGGTCGATCCCGGAAAGCCCGTGGTCGGCCTGGAGCGAGGGGTAGCCGTTGAGATGGATATAGGCCAGGGTCGACGGCTTGCGGGCGGTCACCGCCTGCTGCACGGCGGCATCCATCAGGTCGAGGAAGTGGCTGCGGTTGTAGAGACCGGTGACCGGGTCCTGGCTGCTGACTTCGCGGAGCTTTTCTTCCAGCTCGGCGTTGTCGACCTCGCCGCGGATCACCACCTGGATGCAGGGTTCGCCGTCGTACGTGGCGGCGGAGAGGCTGATGCGCGCCTTGAATTCCTGGCCGTCGAGCTTGACCCCGGTGCAAACCAGTTCGGTCTGGCGCTGGTCGTTCTGGTAGCCCTTGAGGAAATCCTTGAAGGCGCCCTGGTCGCAGGAGGCGATCAGGTCGATGACCGGCAGGCCTTCCAGTTCCTCGGCGTCCTCGTAGCCGAACAGCGCCATGTAGGAGCGGTTGGCGTAGATGTGCATGCCGTCGTGGACGTAGGTGATGGCGTCGACCGAGCTGTCGAGCAGCAACTGGCAGCGTTTTTCCGCCTCGCGCAGGGCGAGTTCGGCGGCGCGGCGCGCGCGGCGTTCGGCGAGGCCGGCCAGCTCGCGGTTGGCGACCAGCACCAGGCGCTCGTCCTCGCCTTGCGGCAGGGCGTCCTGGGCGCCGAGCATCAAGGCGTCGGTGATGGCGTCGGAGCTGTTGTCGGCCACCAGCTGGATGAACGGGATGTCGCGCGACTGGCGGCGCAAGGTGGCGAGCGCCTCGCCGGGCTCGAGACACTCGCTGGTCGGCGCGGCGATCAGCAGGTCCCAGCTTTGCTGGAGGGTTTCGGCGAGGTCCTCGGGAGAGGTCAGTCGATGTACGCGGGTCGCGTGGCCGGCATTGCGGAACAGACTGACCAGGCGTTCGGCTTCGTTCTGCGAGTCTTCCAGAATCAGCAGGCGGATGGTTTTCTTTTCGATGGCCATGGAAAGGGCTCAGTCCGCGTCCGGGCAGGCGCGAAAAGACGGCGAATGGAGGTGTCGGGGCAATCTACAGAGACTTCCAGAGCGAGTCAAAATCTTCCTCCCCCGCAGGCGGCCGGGCCACTGGCGCTGTGACCGGCTTATCGCTCGGGGTGTTCACCGGTTCCGCCGAGCGGTATTCGAACTGGCTGAAGCTGCCGGTCGAGGCCTGCCGGCGATTCAGCACCGCGCGCCGCTCCTCGCCGTGCAGGTTGATCTGCACCCGGCTGCCCTCCTGGAACGGCAGGCGCGGGGTGATCACCGTCGCCGGCCGCGAGATCGCGGCGATCGCCGGCAGCAGCAGGGCGCGCAGGTAGTGGCTGCTCTGCTCGGTCTTGCGCAGCAGTTGCAGGCCGCAGGGCTGTGCCGCCGGGGCGATCATCTCGATGCCCATCTGCGTGCCGCCATTGCGTACCTGGCGGATCCAGCGCACCACCGCGATGCTCCACGCCTGGCCTGGAAGGTCCTGCAGGCCGACCAGTTCGCCCGCCTGCAGTTGGGCGGGCACCTCCTTCGGCCAGCTCAGGCAATAGCCGCCGGGGCTGTGGTTGACGATGGGCAGGGCGTAGGTCGGGTAGTCCTCGGTGGCGTCAGCCTGTGCGTGGGCCTGCGGGTGCCCGGGTTGCACACTGCGGGGCGACTGATGCGGGCGGTACTCGATTTCCTCCAGCGGCATGCCGGGCTGCCAGTCGGTGACCTTCTGTGCATCGAAGGCGCCGGCCCAGGCGTCCTGGACGTCGGCCTTGAAGCGAGGCGCCTCGGGCGCTTCCTGGATCTGCAGGACCTCGTTGAACGGGCGGCGCCCGGCGAGGAAGTAGTGCAGGGCGCTCATGCCGATGCACAGGGTCAACTGGCCCTGGCCCTGGGTGCGCTGGAAGGTACGTTCGGCGATGTCACCCCAGGCCGAGGAGAGATGTTGCAGCAGGTCCAGGGTCACCCCTTCGATCAGCGGCAGGCGTGCTTTCGCGCGTTCGGCCTCGGGCTGCAGCAGGTATTCGCGGATCAGCTCGACCAGCGGCTGGGTGTCGATGCCCAGGGCACTGGCCAGTTGGGTCTCCGGGTACAGCGAACGGTAGCGCGGCGGGCCGTCGATCTGCGGCACGGCGATGAACAGCGAGCCGGGCAGCGTCGCGCTCTGTATCGACAGCAGCTGGCTCCAGGGTTCGAGCACCTCGGCGAGCCGTGCAATGTTGTTCTGGCGCATCTGGTTGCAGCGCGCGCAGCCGAGCAGCAGCGGAATCAGGTAGGCCTGCTCGACGCTCAGGCCGGGGGTGTGCTTGGCCAGTTCGTCGCGCACCGCGAGACGATGCACGCCGCGCTGGCTGGCCAACTGGTAGAGCTGGTGGAGTTCCAGCCAAAGCCCCTCGGGGACCGGGCAGTACAACTGGCTGGCGCGGATCAGCGGCCCGCACAGGCTGCGGATCGCCCGCTGGATGCCGACCGCGAACAGCTGCGCGCGGTCGCGGCTGTTGCGCGGCGCTTCCTGGACCACGATCAGCTTGTAGCCGATGGCCAGGTGGTTCTGCAGGGCCTGGCAGAGGTTGGCGATCTTGCGCGGCCGTTCGTCGAGGACGATGGCCTGGTTGAGGAAGTGCCGTTCCAGGTGGGCGCAGACGAAATGCACCTCTGGACGGAACAGTTCGAGCAGTTGCAGGCGGGCCTCGACGGGCAGCACCAACTGGTTGAGTTCGATCAGGCCCTGGTAGAGCTGGCGCGCGGTTTCCCCGAGGTTGGCCTTGGGCAGGTGCGCCAGCCAGTACTTGATGTCCTTCGGGGTGGCGTCGCAGAAGCTCAGGTTCTGCTGCGTCGGAGTGGGGACGCGCAACGAGAGGTGGGGGCTCTGGTTTTCCATGGGGGGTTAGACGGCTCCGCTACTGAAAAGGCTCTACGGGGGGGATGAAGCCCCGGAGAGGTGCCGGACTTCCGATCGCCGCGGCTGCGCCTCCTCTTTCTTAACACGGGAGGCGGGTTCATCGTCGTGGCCAGGACAGGAACTGTGCGGCAGTCCGCTTTCCTGACCGAGGGGTCGGCACAGGCTCGATAGGACCTTTCCGAACTCTAGCAGCATCGAAATGGACCCGCAGCCTTCGGACGCCACGATCCCGCCGGGAGGTCCCGGCGGCGGGGAGAGATGGGACGGAGACGCTCGGGGCGCTCCGTCCCGGCGAGGTCAGGACTGTTTCGGCAGGGCCAGGCATTCGCCCATGCGCACCGGGCTCGCTGCCCCAAGGCCGTCGTTGAACGCGACCTGCTGCGGGCCGAACAGGACGATGGCGGTGGAGCCCAGCTTGAAGCGACCGAGCTCGGCGCCTTTTTCCAGGCGGATCGGCGCACGGGCGGCTTCGTCGTAGCGGAAGGTCTTCAGTTCGCGCTTCGGCGGCGTAACCAGGCCGGCCCAGACGGTTTCGATGGAGGCTACGATCATCGCGCCTACCAGCACCACGGCCATCGGACCGCGCTCGGTGTCGAACAGGCAGACCACCCGCTCGTTGCGGGCGAACAGCTCGGGAACGTTTTCCGCGGTGGTCTGGTTCACCGAGAACAGCCGGCCGGGAACGTAGACCATCTCGCGCAGGGTGCCGGCCAGCGGCATGTGCACGCGGTGGTAGTCCCGGGGGGACAGGTAGACGGTGGCGAAGTCGCCGCCCATGAAGGGCGCGGCCAGTTCGGCGTCGCCGCCGAGCAGTTCGGCCAGGCTGTAGCTGTGGCCTTTGGCCTGGAAGATCCGCCCGTGCTCGATCGGGCCGAGCTGGCTGATCGCGCCATCGGCCGGGCAGAGCACCGCGCCGGGCTCCTGGGCCAGCGGGCGGGCGCCATCCTTCAGGGCGCGGGTGAAGAAGGCATTGAAATGTTCATAGGCCTGCAGGTCCTCGACCTGCGCTTCGCGCATGTCGACCTGGTAGCGCCGGGCGAACCAGGCGATCAGGCGGTCCTTGAACCAGGTCGCCCGGCAGTCGGCGGCGAAGCCGATCAGCCGGGACAGCAGGTGGTGCGGCAGCAGGTACTGGCTGCAGATGAACAGACGATCTTTGAACGACATTCCTCAAACCTCTACAGGGGTATCGGGGTGGTTGCCCCATTCCGACCAGGAGCCGGCGTAGCCTTTGACCCGCGGGTAGCCCAGCGCCTTGGCCACCAGGTAGGTGAAGCCGGAGCGATGGTGGGTCTGGCAGTGGGTGATCACTTCCTTGTCCGGCGTGATGCCGAGGTCCTCCAGGACTTCGGCGATATCCGCGCGGATGCGCAGGGCGCGAGCCGGGTCCATGCCGGCGGTCCATTCGAAATTGATCGCGCCGGGCACATGCCCGGCCTTCGCGGCGAGCACCTTGGTACCGGCGTATTCGCTGGGGTTGCGCGCATCCCATACCGCCAGGTCGGCGGCGCCGAGGCGGCTTTGCAGGTATTCGCGGGTCGCGCTGGGCTCGTCGTGCAACGTCAGCGGCAGCGGGCCGCCGACAGGCGCCGGGACCTCGCGGTCGAGAGCCTGGGCGTCGGCGATCCAGGCCGGCAGGCCGCCGTTGAGATAGTGGTAGCGGTGGTGGCCGATCACGTCCAGCAGCCAGATGAAGCGGCCCGCCCAGCCGCCGCCTTCGTCGTCGTAGACCACGTAGGTCGCCTCCGGGCGGTGGCCCAGCTCGCCGAACAGGGCTTCCAGGTCGGCCTTGGCCGGTAGCAGGCCGGGTGCCGGGGGTTGTCCCCACTGGGTGCGTTTGGGGTCGACGAAACGCGCGCCGGGGATATGCCCTTCGGCGTAGCGGGCGGCACTGGTCAGGTCGACCAGGATCAGCTCGGGCGCGCCCAGGCGCGGCGCGAGGTCGCTGGGCTCGATCACCAATGGCAGGTCGGAGAAGACGGACATGCGAGTACCCCCGGGTTGAAGAAGGGCAGCAGTTTAACGGAAAGCGCGCCCGACCAGTGTGCCGGGCGTGTCCCTCATTCCGTGCGGCGCTGGCGGCCGAACTGCTGGATCGCGCGCTCGGTGCACTGGGCGGTCTTGGCGAAGGCCTGGGCATGCAGGTCGCTGAACGGCTGGCCGCCGAGGTCGGCCAGGACCAGCATCACCACCCGCGAGCCGTTGCCCAGCGAGCGCAGCAGCAGGTGAGGCCCGGGGAACAGTTGGCGCAAGGGTTCGCCGAGGGCCGGCAGCAACTGGTCCTGGTTGTTCGGGCCGATGCGCAGCAGGGCGGGTTGCTGGAACAGTTTCTTCAGCAGCGGGCTGCTGGCAATCTCCAGTTGCAATTTCTCCTGGCCCGGTTCGAGTCCGGCGCTCTGCTGCGCCAGCACGTGTACCTGGGTGCGATCGGCCACCAGCAGCAGCATCCTTTGCAGGCCGCAGGCGCGCAGCGCATCGCGGGCACAGGCGGTGAGCTGCACCACGTTGCTGAACGGGCTGGGCTCGCGGAGCAACTCGGCGCAATGCTGCCGCCACTCGGCCAGGGCTTCCGCCGAGGGCGGCGGCGGGGGTGCCGCTTCGGCACGCCAGCGGCTGGCCTGCCAGGGCCAGATCAAGGCCACCGCCGGATGCCACAGCGGCGGCCGGGCGTGCAGGCGCGCGCTTTGCGCGGCGAGCATGTGCACCTGCTGCTGGACTTCGGTCAGCGGCTGGCCCAGGTACAGGCCGGTCAGGCGCTGCCAGCGCAGCATGTGCGGCCCGTCCCAGCTCTGGTGCGCGGCGATGGCCAGGCCATTGGCGAGGAGAGTGCAGTTGGCCGGCTGGGTCAGCCAGCGGGCGAGATCGGGCTGGGCATCGAGTTGCTGTTGCTGGAGCAGGGGCGACTGATGGTCGCGGGCGATACGCAGGGCTCGAACCAGCAGGCGACGGTCGCAGGCGAGCAGGCGATAGCCCTGGATGACCCACTGCGGTAGCCGCCAGCGTTCGGCCAGCGCCAGGCAGATCGGCAGCAGGCGCATGCCGAGCAGTTCGCGCTCCACTCGCAGGGTCGGTTCGCCCTGTACCAGCACGCGTTGCTGCCATTGCTCCAGCAACTGCGGGCGGGCGTTGGCCAGCGCCCAGACCGGAGCCATGGTCAGCAGGCTGCCCCAGTGGATTTCCTGCCAGAGCCTGGCCAGGCGCGCGCCGAACAGGCCGCTGGCCTGCTGCATGGCGTGCTGGCTGATCAGCAGCATCTGCCCGAGGACCCTGGGCATCTCCGCATCCTGGATGCTCGGCAGGGTCTTCAGAAGTTGGCTCGCGCGCGCCAGGCCGAGGCGGCTGAGGGCCACCTCCAGGCTTTCCGCGGGGTTGTCGCGGGCGCTCTCGGCGCGATTGGCCTCGCGCAGGATGGACAAAGCCAGTGTCGGGCTGCCCTGCAACTGGTCGGCGATCTCGCGCAGCGAGCGACGGCTGTCGCTCAGCGCGGCGTGCAGGCCGGCATAGTGGCTGGCGGGGATCGGCAGGGGTTGCCGGTCGAGCTCTTCGAGCCAGGCGGCGAGGCGGTCTGTCATGGGTGTCGGGCTCGGTGTCGGCGAGGCGGCGAACTGGCTTTTCGAGTATTCGGACTATAGTCTTGCGGCTAGCAACCGATAACAAGAGGGAGCCTAGCAGTCCCCCTCCTTATCCTGTTCATTTCGCACGTCCGGTCCTCATGTCAAAAATCATCGGCATCATCGTCGTTTTCGCCAGTGTCCTCGGGGGCTTCCTGCTCTCCGGCGGCAAGATCGGCGCCATCATCCAGCCCTTCGAGGTCCTGATCATCGGTGGCGCGGCACTGGGGGCGTTCCTCCAGTCCAACCCGGGCAGCACGTTCATGGTGGTGCTGAAGAAAGCGCCGAAGATGTTCAGCAACCGCTTTACCCAGACCTACTACCTCGAGGTGCTGGGCATGCTCTACGAGATCCTCAACAAGAGCCGGCGCGAAGGGATGATGGCGATCGAGGCGGACATCGAGGACCCCGCGGCCAGCCCCATCTTCAGCAAGTACCCCGGTGTGCTGAAGGATGAGCGGATGACCGCCTATGTCTGCGACTATCTGCGCATCATGTCCTCCGGCAACATGGCGCCGCACGAGCTGGAAGGCCTGTTCGACATGGAGCTGTCCAGTCTCAAGGAGGACCTGGAGCATCCGTCCCACGCGGTGACCAAGGTCGCCGACGCCCTGCCGGGCTTCGGTATCGTCGCCGCGGTACTCGGCATCGTCATCACCATGGCGTTGCTTGGCGAAGGCAGCCAGGCGGAGATCGGCCACCACGTCGCCGCCGCCCTGGTGGGCACCTTCCTCGGGATTCTCGCCGCCTACGGCTTCGTCGGCCCGCTGGCGGGCGCCCTGGAGCACGATGCCAAGGAAGAGTTGAACCTGTTCGAGGCGATCAAGGCCTGCCTGGTCGCTTCCGCTTCCGGCATGCCGCCTTCGCTGGCCGTCGAGTTCGGCCGCAAGGTGCTGCTGCCCGCCCATCGGCCGACCTTCGCCGAGCTCGAGCAGGCCGTGCGTGGCCGCTGAGTGGAGGCACTGTCGATAGATGGACAATAACCAGCCGATCATCGTCAAGCGCGTCAAGCGCTATGCCGCCGGCCACCACGGCGGCTCGTGGAAGATCGCCTTCGCCGACTTCGCCACGGCGATGATGGCGTTCTTCCTGGTGCTCTGGCTGCTGTCTTCGGCCACCCCGGAGCAGAAGAAGGCGATTTCCGGATACTTCCAGGACCCCATCGGTTTCAGCGAAAGCGCCAGCCCCTACGTCATCGACCTCGGCGGCACGCCGACGCCGGCGCCGGACAAGACCCTCAATCCGCAGGTCCAGGCCCAGCCGGACTCCAACGAAAGCCGGATCAGCCCCGAGCAGGACCACCAGGTCAACGCCGACCAGGCCGAGAACCTCGCCGAGCAGGTTGAGCGAGAGCGCCTGGCGCTGCTGCTGCAGGAGTTGCAGAACAAGGTCGACGAAAATCCGATGCTCAAGGACTTCAAGGACCAGATCCACTTCGAGATCACCCGCGACGGCCTGCGCATCCAGATCGTCGACGCCGCCAACCGGCCGATGTTCGACCTCGGCAGCGCGCGCCTGCAGCCGTATTTCGAGGACATCCTGCTGGCCATGGCCGAGACCATCCGCCAGGTGCCGAACAAGATCAGCATCAGCGGCCACACCGACGCCAAGCCCTATGCCGGCAACGGCGACTTCGGCAACTGGGAGCTATCGGCCAATCGCGCCAACGCCGCGCGCCGAGCACTGGTCGCCGGCGGCTATCCGGAAGGGCAGATCGCCCAGGTTGTCGGCTATGCCTCGGCACGCCTATTCGACGACAAGGACCCGCTGAACCCGGTGAACCGGCGGATCGACATCGTGGTCCTGACCCGCAAGGCGCAGAAGGCCATCGAAGGCGAGACCGGCGCTCCCGAAGCCAGCGCCCCCGCGGCTGCCCCGGGCGAGCAGCCGAAGCCGGCTGCCGAGGCACCGGCGGCGGGCGCGCAACCTTCGCTACCGGCGGACGAGGTGCAGAAGAAGCTCAACCTGTTCGACGACGGCGGCAGCCTGAAGCTGGAGCAGATCAAGGGCGACTGAGGTTCAGTAGTCCGTTTCCGGCATGCTTGCCAGAATGTGCCGGTAGCTGGCCATGCGTTGCGGCATGATGCGCCCGTCCTCCAAAGCCTGGAGCAGGGCGCAACCTGGTTCACGGTCGTGCTTGCAGTCGCGGAAGCGGCAACGTCCGAGCAGGTCGCGGAACTCGATGAAACCGGCCTCGACATCGTCTCGCGACACGTGCCCCAGGCCGAACTCACGGATGCCGGGCGAGTCGATCAGGTCGCCGCCGCCGGGAAAATGGAACAGTCGCGCGGTGGTGGTGGTATGGGTGCCCTTGCCGGTCACCGTGGAGAGGTCGCCGACACGTGTGTCGACACCTGGCAACAAGGCATTCACCAGCGACGACTTGCCCACCCCGGACTGCCCGACGAAGACGCTCACGTGACCGTCCAGCGCGCCGCGCAGTTCGTCCATCGCCAGGCCATTGAAGGCCGACACCTCGATCAGCGGGTAACCCAGGGTGCGGTAGACATTCAGCAGCGCATCGATGCCTTCGGCATTGCTCTCGTCGACCAGGTCGGCCTTGTTCAGCAGCAGCAGCGGCTGGATGCCGGCATGTTCGGCGGCGATCAGGTAGCGGTCGATCAGGTTGGCGTGCGGTTCGGGACGCGGGGCGAAGACGATGACGATGCGGTCGACGTTGGCCGCCACCGGCTTGAGCAGCCCGCGCATGTCCGGGCGGCACAGCTCGGAGCGGCGCGGCAATTGCGCGACGATCACGCCGATGCCCTGGTTGCCGGCGCGCCAGACCACCTGGTCGCCAGTCACCAGTGCCGGCAGGTTGGCGCGCAGGTGACAGCGGGAAACCTGGCCGTCGGCGGACTCGACCTCTACCTGAACCCCGAAATGAGCGATCACCTGGCCGGTCTGCTCCGGTCCCAGGTCGCCGCCCTCCAGCTCTTCCACGGCACGCGACTCGCGACGGGCCGCCCGGGCCGCGCGTTCTTCCTGGATCTTTTCGATACGCCAGCTCTGCCGGCGGGTCAAGTGGCGTTTGGCCATGATGCGTCCGCATGAAAAATCGGCGGCGAGTTTAACATGGGCGCGCCGCCATCATTCGCGCGGCGGCGTTCCACGCTAGAATGCACGGCATAGCGACTGGAGCGACTCCCCATGCAGAACCCGCAGAACCTTATCTGGATCGACCTGGAGATGACCGGCCTCGATCCGGACCGGGACGTCATCATCGAGATGGCCACCATCGTCACCGACAGTGACCTCAACACCCTGGCCGAAGGACCGGTGATCGCCATCCACCAGCCAGAGGAAATCCTCGCCGGCATGGACGAGTGGAATACCCGCCAGCACGGCCAGTCCGGCCTGACCCAGAGGGTTCGGGAAAGTACCGTGAGCATGGCCGAGGCCGAGGCGCAGACCCTGGCCTTCCTCGAGCAGTGGGTGCCCAAGCGCAGCTCGCCGATCTGCGGCAACAGCATCTGCCAGGACCGCCGCTTCCTCTATAGGCACATGCCCAGGCTGGAAGGCTACTTCCACTACCGCAACCTCGACGTCTCCACCCTCAAGGAGCTGGCCGCGCGCTGGGCGCCGCAGGTCCGCGAGAGCTTCAAGAAGGGCAACACCCACCTGGCGCTGGACGATATCCGCGAGTCGATCGCCGAGCTGCGCCACTACCGCGACCACTTCATCAAGCTCTGATCCGTCCGGACCGGGTGGCAGGCGCCGGCCGGGCTAGGTTTCCCCGTGGCGCCGCAGGGCCCATTCCACGTGCTCGCGGACCAGCTCCGAAGGGAACCCGCGGCGCGCCTTCAGCGCCTCCAGCACCTGGATGGTCGAGGGCGCGTTGCCCAGCCCCACCGCCAGGTTGCGCAACCAGCGCTCGTAGCCGGCGCGGCGCAGCGGCGAACCCTCGGTGCGGCCGAGGAACTCCTCCTCGCTCCAGAGGAACAGTTCGGCGAGTTCGGCGTTGTCCAGGCTGTGGCGCGGCTGGAAGTCGCCCTGCCCGGTGGGGCGGGCGAAGCGATTCCATGGGCAGACGATCTGGCAGTCGTCGCAGCCGAATACCCGGTTGCCGATCAGTGGTCGCAGCTCCAGCGGAATCGCGCCCTTGTACTCGATGGTCAGGTAGGAGATGCAGCGTCGCGCGTCCAGCCGGTAGGGGCCGACGAAGGCCGCGGTCGGGCAGATGTCCAGGCAGGCCGAGCAGCGTCCGCAATGCTCGCTGTCCATCGCCGGGTCGACGGGTAGCGGCATGTCGACGAACAGCTCGCCGAGGAAGAAGTAGCTGCCGGCCTTGCGGTTGAGCACCAGCGTGTTCTTGCCGATCCAGCCGAGGCCGGCCTGTTCGGCGATGGCCTTTTCCAGCACCGGCGCGCTGTCGACGAAGGCGCGGAAACCGAACGGGCCGACTTCGGCCTGGATGCGCTCGGCCAGTTGTTGCAGACGCTTGCGGATCAGCTTGTGGTAGTCGCGGCCGAGGGCGTAGCGCGAGACGTAGGCTTTTTCCGGCGTCGCGAGGACCTGCGCCATGCGCGTGTCGCCGGGCAGGTAATCCATGCGCAGAGAGATCACCCGCAGCGTGCCGGGAACCAGCTCGGCAGGTCGTGAGCGCTTGCTGCCGTGCGCCGCCATGTAGTCCATCTCGCCGTGGTAGCCGGCCTCCAGCCAGCGCTGCAGGTGCGCTTCGTGCTCGCCCAGCTCGACGTCGCTGATACCGACCTGCTGGAACCCCAGCTCGCGGCCCCAGTCCTTGATGGACTGGGCGAGGCGGGTGGGGTCCGGCGGGGAAAGGTTGTCGGCCAGAGGTTGGGGAGTCATGGGAGGCAACGAAGACGAGGGAAAGCGAAATGGGATAGGTATAATTCTGCCAGACTGCGCGCCTGACGCCGAATCGATCCGATGACCATGACCTTCCAGCACGACGACCTGCCACTCGCCCTCTATTCCGCCGCCCAGGTGCGCGACCTGGATGCGCGCCTGATCGCCGCCGGCACGCCGGGCTTCGAACTCATGCAGCGCGCCGCCCACGCCGCCTGGCGTGCCTTGCGCCGCCGTTGGCCGGAGGCCGCGGCGCTGACGGTGCTCGCCGGGCACGGCAACAATGCCGGCGACGGCTACCTGATCGCGGCGCTGGCGCAACGTGCGGGTTGGCGAGTGCGGGTGCTGGCGGTCGCGGCGCCGCAGCGGCTTGCCGGCGACGCGGCGCAGGCGCGTGCCGCCGCGCTGGCGACCGGGGTCGTGGTGGAGCCCTGGAGCGAGTGCGCCGTGCTCGAGGGCGTAGTAGTGGATGCATTGCTCGGCACCGGCCTGGCAGGTGCCGTGCGCGAGCCCTTTGCGCAGGCCATCCGCCTGGCCAACGCCGCCGACCTGCCGGTGCTGGCGGTGGATATTCCTTCCGGCTTGAGCGCCGACACCGGTGCGGTATTGGGGGAAGCGATCAGGGCGGATCTGACAGTGACTTTCATCGGCCTGAAGATCGGGCTGTTCACTGGCGAGGCGCCGGCACGGGTCGGCGAGCTGGTGTTCGACGAACTCGGCAGCGACGCCGTCGTGTTGCAAGGGCTCCAGCCCCGGGCCCACCGTCTGGCACGAAATGCCCTGCCGAGTCTGGCAGCGCGGCCGCGGACCGCGCACAAGGGGCTGTTCGGCCACCTGCTGGTGGTCGGCGGCGACACCGGCATGGGCGGGGCCGTGCTACTGGCCGCGGAAAGCGCCCTGCGCTGCGGCGCCGGGCTGGTCTCGGCGGCGACCCGCGTCGAACATGTGCCGGCGTTGCTGAGCCGTTGTCCCGAGGTCATGGCCCATGGCGTGGCGTCGGCGAACCAACTGCTGGCCCTTGCCGAACGCGCCAGCGTGCTGATGCTCGGTCCCGGTCTTGGCCAGCGCGCCTGGGGGCGTAGCCTGCTGAGCGCTGTCCGGTCGCGACCGTTGCCGCAGGTCTGGGATGCCGACGCGTTGAACCTGCTGGCCCTGGAACCGGTCGGAGCAGGGCCGCGGACATGGATTCTGACGCCACATCCCGGCGAGGCCGCGCGCCTGTTGGGTCGCTCGACCACCGAGGTGCAGGCGGACCGCCCGGCGGCGGCGCTGGAACTGGCGCGTCGCTACCAGGCGGTGGTGGTGCTGAAGGGCGCCGGCAGCCTGGTCGCCGCGCCCGACGGACGACTTGCCGTCTGTTCCCAGGGGCATCCGGCGATGGCTGGTGCCGGCCTGGGTGACGTGCTGTCGGGCATCACCGGTGCCTTGCTGGCCCAGCGCGTGGAGGCGTTCGAGGCGGCCTGCCTGGCGGTCTGGCTGCATGCCGCCGCCGGTGAGCGGCTCGGCGCCCAGGGTCGTGGGCTGGCGGCGACCGATCTCATACCTACCGTTCGTCAGTTGCTCGAGGAGTGCAGTCCGTGTCTGAAGTGATCCTGTCCGCCGAAGGGGAAGACGCGATGCTCGAACTGGGCGGGCGCATCGCCCGGGCCAGCGGGGGGCAGGGGGTGATCTACCTGCATGGCGACCTCGGCGCCGGCAAGACCACCCTCTCGCGCGGCATCCTGCGCGGCCTCGGCCATGCCGGCTCGGTGAAAAGCCCGACCTTTACCCTGGTCGAGCCTTACGAAATCGGCGAGCTGCGCGCCTACCATTTCGACCTGTACCGGCTCGCCGATGCGGAGGAATTGGAGTTCTTCGGCATCCGCGACTATTTCGACGGCAGCGCACTCTGTCTGATCGAGTGGCCCGAGCGCGGTGCGGGCGTTTTGCCAACCGCCGATCTGGACATTACCATTACTGCCCAAGCGGGTGGACGGACACTGCGCCTGGTACCGCACGGTGCGCGGGGCGAAGCCTGGTGTGCCACCCTGACCATGGGAGCATGAGAAAAACGATGGGTTGGGGCTTGCGTCTGCGGACGTTGTTGACTGGGGTGATGATTCTGCTGGCCTGCCAGGTCGGCGAGGTTCTGGCCGCCGCGCAAATCAAGAGCGTGCGGATCTGGCGCGCTCCGGACAACACCCGTCTGGTCTTCGATCTCTCCGGTCCGGTGCAGCACAGCCTGTTCACCCTGGCCGCTCCCAACCGTATCGTCATCGACGTCAGCGGCGCCCAACTGGCGACCCAGCTCAACGGTCTCAAGCTCGGCAACACCCCGATCACCGCGGTGCGCTCCGCCCAGCGCACGCCCAACGACCTGCGCATGGTCCTCGACCTGTCGGCGCAGGTCACCCCGAAAAGCTTCGTCCTGCCGCCCAACCAGCAATACGGCAACCGCCTGGTGGTCGATCTCTACGACCAGGGCGCCGACCTGACCCCGGACGTGCCCGCGACGCCGACCCCGAGCGTGCCGGTCACCCCGGTGACGCCGACCCAGCCGGTGGCCAAGCTGCCGCTGCCAACCAAGGGCGGCACCCGCGATATCGTCATCGCCATCGACGCCGGCCACGGCGGTGAAGACCCTGGCGCCCTTGGCCCGGGCGGGTTGCACGAGAAGAACATCACCCTGTCGATCGCTCGCGAGCTGCAACGCCAGATCAACCAGGTGCGCGGTTACCGGGCCGAGCTGACCCGTACCGGCGACTATTTCATCCCGCTGCGCAAGCGCACCGAGATCGCCCGCAAGAAGGGCGCCGACCTGTTCGTCTCGATCCATGCCGACGCCGCGCCGAGCCGCAGCGCCTTCGGTGCCTCGGTGTTCGCCCTGTCCGACCGCGGCGCCACTTCGGAAACCGCGCGCTGGCTGGCCGACAGCGAGAACCGTTCCGACCTGATCGGCGGCGATGGCAGCGTCAGCCTCGGCGACAAGGACCAGATGCTCGCCGGCGTGCTGCTCGACCTGTCGATGACCGCCACCCTCTCGTCGAGCCTGGATGTCGGCCACAAGGTACTGACCAATGTCGGCCGCATCACTTCGCTGCACAAGCGTCGTGTCGAGCAGGCCGGGTTCATGGTGCTGAAGTCGCCGGACATCCCATCGATCCTGGTGGAAACCGGCTTCATCTCGAACGTCAACGAGTCGCGCAAGCTGGCTAGCGCCAGCCATCAGCAGGCTTTGGCGCGTTCGATCACCAGCGGCATCCGCCAGTATTTCCAGCAGAGCCCGCCGCCCGGCACCTACATCGCCTCTTTGCGCGCCCAGGGCAAGCTCTCCATGGGGCCGCGCGAGCACGTGGTGCGGCCCGGAGAGACCCTGGCGATGATCGCCCAGCGCTATGAAGTGAGCATGGCCGCGCTGCGTAGCAGCAACAGCCTGTCCAGCGACAACCTGAAAGTCGGCCAGGCCCTGTCCATCCCGAGCACCGCCCTGGCGGCCCAGTGATGAGTGAAGCACCGCGTATCCAGCTGCTGAGTCCGCGGCTGGCGAACCAGATCGCCGCCGGTGAGGTGGTCGAGCGTCCCGCCTCGGTGGCCAAGGAACTCCTGGAAAACAGCCTTGACGCCGGTTCCCGGCGCATTGATGTGGAGGTCGAGCAGGGCGGCATCAAGTTGCTGCGAGTGCGCGACGACGGTCGCGGCATCCCCGCCGACGACCTGCCGCTGGCCCTGGCTCGCCACGCCACCAGCAAGATCCGCGAGCTGGAAGACCTGGAGCGGGTGATGAGCCTCGGCTTCCGTGGCGAGGCGCTGGCCTCGATCAGCTCGGTAGCGCGCCTGACCATGACCTCGCGTACCGCCGACGCCGGCGAAGCCTGGCAGGTGGAAACCGAGGGCCGCGACATGCAGCCGCGGGTACAGCCGGCGGCGCACCCGGTGGGGACCAGCGTCGAGGTTCGCGACCTGTTCTTCAACACCCCGGCGCGGCGCAAGTTCCTGCGTGCCGAGAAGACCGAGTTCGACCATCTGCAGGAGGTCATCAAGCGCCTGGCGCTGGCCCGCTTCGACGTGGCTTTCCACCTGCGCCACAACGGCAAGACCATCTTCGCCCTGCACGAGGCGCGAGACGAGCTGGCCCGCGCGCGCCGGGTCGGCGCGGTGTGCGGCCAGGCATTCCTCGAGCAGGCGCTGCCGATCGAGGTCGAGCGCAACGGCCTGCACCTGTGGGGCTGGGTCGGCTTGCCGACCTTCTCCCGCAGCCAGCCGGACCTGCAGTACTTCTATGTGAACGGGCGCATGGTGCGCGACAAGCTGGTCGCCCACGCGGTGCGCCAGGCTTATCGCGACGTGCTGTACAACGGCCGGCATCCGACCTTCGTGCTGTTCTTCGAAGTCGATCCGGCGGTGGTGGACGTCAACGTGCACCCGACCAAGCACGAAGTTCGCTTCCGTGACAGCCGGATGGTCCATGACTTCCTCTATGGCACCTTGCATCGTGCGCTGGGCGAGGTCCGTCCCGACGACCAGCTCGCGCCGCCCGGGGCGACCAGCCTGACCGAGCCGCGACCGACCGGCGCTGCCGCCGGCGAGTTCGGCCCGCAGGGCGAGATGCGCCTGGCCGAGAGCGTGCTGGAGAGTCCGGCGGCACGGGTGGGCTGGAGTGGCGGCTCATCGGCCTCCGGCGGCTCCTCCGGCTATTCCGCCTATACCCGGCCGGAGGCGCCGCCCTCTCTGGCCGAGGCCGGTGGCGCCTACAAGGCCTACTTCGCGCCGTTACCCGCGGGCGAGGCGCCAGCCGCGTTGCCCGAGAGTGCCCAGGACATCCCGCCGCTGGGTTACGCCCTGGCGCAGCTCAAGGGCATCTACATCCTCGCCGAGAACGCCCACGGCCTGGTGCTGGTGGACATGCACGCGGCCCACGAGCGGATCACCTACGAGCGCCTCAAGGTGGCGATGGCCAGCGAAGGCTTGCGTGGGCAGCCGTTGCTGGTGCCGGAGTCGATCGCGGTCAGCGAGCGCGAGGCGGATTGCGCGGAAGAGCATTCCAGCTGGTTCCAGCGCCTGGGCTTCGAGCTGCAGCGCCTGGGGCCGGAAAGCCTGGCGATCCGGCAGATCCCTGCGCTGCTCAAGCAGGCGGAGGCGACCCAGTTGGTGCGCGATGTCATCGCCGACCTGCTGGAATACGGCACCAGCGACCGTATCCAGGCGCACCTGAACGAGTTGCTCGGCACCATGGCCTGCCATGGTGCGGTGCGCGCCAACCGGCGCCTGACCCTGCCGGAAATGAACGCCCTGTTGCGCGACATGGAAATCACCGAGCGCAGCGGCCAGTGCAACCATGGGCGTCCGACCTGGACCCAACTGGGCCTGGACGAGCTGGACAAGCTCTTCCTGCGCGGACGCTGAGCCTTGCAGCTTCGGGCGCAAAGCCCGAAGCTATGCGCTTTGTCCAAGAGCTTTCCGATGTCTTCCCTGCCTCCCGCCATCTTTCTCATGGGGCCGACCGCCGCCGGCAAGACCGACCTGGCGATGGCGCTGGCCGATGCGCTGCCCTGCGAGCTGATCAGCGTCGACTCGGCGCTGATCTACCGCGGCATGGATATCGGTACGGCCAAGCCTTCCCGGGAGCTGCTGGCGCGCTATCCGCACCGCCTGATCGATATCCGCGACCCGGCGGAGAGCTATTCGGCCGCGGAGTTTCGCGCCGACGCCCTGGCGGCGATGGCCGAGGCCACCGCGCGCGGCAGGATTCCCCTGCTGGTGGGGGGCACCATGCTCTATTACAAGGCGTTGCTCGAGGGCCTGGCCGACATGCCCGGCGCCGATCCCGAGGTGCGCGCGGCGATCGAGGCCGAGGCCCAGGCCGAAGGTTGGGAGGCGCTGCACCGGCAACTCGCCGAGGTCGACCCGGAATCGGCTGCGCGTATCCACCCCAACGATCCGCAGCGACTGATGCGGGCGCTCGAGGTGTATCGCCTCGGCGGGGTGTCGATGAGCGACCTGCGTCGCCGGCAAAGCGCTGAAAAGGCGGATTTTGACGCGTCAGGCAGGAATCAATTGCCGTATACTGTCGCTCAGCTGGCGATTGCTCCCGAGCAGCGCCAGGTGTTGCACGCGCGGATTGCGCAGCGTTTTCGCCAGATGCTGGAACAGGGTTTCATCGCCGAGGTCGAAGCACTGCATGCCAGAAGTGACTTGCATGCAGGATTACCGTCTATTAGAGCCGTGGGTTACCGTCAGGTGTGGGATTACCTGGATGGCAAGCTGTCCTACGCTGAAATGACCGAACGCGGCATCATCGCTACCCGCCAGTTGGCCAAGCGCCAGTTCACCTGGCTGCGAAGCTGGAGCCATCTACACTGGATGGACAGCCTAGCAGGTGACAATCTGCCGCGTGCCTTGAAATACCTGAAAACGGTCTCCATATTGGCCTGAGACCTTAATTTGTCCGTCTGTTTCCGGAACGACTCCGGAGTTTGGACGGCGCCAAGTCACCCTATTCGACTACTTCAAACTACGATCCTTAAAGGAGTGCGGCACATGTCAAAAGGGCATTCGCTACAAGACCCTTACCTCAATACCCTGCGGAAAGAACGCGTCCCGGTTTCCATCTATCTGGTCAACGGCATCAAGCTGCAAGGCCAGATCGAGTCCTTCGACCAGTTTGTCATCCTGCTGAAGAACACCGTCAGCCAGATGGTTTACAAGCACGCGATCTCCACCGTGGTACCGAGCCGTCCGGTGCGTCTGCCGAGCGGTGACCAGCCGGCCGAGCCGGGCAACGCTTGACGGGAGTCCGCTTTGTTCTTTGAGCGCCCAGGTGGTGGGGAACAGGCTGTTCTGGTGCATCTGGAAGGGCAGAACCCCGAGGCGCGTGAAGACCCGCAGGAGTTCCAGGAGCTGGTGCGTTCGGCCGGCGCGGAAACGGTGGCATTCGTCAGCGTCTCCCGCCACCAGCCGAGCGCCAAATATCTTATCGGCAGTGGCAAGGTCGAGGAGTTGCACGACCTGGTCAAGGCCGAAAACGTCGAGCTGGTGATTTTCAACCACACCTTGACGCCCAGCCAGGAGCGCAACCTCGAGCGTGCGTTCGAGTGCCGCGTACTCGACCGGACCGGGCTGATCCTCGACATCTTCGCCCAGCGCGCACGTACCCACGAAGGCAAGTTGCAGGTGGAACTGGCGCAACTGGAGCACATGAGCACGCGGCTGGTACGCGGCTGGACCCACCTCGAACGGCAGAAAGGCGGTATCGGTCTGCGCGGTCCGGGCGAGACCCAGCTGGAAACCGACCGACGCCTGCTGCGCGTGCGCATCCGCCAGATCAAGCAGCGCCTGGAGAAGGTCCGCAGCCAGCGCGAGCAGGCTCGACGCGGGCGCAAGCGCGCGGATATCCCGGCGGTCTCCCTGGTCGGCTATACCAACGCCGGCAAATCGACCCTGTTCAATTCGCTCACCGCCTCCGAGGTGTATGCCGCCAACCAGTTGTTCGCCACCCTCGACCCCACCCTGCGTCGCCTGCAACTGGACGATCTCGGGCCGGTGGTGCTGGCCGACACGGTGGGCTTCATCCGCCACCTGCCGCACAAGCTGGTGGAGGCCTTCCGCGCTACGCTGGAAGAGTCGAGCAACGCCGACCTCCTGCTGCACGTGATCGACGCCTACGAGCCCGAACGGGATGCGCAGGTCGAGCAGGTGCTGGCGGTGCTCGGCGAGATCGGCGCCAACGAATTGCCGATGCTCGAGGTCTATAACAAGGTCGACCTGCTACCCTCGGTCGAGCCGCACATCCAGCGCGACGATTCCGGCAAGCCGGTGCGCGTCTGGCTGTCGGCGCAGACCGGCGAAGGCCTCGACCTGTTGCGCCAGGCCATCGCCGAGCTGCTCGGCGAGGACCTCTTCGTCGGAACCTTGCGCCTGCCCCAGCGGCTCGGGCGCCTGCGCGCCCAGTTGTTCGAACTGGGCGCGGTGCAGTCCGAGGCGCACGATGAGGAGGGTTGTACCCTGCTGCAGGTGCGCCTGCCGCGGGCCGAGTTGAACCGCCTGGCGAGCCGCGCTGGCTGGCAGCCGGCGGAGTTCGTTGCGCAACACACTTTGCAATAAAGCCCGTATCGCTGCTTTTGGCAGCGGGCAGGGCATTCGGTAGCATGGGTGGCCGCGCCGCAGGCGCGTTTCGCGTTACTAGATGGAGAGCGCTATGGCTTGGAACGAGCCGGGTGACAACTCGAACAACAACGATCGAGACCCGTGGGGAGGCCGCCGCGGTGGTGGTGGCGGTGGTGACCGCAAGGGGCCGCCCGACCTGGATGAGGCTTTCCGCAAGCTTCAGGACAGCCTGAACGGGCTGTTCGGTGGAAAAAAACGCAGTGGCAACGGTTCCGGCTCCGGTTCCGGCGGCAAGGGCGGTGGCCTGGGCCTGTTCGGCATCGGCCTGGCGATCCTCGCCGTGCTCTGGCTGTACAACGCCATCTATGTGGTGGACGAGCAGGAGCAGGCGGTCATCCTGCGCTTCGGCAAGTATTACGAGACGGTCGGTCCCGGCCTGAACTTCTACTTCCCGCCGATCGACAAGCGCTTCCAGGAGAACGTCACCCGCGAGCGTGCGTACAGCAAGCAGGGGCAGATGCTCACCGAGGACGAGAACATCGTCGAAGTGCCGCTGACCGTGCAGTACAAGATCAGCAACCTGCAGGACTTCGTGCTCAACGTCGACCAGCCCGAGGTCAGCCTGCAGCAGGCGACCGAGAGCGCGCTGCGGCATGTCGCCGGCTCCACCACCATGGACCGGATCCTCACCGAAGGCCGCGAGCAGATGGCGACCGAGGTGCGCGAGCGCCTGCAACGCTTCCTGGATACCTACAGGACCGGTATCACCGTGACCCAGGTGAACATCCAGAGCGCCCAGGCACCGCGTGAGGTGCAGGAAGCGTTCGACGATGTGATCCGGGCCCGCGAGGACGAGCAGCGCGAGAAGAACCAGGCCGAAGCCTATGCCAACGGCGTGGTGCCGGAGGCACGTGGCCAGGCCCAGCGCATCATCGAAGAAGCCAACGGTTACCGCGACGAGGTGATTTCGCGCGCCCAGGGCGAGGCGGATCGCTTCTCCAAGCTGCTGGTGGAATATCGCAAGGCTCCGGAAGTGACGCGCGAGCGTCTGTACCTGGACACCATGCAGGAAGTCTTCAGCCAGACCAGCAAGGTGCTGGTGACCGGTCAGCAGGGGCAGAACAACCTGCTCTACCTGCCGCTGGACAAGATGATCGATGGTCGTAACGCCGCGCCCGCTACGGGGGCCGGTGCTTCCGCCGGTGGTGGCAGCGCCAGCGCTTCCGACCTGGGGTCGCGGATCGTCAACGATCTGCGGCAGCAAGACGCGCGTACGAGGGAGAGCCGCTGATGGGCAACAAGTCTTTGATCGCTCTGATCGTCGGTGTCGTCGCCGCCATCGTCCTGTGGAACAGCGTCTACGTAGTCCAGCAGACCGAGCGCGCGGTCATGTTGCGCTTCGGCCGGGTGGTCGAGTCCGACGTCAAGCCGGGCCTGCACTTCAAGATCCCGTACGTCAACCAGGTGCGCAAGTTCGACGCTCGCCTGCTGACCCTGGATGCCCCGACCCAGCGCTTCCTGACCCTGGAAAAGAAAGCGGTGATGGTGGATGCCTATGCCAAGTGGCGGGTGGCGGATGCCGAGCGCTTCTACACCGCTACCTCGGGCCTCAAGCAGATCGCCGACGAACGCCTGTCGCGGCGTCTCGAAGCGGGTCTGCGCGACCAGTTCGGCAAGCGTACCCTGCATGAAGTGGTATCGGGCGAGCGCGACGCGCTGATGGGCGACATCACCGCTTCGCTGAACCGCATGGCGCAGAAGGAACTGGGTATCGAGGTGATCGACGTGCGGGTCAAGGCCATCGACCTGCCGAAGGAAGTCAACCGCAGCGTCTTCGAGCGGATGAGCACCGAGCGTGAGCGCGAGGCCCGCGAGCACCGCGCCAAGGGTCGCGAACTGGCCGAAGGCATTCGTGCCGACGCCGATCGCCAGCGCCGGGTAATCGTTGCCGAAGCCTACCGCGAGTCGGAAGAGACCCGCGGTGACGGCGACTCCAAGGCTGCCGCGATCTATGCCAAGGCCTACAACCAGGATCCGGAGTTCTATTCCTTCTACCGTAGCCTGAAGGCGTATCGCGAAAGCTTCGCCGAGAAGCGCGACGTACTGGTGCTCGATCCGAGCAGCGAGTTCTTCCGCTATCTGAACAAGGCCAACAAGTAATACTCGGTTCTCCGGCGGGCGGCAGCGCCCGCCGGAGAAATCGTGTTATGATGAGCCAGCCGGGAAATCCCGGCTTTTTTGCGTCCGCGAGAATCATGTGGCAGGAATTCGGCATCGCTTTTTGTCTCGTGCTGGTGCTGGAAGGCATCCTGCCGTTCCTGTGTCCGCGACAATGGCGCGAGGCGGTCACCGGCATCGGCCGGCTGAGCGACCGTCACCTGCGTCTCGTGGGGCTGGGCAGCATGCTGCTCGGCACCCTGCTTCTTTACTGGATTCACTGATGATGTGCCGCCCGGCTGAAAGGGGAGAGGCGAAATGGCAACGGTAGACCGCTGGCTGCTGCCAGATGGGATCGAAGAGGTGCTGCCCCCGGAGGCGGCGCGCATCGAAGCAGCCCGCCGTCAGGTGCTGGATCTGTTCCACCGCTGGGGTTACGAGTTCGTCGTGACCCCGCATATCGAATACCTGGAGTCGCTGCTCACCGGCGCGGGACAGGATCTTGACCTGCGCACCTTCAAGGTGACCGACCCGGCGTCCGGCCGGCTCATGGGTTTCCGTGCCGACATTACGCCGCAAGTGGCGCGGATGGATGCGCACAGCCTGCGCCGCGAGGGACCGAGCCGCCTGTGCTATGCCGGCAGTGTGCTGCATGCGCAGCCGCGCGCGCTGTCCACTTCGCGTAGTCCGATCCAGCTGGGCGCCGAGCTGTACGGCGATCCGAGCCCTGCCAGCGATGTCGAGGTGATCAGCCTGATGCTGGAAATGCTCGAGATGGCGGAAGTGCCGGACGTGCACATGGACCTCGGCCATGTCGGTATCTACCGCGGCCTGGCGCGCGCGGCAGGGCTGTCCGGCGAAGTCGAGCAGCAGTTGTTCGATGCCTTGCAGCGCAAGGCGGTGGACGAGGTCGAGGCGCTGACTGCAGACCTGCCTGCCGAGCTGCGCGGCATGTTGCGTGCGCTGGCCGAGCTATGCGGCGGCCGCGATGCGCTGGAGCAGGGCCGTGCCCGTCTGGCGGCGGCGCCGGCCGATGTCCAGGTGGCGCTGAACGAGCTGATCGAGATCGCCGATTCGCTGGCTGGACGTTTCCCCGGCTTGCCGCTGTATTTCGACCTCGGCGAGCTGCGTGGCTATCACTATCACACCGGCGTGGTGTTTGCGGCCTTCGTGCCCGGCGTTGGCCAGTCCATCGCCCAGGGCGGTCGCTATGATGATATCGGTGCCGATTTCGGGCGCGCCCGCCCGGCCACCGGTTTCTCCACCGATCTGAAAAGCCTGGTCACTCTCGGCCAGGCCCGGTTGGACCAGGCTGTATCGGGTATCTGGGCGCCGGCCGAAGGGGCCGGGCTCTGGCAGGTGGTGCAACGACTGCGCCGCGACGGGCAGCGTGTCGTCCAGGCTCTGCCCGGGCAGGATGCGGCTTCTGCGCGCGAGGCGGGCTGCGACCGGCAGCTGGCGCTGCGCGATGGCAATTGGCAGGTGGCGCCGCTGGCGTCCTGAGATTCCGCCGGCCGCGGCCGGCATCGAACTTCCACGATGGGGACAAGTGTTATGGGTAAGAATGTCGTAGTCCTGGGCACCCAATGGGGTGATGAGGGCAAGGGCAAGATCGTCGACCTGCTCACCGAGCAGGCGGCTGCCGTAGTTCGCTACCAGGGTGGTCACAACGCTGGCCACACCCTGGTGATCGATGGCGAGAAAACCGTCCTGCACCTGATTCCATCGGGCATCCTGCGCGAAGGCGTGCAGTGCCTGATCGGCAATGGCGTGGTGCTGGCGCCGGATGCGCTGCTGCGCGAAATCACCAAGCTGGAAGAGAAGGGCGTGCCGGTGCGCGAGCGCCTGCGCATCAGTCCTTCCTGTCCGCTGATCCTGTCCTATCACGTCGCCCTCGACCAGGCGCGCGAGAAGGCCCGCGGCGAAGCCAAGATCGGCACCACCGGTCGTGGCATCGGCCCGGCATACGAGGACAAGGTGGCGCGTCGCGGCCTGCGCGTCGGCGACCTGTTCCACCGCGAGCGCTTCGCCGCCAAGCTGGGCGAGCTGCTGGACTACCATAACTTCGTCCTGCAGCACTACTACAAGGAGCCGGCCATCGACTTCCAGAAGACCCTGGACGAGGCGATGGAGTATGCCGAGCTGCTCAAGCCGATGATGGCCGATGTCGCTGCGACCCTGCACGACCTGCGCAAGCACGGCAAGGACATCATGTTCGAAGGCGCCCAGGGATCGCTGCTGGACATCGACCATGGCACCTATCCCTACGTGACCAGTTCCAACACCACCGCTGGCGGTACCGCCACCGGTTCCGGCTTCGGCCCGCTGTACCTGGACTACGTACTGGGTATCACCAAGGCCTATACCACTCGCGTCGGCTCCGGTCCGTTCCCGACCGAGCTGTTCGACGACGTCGGCGCCTACCTGGCCAAGCGCGGCCACGAGTTCGGCGCCACCACCGGTCGCGCTCGTCGCTGCGGCTGGTTCGATGCCGTGATCCTGCGCCGCGCCATCGAGATCAACAGCATCTCCGGCCTGTGCCTGACCAAGCTCGACGTGCTCGATGGTCTGGACGTGGTGCGCCTGTGCGTCGGCTACAAGAATGCCGATGGCGATGTGCTGGAAGCGCCGACCGATGCCGACAGCTACATCGGCCTGCAGCCGGTCTACGAGGAAATGCCCGGCTGGAGCGAGTCGACCGTGGGTGCGAAGACCCTGGAAGAGTTGCCGGCCAACGCCCGCGCCTACATCAAGCGCGTGGAAGAACTGGTGGGTGCGCCGATCGATATCATCTCCACCGGTCCGGATCGCAACGAAACCATCATCCTGCGCCATCCATTCGCCTGAGGCGGATAGCGGGGCGATGACGGAACGGGCTGCGCATGCGGCCCGTTTTCATTTCCGGGGTCGGCGCCGCGGCGAGCGGGGGGAGGTGGCGTGGCTCGAAGGGAAAAATCGCGGACAACAAAAAGCCGAGCGATGCTCGGCTGTTTGTCTTGAAGATGGTGCCCAGGAGAAGACTCGAACTTCCACGGTGTTGCCACCGCTAGGACCTGAACCTAGTGCGTCTACCAATTCCGCCACCTGGGCATGCTTTTCAGCATTGTGCGATGATCGCTCATCGACTTGGGTGTTGCAAACCTTGTCGCAGTTTCAATGCCTGGTAGTGGCTGAACTGCTGAAACAAAAACGGTCTAATGTCCGGCTTTGTCTGAAATATGGTGCCCAGGAGAAGACTCGAACTTCCACGGTGTTGCCACCGCTAGGACCTGAACCTAGTGCGTCTACCAATTCCGCCACCTGGGCACTGGAGTCGATGATCGCTCATCGTTTCCGTGTTACAACGTCTCAGCAACGTTGTGGGCGCGAACTATACGAGTACGTATTCTGCTTGTAAACCCCTGATGCGATAAAAATTATTCTGTTGCCGAAGCTGACCGACGAAGCGTTTTCGCGCTTCAATAGAGCAATGGCAGCAAACGCTAAAGAAGAAAAGGTGACCTACCTCTAATGGCCGATTGGCAAAACCTCGATCCCGAGGCCGCTCGCGAAGCGGAAAAGTACGAAAACCCCATCCCCAGCCGGGAACTGATCCTGGCTCACCTATCCGAGCGGGGCGCTCCGGCGACTCGCTCCCAGTTGCTCGACGAGTTCGGGCTCGCCGGCGAGGAGCCGGAAGAGGCCTTGCGTCGTCGCCTGCGCGCCATGGAGCGCGACGGGCAGCTTATCTATACGCGTCGTGGCGCCTATGCGCCGGTGGACAAGCTGGACCTGATCCGCGGCCGCATCAGCGGGCACCGCGACGGCTTCGGCTTCCTGATCCCCGACGATGGCAGCGACGACCTGTTCCTCAGTCCCACCCAGATGCGCCTGGTGTTCGACGGCGACCGCGCCCTGGCCCGGGTGTCCGGCCATGACCGGCGCGGACGCCGCGAAGGCCAGCTGGTCGAGGTGATCGAGCGGGCCCACGAGATCGTGGTCGGCCGCTACTTCGAGGAAAGCGGCATCGGCGTGGTGGTCGCGGACAACCCGAAGATCCAGCAGGAAGTCCTGATCCCGCCGGGCAAGGCCGGCAAGGCCAGGCACAACCAGTTCGTCCAGGTGCGCATCGAGCAATGGCCGAGCATCCACCGCCAGGCCCAGGGCGAGATCGTCGAGGTGCTCGGCGACTACATGGCGCCGGGGATGGAGATCGAAGTCGCCCTGCGCAGCTACGATATCCCCCACGTCTGGCCGGCCGCAGTGGAGAAGGAAGCGGCCAAGCTCAAGCCGGAAGTGGCGGAGAAGGACAAGGAAAAGCGTGTCGACCTGCGCCAGGTGCCCTTCGTCACCATCGACGGCGAGGATGCCCGCGACTTCGACGACGCGGTGTACGCCGAGGCCAAGCGCGGCGGCGGCTGGCGCCTGTTTGTGGCGATCGCCGATGTCTCGCACTACGTGAAGGTCGGTTCGGCGCTGGACGAAGAGGCGGCCAGGCGCGGCAACTCGGTGTATTTCCCCGAGCGGGTGATCCCGATGCTGCCGGAGGTGCTGTCCAATGGTCTCTGCTCGCTGAATCCGCTGGTCGACCGGCTGGCCATGGTCTGCGAGATGACCCTGTCCAAGGCCGGCAAGCTGACCGGCTATCAGTTCTACGAAGCGGTGATCCACTCCCATGCGCGCCTGACCTACACCAAGGTCAGCCAGTTGCTCGAGCATCCCGACAGCGTCGAGGCCGAGAACCTGCGCCAGCAGTTGCCCGGCGTGGTGCCGCACCTGCAGCAGTTGTATGCGCTGTATAAAGCGCTGCTGGCCGGCCGCCATGTCCGCGGCGCGATCGATTTCGAGACCCAGGAAACCCGCATCGTCTTCGGCGCCGACCGGAAGATCTCGGAAATCCGCCCGACCCAGCGCAACGATGCGCACCGCCTGATCGAAGAGTGCATGCTCTGCGCCAACGTGGCGACCGCACGCTTCCTGCAGAAGCACGCCATCCCGGCGTTGTACCGGGTGCATGACGGCCCGCCGCAGGAGAAGCTCAACAACCTGCGCCAGTTCCTCGGCGAGCTGGGGTTGAGCCTCGGCCGCGGCAAGGCCGCGCCGACCCCGGGCGACTACCAGGAGTTGCTGGAGAAGATCCACGACCGCGCCGACTTCCGCCTGATCCAGACGGTCATGCTGCGTTCGCTCAGCCAGGCGGTGTACAGCCCGGACAACAATGGCCACTTCGGCCTCAACTACGACGCCTACACCCACTTCACCTCGCCGATCCGGCGCTACCCGGACCTGCTGGTGCACCGTGCGATCCGCAGTGTGATCCGCTCCAAGGCGGAGACTCCGCACGTGCAGCGGGCCGGCGCGGCGAGCATGCCCAAGGCGCGCATCTATCCGTACGACGAATTGCGCCTGGACCAGTTGGGCGAGCAGTGCTCGATGACCGAGCGGCGTGCCGACGAGGCCACCCGCGACGTGACCAACTGGCTGAAGTGCGAATACATGCGCGAGCGGGTCGGCGAGACCTTCCCTGGCGTAATCACCGCGGTCACCGGTTTCGGTCTGTTCGTCGAGCTGACCGACATCTTCGTCGAAGGCCTGGTCCATGTGACCGCGCTGCCCGGCGACTACTATCATTTCGACGCCGTGCACCATCGCCTCAGCGGCGAGCGCACCGGGCGCAGCTTCCGTCTCGGCGACACCACGGAAGTGGTAGTGGCGCGGGTCGACCTGGACGAGCGGAAGATCGATTTCGAGCTGGCCGGAAACGTGCTGAGCGCGCCGATCGGACGCAAGAAGCGCAACGGCGACAAGTCGGCGAACGCCGGCAAGGCGCCGAAGGGGCGCAAGGGCGCATCCGTGCCCGAGGTCGACCTGGAGCCGGCGCTGGCCAGTCCCGACGCCGCGGTGGTGCCGCGGCGCAAGGCCGGCAAGGTGCAGGCGCTGCCGCCGGTCGCGCCGGAGCTGCTGGCGCAGGCCGCGGAGATGCTCGGCAACACCGACGTGCGCAAGAGTCGCGAGGTGAAGCAGGCGCTGCTCGCCGAGGCGCGCGTCGGCGGCGGCAAGGACAAGGGCGGGAAGAAGGGCAAGGTCGTTCCTGCGGGCAAGAGCGCGAAGGGCAAGGCCAAGGGCGGCAAGCCCGCCGCTGCCGCCAAGCCGGGAAAGCCGACCAAGCATCGCAAGGGGCCTTCCAAGCCGAAGGCCGACAACGCTCCGGCCGCCACCGGGGCGCGCAAACGTAAGGCCAAGTCATGAGTCAGTGGGAAAAGGTCTACGGCGTGCATGCCGTGGAAGCGTTGTTGCGTCATCACCCGAAGCGGGTCAAGCAGTTGTGGCTGGCCGAGGGGCGGCATGATCCGCGGGTCCAGGTGCTCACCGAGCTGGCCGCCGGGTTCCGTATTCCGGTAGGGCAGCGCGACCGGCGCGAACTCGACGAGTGGGCGGAAGGCGTCCACCAGGGCGTGGTCGCGGAAGTCAGCCCCAGCCAGGTCTGGGGCGAAAACATGCTCGAGGAACTGCTCGAGCGGGGCGAGGGCGTGCCGCTGCTGCTGGCCCTGGATGGCGTCACCGATCCGCACAACCTCGGCGCCTGCCTGCGTACCGCCGATGCGGCGGGGGTGCAGGCGGTGATCGTGCCCAAGGACAAGTCCGCGACCCTCAACGCCACCGTGCGCAAGGTCGCTTGCGGCGCCGCCGAGGTGATCCCGCTGGTGGCGGTGACCAACCTCGCGCGCACCCTGGAAAAGCTCCAGCAGCGCGGCCTGTGGGTGGTCGGCACCGCTGGCGAGGCGGACAAGACCCTCTACCAGCTCGACCTCAAGGGGCCGACCGTGCTGGTGATGGGCGCGGAAGGCAAGGGCATGCGCCGGCTGACCCGCGAGCACTGCGACTTCCTCGCCAGGTTGCCGATGGCCGGCAGCGTCAGCAGCCTGAACGTCTCGGTCGCCACCGGCGTCTGCCTGTTCGAGATCCTCCGCCAGCGCACCCCGCTGGAGTGAGCGCGTGCGGGGCCGCCGCGGCGCGGCCCCGCGCCATTCCATCCGCTGTACAAATATTCGCCAATCTTCCTTGCTTCGCCGGTTGCCCTTCTCTAGAATGTCGCCCCTTGCCGCGTGGGCAGGCGTTCGTTCGCCTCTCCACCAGGCAAGCCAAGAAAACATTCACTCCTTGCCTGACCGTTCTGCGGCAGGCTGCAACCCGTAAGGAGCATTTATGCGTCATTACGAAATCGTGTTCCTGGTTCACCCGGACCAGAGCGAACAAGTCGGTGGCATGGTCGAGCGTTACACCAAGGCCATCGAAGAAGACGGCGGCAAGATCCACCGTCTGGAAGACTGGGGCCGTCGTCAGCTGGCCTACGCCATCAACAACGTGCACAAGGCCCACTACGTTCTGATGAACGTCGAGTGCAGCGCCAAGGCCCTGGCTGAGCTGGAAGACAACTTCCGTTACAACGATGCCGTGATCCGTAACCTGGTCATGCGTCGCGACGAAGCTGTCACCGAGCAGTCCGAGATGCTCAAGGCTGAAGAAAGCCGCAACGAGCGTCGCGAGCGTCGTGAGCGTCCGAACGATAACGCTGAAGGCGCCGATGGCGACGACAACAGCGATAGCGATAACGCTGACGAGTAATTCCGGACCAGTATTGAGGAGCCAATCACATGGCACGTTTCTTCCGTCGTCGTAAGTTCTGCCGCTTCACCGCCGAAGGCGTGAAAGAGATCGATTACAAGGATCTCAACACCCTGAAGGCCTACGTTTCCGAAACCGGCAAGATCGTTCCGAGCCGTATCACCGGCACCAAGGCCAAGTACCAGCGTCAGCTGGCGACCGCTATCAAGCGCGCCCGCTACCTGGCCCTGCTTCCTTACACCGACAGCCACGGCCGTTGAGATCGGGCAGTCGAACGCTGGTAAGGGATAGATCGCATGCGCGCACTGGCTGAGTTCACCATGCGCGGCCGCATGCAGGCCACGCTCGCCGTGGCAGGCTCCGCGGTTGTTCCACTGTTGTTCTGGCTGAGTGCCGCCGCCGGTAGCCTGTTGCTGCTGCGGCGCGGATTCGGCGACGCCTTCGGCGTCCTGGCCTGGGCGGTGCTACCGGCGATGTTCTGGTGGTACCTGGGCGATCCGAGCATCCTTCTGGTCCTGCTCGGTACCCTGACGCTGGCGCAGATCCTGCGCGCCAGCACGTCCTGGAGCCATGTGCTGCTGGGCAGTGTTGCAGTTGGCGTGGTATTCGCGCTGGTGCTGGGGCATACCTCCAGCGAGCTGATCGGCGCCCTGGCGACGGAAGTCACCAAGGTCCTGACCCAGCTTCGCGGGGAGTCCCAGCTGTCGGGCGAAGAGCTGGACAAGTTGCAGGTGGCGCTGGTGCCGACCCTGACCGGGGTCATGGCTTCCTCGCTGCAGGTGACCTGCCTGCTCTGCCTGATGCTCGCGCGGTACTGGCAGGCTTCGCTGTACAACCCGGGCGGCTTCGGCCGCGAATTCCGGAGTTTGCGGCTGGCGCCGGCGGTTGCCGTGATCCTGCTGCTGGGGGCCGTCGTGGTCCCGGCGCTGGAAGTGCAGGCCGCGGTGCTCGGTCCGTTGTGCAGCGTGCCGCTGATCATCGCCGGCGTGGCGCTCGGGCATGGCCTGATCGCCCTGAAGCGCCTCGCGGGTGGTTGGCTGGTGGGCCTGTACCTGGCTGTATTGCTGCTGGGGAACCTGATCTGTCTTTTGGCGGTTGTCGACAGTCTGTTTGATTTTCGTGGACGCCTGGCCCGGCGCCAGGGTTCCACGAACGGTGAAGGTTAAAAGTTAAGAGGTAAGACTCAAATGGAAGTCATCCTGCTGGAAAAAGTCGCCAACCTGGGCAACCTGGGCGACAAGGTGAACATCAAGGGCGGTTACGCCCGTAACTTCCTGCTGCCGCAGGGCAAGGCCACCGTCGCCACCGCCGAGAACGTCGCTGCGTTCGAAGCACGCCGCGCCGAGCTGGAAAAGGCTGCCGCCGAGAAGAAGGCCGCTGCCGAAGCCCGTGCTGCCCAGCTCTCCGAGCTGGTGGTAACCCTCGGCGCCCACGCTGGCGACGAAGGCAAGCTGTTCGGTTCGATCGGCACCCGCGACATCGCCGAAGCCGTTTCCGCTGCCGGTTACCCGCTGGAAAAAGCCGAAGTTCGCCTGCCCAACGGCGCGCTGCGCAACACCGGTGAGTTCGACGTCGCCGTGCACCTGCACACCGACGTGGAAACCACTCTGAAGCTGATCATCGTCGCTGAGTAAGCGATCCGATCGGTAGGGCTGGGCGGGCATATGCGTGTCCGCGGCAGTCCGCTAACATCGGGCACGGTACCGGCAACGGCACCGTGCCCGTTGTTTTTTCCGCTGTTCCTTTTTCTTGCGTCGAGTCTATGAACGAGATCACCAGCCCCGAGCAATACGACCTGGAAACCACAGCCCTGAAGGTGCCGCCGCACTCGATCGAGGCCGAGCAGGCCGTGCTGGGTGGCCTGATGCTGGACAACAACGCCTGGGAGCGTGTGTCGGATTCGGTGTCCGACGGCGATTTCTACCGCCATGACCATCGCCTGATCTTCCGCGCCATCTACAAGCTGGCCGAGGCCAACCAGCCGATCGACGTGGTGACCCTCTCCGAGCAGTTGGAGAAGGAAGGACAACTGGCCCAGGTCGGCGGCCTGGCCTATCTCGGCGAACTGGCGAAGAACATTCCCTCGGTCGCCAACATCAAGGCCTACGCGCAGATCATCCGCGAGCGCGCCACCCTGCGCCAACTGATCGGCATCAGCAACGAGATCGCCGACAGCGCCTTCCACCCGGAAGGGCGCGGCGCCAACGAGATCCTCGACGAGGCCGAGCGGAAGATCTTCGAGATCGCCGAAGCGCGACCGAAGACCGGCGGGCCGGTAGGGATCAGCGATATCCTGGTCAAGACCATCGACCGCATCGACTACCTGTTCAACACCACCGAGGCGCTGACCGGGGTGTCCACCGGTTTCACCGACCTCGACGAGAAGACCAGCGGCCTGCAGCCGGCCGACCTGATCATCGTCGCCGGGCGTCCGTCGATGGGTAAGACCACCTTCGCCATGAACCTGGTCGAGAACGCGGTGATGCGCACCGACAAGGCCGTGTTGGTGTACTCCCTGGAGATGCCCTCCGACTCGATCGTGATGCGTATGCTCTCGTCGCTCGGGCGTATCGACCAGACCAAGGTGCGTTCCGGCAAGCTCGACGACGAGGACTGGCCGCGCCTGACTTCGGCGATCAACCTGCTCAACGACAAGAAGCTGTTCATCGACGATACCGCTGGCATCAGTCCCTCGGAAATGCGCGCGCGGACCCGTCGCCTGGTGCGCGAGCACGGCGACCTGGCGCTGATCATGATCGACTACCTGCAACTGATGCAGATACCCGGCTCCAGCGGCGACAACCGGACCAACGAGATTTCCGAGATTTCCCGCTCGCTGAAGGCCCTGGCGAAGGAATTCAACTGCCCGGTGATTGCCCTGTCGCAGCTCAACCGCTCCCTGGAGCAGCGACCCAACAAGCGCCCGGTGAACTCCGACTTGCGCGAATCCGGGGCGATCGAGCAGGACGCCGACGTGATCATGTTCGTCTACCGCGACGAGGTGTACCACCCGGAGACCGAGTTCAAGGGCGTCGCCGAAATCATCATCGGCAAGCAGCGTAACGGTCCGATCGGTACGGTGCGCCTGGCCTTCATCGGCAAATACACGCGCTTCGAGAACCTTGCCGCCGGCATGTACAACTTCGAGGACGAATGACCCGGCTTGGGTCTTGCCCGGCGGGCGCCTTACCATAGGCACCCGTTTCAGTTGCAGGACCCGATGCCATGCGTCCCCTCGTTGCCACCGTCGACCTTTCCGCCATTCGCCACAACTATGCCCTGGCCAAGCGCTGCGCGCCGCAGCGCCAGGCGTTCGCGGTGGTCAAGGCGAACGCCTATGGCCACGGTGCGCGCGAAGTGGTTACCGCGTTGCACGACGATGCCGATGGCTTCGCCGTGGCCTGCCTGGAGGAGGCCGCGGAAGTCCGCGCCTTGCACGCCAGCGCGCGCATCCTGTTGCTGGAAGGCTGCTTCGAGGCGAGCGAATACGCCCTCGCCGGGCAATTGCGCCTGGACCTGGTGATCCAGGGCGCGGAACAGGGCGAGGCGTTCCTCGCCGCCGGCCTGGATATTCCACTCAACGTCTGGCTCAAGCTCGACTCCGGCATGCACCGCCTGGGCTTCGATCCTGCCGCGCTGCGCGCCTGGCATGCGCGCCTGCGCAACCATCCTGGTGTGCGCGAGCTGAACCTGATCAGCCATTTCGCCTGCGCCGACGAACGCAACCATCCGCTCACCGAGCAGCAGCTGGAGAGTTTCCTCGGCCTGCTCGACCTGGATTTCGACCAGCGCAGCCTGGCCAATTCGGCGGCGGTGCTGACTATCCCGGCCGCCCACATGGACTGGCTGCGGCCGGGAATCATGCTCTACGGGTCGACCCCGCTGGCCGACCTGAGCGCCGCCGAACTGGGCCTGAGGCCGGCCATGAGCCTGGGCGCGCAGTTGATTTCGCTGCGCGAGGTGGCCGTGGGCGAGAGCGTCGGCTACGGCGCCACCTGGATCGCCGAGCGGCCGGCGCGGATCGGCACGGTCAGTTGCGGCTACGCCGACGGCTACCCGCGCACCGCGCCAGCCGGGACTCCGGTACTGGTCGGGGGACGCCGCGCGACCCTGGCCGGGCGGGTCTCGATGGACATGCTGGCGGTCGACCTCTCCGACCTGCCGGAGGCTCGCGTTGGCGACCCGGTGGAGTTGTGGGGCGCCGGGTTGTCGGTGGACGAGGTCGCCCGTGCCTGCGGCACCCTCGGCTACGAGCTTCTGAGCAAGGTCACGGCTCGGGTTCCGCGACACTACAGCCACTGATTCAGGAGATACGCTCCGGTGCCAGGGCGGTCGGCCAGGGGAGCGCCGGCGCGGTCTCGCGTTCATCGTCGGCAGCCATCGCATAGCCGGCGCGCCCGGCGCCCTTGACCCGGTACAGCGCCTGGTCGGCGGCCTTGTAGAGTTTGCCGAACTGCAGGGCGTCGCCGGGAAACAGGGCGACGCCGATGCTCGGTGTGATCACCAGCCACTGCTTGGCGAACTCCACCGGTTTCGCCAGTTCTCGCAGCAGGCGTTCGGCGATGTCGCGGGCATGCTGCTCGGCATTCGACCCGCCGACCAGCACGGCGAATTCGTCGCCGCCGAGGCGCGCCACGCAATCCTCGGTGCGCACGCAATGGCGCAGCCGCTGGGCCACGTTCTGCAGGACGAAGTCGCCGGCATCGTGGCCATGGGTATCGTTGATCGGCTTGAAGTGATCCAGGTCGATCAGCAGCAGCGCCATGCTGTTGCCGTGGCGGCGCGCGTCGTCCAGGGCGCTTTCGGCGAACTCCATCAGGTGCCTGCGGTTGCCAAGCCCGGTCAGCGGGTCGTGATGGGCGGCGTACTGCAGTTGCGCTTCGCGCATCTGCAACTGGCGATTGGCCTCGCTCAACTCGTTGGTACGGACTTCCACGGCGCGTGCCAGGTCGCGCTGGGCGCTGTGCAGCAGGGCCAGGCGCGCGTTCTTTTCCTGGTCGGCCTGGTCCAGGGCCAGGGCCCTTTCCTGCTTCAGATCCTGGATGCGCGAGGCGAGCGCCAGGGAGAACAGCAGGGCCTCCAGGGTCAGCGCCAGCGGGAAGACCATGGCGTTGGCCGAGGTCGGCTGGACCAGCGCGGTGGCGCGCATCACGCCAAGGCTGACGCTGCCGAGCACCAGGCCGAAGCCGACCAGGTACAGGCGCGCCGTGGCCGAACCCTGGCGCCAGCGCTGCACTGCCAGGCCGATGGCGATCGGCAGGTTGGCCAGCAGGGTCAGCGCCAGCACGCCGGCCGCCTGCCAGCGCCAGCCGGCGGCGTTGAACGCCAGGCAGGCAAGGAACAGCAGGCAACAGGCGTTCAGCAGGTGATGGGCCCAGCGTGCGTGCTGCCGGCTTTGCAGCAGGTTCTGGCTGAAGCGGATCACGCAGATGCCCCAGATCGCCAGCAGCGCCAGGCGGTCAAGCCACCAGGGCACCGCCCGCTCGGGCCAGAAATACTCGAAACCATGGCCGCTGATGCTCAGGGTCAGCACCAGCGCGCTGGCAGCGGTCAGCACGTACCAGAAATAGGCGCGATCGCGCAGGCTGGTGAAGAGGAACAGGTTGTACAGCAGCAGGGCGAGGATCAGCCCGTAGGCCATGCCGAACAGCAGGTTGCCCTGGCTGCGGTATTCCAGCAGTTCGTCGTGGCTCCAGAGCCTCAGCGGAAAGGCGTTGCCGCCGGGATCGTAGCTGCGCAGGTAGACGCGCAACGGCCCATCGCCGGGAGGGATCCGGAACAGCGGATGACGGTAGGCTTGGTCGCGGCCCTCGGCGAAGGGCACCGCTTCGCCGCTGCGATGTTCACGGAACCCGCCGCGCTCGTCGGGGAGATACAGGCGCAGGTCGTGCAGGCTGGCGCTGGCGACTTCCAGCCACCAGCCGCCGGATACCGCCTCGCGTCTCGGCAGGTCGAGGCGCAGCCACCAGGCGCTGCGGCTGAGGCCGACGCTGGTGCGGCCGGCGGCGGCGACGAAGCGGCCGGCCTGCTCCGCTTGTTCGAGGTCCTCCACCGCCAGGTTGCCATCGGGGTCTTCGAGCAGGTCCAGCGAGCCGTTCAACCAGGCGCCGCTGGCCGGAGGCGCCGGAAACTCCGGCGCGGCGCGCGAAACGGCGCTGGCCAGTAGCAGGAAGATGACCGCGAGCAGGGCAAGAGGATGGCGCACGATGACTCTCCCGGGGGCCTGCCTTAGAGGCCGGGTGAGATGACGATGAATGGAGTATAGAAACAAGATGGCTAAATGATGGCATTTTTTCGAAGCCGGCCGACGACAGGCAATACCCAGTGAAAACGTCGGAATTGCTCATTTTTTGTGCTATATTCCGCGCCCCGCGTTTTCGCGACCCCCCATTCCTAGAGATACCCCCTGGTGCCCGTGATGCAAGCCGCCAAGCCGCTGTTCGACTATCCCAAGTACTGGGCCGAGTGTTTCGGTCCGGCGCCCTTCCTGCCTATGAGTAGGGAAGAGATGGATCAGCTCGGCTGGGACTCCTGCGACATCATCATCGTCACCGGCGATGCCTACGTCGACCACCCGTCCTTCGGCATGGCCATCATCGGCCGCCTGCTGGAGGCCCAGGGGTTCCGCGTCGGCATCATCGCCCAGCCGGACTGGCAGTCGAAGGACGACTTCATGAAGCTCGGCGAGCCGAACCTGTTCTTCGGCGTGGCGGCCGGCAACATGGACTCGATGATCAACCGCTACACCGCGGACAAGAAGGTCCGTTCCGACGACGCCTACACCCCCGGCGGCCTGGCCGGCAAGCGCCCGGACCGCGCCAGCCTGGTCTACAGCCAGCGCTGCAAGGAGGCCTACAGCCATGTGCCGGTGATCCTCGGCGGGATCGAGGCCTCGTTGCGCCGTATCGCCCATTACGACTACTGGCAGGACAAGGTCCGCCGCTCGATCCTGATGGACGCCACGGCCGACATCCTGCTCTACGGCAACGCCGAGCGTGCGGTGGTGGAAATCGCCCAGCGCCTGGCCCAGGGCGAACCGCTGAGCGCGATCACCGACGTGCGCGGCACCGCCTTCGTCCGTCGCGACACCCCGGAGGGCTGGTTCGAGATCGATTCCACGCGGATCGACCGGCCGGGCAAGATCGACAAGATCATCAATCCCTACGTGAACACCCAGGACACCGCCGCCTGCGCCATCGAGCAGGAAAAGGGCGCGCAGGAGGGCCCGCAGGAAGCCAAGGTCGTGCAGTTGCTGGCGAACCCCAGGCTGACCCGGGAGAAGACCGTGATCCGCCTGCCGTCTTTCGAGAAGGTGCGCAACGACCCGGTGCTCTATGCCCACGCCAACCGCGTGCTGCACCTGGAGACCAACCCGGGCAACGCCCGTGCCCTGGTGCAGAAGCACGGCGAAGTGGATGTCTGGTTCAACCCGCCGCCCATTCCGATGAGCACCGAGGAAATGGACTACGTGTTCGGCATGCCCTATGCCCGCGTGCCGCACCCGGCCTACGGCAAGGCGAAGATTCCCGCCTACGAGATGATCCGCTTCTCGGTGAACATCATGCGTGGCTGCTTCGGCGGCTGCACCTTCTGCTCGATCACCGAGCATGAGGGACGGATCATCCAGAACCGCTCGCACGACTCGATCATCCGCGAGATCGAGGAGATGCGCGACAAGGTGCCCGGCTTCACCGGCGTGGTCTCCGACCTTGGCGGACCGACGGCGAACATGTACCGCATCGCCTGCAAGAGCCCGGACATCGAGCGGCACTGCCGCAAGCCATCCTGCGTGTTCCCCGGCATCTGCGAGAACCTCGATACCGACCACAGCTCGCTGATCGAGCTGTACCGCAAGGCCCGGGCGCTGCCGGGGGTGAAGAAGATCCTGATCGCCTCCGGCCTGCGCTACGACCTCGCCGTCGAGTCGCCCGAGTACGTCAAGGAACTGGTGACCCACCACGTCGGCGGCTACCTGAAGATCGCCCCGGAGCACACCGAGCGCGGTCCGCTGGACAAGATGATGAAGCCGGGGATCGGCACCTACGACCGCTTCAAGCAGATGTTCGAGAAGTTCTCGAAGGAAGCCGGCAAGGAGCAGTACCTGATCCCGTACTTCATCGCCGCCCATCCCGGGACCACCGACGAAGACATGATGAACCTGGCCCTGTGGCTCAAGCGCAACGGCTTCCGCGCCGACCAGGTCCAGGCGTTCTATCCTTCGCCGATGGCCACTGCCACCGCTATGTATCACTCGGGCAAGAACCCGCTGCGCAAGGTCACCTACAAGAGCGATGGCGTGACCATCGTCAAGAGCGACCAGCAGCGGCGCCTGCACAAGGCCTTCCTGCGCTACCACGACCCGAAAGGCTGGCCGCTGCTGCGCGAGGCGCTGGAGCGGATGGGGCGCGCCGACCTGATCGGCAATGGCAAGCACCACCTGGTCCCGACCTACCAGCCGGATACCGGCGAATACCAGAGCGCCCGGCGGAAGAACTCGACGCCGGCCGGCAGCAAGAAGGCCGGCAAGCTGCTGACCCAGCATACCGGCCTGCCGCCACGCGCCAGCGACGGCGGCAAGCCGTGGAGCAAGGGCCAGCAGAACAAGGCGACGGCCTTCGCCAAGGGCAAGAAGAAGTCGCGCCAGCCGAACATCCCGCGCTGATCGCCGGGGCGGCCCTGCCGCCCGCAAAGCGTGCGCGGCTGCAACCTTGCCTGCGGTCGCGCACCGTCGCAGTGCATTGCCGCGGCACGACCTCCTGGCCGCCCGGGCCTGACGGCGCTGGCACAAGTCTTGCGCTTCCGGGGCATCCCGGTCTTCACGAAGAACCGTCGTGGCGGACCCGGCAACGCCTCGTCGCTTCGCTCCGGCGTCGCGCCGCCGACTCCGCTACAGTGACCGCAACCCCAGCCCCGCGAGCCTTCGATGCCCGAGCTGCTTGCCCACTATCCGTTCACCGATACGGCCTACCACGAGTTGCTCGATCGCCAGGGCGGCGTGCGTCCCCATTGGCAGCGGCTGTTCCGCCAACTGGAGCGCAGCAGCCCTGAGCAACTGCGCCAGCGCCAGGCCCTGGTGGAACGGCAGATCCAGGAGAACGGCGTCACCTACAATGTTTACGCCGATCCCAAGGGCACCGACCGCCCCTGGGCGCTGGACCTTCTGCCGAACCTGCTGTCCGCCGCCGAGTGGCAGCCGATCGCCGCTGGTGTGGCGCAGCGTGCTCGGCTGCTCAATGCGCTGCTGGCCGACCTGTACGGCGACCAGCGTCTGCTCGCCGAAGGGCTGCTGCCCAGCGAACTGGTCTTCGGCCATCCGAACTTCCTCTGGCCGGCGCTCGGCATCCGGCCGCCCGGCGGGATTTTCCTGCACAGCTATGCCGTGGACCTGGCGCGCGATGCCGACGGACGCTGGCAGGTCCTTGCCGACCGCACCCAGGCTCCGTCCGGCGCGGGCTATGCGCTGGAGAACCGGCAGATCGTCTCGCGGGCCTTGCCGGAACTCTATCGCGACCTGCGCGTGCAGCATCTCGCCGGGTATTTCCGCACCCTGCAGGAGACCCTCGCCAGCCAGGCCGCCGGCGACGGCGAGACGCCGCTGGTGGTGCTGCTGACTCCCGGACGTTTCAACGAAACCTACTTCGAGCATCTCTACCTGGCGCGCCAGCTCGGTTTTCCGCTGGTCGAGGGGCACGACCTGACGGTGCGCGACGCCACCCTCTATCTCAAGACCCTCGGCGGCCTGAAACGGGTGCACGCGGTATTGCGGCGCCTCGATGACGATTTCTGCGACCCACTGGAATTACGTACCGACTCGGCGCTGGGCATTCCCGGCCTGCTCGAGGCGGTACGCCAGGGACGCGTGCTGGTGGCCAACGCACTGGGCAGCGGAGTGCTGGAGTCGCCCGGCCTGCTCGGCTTCCTGCCGCAGGCCTGTCGCCGCCTGCTTGGCGAGGAACTGGCGCTGCCCTCGCTCGACACCCGCTGGTGCGGCGAGCCGCAAGCCCTCGAGGCGATACTCGCGGCACTGCCCGACCTGGTGATCAAGCCGGCCTTTCCCGGCCAGCGCTGCGAACCTCTGTTCGGCCACGCCCTCGACAGTGCCGGCCTGGCATCCCTCGGCGAGCGCTTGCGCGAGCGCCCGCAGGCCTACGTGGCGCAACGCCTGGCGCAGTTGTCCCAGGCACCGGTCTGGCGCGACGGCAAGGCCGGCGTCGGCCTGCAGTCGCGGGCCATCGGCATGCGCGTATTCGCCGTCGCCGCCAGCGACGGCCGCTACTGGGTGATGCCCGGCGGCCTGACCCGCGTAGCCTCGGCGGCGGACGCCGAAGTGGTGTCGATGCAGCGCGGCGGGGCGAGCAAGGACACCTGGGTGCTGGCCGAGCGAGCAGTCGGCGGCGAGCCGTTGCGACCGCGCCGGCTCGGCGTGCGCGACCTGGTCCGCGAAGACCCCTACCTGCCGTCGCGGGTGGTGGAGAACCTGTTCTGGTACGGCCGCTATGCCGAGCGTTGCGACGACCATGCGCGCCTGTTGCGGGTGGTGCTGTCGCGCTACGTGGATGCCGATGGCGACGAAGAGGCGTTGCGCAGCGCCCTGGCCCTGGCCGGCGGCATCGGCCTGCTGCCCGGGGATGGCGAGCCGTTGGAAAGGTGCCTGTTGCGGGCGTTGCTCGACGAGCACTGGCCGGCGAGCCTGTGCGCCAACCTGCGGCGCCTGCACTGGGCGGCGGCGCAGGTGCGCGGGCGCTTGTCCGGGGAGAACTGGCTGGCCTTGCTGGAGCTGCAACGCGACATGCAGGCGCTCGATCCGGCACGCACCGACCTCGGCGAAGCGCTGGACTTCCTCAACCGGCTAGTGATGTCCCTGGCCGCGTTGTCCGGTTTCGCCCTCGACGACATGACCCGCGACGACGGCTGGCGTTTCCTGATGATCGGCCGGCGCATCGAGCGCGTGCGCTTCTTCGCCGAGAGCATCGCCGCCTTCCTCGGTAGCGCCTGGGACGCCGGCGCGCTGGAGTGGCTGCTGGAGCTGGGTAACAGCGGCATCACCTACCGCTCGCGCTACCTGGCGTCGCCGCAGCTGGTCCCGGTGCTCGACCTGCTCCTGTTGCACGAGCAGAACCCGCACTCGCTGCGCTTCCAGTTGCAGGCCCTGGAGCGTTCGCTGGAGCGCCTGCACGAGGAGTTCGGCGCGCCACGCGAGCGGGAACTCAGGACCCTGGGCGAACGCCTGCGCAGCTTCGATCTGGCGGCCCTGGAAAGCCCGCTGTTCGGCGCGGCAGGACTCGACGAGGTGCTCGTCGGGCTGGCGCGACTGCTGCGCGACATCGCCGCCTGCGCCGGACAGGTCTCCGATCGGCTAGGCTTGCGCTATTTCGCCCATGTCGACGATGTCAGCCAGAGAACGGTATCCACCTGATGTCCGCACCCGCGCTTCGCTCCGTTCCGCTCCAGGGCGCCCGCTACCAGGTGCTGCACGACACCCATTACCGCTATGCGATGCCGGTCTCGCTGTCGCGGCAACTGGCGCATCTCTGGCCACGCGAATGCGCCTGGCAGGCCTGTCATGAGCGGGCACTGCTGATCGAGCCGGGGCCGAGCCGGCGCGAGGATGGCCACGACGCATTCGGCAATCCGCTGAGCCGGCTGGCCTTCGAGCGTCCCCACGAGGCGCTGCGGGTCAGCGCGCGACTGCAGGTCGAAGTGTTCGCCCATGCGCCGGCGCAACTGACCGCGTCGCCGGCATGGGAAACCGTCGCCGCCGGGCTGGCATTTTCCGGGCGGGCGCTGTCCGCCGCCGAGCTGGAAGCCTGCCGCTATCGCGTCGAGTCGCCCTATGTGCGCATCCAGCGGCGATTCGCCGAGTTCGCCGCCGACTGCTTCCCGCCCGGACGGCCGTTGCTGGTGGCGGCGGCGGCACTGATGGAGAAGATCTTCCGCGAGTTCGCCTTCGATGCGCAGGCCACCCAGGTGGCGACGCCGCTGGACGAAGTGCTGGAGCGCCGTCGCGGGGTCTGCCAGGACTTCGCCCACCTGATGCTCGCCTGCCTGCGCGCGCGCGGACTGGCGGCGCGCTACGTCAGCGGCTACCTGCTGACCCGCCCGCCGCCCGGACAGGCGCGACTGATCGGTGCCGACGCCTCGCATGCCTGGGTCTCGCTGTATTGCCCGGAGAACGGCTGGGTGGATTTCGACCCGACCAACGACCTGTTGCCCGACCTGGAGCACATCACCCTGGCCTGGGGGCGGGATTTTTCCGATGTGTCGCCGTTGCGCGGGGTGATCCTCGGTGGCGGTAGCCATGACCCGGAGGTGCGGGTGACGGTGCTGCCGCTACAGGAAACAGCCGGCTGATCAAAAAGTGATCGGTCTCGCGGAGGCCCTGCCGCCCTGGACTCCCGGACCTTTTCACCCAGGTTGTCCACAGCCTCGCCCACGCCGTTTGGGGACAACGAAGCGGTGCTCCGGCAAATTCGCGGCGCCGTGCTAGCTTTTCCAGAATCCGCTACGGACGTTGTCGGGCCAAGGGCCGGAGCCTGCCTTTCCGGTGCCAGGGGCGGTTCTCGTACGGAGCCAGACTCCTTCCTTGCGCACGGTGAGCGATATGGATGACACGACGATCGTCAACGTAGGTACCGAGAAGATCAACGCGCTCTGGGCGACGGTGTCCCAGTACGCCTTCGCCTTCGGCATCAAGATTCTCGCGGCCATCGCCTTCTGGGTGATCGGCCGCTGGCTGATCGGCTTCGCCGTCGGCATGGTGCAGAAATCCCTCGAGCGGCAAAAGGTCGATCCCACCGTGCTGCGCTACGTGGGTTCGTTCATCACGGTGACCCTGAACGTGCTGCTGGTGGTGGGCATCCTCGGTTTCTTCGGCATCCAGACCACCAGCCTGGCGGCGCTGATCGCGGCGGTCGGCCTGGCCATCGGCATGGCCTGGTCGGGATTGCTGGCGAACCTGGCGGCCGGCGGCTTCATCATCGTCCTGCGGCCGTTCAAGGTCGGCGACTTCATCTGCGCCGGCGGAGTGACCGGCACGGTCAAGGAGATCGGCCTGTTCACCACGGCGATCAACACTCCGGACAACGTGCTGACCATGGTCGGCAACAACAAGATATTCGGCGACAACATCCAGAACTTCACCCACAACCCGTTCCGCCGGGTCGAGTTGAAGGCGCAGCTTTCCGGTGCCGCCGACTACCAGGCGGCCATCGCCCTGCTCAAGCAGCGCGTCGCGGCGATTCCCAACGTGCTCGGCGAGCCGCCGGTGGACGTGGAGATCCTCGAGTTCAACCTGGTCGGGCCGGTGCTGGCGGTGCGCCCGTATTGCCACAACGACCATTACTGGCAGGTCTATTTCGATACCAACAAGGTGATCAAGGACGCCCTCGGCGCCGACTTCCCGGCACCGATGCCGGCGCAGACGGTGATCGTGCAGCAGTCCGCCGGCGCCTGACGTTTCCCGCTCGGCACCGACGCCCCGTCCTGCGGGGCGTTGGCGTTTGTGCGCGGACCGGGTGGCGGGCCGCGCGGAGAAAACGGGCCATCGGCGAGTCCAACGGGCACCCCGGCGAACAAGGTATAGTGCGGGCCTGCAACCGTCGCCGCAGCCGGCCGGGTTTCATCGGGAAAAGGATTCCGTGTGTTCTTCAGATTGCTCTTGATCGCCGTCCTGCTGGCGGTATCCGCGTGCAGCTCCAAGGCTCCCGGCCCGGGGGCGTCGGTGCCGAAGGTCGTGCGCGGCGAGTATCGCGTCAAGCGCGGCGACACCCTCTATTCGATCGCCACCCGGCACGGCTGGAACTACAAGGACCTGGCGCGCGCCAACGGCATCCGCCCGCCCTACGCGGTCAAGGTCGGCCAGGTGGTGCGCTTCGACGGGCGCAAGTCGACCTACGTCGCCAGTAGCCGCTCTTCGTCTAACACCCGTGCGCGCAAGCCGCCGCCTCCGCCGCCGTCGGTGACCCTGCGCGGCTGGCAGTGGCCGATGAAGGGGCCGGTGATCCGCCGCTTCTCCAGTTCCGACAAGCTCAACAAGGGCATCCGCATCGCCGGCACCCTGGGCCAGCCGGTGCAGGCCTCGCTGGCCGGCAAGGTGGTGTTCGCGGTGAACAACATGCGTGGCTACGGCAACCTGGTGATCATCCAGCACGGTACCTCGTACACCAGCACCTACGCGCACAACAGCCGCTTGCTGGTGAAGGAGGGGCAGATGGTCGGCAAGGGCCAGAAGATCGCCGAGGCCGGTTCCTCGGATGCCGACCGGGTGCAACTGTACTTCGAGATCCGCCAGAACGGCCGGCCGCTCGACCCGCTGAGCCTGCTGCCGCCGTCCTGAGAGAGGAGCGGATCACTGCGGGGTGCGGTCGACCCACTTTGGCGCCACGCTTGGCGTCCAGGCGGCGAGGGCATCGAGCAGCGCCTCCGGACTGGCACCGCGCTGCAGCATGCCGCGGTGTTCGGCGCGGACGAAGCGTTCGTCGACCAGGTGGTCGAGGAAGGTCAGCAGCGGGTCGTAGAAACCGTTCACTTCGAGCAGGCCCAGCGGCTTGGCGTGGTAGCCCAGTTGGCCCCAGGTCCAGACCTCGAACAGCTCTTCCAGGGTGCCGAGCCCGCCGGGCAGGGCGACGAAGGCGTCGGCCAGCTCGGCCATGCGCGCCTTGCGCGCGTGCATGCCGTCTACCACTTCCAGGCGGGTCAGGCCCTTGTGGCCGATCTCGGCCTCCTGCAGGCTCTGCGGGATGATCCCGATCACTTCGCCGCCGGCGGCCAATGCGGCGTCCGCCACGGTGCCCATCAGACCGACCGCGCCGCCACCGTAGACCAGGGTCAGGCCGCGCTCGGCCAGGTGCCGGCCGAGGGCCACGGCGGCTTCCTGGTAGACCGGGGAAGCGCCGGGGCTGGCGCCACAGAATACGCAGACGGAACGCAAGGTCATGATCGACTCCTGTCGGGGGTGGAAAAAGGCGCACAGGGTAGCGGCTGGGAGCGCTTCGACCAAGCCGTGCGAAGCATTGCCGGACGTTGCGTCGCAGGCGCGAAGCGGCACATCTGTGCTAAAACAGGAGTTCCCCGTAGTAAACGCCGGGCAGATCCCGCTCGATGCCCCGCCACGTCCGGTTCGGGTTTGACCTGAATCAGTGGAACTCGGTGCCCGATCGGGCAGTCTGCTCTTTCAGGATTCATCGCCCAACCTGCCTAGGAGGCTGCTCCATGCTACGTAAACTCGCTGCGGTATCCCTGCTGTCCCTGCTCAGTGCGCCGCTGCTGGCTGCCGAGTGCTCGGTGGACATCCAGGGTAACGACCAGATGCAGTTCAACACCAATGCCATCACCGTCGACAAGAGCTGCAAGCAGTTCACCGTCAACCTGTCCCACCCCGGCAACCTGCCGAAGAACGTCATGGGCCACAACTGGGTACTGAGCACCGCCGCCGACATGCAGGGCGTGGTCACCGACGGCATGGCTTCCGGCCTGGACAAGGATTACCTGAAGCCCGACGACAGCCGTGTCATCGCCCACACCAAGCTGATCGGCTCGGGCGAGAAGGACTCGGTGACCTTCGACGTCTCCAAGCTGAAGGAAGGCGAGCAGTACATGTTCTTCTGCACCTTCCCGGGCCACTCCGCGCTGATGAAGGGCACCCTGACCCTGAAGTGATGCGCGAGCGATCCGCTGCATGAAAAAGCCCGGCCGCTGCCGGGCTTTTTCATGGGCGCGCGCCGGGCTCAGCGCGCGTAGCGCGCCGCCATCGCTTCGCCGGCCAGTTGGTGCACGCGCCGGGTCGGATGCCACTCGTCCCAGAAGTAGTACTGGTCCGGGTTGGCGCAGGCCGGGCGGACGCTGGGCTGGGTCGGCTGGCAGGGCGCGTCCAGCTCCACCAGGCCGTAGCGTGCCGGGTTGCGCCGCAAGTGGCGGCTGAAGGTGAGATGGTCGAACCAGCTCAGCTCCAGGCCGCGGGTCTTGCGCAGGGCGGCGAGCTGGATCGGCAGGCTGGCGTTGACCGCTTGCAGGTAGCGCTGCGCACGCTCGACCCGGTTGCCGACGACCACCGCCGGGACCACGCTCAGGTCGGTCGAACTGACCACCAGGAAGCGTCGTGCGCCGGCCTCTCCGAGACGCTGCACCGCGGCGCGGATGTTCGCCACGCTGCTGCCGGCCAGTTGTTCCAGGGGCTGCTCGCCGGCGAAATCCTCGTGCTCGAAGAAATCGTTGGCGGAGACGAAGATGAAGTGCAGCGCCTGGCCATCGACCGGCTTGCCGTCCAGCGTGGCGAGGTAGGCGTCGACCTGGCCGGCGAGGCCGGTATGGCGGTAGGCGCTCATCCAGCCGTAGTAGTTGTCCGCTCCGCTCTTGGCGCCGCCCACCGCATGGTCGGCCAGTTGCGCACCAAGCTGGCGGGCGAGCACCTCGACGGCGGTCGGGCCGTTGCTCCAGCGGCCCTGCCAGTAGACTTCGCCGGGCAATGCCTGGGCGCCGGCGATGCCCTTGGCGAGCATCTCGCGGGTCAGTCGCTGGCTTTCGCCGTTGTCCGAATAGCTGTCGCCGAAGGCGTGGATCTGCCGTACCGGCGCGAGCAGCGGGGATGTGTGTCCGCAGGCCTGGCCGGCCAGCAGGACACCGAGGAGCAGGGCGGGGAGACGGGTGCGCATGGCTGGCCTTCGCAGGGATACAGCTTCCTTCTAGCGCGCCGCCGCGCGGACTTGAAGACCTGGTTGCGACAGGCACATTCCCGCCCGCGACAAAGGCCCGTCGACGACGGGCCTGCCGCACGGACCGGGAGGCTCAGGGCGCCTTCGGCAGTTCGCGCTTGTGCTGGGTCTTGTGGTAGGTGTCGACGATCACCCGCGCAGCTTCCTCGCGCAGCGGCTGGCCGTGCAGGAAGGCGTCGATCTCGGCATAGGTGACGCCGTGGGAAGCCTCGTCCGGATGGCCGGGGCGCAGGTCCTCAAGGTCGGCGGTGGGGATCTTCTCCACCAGGTTCTCCGGAGCGCCGAGGGCGCGGGCGAGGGCGCGCACTTGATGCTTGGCCAGGCCGCTGAGCGGAGCCAGGTCGCAGGCGCCGTCGCCGAACTTGGTGAAGAACCCCATGACCGCCTCGGCGGCATGGTCGGTGCCGATCACCAGGCCGCCGCGGGCGCCGGCGATGGCGTACTGGGCGACCATGCGGATGCGCGCCTTGATATTGCCGATGACGAAGTCGCTCTTCGCCGGCTCGAGTCCTTCCAGGGCTTCCAGCTGTTCCGCCAGGGCTTTCACCGACGGACCGATGTTGACGGTCTGCTCTTCGTCGGCGCGGATGGTCGCCAGCGAGGCCTGGGCATCGGCCTCGTCCTGCTGCACCTGGTAGGGCAGGCGCACGGCGATGAAGCGGTAGGCCTGGTCGCCGGTCTGCTCGCGCAGTTGCTCGACGGCGCGCTGGGCCAGCAGGCCGGCGGTGAGCGAGTCGACGCCGCCGCTGATCCCCAGCACCAGGGTCTTCAGCCCGGAATCCTTCAGGCACTGCTGGATGAAGGCGATGCGCCGGGCGATCTGCGCCTGCACGTCGGCCTCCGACTGGAACGGCGGCTGGACCTGCAGGGCTTGGGCGATGTCGCGTTGGATCTGTTGCATGTTCGGGCTCCCGTTAGGTGCGAAAGGATTAGGCCGGCACGTTGAAGACGTGGCGGAGGTAGGCGACGAAGTTCTCGTCGCGGCATTGGGTCTTGCCCGGGGCGTCGGATATCTTCGCCACCGGATGGCCGTTGCAGGCCGTCATCTTCAGGACGATGTTCATCGGCTCGACCCCCGGGATGTCGCAGGTCAGGTTGGTGCCGATGCCGAAGCTGACGTTGATCTTGCCACGTAGCGCGCGGAACAGCTGCAACGCCTTGGGCATGTCCAGCCCGTCGGAGAACACCAGGGTCTTGCTCAGCGGGTCGATACCCAGGCGGCGGTAGTGGGCGATGGCTTTCTCCGCCCAGGCCAGCGGGTCGCCCGAATCGTGGCGCAGGCCGTCGAAGAGCTTGGCGAAGTACAGGTCGAAGTCGTCGAGGAAGGCATCCATGGTAATGCAGTCGGTCAGGGCTATGCCGAGCTGTCCGCGGTACTCGCGGACCCAGCAGTCCAGCGCCGCTTGCTGGCTGTCGACCAGCCGCGGGCCGAGTTGCTGGTGGGCCATCAGCCATTCGTGGGCCATGGTGCCGATCGGCTTGAGGTCGTACTCGCGGGCCAGGTGCACGTTGCTGGTGCCGACGAAGCGCCCGGGGAAGTCGCGCTTGAGGATATGCACCACTTCCTCCTGGGTGCGGTAGGAGAAGCGCCGGCGGGTGCCGAAGTCGGCGACCTGGAATTCCGCGAGTTCCTCGCTGCTGGCCTGGGCGGAGAGCCAGTCGAGCTTGCGATAGAGCTGCTCGCCGACCTGTTCCAGGACCACCTCGCGGTAGCGATAACGGTTGCGCACCTCGCTGACGATGGCCAGCAGCGGCACCTCGAAGAGGATCACGTGCAGCCATGGGCCGCGCAGGCGGATTGCCAGTTGGCCATCCTCGATGCCGGTGTGCACGTAGCGCAGGTTGAAGCGGAACAGGCTGAGGAAGCGGATGAAGTCCGGCTTCATGAACGGGATGCGTTCGAGGAAGGCGAGCTGGTCGGCGGTTACCTCGACTTCGGCGAGGCGCTCGATCTGGTAGCGGATCTCCGCCAGGTACGGACGCAGGTCCTCGGCGTTGCGGCAGCGGAATTCCCACTCCACTTCGGCGTTGGGGTAGTTGTGCAGCACCGCCTGCATCATGGTCAGCTTGTAGAAATCGGTATCGAGCAGGTTCTGCACGATGCGCTCGGCAAAGACGCTTTCGGCCATGTTCACTTCTCCTTGTCGGCGCCGGCGAGGGCGCTATCCAGTCGTTCCAGGTCGGCGCAGAGGATCACCCCGGCGTCGCGCATCTCGTCGCAGGCCCGCTGCGCGGTGTCCTCGGCGATGGCCCGGCAGGCGGGCAGGTAGAGCAGCACCTCGAAACCGGCGCGGCGCAGTTGCAGGGCGGTGTTCTTCACGCAGTAGTCCAGCGCCAGGCCACCCACCAGCACATGGCTCACGCCATTCTGCCTCAGGTATTCGATGACCCCGGTGCTGCGGCGTTCCGCCAGATCGTGGTAGCAGGCGCCGTAGGGATGCAGGTCCGGCTCCACGCCCTTCCAGACGAAGAAGTCGTAGTCGATCGGCCGCGGCAGTTCGTCGAGCAGCTCGAAACCCGGCGTACCCGGTACGCAGTGGTTCACCCAGGTCAGGTCGGCATCCGGATAGGCCAGCGGCCGCAGCATCTGCTCGGCGCTTTCCACTACCCAGGCAGCCTTCGGGCTGTGCGCGTCCTTGCTGCCCAGGCGCAGCGCGGCGCGGCTGGCCAGTTGGTTGAGGGCGGCGCCGATGGCGTCGCCGCCGGGCACCGGCAGTTCGTCCGGGCACAGCGGGGTGAAGCCTTTCTGGGCGTCGACATCGAAGCTGGCGATCTTGCTGGGACGATTCATGGAAGCCTCCGCTTGACGGGTTGGGGCTGAATGTGGGTACATAATTCATCACGTGAAATAAGTCGTCAAGCACTTGTACTACAAAATTTCGCAGTGGAAGGTATTTTCTATGCGTGATGAAATAAGTTACCGGATTCGCCGACTGCCTGCCGGGATGAGCGGCGGACGCGCCCCCGACTTCGCCCTCGCGGTCTACGGTGGGGCGTTCGACCCGCCGCACCCCGGCCATGAGTCGGTGATCCGCCGGGCGCTGCTTTGCGCCGAACGGGTCGCCCTGGTGCCGAGCCACCGCCACGCCTTCGGCAAGCGCATGGGCGATTTCGAGCTGCGCTGCCGCTGGCTGGCGCGGCTGGCCCGGCGGATCGATCCGCGGCGGGTGTATTGCGAACCGATCGAAGCAGGATTGATGCCTGATTGTCCGGCGGTCTACAGCATCGACCTGCTGGAAGCGCTGGCCGCGCGTAGCGGCCTGGCGTCACCGCGGATCGCCCTGCTGATCGGCGCCGACAACGAGGCGGAGCTGCCGCGCTTCGAACGCGCCGCCGAATTGTGCTGGCGCTTCGGCCGGCTGGTGGCGGAGGAGCGGCTGCCGCTGCACAGCTCGATGATCCGCCAGCGCCTGCGTGAAGGGCTGGCGGTACCGGAGGCCTGGTGCCTGCCGGAAGTGAAGGACGAACTGCACTGCTATGGCGGCGAACGCCAGGCGGGCTGAAGAGAGGAGTGACGATGAGTTCAGCGGAAGTATTGGCCAGCGTGGATATCGTGGCGTTGCGCCTGAACCCCGGGCACGGACTGGAGCTGTTGCTGATCCGCCGCGCCCAGGCGCCTTTCGCCGGCCAGTGGGCCTTGCCCGGCGTGCTGGTCAACGGCCGCAGCGCCGACCACAGCCTCGACGACGCGGCGGTGCGCGCCCTGCGCGACAAGGCGCGGCTGGAGCCGGCCTACATCGAGCAGGTGGCCACGGTCGGCAACGCGGTACGCGACCCGCGCGGCTGGTCGCTGAGCGTGTTCTACCTGGTGCTGGTCGGTCCGGACACCCGGGTGGAGGACGACGACCTCGACTTCGTGCCGCTGCGCGACGTTCGCAGCGAGCGCTTCGCCCTGCCGTTCGACCACGCCCAACTGGTACAGCAGGCCTGCGAGCGCCTGGCGAGCAAGTCGGTGTACAGCGCCCTGCCGCTGTTCCTGCTGGCGCCGCGCTTCACCGTGGCCGAGGCGCTGAAGGCCTTCGAGTGCGCCATCGGCCAGGAAGTCCAGCATTCCAGCCTGCGCGGGCGCCTGGAGCGGATGAAGGAGGCTGGCTGGGTCGAGGACACCGGCGAACGCCAGCGTCCGCCCATGGGGCGCCCGCAACACATCCTGCATTTCACCCCGAAGCCGGGCGGCGCCTTCGTTTTCGACCGCAGCCTGCTGGCGTCCTGACAAACGGGTGCGGCAGGGCCGGTGAGGCCGCTCCCTGCCGCGCTTGCTAGACGGTGAAGCGCTGGATCTGCTGCTCCAGTCCGTTTGCCAGCTTCGCCAGCTCGACACTGGAGGTGGAGGTCTTCACCGCGCCCTCGGCGACTTCGCCGATGCTGGCATTGAGCGAGTCGATGTTCTGGCTGACCTCGCTCGCGGTGGCGGTCTGTTCTTCCGTCGCCGTGGATATCTGCGCGTTGCTCTGGGCGATACCTTCGACCGCCTGGGCGATGAGACCGAGCGCCTTTCCCGCCTCGTGGGCGCGCTGGAGGCTGACCTGGGCCTGCTCGCGTGACTGCTGCATCACGCTGACCGCGCTGCTGGCGCCTGCCTGCAGGGCTTCGATCATCTCGCGGATGGTTTCGGTGGCCTTGTGCGTATTGGTGGCCAGGCTGCGCACTTCATCGGCGACCACCGCGAACCCGCGTCCGGCCTCGCCCGCCCGTGCGGCTTCTATCGCGGCATTGAGGGCGAGCAGGTTGGTTTGCTGGGCGATGTTCTGGATGACTTCCAGAACGGTGCTGATTTCCTCGGTCTTGTTGCGTAGCGTGTCGATGACGGCTCCCGCCTCTCCGACCATGACCGACAGGCCCTGGATGGCGTCGAGGTTCGCATGCACGAGTCCGGTTCCGGTGTGCGCCTCGCTGTTCGCCGATTCCGCGCTGGCTGCGGCGGCCTGGGCGTTCCGCGCCACGTCCTGGACCGCCATGCTCATCTGGTGTACCGCCGTGGCGACCATGTCGGTCTGGTCGCCCTGGGACGTGGCGACATGGCTGACCTGGTTGCTGATGGCACTCATCTCGTCCGAGGTGATGGTGAGCTTCCTGGCTGTCTCGGCGAGATGCCGAAGCAGCGCCTGCTGGCTTTCCAGCATCATATTGAAGGCGCGCGCCGTATCGGACACTTCGTCGCGCCCGCGCGCATCGGCGCGGAGCGTGAGATTCGAGGAGTCCTGCACGCGGCGGATCACCCCGCGCAGATCGGAAAGCGGGCGCATGATCGACAGGCTGATGAACCAGGCCGCGGCGACGATGAGGACCAGGGCTGCGGCGCCGATGAGCAGGAAGGTGGTGCGCATGGAGTCGTAGCGTTTCTCCATCTGCTCGTTGAGCTTGGCGCCTTCACTGAGCTGCAGGTCGATCAGCGTCGACAGCGCGGTTCCCAGCGGATCGAACGCACCATACATCTCGCGATTGAACGTGCCGGCCTCGACGTTTCGCAGGCTTCCGGCCCTGGCCTGCTCGCCGTATGCCAGGGTCATCCGCTTGACCCGTTCCAGGGTGGGGACCAGCGACTCGATGATTTCCTTCTCGGCGGCAGTCCGGTGGTCTGCGGAATAGTCGGCCCACGACTTCTCGATGCGCGACAGCGCCCCACTCAACTCCTGCTGCAGGCGCTCTTCATCGAAGACCCCCGCACGGTACTTGTGCAGGGCGTCGACCACGCTGACCGCAACGGCGTCGGCGACGATCTTGAGCTGGCTGATGGGCTTCATCCGGTTGTTGAAAAGGTCCTGGAAGCTGGCATCGAGTCGACTGGCGTTGGCCAGCGCCATCGCGATGACCGTGACGAGCATCGTCAGCGGTAGCAGCGCCAGGACCAGCAGGCGGATTCGAACCGTGACGCCAGTGAGCATGGGACGTTCCGAGGTGAACCGAGTGAGAGTAAAGATGGTTCCGCGCAGCGGAAACGTCAAACCGGGCCGTGGCGCGTCTGGCGGGGGCCCGCTGAGGGTTGCTCCTGCTCCAGGCGCTCTACCATCCACTCGATGAAATGGCGCACCTTGGGGACTTCCGCGGCATGCTCGGGATAGGCCAGGTAGTAGGCCTCCTGGCTGGGCAGGGCGTGCGGCCAGGCGATCGCCAGCTTGCCTTCGGCGAGTTCCTCCTCGACCAGGAAGCGCGGTAGCAGGGCTACCCCGCAACCGGCCTGGGCGGCGCGGATGCACATGTAGAAGGTGTCGAAGCGTGGACCGTGGTAGCAACCCTGGCAATTTCGCTCCAGGCTGGCGAACCAGTCGTGCCAGGCCTCCGCGCGGCTGGCGTTCTGCAGCAGCACCAGCTCCGCCAGTTGGGTCGGTTCGTCCAGTCCGCCGGCCGGCAACAGGGATGGCGCGCAGACCGCCACCAGTTGTTCGCCGAACAGGCGGATGCACTCGGCGCCCGGCAGGGTGCCGGGGCCGAAGAAGAACGCCAGGTCGCAATGGCCCTGGCGCAGGTCGTCCGGTTCCAGTTCCTGGCGCAGGTCGAGGTGGATGTTCGGGTGGCGGTGGCGCCAGCCGTTCAGTTGCGGGATCAGCCAGCGCGCGCCGAAGGTCGGCGGGGTCGCCACTCGCAGCACTTCGGTCTCGCCGCCGTAGGAAAGCAGGAAGCGGGTGGACAGCTCTACCTGTTGCAGGATGCGTCGTACCTCGGCCAGGTACAGCTCGCCGGCCGGGGTCAGTTGCAAGCGCTTGCGCACCCGGCGGAACAGGGCGTGCTGCAGTTGCTCCTCGAGTTGCGCGACCTGCTTGCTCATGGCGCTCTGGGTCAGGCTCAACTCTTCGGCGGCGCGGGTGAAGCTCAGGTGCCGGGCTACCGCTTCGAAGCATTGCAGGGCGGTCATCGACGGCAGGCGGCGTTTGTTCAGCATGGCGGGTTTCCTGGCGCGGGTGGAGCGGGCGGAACGCGTTATATGAATAAACGGAATGACGTGGGGAGGAAAGCTCGCTTGCCGGAGTGCCGCGCGACGCTTATTACTGCCGGCAAGTCTCGCGATAGAGCATTCGCTGGCTTATGACGAATCCGTCACAGGGTTTTGCGCCGAACGTGGCGTCGCTAACGGATATGTTCATGTCGTATTCGAATCGACTTTTTCCGCCAAGTACCGAATTACGGGAAGTTCATGTTCATATTAATTTTAAAAACCGCTCTGTCCTGCACTTTCATTGAAAAAGAGGACCTCAATTAGTGCGTGGAACGCACCAGTGACGTGCAGTTTCTAACCGCTTCAATATCGTTGTAGAGTTATTCCTAGGAACGGTTCAGGCCTTGTGAAGCCTGGGCTGTAGCTCTCCGAAGGGGATTCGGAGAAATGCCTAAATGACTGATTTCCAATAACAAAGATAAAAACGGAAAGGAGGGCTAAAGTTCTTGTGGCCGGCCACTCAGGAAAAAAACGAATGGCACGCCGCTTGCTCTGCCTGTTGAGCGAAACACAACAACAACATCGTAGTTACGAGCGCCAACATCATCCTCAGGAGCAACACCCCATGTCCAAGAAGCTGTTCAGAAAAGGCATCCTGGCTCTCGCGGTTTCATCCGTGATGGGTCTTTCCACGCATGCGCTGGCCGACGTCGTGATCGGCGTGGCCGGACCGCATACCGGCGCCAACGCCTCCTTCGGCGAGCAATACTGGCGCGGCGCGTCCCAGGCGGCGGAAGACATCAACGCGGCGGGTGGGATCAACGGCGAGAAGATCAAGCTGGTCAAGGCCGACGACGCCTGCGAACCGAAGCAGGCCGTGGCCGTGGCCAACCGCCTGGTGGACCAGGACAAGGCCATCGCCGTGGTCGGCCATTTCTGCTCTTCTTCGACCATCCCCGCATCCGAGGTCTACGACGAGGCCGGGATCATCGCCATCACCCCCGGTTCCACCAACCCGCAGGTCACCGAGCGCGGACTCTCCGGGATGTTCCGCATGTGCGGCCGCGACGACCAGCAGGGCGTGGTCGCCGGCGACTATATCGTCAACGTGCTCAAGGCCAAGAAGGTCGCGGTGATCCATGACAAGGACACCTACGGCCAGGGCCTGGCGGACGCCACCAGGGCGCAACTGAACAAGCTCGGCGTGAAAGAGGTTCTCTACGAGGGCCTGACTCGCGGCGAGAAGGACTTCAACGCGCTGGTCACCAAGATCCGCGCCTCCGGTGCCGAGGTCGTCTACTTCGGCGGCCTGCATCCGGAAGCCGGTCCGCTGGTACGGCAGATGCGCGAACAGGGACTGACCGCCAAGTTCATGTCCGACGACGGCGTGGTCACCGACGAACTGGCGACCACCGCCGGCGGTCCGCAGTACGTCAAGGGCGTGCTGATGACCTTCGGCGCCGACCCGCGGCTGATCCCCGACGGCAAGGCGGTGGTGGAGAAATTCCGTGCCGGCGGTTTCGAGCCGGAAGGCTACACCCTCTACTCCTACGCCTCGATCCAGTCCCTGGCGGCGGCCTTCAACGGCGCCGGCGCCAACGATCCGGCCAAGGCCGCCGAGTGGCTGAAGTCGCATCCGGTGCAGACCGTGATGGGCAAGAAGGAATGGGACAAGAAGGGCGACCTGAAAGTCTCCGACTACGTGGTCTACGAGTGGGACGACAAGGGCAAGTACCACCAGTTGCCCTGATCGCGCTCGACCGCCATGCGCCGGGCACAGGCCCGGCGCATGGGTAAGTCCGGGAGCTGCTGAAGTGCTCGCCCGTGCTTGCCGCCGTAGTGCGGATTCACCGAAGACGTCTGCGTGTGGTCGGTCTGGAGTCCCGCGATCCGGGGCCGTTTCAGTAGCACCCGTCCGCTTTCACCGGCGAGCGCCGGCGCGCCTTACAAAGGCCGTCGCGATTCGCCCTGAAGAGACTGAAAAATGGACGGCATCTTCCTCCAGCAAATGATCAACGGGCTGACCCTTGGCTCGGTCTACGGCCTCATCGCCATCGGCTACACCATGGTCTACGGCATCATCGGCATGATCAACTTCGCCCACGGCGAGGTGTACATGATCTCCGCCTACCTGTCGGCCATCGCCCTTGCCCTGCTGGCCTTCTTCGGCCTGCAGAACTTCCCGCTGCTGATCCTCGGCACCTTGCTGTTCACCGTGCTGGTGACCTGCACCTACGGCTGGGTGATCGAGCGCATCGCCTACAAGCCGCTGCGCAACTCCACGCGCCTGGCGCCGCTGATCTCGGCGATCGGCATGTCGCTGATCCTGCAGAACTACGTGCAGGTGGCGCAGGGACCGCGCCAGCAGGGGATCCCGACCCTGCTCGACGGCGCCCTGAAATTCCACGTCGGCGACGGTTTCGTCCAGCTCACCTACACCAAGCTGTTCATCCTGATCGCTTCGCTGATCGGCATGGCGGTGCTGACCTACGTGATCCGCTACACCAAGCTCGGGCGCATGTGCCGGGCGACCCAGCAGGACCGCAAGATGGCTTCGATCCTGGGGATCAACACCGACCGGGTGATCTCCTACGTGTTCGTCATCGGCGCGGCGATGGCCGCCCTGGCCGGGGTGCTGATCACCATGAACTACGGCACCTTCGACTTCTACGCCGGCTTCATCATCGGCATCAAGGCGTTCACCGCGGCGGTGCTCGGCGGCATCGGCTCGCTGCCCGGGGCGATGCTCGGCGGCCTGGTGCTGGGAGTGGCCGAGGCGCAGTTCTCGGGGATGGTCAACACCGACTACAAGGACGTGTTCGCCTTCTCGTTGCTGGTACTGATCCTGATCTTCCGTCCCCAGGGCCTGCTCGGCCGCCCGCAGATCGCCAAGGTGTAAGGGGACGACGATGAGCAACGAGACTTCCATCGATCTCAAGCAGTGCGTCCTCGATGCCGTGCTCTCCGGGTTGATCGCCCTGGTGGTGTTCGGCCCCATCGTCGGCGTGGTCCTCGACGGCTACGGCTTCAACCTGCATTACGAGCGGGTCGGCTGGATCATCGCGATCGTGATGGCCGGGCGCTTCCTGCTCAGCCTCTACCTGCAGACCCGCGGCGGGCGCGCCGTGCTGGAGCGCTTCGAGGGGGCTGGCAGCGGCGTCCACGTCCTGCCGCCGGGCTACAAGACCCGCTTGCGCTGGATCGTGCCGCTGATCCTGGTGGCCGCGGTGATCTTCCCGTTCTTCGCCAGCAAGTACCTGCTGGCGGTGGTCATCCTCGGCCTGATCTACGTGCTGCTGGGCCTGGGCCTGAACATCGTGGTCGGCCTCGCCGGGCTGCTCGACCTCGGCTACGTGGCCTTCTACGCCATTGGCGCCTATGGCCTGGCGCTGGGCTACCAGTACCTCGGCCTGGGCTTCTGGACCGTCCTGCCGCTGGCCGCGCTGACCGCCGCGGTGGCCGGGGCGATCCTCGGCTTCCCGGTGTTGCGCATGCATGGCGACTACCTGGCGATCGTCACCCTGGGCTTCGGCGAGATCATCCGCCTGGTACTGAACAACTGGCTGTCCTTCACCGGCGGGCCGAACGGCATGCCGGCGCCGGCGCCGACCTTCCTCGGCCTGGAGTTCGGCCGCCGGGCCAAGGATGGCGGGGTGCCGATCCACGAGTTCCTCGGCATCGCCTACAACCCCAACATGAAGTTCCTGTTCATCTACGTGGTGCTGTTCCTGGTCGTGCTGCTGGTGCTCTACATCAAGCACCGGCTGACCCGGATGCCGGTCGGGCGCGCCTGGGAGGCGCTGCGCGAGGACGAGATCGCCTGTCGCGCGATGGGCCTCAACCATGTGCTGGTGAAACTCTCGGCGTTCATGCTCGGCGCCTCCACCGCGGGACTGGCCGGGGTGTTCTTCGCCAGCTACCAGGGCTTCGTCAACCCGTCCTCGTTCAACTTCTTCGAGTCGGCGCTGATCCTCGCCATCGTCGTGCTCGGCGGCATGGGCTCGACGGTCGGGGTGGTGATCGCCGCCTTCGTCCTCACCGTGGCGCCGGAGCTGCTGCGCAGCTTCGCCGACATCCGCGTGCTGCTGCTCGGGATACTCATGGTGGTGATGATGATCTGGCGGCCGCGCGGGCTGATCCGCATCAGCCGGGTGGGCTTCGCCCCGCGCAAGGGGGTGGCGCCATGAGCGACAAGATCCTCAGCGTCGAGCACCTGATGATGCACTTCGGCGGCATCAAGGCGCTCAACGACGTCAACCTCGACGTCGAGCGCGGTTCGATCACCGCGCTGATCGGCCCCAACGGCGCCGGCAAGACCACCGTGTTCAACTGTCTCACCGGCTTCTACAAGGCCACCGGCGGCAACATCCTGCTCAACACCCAGGGGCGCACCACGGACGTCATCCAGGTGCTCGGCGAGCCGTTCCAGCTGGACGACTTCGTCAAGCCGCCGCAACTGGGCAGTCGCCTCTACTACAAGATGTTCGGCGGCACCCACCTGGTGAACCGCGCCGGGCTGGCGCGGACCTTCCAGAACATCCGCCTGTTCAAGGACATGTCGGTGGTGGAGAACCTGCTGGTGGCGCAGCACATGTTCGTCAACCGCAACCTGCTCGCCGGCATCCTCAACACTCCCGGCTATCGCCGCGCCGAGAGCGAGGCGCTGGACCACGCGTTCTACTGGCTGGAGGTGGTCGACCTGGTGGACTGCGCCAACCGCCTGGCCGGCGAGATGTCCTACGGCCAGCAGCGGCGCCTGGAGATCGCCCGGGCCATGTGCACGCGGCCGGAACTCATCTGCCTGGACGAACCGGCCGCCGGCCTCAACCCGGCCGAGACCCACGCCCTGAGCAACATCGTCCGCTACCTGCGCGACCACCACGGGATCACCGTACTGCTGATCGAGCATGACATGGGCATGGTGATGAACATCTCCGACCACATCATCGTACTCGACCACGGCGACGTGATCGCCCGTGGCAACCCCGAACAGATCCGCCATGACGAGAAGGTGATCGCCGCCTATCTCGGTGCCGACGAAGAGGAGCTGTCATGAGCGCGGCGTTGCTGGAATTCCGTGAGGTGGACGTGTTCTACGGGCCGATCCAGGCGCTGAAGAAGGTCTCGCTGCAGGTCAACGAGGGCGAGACGGTGAGCCTGATCGGCGCCAACGGCGCGGGCAAGTCGACGCTGTTGATGTCGATCTTCGGCCAGCCGCGCGCGGCGGCCGGGCAGATCCTCTATCGCGGCCAGGACATCCGCCAGAAGTCGGCGCACTACGTGGCGTCCAACGGCATCGCGCAGTCGCCGGAAGGACGCCGGGTGTTCCCCGACATGAGCGTCGAGGAAAACCTGCTGATGGGTACCATTCCCATCGGCATGGACCACGCCGAGGAGGACATGCAGCGCATGTTCGAGCTGTTCCCGCGCCTGAAGGAGCGGCGCAACCAGCGCGCCATGACCATGTCCGGCGGCGAGCAGCAGATGCTCGCCATCGCCCGCGCGCTGATGAGCCGGCCGAAGTTGCTGTTGCTCGACGAGCCCTCCCTGGGCCTGGCGCCGATCGTGGTCAAGCAGATCTTCCAGACCCTGCGCGAGCTGGCCAGGAGCGGCATGACCATCTTCCTCGTCGAGCAGAACGCCAACCATGCGCTGAAGCTCTCCGACCGCGCCTACGTGATGGTCACCGGGGAAATCCGCATGAGCGGCAGCGGCGAAGAACTGCTCGGCAACCAGGAGGTGCGCAACGCCTATCTCGGCGGACATTGAGCACGCCCCGCCCCGGCTGCCTGGCCGCCGGGGCGGGCGCTGCCCTGGAGCCACGGAGGAAACTCGACTTATGCACAGCCTGCGCTTTTTCAGCAACGCCGAGGTCGCCGAGCGCCTGGCTTATCCACAACTGATCGAGGCGTTGCGCATCGGCCTGGCCAAGCCTTGCAGCGCGCCGCTGCGCAACTGCCATGCCTTGCCGGCGCAGGCCTCGCTGCTACAGATGCCGGTGTGGCAAGCCGGCGCGGGGATCGGCGTGAAACTGGTGACGGTGTTCCCTGGCAATGGGGCGCGTGGCCTGCCGGCGGTGGCCGCGGTGTTCGCTCTGTTCGACGGCGAAGACGGTCGCCCACTGGCGTTGCTGGAGGCTTCGGAGCTGACCGCCCGGCGTACCGCCTGCAGCTCGGCGCTGGCCGCCGACTACCTGGCGCGGGACGATGCGCGGCGCCTGCTGGTGGTCGGCTGCGGAACCCTGGCTGCGCACATGGTGCGGGCCCACGCCTGCGTGCGCGACTATCGCCACATCGACATCTGGGGCCGCGATCCGGCCAAGGCCGCCGCGCTGGCCGCCCGGCTGCGCGAGGAGGGCTACCCGGCGCGAGCGGCCGACGGGTTGCGCGCGGCGGTGGAGGCGGCCGACTGCGTCAGTTGCGTTACCACCTCCCGCGAAGCGCTGGTGCGCGGCGCATGGCTGAAGCCGGGCGTCCATCTCGACCTGGTCGGCGCCTTCCTGCCGTCCATGCGCGAGACCGACGCCCTGGCGGTGGCGCGCGCGCGGGTCGTGGTGGATACCCGCGCAGGCGCGCTGGAAGAGGCCGGCGACCTGTTGCAGGCGATCGCCGAAGGCGCCATCGGGCGCGAGGCGATATCCACCGAACTGCGCGACTTGCTGAGCGGGGCAGGGCGGCGCGGCGATCCCGGGGAAATCACCCTGTTCAAGTCGGTGGGTTATGCGCTGGAGGACCTGGTCGCCGCGCGCCGGGTTGTGGATAACGCCGCCTGAGGTTGTTCAGGATTTCTGTGCGGGGGCTTGTGGATAAGGTGGGTAAGAACCGCCAAACCCCCGAATCGGCGAGGGTTATGCGTGGCTGGTCAGAAAATGAACAGCGCTCGCGCCAGGTACTTATCCCCAACGCGTGGTCATCCCGCTGCCACAGTTGTTCAGGAAAACTGTGCGACGCCCTGTGGACAAGTTGGTGGCTGTTCGCTGCGGCCCAGGCACGGTGCGGGTTCCGCGAGGTTGGTCGTTTTTTGAGCAGACGCCTCGGCAAACTCGTGCGCAACTGTATGGCCAACCGGGCACGGCGAGGCTCTAGAATCCCCGGACATCGTTTTTCCGCCCCGTACGAGGAGATGCCCATGTCGTCCACCCTGTTCATCACCGGCGCCACCTCAGGCTTCGGCGAAGCCTGCGCCCGTCGTTTCGCCGAGGCCGGCTGGTCGCTGGTGCTCACCGGCCGTCGCGAGGAGCGTCTGCAAGCCCTGGCCGGTGAGCTTTCGGCGAAGACCCGGGTGTTGCCGCTGACCCTGGACGTGCGCGACCGCGCGGCGATGAGCGCGGCCGTGGACAACCTGCCGGAAGAGTTCGCCACCCTGCGCGGCCTGATCAACAACGCCGGCCTGGCGCTGGGCACCGACCCGGCGCAGTCCTGCGACCTGGACGACTGGGACACCATGGTCGACACCAACATCAAGGGCCTGCTCTACAGCACGCGCCTGCTGCTGCCGCGGCTGATCGCCCACGGCGCCGGGGCGAGCATCGTCAACCTGGGTTCGGTGGCCGGCAAGTGGCCCTATCCGGGTAGCCATGTCTACGGCGGCACCAAGGCTTTCGTCGAGCAATTCTCCCTGAACCTGCGTTGCGACCTGCAGGGCACCGGGGTGCGCGTGACCAACCTCGAGCCGGGGTTGTGCGAGAGCGAGTTCTCCCTGGTCCGCTTCGGCGGCGACCAGGCGCGCTACGACAAGACCTACGCCGGAGCCCATCCGATCCAGCCGGAAGACATCGCCGAGACCATCTTCTGGATCATGAACCAGCCCGCCCACCTGAACATCAACAGCCTCGAGATCATGCCGGTGAGCCAGTCCTGGGCCGGCTTCGCCATCCACCGCGAAAGCTGACCGGCGGAGGCGGCCGGGGCACGCTATGATGCCCCGGACGTCCCGATCGAATAAGCGAATTCCATGAGCAAACCGGGCCAACGCGTGCTGGCCGAGCTACGCAAGCTGATCGCTTCCGGCGAACTCGCCGCCGGCGAGCGCATCGTCGAGATTCCCACCGCCGAACGCCTGCAGGTCTCGCGCATGCCGGTGCGCATCGCCCTGCGTACCCTCGAGCAGGAAGGCCTGCTGTGCAAGACCGGGCGCGGCTACAGGGTGCGCGCGGTGACCCGCGAGGATATCGCCGGCGCGGTCGAGGTGCGCGGCGTTCTGGAAGGCCTGGCGGCACGCCAGGCGGCCGAGCGCGGGCTGTCCGCCGAGGCACGGGCGACCCTGGAGGAATGCCTGGCCGAGGGCGACCGATTGTTCGCCAACGGCCAGGTCCTGCTGGAGGAGCTGGAGCGCTACCAGCGCATGAACATGCGTTTCCACCGCACCATCATCGAGGCCAGTGGCAACCCGGCGATCGCCGTGGCGCTGGCGCGCAACGACCACCTGCCGTTCGCCTCGGTGAGCGCCCTGGCGGTGGATCGCGACAATCTCGAGCAGGAATTCCGCCGTTTCAACTTCGCCCACATGCAGCACCACGCGGTGGTCGACGCGCTGGTCAACGGCCAGGGCGCGCGCGCCGAGGCGATCATGCGCGAGCACGCCAACGCGACCTTGCGCTACGCCGACTACTTCGATCCGGCGCGGAAGGGCGTCACCGTGCTTCACGGCGACGTCGCCGCCGACTAGAGATCCAGCACCAGCCGTGGGCTGCGCGAACGCGAACAGCAGGGCGTGAAGCAATCGTTGGCGGCCTGCTCCTCTTCGCTGAGGTAGAGGTCGCGATGCTCCGGCTCGCCGTCCAGCACGCGGGTCAGACAGGTGCCGCAGATGCCCTGCTCGCAGGAGGCCGGCAGGTCCACCCCAGCTTCGCGCAGGGCCGCCAGCACGGTCTGCCCGGCGGCGACCCGGATCAGCGCCCCGTTGCTCGCCAACTGCACTTCGAAGGTGCCGTCCGCATTGGCGTCCCGTGGCGCGGCGGCGAAGTGCTCGCGATGCAAGCGGCTTGCTTCCCAGCCCAGTTCGCGGGCGCTTTCTTCGATCCACTGCATGAAGCCCGCCGGCCCGCAAAGGTATAGCTGGGCGTCGCGCGGACTGGCCGCCAGCAGGGCGCGAAGGTCCGCGCGGCGGCTGCTGTCGCCGTGGTCGAAGTGGCAGTACACGCGGTCGGCGAAGGCGCACCGGCCAAGGTAGTCGACGAAGGCCGCGCGCTCGGCGGAATGCGCGCAGTAGTGCAACTGGAAGTCGGCGCCATCGCGGGCCAGGCGTTCGGCCATCGCCAGCAGCGGCGTAATGCCGATGCCGCCGGCGAACAGCAGGCGCGGACCGGGCTCCGGCGACAGCGGGAAGAGATTGCGCGGCTCGCCGATGCGCAGCCGCTGGCCGACCCGCAGTTCGGCGTGCAGCGTGGCCGAGCCGCCGCGCGAGTCGCGGCAGCGGAGTACGGCGATACGGTAGTGGCGCGGCCGTTCGGCGGGGCCGCAGAGGGAGTACTGGCGGACCAGGCCGTTGGGCAGGTGCAGGTCGATGTGCGCGCCCGGCTCGAAGGACGGCAGTGCCGCCCCGTCGGCCCGGAACAGTTCGAAGCTGTGGATATCCTGCGCCTCCAGGCGGATGGCGCCGACGATGACCTCGATCATGGCGAAGGCTCCCGTCAGGCCTGGGCGCGGTTGGGGGCGGCGGCCTGGCGCTCGTCCGCCAGCAGGCGCTCGATGATGCGCCGGGCCTGCACGCCGCCGGCGTCGATGTTCAGTTTCAGCAGGTCGCGCCGTGGATGGCGCAGCAGGTTGCGCTGCTGGCTTTCGAGCATTTCCAGGTCTTCGCCGAAGATCTTTCCCTGGCCTTCGCGAATGCTCTCGGTGAGCGCCTGGTCGTGGGCCTGGAAGTTGCGCGCCATGCCCCAGAAGTACCAGATGGAAGTGGCGCTCTCCGGGGTGATGAAGTCGACCACGATGCTCGCCGCCTTGCGCTCCGCCGGCGCCTGGTAGCCGCCGTGGCCGGCGTGGGCCACGCCGACCTCGATCAGCACGTGGCTGGGCGGCGTGAAGCGGCAGATCTGCCAGCGGTCCACCGCCACGTCGTCGGCCAGGCCGTTGCCGCGCAGAGCCATGCGCCAGAACGGCGGGGCCATGACATTCTGCATGTGGCGGCTGGTGATCACCTCGTCGCCTTCCACCCGCGTGGTCGGCGCGGCCTCGTCGATTTCCTTCTGGCCGATGCTGGACGCATGGACATAGGTCTCGTGGGTCAGGTCCATCAGGTTATCGATCATCAGGCGATAGTCGCAGTGGATGTGGTACAGCCCGCCGCCATAGGCCCAATCGGGGCTTTCCGCCCATTCCAGGCGGGGTATCAGCGCGGCGTCGGCCTGTTCTTCCGCGCCCGGCCAGACCCAGACGAAGCCGTGCCGTTCCTGCACCGGGAAGCGACGGATGCAGGGGAAGCCGCGGACCCGCTGGCCGGGCATCGCGCGGGTGCGACCGTCCTCGCCCATTGCCAGGCCGTGGTAGCCGCAGACCAGCACGCCGTCCTCGACGAAGCCCAGCGACAGCGGCGCGCCACGGTGCGGGCAGAAATCCTCGAGGGCCGCCACGCGGCCGTCCTCGCCTCGGTAGAAAACCATCGGCTCGTCGCAGATGCGTCGGCCGAGCGGCTTGCCGGCCAGTTCGTCGGGGGTGCAGGCCACGTACCAGGCGTTCTTCGGAAACATCGTCGGATCCTCTCGTTGTTTTTGTAATTGGATCCAATGATTCGCGAGGCAACTTTTCCAAGTCAACCGATTCTGTACAAAAAATAATCTGTTCGATAGTCGCACATAAAAAACTTCAGGAATAAATTGCCAAATTATCTCGTTCCAGAGCCTTTCTCGGATTTCGCTGACAGTGGGATATCCGCTGGCCATCCGTTTTCTTGTCGCTCAAATGGATCCAATAGGATTGCGGCATCGACGCAACGGTGCCAGGGTGCCTGCGCTTGCCGTGCCTACAACAACAAGAAAAAGGGTCTTCCCGATGATGGATTCCTGCATTCCCGCGCCTCGCTCCCGCCTGCCGTCGCTTCTTTCCTGTCCGCTCGGGGAGGGCCGCCCATGAACCGGGACTTGCGCCGCGCTCTCGACGACGAACCGATGCGTCCGGTCCAGTGGCTGGCGGTGGCTGTGTGCATCGTGCTCAACCTGATCGATGGCTTCGACGTGCTGGTGATGGCCTTCACCGCATCCTCGGTGGCCGCCGAATGGAACCTTGGCGGCGCCGAGATCGGCCTGCTGCTCAGCGCCGGCCTCTTCGGCATGGCCGCCGGCTCGCTGTTCATCGCGCCCTGGGCCGACCGCTGGGGGCGCCGCCCGCTGATCCTCGCCTGCCTGGCGCTGTCGGGCCTGGGCATGCTCGCCTCGGCGCTGAGCCAGGCGGCCTGGCAACTGGCGTTGCTGCGCGGGCTGACCGGACTGGGTATCGGCGGCATCCTCGCCAGCAGCAACGTGATCGCCAGCGAGTACGCCTCGCGCCGCTGGCGCGGCCTGGCGGTAAGCCTGCAGTCCACCGGCTACGCGCTCGGCGCGACCCTTGGCGGACTGCTCGCGGTATGGCTGATCGGCGCCTGGGGCTGGCGCTCGGTGTTCGTCTTCGGCGCTGGCCTGACCCTGGCGGTGATCCCGCTGGTCTGCCTGTGCCTGCCGGAGTCGCTGGACTTCCTCCTGGCGCGCCGGCCGCCGCGGGCGTTGCAACGGGTCAACGCGCTGGCCCGGCGCCTGGGCCGCGCGGCGCTCGCGGAACTGCCGAGCCCGCCCGGTGGCGGAGCGGAGCACGGTAGCCGCCTCGCCCGGTTGCTTTGCGTTGCCCAGCGACGTACCACGCTGCTGCTCTGGGCGCTGTTTTTCCTGGTGATGTTCGGCTTCTACTTCATCATGAGCTGGACGCCGAAGCTGCTGGTCGCCGCCGGCCTGTCCACCGCCCAGGGCATCACCGGCGGCACCCTGCTGAGCATCGGCGGGATCTTCGGTGCCGCCTTGCTCGGCGGGCTTGCCGCGCGCTTTCGCCTGGAACGGGTGCTGGCGCTGTTCATGCTGCTTACCGCCGCTCTGCTCGCGCTGTTCTCGCTGAGCGCCGGGCTGCCCGGCGCGGCCTTGCCGCTGGGACTGCTGATCGGGCTTTGCGCCAACGCCTGCGTGGCCGGCCTGTATGCCCTGGCGCCGAGCCTCTACGACGCTTCGGTGCGTGCCACCGGGGTCGGCTGGGGGATCGGCGTCGGTCGCGGCGGGGCGATCCTCTCGCCGCTGGTGGCCGGGCTCCTGCTCGACGACGGCTGGCAGCCGCTGTCCCTCTATGGGGCGTTCGCGGCGGTGTTCGTCGTCGCGGCCGCCGTGTTGCCGCTGCTCGGTGCGCGGCGTCGCGAGCGCTCGCCGACGCTGGGAGACGCTGCGTGAGGGCCGCCGGCGTTTCAGCGTTGGGCGGCGATGATTGCCTCGGCGATGGTGGTGCGGAACCAGTTCAGCGCCGCCGAGCGTTCGCTGCTCTCGTGCCAGTGCAGGGAGACGTCGAACGGCGGCAGGGTGAAGGGCAGTTCGAGCATGCGCATGCCGCCTTCGGCGACGAAGCGATAGGCGATCTGCGCCGGCAGGATGGTCAGCAGCTCGGTACCGGGAATGATCTTCGGCAGCACCGAGAAGTGCGGCACCCGCAGGCTGATGCGGCGCTGCACCTGCATGGCCTCGAGCACGTCCTCGGCGATGCCGTGGCCGGAGGTACGGGTCACCACGATGTGCCGCTCGGCCAGGTACTGCTCCAGGCTCAGGCTGTCGCCGATCCGCGGGTGGCGGTCGCTGAGCAGGCACACGTAGCGCTCGTGCAGGACCCGCTGGCTGCGCGCGCCGGGCACCGGCTGGCGGCAAATCGCCGCGTCGACCTTGGCGCTGCTCAGCCAGGCGCCGACCTCGTCCACCTGCAGCGGCAGCACTTCCACTTCGGCGAACGGCGCGTCGCGGGTCAGGCGTTCGAGGATCAGCGAGAGGAAACCCACTTCGCCGAGATCGGTGAGGGCGATGCGGAAACGTCGCTCGGTGGTCGCCGGATCGAAGTGGCGAACGCTCTGTACCGCGCCCTCGATGCGCGTCAGCGACTCGCGGAAGGTGCCGTAGAGCTGCTCGGCGACGAAGGTCGGCTGGATGCCGTCGCGGGTGCGGGTGAACAACGCGTCGTCGAACAGTTCGCGCAGGCGCGCCAGGGCGTAGCTCACCGATGGCTGGGTGACGAACAGGCGCTCCGCGGCGAGGGTCACGCTGCCGGCTTCGTAGAGGGTGACGAAGGTGCGGATCAGGTTGAGATCGATCGGACTCATATAGACCAGTTCTATTTTTTATAGAAAGAGTATCGATTTGATTGATTATCGAGCGGCTGCAACAGTAGCGCAAATCCAGGAAACGAGCTTGAAGGCCTGCATGAAAACCGTCCATTCCGCGTCTTACGAGATCCTCCGTCGCCACGGCCTGACCACCGTCTTCGGCAACCCCGGCTCCAACGAGCTGCCGTTCCTCAAGGACTTTCCCGAGGATTTCCGCTACATCCTCGGCCTGCACGAGGGCGCGGTGGTCGGCATGGCCGATGGCTTCGCCCTGGCCAGCGGCCGCCCGGCCTTCGTCAACCTGCATGCGGCGGCTGGCACCGGCAACGGTATGGGTGCCCTGACCAACGCCTGGTACTCCCATAGCCCCCTGGTCATCACCGCCGGGCAGCAGGTGCGCTCGATGATCGGGGTCGAGGCGATGCTCGCCAACGTCGATGCCGGACAACTGCCCAAGCCGCTGGTGAAATGGAGCCACGAGCCGGCCTGCGCCCAGGATGTACCGCGCGCGCTGAGCCAGGCGATCCAGACCGCCAGCCTGCCGCCGCGGGCGCCGGTGTACCTGTCGATTCCCTACGACGACTGGGCGCAACCGGCGCCGGCCGGCGTCGAACACCTGGCTGCGCGCCAGGTCAGCGGCGCCGCGCTGCCCGCGCCGGCATTGCTGGCCGAACTCGGCGAGCGCCTGTCGCGCTCGCGCAACCCGGTGCTGGTGCTCGGTCCGGACGTCGACGGGGCGAATGCCAACGGCCTGGCCGTGGAACTGGCGGAGAAGCTGCGGATGCCGGCCTGGGTCGCGCCGTCGGCCTCGCGTTGTCCGTTCCCCACCCGCCATGCCTGCTTCCGCGGCGTGCTGCCGGCGGCCATCGCCGGGATCAGCCGGCTGCTGGACGGCCACGACCTGATCCTGGTGGTCGGCGCGCCGGTGTTCCGCTATCACCAGTTCGCCCCCGGCGATTACCTGCCGGCCGGCGCCGAGCTGGTGCAGGTCACCTGCGATCCCGGCGAAGCGGCACGGGCGCCGATGGGCGACGCGTTGGTCGGCGACATCGCGCTGACCCTCGAGGCACTGCTCGAACAGGTCCGCCCCAGTGCGCGGCCGTTGCCCGAGGCGCTGCCGCGACCGCCGGCGCTGGCCGAGGAGGGCGGACCGCTGCGTCCGGAAACCGTGTTCGACGTGATCGATGCGCTGGCGCCGCGCGACGCCATCTTCGTCAAGGAGTCGACTTCCACCGTGACCGCCTTCTGGCAGCGCGTGGAGATGCGCGAGCCGGGCAGCTACTTCTTCCCGGCCGCCGGCGGCCTCGGCTTCGGCCTGCCGGCGGCGGTTGGCGCGCAACTGGCGCAGCCGCGGCGGCAGGTGATCGGGATCATCGGCGACGGCTCGGCCAACTACGGCATCACCGCGCTCTGGAGTGCCGCGCAATACCGCGTGCCGGCGGTGTTCATCATCCTCAAGAACGGTACCTACGGCGCCCTGCGCTGGTTCGCCGGGGTGCTCGAGGTGCCCGATGCGCCGGGGCTCGACGTGCCCGGCCTGGACTTCTGCGCGATCGCCCGCGGCTATGGCGTCGAGGCGCTCCACGCAGCCACCCGCGAAGAGCTGGAAGGTGCCTTGAAGCATGCCCTGGCCGCTGATCGCCCGGTTTTGATCGAGGTGCCGACGCAAACCATCGAACCCTGATGTTCCACGGCGCCGCCCCATGCCAGAGTGGGCGGTGCCGACCGACGCCCGCGTGCGCCCATAACAAGAACAAGAGAGAGGTTGGTATGAACAGGCAATCCGCTGCGGCGGTGATCGACGCTGCCCGCTTTAACCGTACTCACTGGCTGATCCTCGGCTGGGGGTGTTTCATCATGCTGTTCGACGGCTACGACATGGTCATCTACGGCTCGGTGGTGCCACGCCTGATGCAGGAGTGGCAGCTGAGCCCGGTGCAGGCCGGCACCCTCGGCAGTTGCGCGCTGTTCGGCATGCTCTTCGGCGGCACCCTGCTGGCGCCGCTGGCGGACCGTTTCGGCCGGCGCCGCCTGGTGATCGCCACCACCCTGCTGGCGAGCCTCGCCGCCTTCCTCACCGGGCACGCCCGCGACCCGCTGGAACTGGGCGCCGGACGCTTCTTCACCGGCCTGGCACTGGGCGCGCTGGTGCCCAGCGCGATCAACCTGATCAGCGAATTCGCCCCGGCCGGGCGGCGCAGCACCCTGGTCACGGTGATGTCGGCCTTCTACTCGGTGGGCGCGGTGCTCTCGGCGCTACTGGCGATCGCCATGATCCCCGCCTGGGGCTGGCAATCGGTGTTCTACGTGGCGGTGCTGCCGGTGCTGGCGGTGCCGCTGATGTTGCGCTGGTTGCCGGAGTCGGCGGCGTTCCTCGAACTCAAGGGCCGCCGCGCCGAACTGGACGCGCTGCTGCGCAAGGTCGATCCCGACTACCGGCCCGGCGCCGAGCGGGCGAACGCTGTCGCGGCCGAAGCGCCGAGCGGACGGGTCGCCCAGTTGTTCGAGGGGCGCCAGGCAGTGGGCACCCTGCTGCTGTGGGTGGCCTTCGCCATGTGCATGCTGATGAGCTACGGGCTCAACACCTGGTTGCCAAAACTGATGGCCGGCGGCGGCTACGCCCTCGGTTCGAGCCTGGCGTTCCTCGTCACCCTGAATGTCGGGGCGACCCTCGGTGCGTTGTTCGGCGGCTGGCTGGCCGACCGCCTCGGCGCCGGCCGCACCCTGGTGCTGTTCTTCGCCCTGGCCGCGGCCTCCCTGGCGGCCCTCGGCCTGGGGCCAGGCCCCTGGCTGCTCAACGGCCTGCTGGTGGTGGCCGGCGCCACCACCATCGGCACCCTGGCGGTGATCCATGCCTACGCCGCGCAGTTCTATCCGGCCTGGGTGCGCTCCACCGGGGTCGGCTGGGCCGCCGGTGTCGGCCGCCTCGGCGCCATCGCCGGGCCGATGCTCGGCGGCAGCCTGCTGGCCCTGGAGCTGCCGTTCCAGCAGAACTTCCTGGCCTTCGCCGCGCCCGGCGTGATCGGCGCGCTGGCGATCGCCTGCATCCACCTGCGGCCGCGCGTGCCGGCGGAAGCGTCCGTCGACGCGACGGCGAAGAAACCCCTGTGATTTTCGAAAGAGGAGAAGAGCGATGAGCGATTCCCGTTATACCGACCTCGGTCTCCAGCCCCTGGCCGGCGAGTGGCGCCACGGCCGGGCCGGCCGCCGGCTGAAGGTGAGCAACCCGTTCGACGGCAGCCTGCTGCTGGAGATCGAGCAGGCCGACCGCGACGACCTCGATGCCGCCTACGCCAAGGCCGCCGAGGTCCAGCCGGCATGGGCCGCGCTCGGGCCCTCGGCACGCGCGGCGGTACTGTACAAGGTGGTGGAGGTGTTCGACCGCCGCCACGAGGAGATCGTCGACTGGATCATCCGCGAGTCCGGCAGCACCCGCCTGAAGGCCGAGATCGAATGGGGCGCGGCGCGCGCGATCACCCTGGAGTCGGCGTCGTTCCCGGCACGGGTGCACGGGCGCATCGTCGAGTCCGACGTGCCGGGCAAGGAAAGCCGGGTCTACCGCAGCGCCATCGGCGTGGTCGGGGTGATCAGCCCGTGGAACTTCCCGCTGCACCTGACCCAGCGTTCCATCGCCCCGGCCCTGGCGCTGGGCAACGCGGTGGTGGTCAAGCCGGCCAGCGACACGCCGGTCTGCGGCGGACTGCTGCTGGCGCGGATCTTCGAAGAGGCCGGGCTGCCGGCCGGGCTGTTCAGCGTGGTGGTCGGCCCCGGCAGCGAGATCGGCGACGCCTTCGTCGAGCACCCGGTGCCGGGCCTGGTGACCTTCACCGGATCGACCCCGGTGGGCCGCAACATCGGCCGCATCGCCAGCGGCGGCGCGCACCTCAAGCACGTGGCGCTGGAGCTGGGCGGCAACAGTCCGTTGGTGGTGCTCGGCGACGCCGATCTGGAGCAGGCGGTGAATGCCGCGGTGTTCGGCAAGTTCCTCCACCAGGGGCAGATCTGCATGGCGATCAACCGCATCATCGTCGAGGACAGCCTCTACGACGCTTTCGCCGCGCGCTTCGTCGAGCGGGTCAAGGGTCTCCGGGTCGGCGATCCGCAGCGCGCCGATACCGCGGTCGGGCCGATCGTCAACGCGCGCCAGCTCGAAGGCCTGCTGGAAAAGATCCGCCTGGCCCGCCAGGAAGGCGCCAAGCCGCTGTACGAGGGCGGCGTCGATGGGCAGTTGCTGGCTCCGCACGTATTCGGCGAGGTCACCGCGACGATGGAGATCGCCCGCGATGAAATCTTCGGCCCGCTGGTCGGCCTGCTCCGCGCGCGCGACGAGGCGCATGCGCTGGAGTTGGCCAACGCCAGCGAATACGGGCTGTCCAGCGCGGTGTTCAGCCGCGACCTGGAACGCGCGGTGCGCTTTGCCCGCCAGCTTCGCGCGGGGATGACCCACGTCAACGACATTCCGGTGAACGACGAGGCCAACGCGCCCTTCGGCGGCGAGAAGAACTCCGGACTTGGCCGCTTCAACGGCGACTGGGCCATCGAGGAATTCACCACCGACCACTGGATCAGCGTGCAGCACGCGCCGCGCCAGTACCCGTTCTGACCCTGGCGGCGGGGCCCGCGCCCCGCCGCTGACCCGACCGTCGTCGCCAGGTGGCCCGCAGAGGCTGCCGGGGCCCGGTCGTCCCTGAAAAACGGAGCACAATAACAATGAAAATCCGTCGTAAAACCGCAGTCCCGCGCAATGCAGGGGCGGTCCTGCCGATGCTCGCCTGTCTTGCCGCGCAAGCTGCCGAGGGCGGCTTCCTGGAGGATGCGAAGACCGACCTGGTCCTGCGCAACTATTACTTCAACCGCGATTTCCGCGACCACGATGCCGGCAAGAGCCTGGTGGACGAGTGGGCGCAGGGCTTCATCCTCAAGTTCAGTTCCGGCTATACCCCGGGCACGGTCGGCGTCGGCCTCGACGCCATCGGCCTGTTCGGCGTGAAGCTGAACAGCGGACGTGGCACCAGCAATTCCGAGCTTCTTCCGTTGCACGATGACGGTCGCGCGGCGGACAACTATGGGCGTGTCGGCGTGGCCGCCAAGCTGCGCGTTTCGGCCAGCGAACTGAAGATCGGCGAGATGCTCCCGGACATTCCGCTGTTGCGCTACGACGACGGACGCCTGCTGCCGCAGACGTTCCGCGGCTTCGCCGTGGTTTCCCGCGAGCTGCCGGGCCTGGCTCTGCAGGCCGGACGCTTCGACGCGGTGAGCCTGCGCAATTCGGCGGACATGCAGGACCTGTCGGCCTGGAGCGCGCCGACGCAGAAATCGGACGGTTTCAACTACGCCGGCGCCGAGTACCGCTTCAACCGCGAGCGCACCCAACTGGGCCTGTGGCACGGGCAACTGGAGGACGTCTACCGGCAGAGCTACGCCAACCTGCTGCACAAGCAGCGTGTCGGCGACTGGACCCTGGGCGCCAACCTCGGCCTGTTCGTCGACCGCGACGACGGCGCCGCGCGCGCCGGAGAGATCGACAGCCATACCCTCTACGGCCTGTTTTCCGCCGGCATCGGCCTGCACACCTTCTACCTTGGCCTGCAGAAGGTCGGCGGCGACAGCGGCTGGCAATCGGTCTACGGCAGCAGTGGGCGGAGCATGGGCAACGACATGTTCAACGGCAACTTCACCAACGCCGACGAACGCTCCTGGCAGGTGCGCTACGACTACGATTTCGTCGGCCTCGGCTGGCCCGGCCTGATCGGCATGGTCCGCTACGGCCATGGCTCGAACGCCACCACCAAGGCCGGTAGCGGCGGCAAGGAATGGGAGCGCGATGTCGAGCTCGGCTACACCGTGCAGAGCGGTCCGCTGGCGCGGCTCAACGTGCGCCTCAACCACGCCAGCAACCGACGCAGCTTCAACAGCGACTTCGACCAGACGCGGCTGGTGGTGAGTTATCCGTTGTCGTGGTGACGGACGCTGTCTCGCCGCTCCTCCGGACAGTTCCGGAGGGACGGGGAGCGGGAGGCCCGGTGCTTCGGCGGATAGCCGCTGGGCGGTTATTCGCCCTACCGGAGCGGCGCTCCGCCGACAACGCCTGGAGGGGGAGAGGGCGGCTCAGAACTTCGCCTGCATCCCCACCCGCAGGGTACGCCCGGGCGCGGGCATGAAACTCTGTGCCAGCGGGTCGAGGTAATAGCGGTCGGTGAGGTTCTGCAGCGAGGCATTCAGTTCGGTGTGCTCGAACAGCTTGTACTTGAGGAACAGGTCGAACAGCTGCACCGAGCGGTACTCGATCTGCGGTGTGGTGGCGCCGACCTGCCAGGGCTTGTCCGCCGTGGCGGTGGGGCCGGAGGTATAGGTCATGCGTCCGCCCAGGGTCAGGGCCTGGTCGAAGAAGCGCAGGCCGGCGGTCAGGTTGGTCGCCAGCCGCGGCGGGTTCTGCGTGTTGGTATAGGAGCCCATGAAGCTGCCCGGCGTGCAGTTCGGCGTGTTCTCGGTGCGCTGGTAGCGGTTGGCGCCGGCGCGCAGCCTGGCGGCGAAGGCGGCGTCGCAGGTCTCGGTCTTCAGGTAGTAGGTCGCCGACAGGTCGGCGAACACCCGCCCTGCGTCGTAGTGCGATTGCAGTTCGAGACCGCTGGTGCGGTAGCTGTCGGTGTTGCTGAAGGTCATCAGGCCCATCTGGCCCGGATCGTAATAGCGGGTGATGTAGTTCTTGATGGTGTTGTTGAAGTAGGCCAGCTTGATCGCCGCCGAGTCGCCGTCGGCCAACAGGCTGTCGCGCAGCGCGCTGGCACCGATCTCCCAGCTGCGCGAACGCTCGGGCTTGAGGTCCTTGCCCGGCTCGACCTGGAGGGTGCCCTGGCTGGTCTCGAACAGCGACGGCAGACGCAGGCCTTCGGTATAGGAGGCGTAGACGAAGGTATCCGGGGCCAGCTCGAAATTGATCCCGAATGCCGGCGAGAAACCGCCGCCGCGGCTGCTGCCCTTCTTGCTGTAGTTGTAGCCGGTGACCACGTTGGTGACCCGCGAGGGATGGACTGTCACGTTGGCCGGGCCGAACTCGTCGAAGGGAATGCCTTCGAACGGATTGTTGGTGTTGTTGGTGACGATGCCGTTGTTGAGGCGGGGATCGGTGGCGTCGGTGTACTGGCCGTTCTGGTCGGGGAACCACATCATCGAGCCGTAGTAGCCGGGCCTGCTCACCGTGATGAAGCGCATGTCGCGATCCTCGCGCCGCGGCGAGGCGGAGATGCCGTTGTCCTTGCTGTTGAAGTGGCTGTAGCGGCCGCCGCCCCATAGCGTCAGGCGCTCGACCGGCTTGAACTCGAGCTTGCCGTTGAGGCCGTATTCCTGGCGGGTGGCGTCCCTCAGGGTGCGGTTGGCGTTGATGTCGTGGAGGGTGGTGACCACGCTTTTCTGCGGCTGGATGTCTTCGACCTGGAACGAGCCGCCGAGGTCGAGCTTGAAATCGCCGAAGTCGGTTTCGAAGCGCGCCACGTTGTTCAGGTCGCCGCCGATGCGCCGGTTGTCCTGGCGCGTCCAGTTGCGATCGGAGCGATAGGCCTGGGAGCGCGGCGCCAGCACCGAGGTCAGCATGTCGCTCTTCGCCTCGGTCATCCACAGTCCGGTGCTGAGGTCCACCAGCGGATTGTTCTCGGGCAGGTAACGGTAGCGTGCGGTGTAGGTGTCGATCTTCACTTCGCTCAATGGGTACTGGTAGATGCCGGCGGTGCCGAAACGGAAGATGTCCGACGGCATGATCTCCCCGGTGCGCCCGTCGTAGCGACGATAGCCGAGGTCCAGGGTGTGCTCGTCGGCGATGCGCCAGGTCGCCTTGAGCAGGTAGGACTCGGTCTCCGACGACGAGTTGAGCACTTCCTCTCCCGCGTTGTAGACCTTGGCTACGCTGCTTTCCTCGCGACCGTAGCGGTTGTAGACGCGATAGCGGTCCTGGCCTTTCTTGCCGGAAAAGTAGTTGCCCTGGTTGCGCTGCGCATAGGCGGCGACCAGGTCCAGATGCTCGTTGCGGTAGGCGAAGGCGGCGCTGCCGGACTTGGCCTGGGAGCCGAACAGGCTGCCGCGGTCATCGTGCGGCACGCTGCTGAGATTCTCGGTCTTCGAACTGGCGCTGCGGTGCTGCGGGGCGACGCCGTTGTTCCAGACGTCGCCGGTGAAGCGCACGCCGAGGTCCTTGCCGTCGACCAGGATGTCCTTGACGCCGATGGTGCGCATTTCCACGCTGCCGCCGATCGCGCCCGAGCGGGTCGAGGGACCCTTGTCGACGGTCACGCTGCTGACCAGGTCGGGATCGATGTAGCTGCGCTGCTGGGTGCCGGCGTAGCCGCGGTAGACGTCCAGCGCCTGCTCCGCGCCGTCGACCCGCACCGCCACCCGGCTCTGCCCCTGGATGCCGCGGATGTTGACGTCCAGCGCGCCACCGTTGCGGCTGTCGCCGACCTGTACGCCCGGGATGCCCTGGAGCAGGTCACCCACGGAAACCCGGCCGAAGCGGTCGATGTCTTCGCTGGAGAGGTACACCGACGAGCGTGGCGCGGTATAGGTTTCCTTCTGCGGATCGGCCAGCTCGGCGGCCGAGACCACCACCGGCGACAGGTCGGCCGGGGCTTCTCCGGACATGCGCGGCTCGACCAGCAGGTAGGCGCCGGAGGTTCCCGCCGCGACCTGCAGGCCGGTGTTCGACAGGACTCGCTGCAAGCCTTCCAGTACGCTGTAGCGACCCTTGAGCGCCGGCGCCGTGCGGCCGCGGGTCAGCTCGGGGTCGAAGGACAGCAGCAGGTCCGACTGGCTGGCGAAGGCGCCCAGGGAGGCGCCCAGCGAACCCGCCGGGATGTCGTAGCTGCGCGGCGTGGCGTCGTCCAGGCGGGTAGCCGCGCTGTGCTGGCCGACGCTCTGCGCGTGGGCCAGGCCGCTGCCGAGCAGGCCGGCGCCGGCCGCCGACAGGCCGAGCAGGGCCCAGCGCAGGGCAAGGGTAAGCGGGGAGAGGCGCGACAAGGGGCGCGCCAGGCTGGGGATAGGGCGTTGTAGGGACATGACTTCTTCGCTCGCAGGGTTGGCGCCCGGCATTGCGGGCTCTCATTCCCTCTGTCGCACGAGATCGGAAAAGGGATATTTCGGGTTCGGCGGGCCGGACGGAAAGGGTCGCCGGCATTGTGGTCAACGCAAAATTAGTGATAATAGTTTTCATTTGCGATTGAATCCAGCTGACTATTCCGATGAATGCGCCTCCGATGAATGCGCCGAGTTCCTGCCTGTCCGCGGACCGCGACGGCGTCGCCACGCTCTACCGTGAAAACCATGCCTGGCTGCGCAACTGGCTGGCCTACCGACTCCGCTCCTGGGGACGCGGCGTGGCCGACGACCTGGCCCATGACACCTTCCTGCGCATTCTCGCCAGCCGCGACGGCGGCCAGCGTGAAGCGATCCGTCAGCCGCGCGCCTATCTCACCCGTATCGCCAACTGCGTGCTGGTCAGTTGGCGCCGTCGCCAATCGCTGGAACTTGCCTGGCTGGAGGCCCTGGCCACGCTGCCCGAGCCGTTGCAGCCGTCGCCGGAACAACAGAGCGTGATCGTCGAGACCCTGCACGAGATCGACGCGCTGCTCGATACCCTGCGCCCGCGGGTGAAACAGGCATTCCTGATGGCGACGCTGGACGGCATGAAGCAGAAGGACATCGCCCAGGCGCTGGGCGTCGCGCTGCCGACGGTGAAGAAGTTCATCCACCAGGCCTACGTGACCTGCCTGAGCCTGATGCCCGATGAATGACCGCGCTTCCCGCCGGGCGCCGCAGGCGGGCGATACGGAGCTTTCCGGGCCGCCGGCCGCCGAGGCGATCGCCCCGCAGGTGCTCAGGGAGACCGCCTCCTGGCTGCTGCTGATGCAGGAGGGGCCGCTGGCTCCGGCGCAGCAGGCCGAGCTGGAGTCCTGGCGCTCGCGCAGCCCCGAGCACCAGCGCGCCTGGCGGCGCGCCGAGCGTCTGCTGGCGAATATCGGTTCGCTGCCGCCGGCGCTGGCCCGGCGTGCGCTCGAGCGTCCGTCCGGCAGCGGCCGGCGCGCGGTCCTGCGCGGCCTCGCCCTGCTGCTCGGCGGCGCACCGCTGGTCTGGTGGGGATGTCGCGCGCAGGTCTGGCGCGACGGCTTCGGCGCCGACTACCTCACTGCCGTCGGCGAGCGGCGCGACCTAGTGCTGGAGGACGGCAGCCAGGTCGAGATGAACACCGACAGCGCGCTGGACGTGCGCTACGACGCCGGCCAGCGCCTGCTGCGCCTGTATCGCGGAGAGATCTACCTCCGCACCGCGGCGGATCGGCGCGAGCCGCCGCGGCCGTTCCTGGTGCGCACCGAACAGGGCCTGATGCGCGCGCTGGGTACCGCCTTCAGCGTCCGACGCGAGGGCGCAGAGACAGTGCTGGCGGTGTACGAAGGCGCGGTCCAGGTGCGTCCGGAGGGCGCCGCGAGCGCGGCGGATGGCCGGGTGATCGAGGCTGGCCAGCGGGTGCGCTTCGATCGCCAGCGGATCGGCCCCGTCGAGTCCGCCAGCGAGTCCGCGCTGGCCTGGCGCCAGGGCCTGCTGGTGGCCGACGACATGCCGCTGCGGCAGTGGGCGGGAGAACTGATGCGCTACGGCGGCGAGAGCATCGAGTGCGAGCCGTCGCTGGACCCGCTTCGTGTCTCCGGCACCTTTCCCGTCGACGACCTGCCGCTGGCCCTGGCGATGCTGGCGCAGACCCATGGCCTGCGCCTCGTGCACCAAGGCCGACGGGTGCTGATCAGGCGCTGAGGGGAGGCGCGGCGGCTCAGCCGGCCAGCAACCAGACCCCGGCGCCCGCCGAGGCCAGCCCGGCGAGACGTACCAGGGGCGCGGCCGCCTGCGGCAGGAAGCGCACCAGCGCGTAGCCGGCGGCGTGCAGCGCGGCGGTGGCGGCGACGAAACCGAGCGCGTACAGCCAGGGGCTGGAGAGGGCCGGCAGCTCCAGGCCGTGGGCGACCCCGTGGGCCAGGGCGAACAGCGCGGTGGCGGCCATCGCCAGCGCCAGCGGCGGGCGCACGGCGAGGGCCACGCAGAGGCCGAGGGCGAGCACCGAGGCGGCGATGCCGGTCTCCATGAACGGCAGTTGCAGGCCCTCGAAGCCGAGCAGCCCGCCGACCAGCATGGTGCCGACGAAGGTGCAGGGCAGGGCGAGGCGCGCGGCTCCCTGTTGCTGGGCGGCCCAGAGGCCGACGGCGAACATCGCCAGCAGGTGGTCGAGGCCGGTGAGCGGATGGGCGAGGCCGGCGACCAGGCCGTGTTCGCCGTGGCCGGGGTGGGCGAAGGCCAGCGCCGGCGCGGCGAGCAGGGCGAGGGCGGCGAGCAGCTTGGGCAGTTTCATTGGCGGTTCCTTGTCGTTGCGAGGTGGCGTCAGGCGGCGGTCAGCAGGCCCTGGCGCTCGATGAAGGCGATGATTTCGTCCAGCCCCTGGCCGGTCTTCTGGTTGCTGAACACGAACGGCTTGTCGCCGCGCATGCGCCGGGCGTCCCGGTCCATCACGTCGAGGGAGGCGCCGACCAGCGGCGCCAGGTCGATCTTGTTGATCACCAGCAGGTCCGACTTGCAGATGCCGGGGCCGCCCTTGCGCGGGATCTTGTCGCCGGCGGAAACGTCGATCACGTAGAGGGTCAGGTCGGACAGCTCGGGGCTGAAGGTGGCCGACAGGTTGTCGCCCCCGGATTCCACCAGGATAAGTTCGAGGCCGGGGAAGCGCCGGTTGAGCTGGTCCACCGCCTCCAGGTTGATCGAGGCGTCCTCGCGGATCGCCGTGTGCGGGCAGCCGCCGGTTTCCACGCCGATGATCCGCTCGGGGGCGAGGGCCTCGTTGCGCACCAGGAACTCTGCGTCTTCCTGGGTATAGATGTCGTTGGTGACCACCGCGAGGTTGTAGCGCTCGCGCAGTTCGCGGCACAGGGCCAGGGTCAGGGCGGTCTTGCCGGAGCCCACCGGACCGCCGATGCCGACACGCAGGGGTTGGGATGTCATGGGGTTTCTCCTAGGAACGGAACAGACGGCTGTACTGGGTTTCGTGGGTCATGCTGGCCAGCGCCAGACCGAACGCGGCGCTGCCCTCGACGGCGGGCCGCCGCAGCGCCTCGGCGCAGGCGCGGTCGAGTTCCGGCAGCAGGCTGGAAGCAAGTTTCTGCGCGGCCAGTTGGCCGAGCGGCAGGGTTTTCATCAGCACCGCCAACTGGTTTTCCAGCCAGCTCCAGAACCAGGCACTCAGCGCCTCCTCGGCGTCCAGGCGCCAGGCGCGCGCGGCCATCGCCCAGGCGGCGGCGAGATTGGGCGGGTCCTGGCGCGCCAGCCAGGCGCGGCCGGGAGCGTCGAGCTCGGGCAGGGCTTCCAGCAATTGGTGCAGGGAAAAGCCCATCTGCCGGCTCTCCTGGGCCAGCTCGCGGGTCTCGCGGCTGGCCCTATGGCGCTCGCTGGCCGCATCGCAGGCGGCCCAGTCGCCGATCAGCGCGGCGCGCAGCAGGCCGGCCAGCAGCGGCGCCTCGAAGCGCGCCAGGTTCAGTTGCAACTGGTCGACCAGCCAGGTCCGCGCGCTCTCGGCGTCGCGCACCCAGCCATTGTCGAGGGCCGCCTCCAGGCCCTGGGAATAGCTGTATCCGCCGATCGGCAACTGCGAGCTGGCCAGGCGCAGGCGCGCCCAGATGCTGTTCACCGGCGCACGCCGAACTGGTGCAGGCGCGGCGCGTAGTTGAACTCCGCCTCGCCATGGTGCGAGTGGTGGTGGCCTCCGCCGTAGGCACCGTGCTCCGGCTGGAACGGCGCCTCGATGGCCTCCACCGTTGCGCCGAGCTGTTCGAGCATGGCTTTCAGCACGTAGTCGTCGAGCAGGCGCAGCCAGCCGTCGCCGACCTGCAGGGCGACGTGACGGTTGCCCAGGTGGTAGGCGGCTCGGGTCAGTTCCAGCGGGCTGGCGCAGGTGACGTGGAGCAGACGTTCGGAGCGGGCGACGACCCGCACCAGGCGACCGTCGCGGGCCTCCAGGCAGTCGCCGTCGGCCAGCGGAGGCTGGCCGCGCTCGAGGAACAGGCCGACCTCCTCGCCGCTCGCCGCGAAGCAGCGCAGGCGGCTCTTGCTGCGCGCCTCGTAGGTCAGGTGGAGTTCTTCGTCCCAGCGGGGCGAGCGGGCGGGCAGGCGTTGGTGGATGACCAGCATGGGCAGTTTCCGCAATGCGACAGGAAAGGGATCACAACAAGCACCAGCAAGGGCCTTGCCAGGTCGATGCGGGACGCCTGTACCGGGAAAACGGGGCCATAGGGATGTAACAAAATATTGCAGCGCGCCAGGTTGGTGCGCAACGACTTTTTTGCCGCACCGGAAAGGTGCGCGCGCGTCTAGTCCGCGGACGAACGCCGAGCCGGAGGTCCGCTGGGGAGGTGCGGGGTCAGCCGGGCAGGCCGTGCCAGTGCTTGCCGCCGATCATGATGAAACGCAGCTGGTGGGTGATCTTCGCGGCCGGCATCAGGTGCGGCGGCAGATCGGCGGCGGGTGGGTCGATCAGCTCCGGAAGGGTGGCGAAGACAGTCTTCACCACCAGGTCGGCGAACACGTCGAGGGCCGCGCCGTCGAGGTGCGGCATCTTGTTCAGCAGCGCCAGGTCGGCGGCCAGATCGTCGGTGATGCGCTGGCGCAGGCTGGCGATGGCCTGGCGGATCGGCAACGAGCCGCCGTATTGCTCGCGGGCGAGGAAGAGGAACTGCGAGCGGTTGGCGCCGACCGCGTCGAGGAAGATGCGCACCGAGGCGTCGATCAGCCCGCCCAGTTCGAACTCGTTGCGGCGCACCGCGCGCAGGGTGGCGCGGAAGGTCTCGTCGACTTCGGCGACCAGCGCCAGGCCGAGCTGGTCCATGTCGCTGAAGTGCCGGTAGAAGCCGGCCGGGACGATGCCGGCGGCGCGCGTCACTTCGCGCAGGCTGAGGCTGCCGAAGCCGCGCCCGCTTTCCATCAGGTGGCGCGCGGCGCTCATCAGCGCGTGGCGGGTCTGCTGTTTCTGTTCGGCGCGGGGTGAGGACATACGGCTTCCTTTGGCGGACCGGCGACTGTAGCAAAAGCCCTGCGACCCGGTCGAACCGGGGACGGCAGCGGTCGAAGGATACATCAGTGAACGCTTGTTGACTCGATTGCGCGGAACGGGCAAAGTTTTGTGAACGATCGTTCACTGAAATATTTTCCATGGCCTTGCTTCCCCTCGCGCTCCTGACCCCTTTGCTCGCACCCCTGCGCCGTCTCGCCGCCCGTGGCTGGCTGCGTGAGGCCGATGTCGACGGCCTGCTGCGCCACGCCCATCCGCTGGCGTCGTTGAACCGCCACTATGCGCGGGTCGAGGCACGCTACTGGGTGGCCGACGATATGCTCGCCCTGGCCCTGCGTACCGCCCCCGGCTGGCCGCCGGCGCGGCCGGGCCAGCACATCCAGCTGCTGGCGAAGCGCGACGGGGTGCGGGTCGGGCGCAGCTACAGCCTGACCCGGGTGGTCGGCGAGCGCCTGGAAATCGCCGTCAAGCGTCACCCGGACGGGCTGCTCTCGCCCTGGTTGTGCGAACACCTGGCGGTCGGCCAGCGTGTCGAGTTGCAACCCGCGCAAGGCGATCTGCGCTGGCCGATGCAGGCCGAGGCGGTCTGCCTGCTGGCCGCCGGCAGCGGCCTGACGCCCTTGCTCGGCCTGCTCCGCGAGGCGCTGGAGAACGGCTATCGCGGTCCCGTGCTGTGGCTGCACTACGTCCGTCATCCCGGCCAGCGCGCCTGGCTCGGCGAGCTGGAGGCGCTGGCGGCGCGCCACCCGAACCTGGAGTTGCGCTGGAGCCTGACCCGCGGGGCGCGGGCCGATGGCTGCCTGGAGGGGCATTTCCAGCCGCGCCACCTGGACGGCTGGGCAGCCGACCTGGCACGCAGCCAGGCCCTGGCCTGCGGGCCGGCGGCTTTCGTCGAGGCGGTGGGCGAGCAACTGGGGGCACGCTTCGCCGGCTTGCAGACGGAATCCTTCAGCGTCCCGCGCTGGCGCAGCGGGGAGGCGCCGCGCGAAGTGCGCCTGCGCTTCGCCCGGTCGCAGCGGGAAGTCTCCGGCGACAGCGCCGCCAGCCTGCTGGAACAGGCCGAGGCCCACGGCCTGCGCCCGGCCCACGGTTGCCGCCAGGGCATCTGTGCCAGTTGCACCTGCGTCCTGCTCAGCGGCTGCGTGCGCGACCTGCGCAGCGGCGCGCTGTGCAGCGAGCCCGGCCAGCCTATCCGCCTCTGCGTCAGCGCCGCCCACGGCGACCTGGCGCTGGACCTGTGAACCGACCTGCGAGCCCTGCGATGCGCGACGACCGCGAACTGACCCCGGAACAACTGGCGGCCTTCGGCGCCGAACTCGACGCCCTGCGCCAGCGTACCCTGGCCGATCTCGGCGCGGACGACGCGCGCTACATCCGCCGGGTCCGCGCGGCGGTGCGCGTCTGCTGCTGGAGCGGCAGGGCGCTGCTGATGTTCGGCTGGCTGCCGCCGACCTGGCTGCTCGGCAGCCTGCTTCTCGGCCTGGGCAAGATCCTCGAGAACATGGAACTGGGCCACAACGTCATGCACGGCCAGTACGACTGGATGAACGATCCGGAATTCGCCGGCCGCGCCTACGAGTGGGACATCGCCGGGCCGTCCGACTTCTGGCGGCACACCCACAACCATATCCACCACACCTACACCAACGTGCTGGGCAAGGACGACGACGTCGGCTACGGGGTCGTGCGCCTGTTCCCGGAGCAGCGCTGGAAGCCGTTCTACCGCTGGCAACCGCTGTGGGTGACGCTGCAGGCGCTGCTGTTCCAGTACGCGGTGGCGATCCAGCATCTGCGCCTGGACAAGTACGCCAAGGGGCGCCTGGACAAGGCCGAACTCATGCCGCTGCTACGCCGCCTGCGTGCCAAGCTGGGTCGCCAGTGGACCAAGGACTACCTGCTGTTCCCGCTTCTCGGCCTGTTCGCCGGCGGCTTTGGCGCGGTGTTCGTCGGCAACCTGCTGGCCAACGTGCTGCGCAACCTGTGGACCTTCACGGTGATCTTCTGCGGCCACTTCACCGAGAAGGCGGTGGTCTTCCCGCCCTCGGTGCTGGAGGGAGAGACCCGTGGCCACTGGTACCTGCGCCAGTTGCGCGGCTCCAGCAACCTGGAGGGCGGGCCGCTGTTCCACATCCTGACCGGCAACCTCAGCCACCAGATCGAGCACCACCTCTACCCGGACCTGCCGGCGCGTCGCTACGCCGCGTTGTCCCGCGAGGTCCGCGAAATCGCCCGGCGCTACGGGCAGACCTACAACAGCGGACGCCTGGGACGGCAATTCCTCACTGTCTTGCGGCGCATCTGGGTATATCGGCTGCCGCCGCGCGAGCCCCTCCCGGCAGGGCGCGGCTGAGCCGACGGAACGCTCGCGGCGCCCGTGGCGGGGCCGCTCCGGAGCGGGGATAATGCCGCCCTGTGCACCGCGACGTGGCTTCCGGCCGCCGCGTGGCGTCGGAGTCTCGCCGAACGCAGGACGGCCTGCGCCCGCGATCGGCCAGCAGCGTCGATCCTTCCCGAATCTAACAATGCTCGGCGGATGCCGGCCGTGGGGCCCGTCCGTCCAGGAACCGTCATGTTCAGCCCGCTCGTCACCTTTCCCGCGCTCTACACCGCCACCCTGCTCATGCTGGCCGGCTCCGGCCTGTTCACCACCTACATCGGCCTGCGCCTGACCCAGGAAGGCGCAGGCGACCTGTGGGTCGGCGGGCTGATGGCGTCCTACTATTTCGGCCTGGTCTGCGGTGGAAAATTCGGACACAAGCTGATCGCCAGCTTCGGCCATATCCGCTCCTACGTGGCTTGCGCCGGGATTGCCACCGTGACCGTGCTGCTGCATGCCCTGGTCGATCAGCTGGAAGTCTGGCTGCTGCTGCGCTTCATCACCGGCGCGGTGATGATGAACCAGTACATGGTGATCGAGAGCTGGCTCAACGAGCAGGCCGAGAGCCACCAGCGCGGCAAGGTGTTCGCCGGCTACATGGTCGCCGTCGACCTTGGCCTGGTGCTCGGCCAGGGCCTGCTGGCGCTGAGCCCGACCCTCGACTACAAGCCGCTGCTGCTGGTCGCCATCTGCTTCGCCTCGTGCCTGATCCCGCTGGCCATGACCCGGCGCGTGCACCCGGCCAAGCTGGTCGCCGCGCCGCTGGAAGTGCGTTTCTTCTGGCAGCGCGTGCCGCAGGCGCTGGGCACCATCTTCATCGCCGGCCTGATGGTCGGCGCCTTCTACGGCCTGGCGCCGGTCTACGCCAACCGCAACGGCCTGGATGCCTCGCAATCGAGTTTCTTCGTCGGCATGTGCATCGTCGCCGGCTTCTGTGCGCAGTGGCCGCTGGGCTGGCTGTCCGACCGCCTCGACCGCAGTTGGCTGATCCGCGGCAATGCGGTGCTGCTGTGCCTGGCCTCGATCCCGATGTGGGGGCTGGTGACGCTGCCGTACTGGTTGCTGCTGGCCAACGGGTTCGTTACCGGCATGCTGCTGTTCACCCTTTATCCGCTGGCGGTGGCGCTGGCCAACGACCACGTCGAGCAGCCGCGCCGGGTCGCGTTGTCGGCGATGCTCCTGACCACCTACGGGGTCGGCGCCTGTATCGGTCCGCTGGTGGCCGGCGCGCTGATGCGCCACTTCGGTCCGGGACTGTTCTACATGCTGGTGTCCGGCTACGCGGTGCTGCTGGTGTTCTGGGTGCAGCCCAAGCGCGTCACCGGCGAACACCGGGTCGACGAGGCGCCGCTGCAACACGTGGCGATGCCGGACACGGTCAGCCCGATGGCCGCCACCCTCGACCCGCGCGTCGAGGAAGTGCCGGAGGAGCTGGTGGTGGAGGCGCCGGCGAATATCGGCCGCTCCGACGGCGAGCCGGACGCCGGCGAGAAACCCGCTCAGTCCTGAGCCGGGAACGCCAGGTCGAAGCGGATGCGTCCCGGAGCCGGTGCACTCGCTTCGGCGCGGCCGCCGTGCAGGCGCATGATCGCCTGGACGATGGCCAGGCCGAGACCGCTGGACTGGGCGTCGCTGCGCGCGGCGTCGCCACGGTAGAAACGGTCGAACAGGCGCGACAGCGGCTCGGCCGGCAGCCTGTCGCAGGCGTTCTCCACGCTCAGCAGGAATTCCCCCGAGCGGCGCAGGCCGCGCACTTCGATCAGGCTGTCGGCGCTGGCGTAGCGGATGGCGTTGGCCAGCAGGTTGCTCAGCGCCCGGCGGAACAGTTGCGGATCGGCGCGTAGCTGGCCGCTGACCTGGATGTCGAGGCTCAGCCCACGTTCCTCGGCCAGCCCTTCGAAATACTCCGCCTGGCGCCGCAGTTCTTCGCCCAGGTCCAGGCGGCTGCGCTCCACCGCTGCCCGCACGTCGTCGGCGCGAGCGAGGAACAGGATGCTCTCGACCATCCGCGCGATGCGCTCCAGCTCTTCCTGGTTGGAGGCGATCAGCGCCTGGTACTCCTCGTTGCTGCGCGGCTGGCGCAGGGCCACCTGGCCGTGGCCCATCAGCGAACCGATGGGCGTGCGGATCTCATGGGCGAGGTCGGCGGAGAACTGCTGCAGGCGCTGGTAGCCGTCGTCTAGGCGTTCGAGCATGGCGTTGAACGACTGTGCCACCTGCTGCAACTCGGCAGGCGCGGCGGCGACGTCGAGGCGGGTATCCAGGCTGGTCGGATGGATCTCCGCCGCCTTCGCCGCCAGCGTGCGCAGCGGGCGCAGGCCGTGGCGCAGGACCAGCCAGCCGAGCAGGGCGGTGCCGAGGAACGCCAGCAGCACGGCGGCGATGACCCGGTCGCGGTACTGGGCGAGCATCCGCGTCTCGCCCAGCAGCAGGTGCGCGGCGGTGATCTGCAACGGCTCGCGGCCGCCGACCAGGACCTCGGCGGCGAGCACGCGCATCGGGATGCCGTCGTGGGTCAGCGCGGCGTGCACGACGGACGGATTCAACGCCTGGCCGGCGGCGACCACCCGTAGCGACGGCAGGCGTTCGTGGCGCGGGTTGACCGCGACGATCGGCGCCTCGCCGGGCTGACCGAGGAGCAGGATGTCCTGCTCGTTGCCGAGCATGTTCTCGAACAGACGCGGGCGCGCCTTCAGCTCGGCCAGGGTGAGGTTGTCGCGCAGCAGGTTGCGGAAGTGCTCGACCCGGCCGGCGACCATCACGTCGCTGCGCCGCAGCATCGCCTCTTCCACCGAGCGGTACAGGTAGAAGCCGACCGCGCTGACCACCAGCGCCGCCACCGCGGCGAACAGCAGCGCCGCGTAGAGGGTCAGGGAGCGGCGGGCGGGCACGGGCGCTCCTCGCAGACGTAACCGATGCCGCGCACGGTATGGATCAGCTTGTTCGGGAAGGGATTGTCGACCTTGGCGCGCAGGCGCTTGATCGCCACGTCGACGACGTTGGTGTCGCTGTCGAAGTTCATGTCCCAGACCTCCGAGGCGATCAGGGTGCGCGACAGCACCTCGCCCTCGCGGCGCATCAGCAGGTGCAGGAGGGCGAACTCCTTGTTGGTCAGGGCGATCACCTGCCCCTGGCGGCTGACCTTGCGCCGCAGCACGTCCAGCTGCAGATCGGCCAGTTGCACCTGCTCTGCCTCGCGGACCACGCCGCGGCGCAGCAGGGTACGGATACGCAGCAGCAACTCGGTGAAGGAGAAGGGTTTCACCAGGTAGTCGTCGGCACCCAGTTCGAGGCCGCGGATACGGTCTTGCAACTGGTCGCGGGCGGTGAGGAAGAGCACCGGCACATCGTGCTTCTTGCGCAGCACTTCCATGATCTGCCAACCGTCCAGGCCGGGCAGCATCACGTCGAGGACCACCAGGTCGTAGCGGTTCTCCAGCGCCAGGTAGAGACCGTCGGCGCCGTGCTGCGACCAGTCGACCGCATAGCCCGACTCGCCGAGGCCCTTCTTCAGGTACTCGCCGGTCTTCGTATCGTCTTCGATCACCAGGATGCGCATGTCTCGTTCCCCCTCGTTCGCCGCCATTCTAGCCAGCGCGCGGCGCGGATTCGGTGACATTTTTGTCATGCGAAAGTCATCTCCGGGTACCGCCGGCGGGGCGACCATCGAGGCTCAACCCCACCGAGGATCGACCGATGCTTCGACTCAAGGCTTCCCCCGCGCTGTTCTTCGGCCTGCTCCTGGCCAGTGCCGCCAGCTTCGCCGCGCAACCGCCTGCGGGCATGCTGCAGCCGCTGCGCGGCACCATCCAGCAGGCCGCCGACGACCACCTGCAACTGAAGGCCCGCAACGGCCAGCAACTGACGGTCAGACTCACCGACAAGACCGCGATTCGCGCCGTGTCGCTGGCGAAGCCGGAGGACATCCAGCCCGACAGCTTCATCGGCACCGCCGCCGTGCCGCAGCCCGACGGCACCCTGAAGGCCCTCGAGGTGCATGTCTTCGCCCCCAGCCTGCGCGGCAGCGGCGAAGGCCACCGGCCCTGGGAGAACGCCGATGGCAGCGCCTCGACCATGACCAACGGTACGGTCGGCAACCTGGTGGTCAGCCAGGGCCGGCGCATGACCGTGAAATACGGCGATGGCGAGAAGACCGTGGTGGTGCCGGACGACGTGCCCATCGTCAGCCTGGAGCCGGGCGAGCGCAGCCTGCTCAAGCCTGGCGCCAAGGTCGTGCTGTTCCCGCAGAAGGGCGCCGACGGCAGCCTCACCGCCCTGGCCATCTCGGTCGGCAAGGACGGCGTGACCCCGCCGATGTGAGGTTTCGCCGGGACGGCGCGTCCGTCCCGGCCGGGTTTCCTGGGAGAAAAGCCATGAACCGTGCGTTGCACGCCTGGCCGGTGAGACTCTGCCACTGGCTCAATGCCTATGCCATGGCCTGCCTGATCGGCAGCGGCTGGGGCATCTACAACGCTTCGCCGCTGCTGGATTTCCGTTTTCCCGCCTGGGCGACCCTCGGCGGCTGGCTCGGCGGTTCCATCGCCTGGCATCTCGCCGCCATGTGGCTGCTGCTCGGCAACGGCCTGTGCTACCTCGCCCACGGACTGTCCAGCGGGCATTTTCGTCGCGACTTCCTGCCTTTGAGCGCGGCCGGCGTCTGGCGCGACCTGCGCCTCGCCCTCGGCCTGCGCCTGGTCCATGAGCCGGGCCGCTACAACGCGGTGCAGCGCCTGCTGTACTGGCTGGTCCTGGCGCTCGGTGCGCTGCTGGTGCTGTCCGGGCTGGCGATCTGGAAACCGGTGCAACTGCACGGGCTGACCGCGCTGTTCGGTGGCTTCCAGGGTGCGCGCTGGGTGCATTTCCTGGCCATGGCCGGGGTCGTCGGGTTCGTCGTCGTGCACCTGCTGCTGGTGCTGTTGGTGCCGCGCACCCTGCTGCCGATGATCATCGGACGCGAGTGGCGGCGCGGACGGAGGAGCGAAGGATGAAGGGGCCGGAGAAGAAGCGCGCGAAGATCGCGGTCGACCCGTCCAGCGAGCGGCAGATGGTCGATTTGCAACGCCGCCTGCTGTTGCGCGGCGGCCTGTCCCTGGGCGCCCTGGCGATGCTCTCGGGGTGCCGGCTACAGGATGGCGATTCGGTCGACAAGGTACTCTGGGCCATGTCGCGCTGGAACGACCGGGTCCAGGCCTGGCTGTTCAGCCGTACGCGGCTGGCGCCGACCTTCGATCCGTCGCAGGTGGCCTCGCCGTTCCCCTTCAACGCGTTCTACCCGGCCTACAACGTGCCGGAGATCGACCTGCCGGAATACCGCCTGCAGGTTTCCGGGCGGGTCCGCGACAAGCGCCCCTGGAGCCTGGAGCAACTGCGCCGGCTGCCGCAGGCCAGCCAGGTCACGCAACTGATCTGCATCGAGGGCTGGAGCGCGATCGGCCAGTGGAGCGGAGTGCCGCTGCGCACCTTCCTGGAGCTGGTCGGCGCCGACACCTCGGCGAAGTACGTTGGCTTCAAGTGCGCCGACCGCTACTACTCCAGCCTCGACATGCCCAGCGCGCTGCATCCGCAGACCCTGCTGGCGCTGGAGATGTCCGGGCAGGCGCTGCCGGAGGAGAACGGCTATCCGCTGCGCCTGCGGATTCCCACCAAGCTCGGCTTCAAGAACGCCAAGCACGTGGTGGAGATCTTCGTCAGCAACAGCAATCCCGGAGGTTACTGGGAGGACCAGGGCTACAACTGGTTCAGCGGAGTCTGAGGCGGGAGAGTGCGGCTTGCCTCGGGCCATGCGCCCAGCGCGACAGGGATGGGAAAATAGGAAAGCCCGGCATCGAGCCGGGCTTTTCTCGCGCCTTGCGGCGTAGCGAGCGGTCAGGCGGTGCGCAGGTCGAAACGGCTCATGCTGCGATGCAGGCGGTCCACGGTCTGTTCGCTGCCGTTGTCGGCCAGGCGGGCTTCGGCCTTGGTCATGTCCTTGTGCAGGCGGTCGACGGTCTGCTCGCTGCCGTCGTCGGCCAGGCGGGCTTCGGCTTTGGTCATGTCCTTGTGCAGGCGGTCGATGGTCTGCTCGCTGCCGTTGTCGGCGATGCGCAGTTCGACGCTGGACATATCCTTGTGCAGCCGGTCGATGGTGCGGCTGGAGCCGTCGGCGGCGAAGGCGGCGTTGGCGGTCAGGGTGGCGAGGGCGAGGCCGAGGATCAGGGAAGCTTTCATGACGGTGACTCCGAGTGGGTTGTCGATTGCGTTGGAGTCATTTTCAGTTCGGATAAGTCGATTTAAAAACGAAGTGCGATGATAGTGTCTATCGACATGGGTGATTATGTGTTTTCTTATTATTTATCAGTAAGTTAGTTGATTATTTTTGTGATTTCGAAGATTTCGTAAAGGATAGTTAGCTTTTCTCTATTTAATCGATAAATTGGATAAATAAGGCGAAAAGAAAAGCCGGCGCTGCGGGCGCCGGCTCTCGGACGGGTCTTACTCTGGAGTCAGGCGAGGTCGTCGAGGATGTCGGCCATGTCGTCTGCGTGTTCTTCTTCCTGGGCCAGGATTTCCTCGAAAATGCGTCGGGTGGTGGGGTCGTCGTTACCGAGGTAGGTGATGATCTCGCGATAGCTGTCGATGGCGATGCGCTCGGCGATCAGGTTCTCGGTGACCATGTCCTTCAGGGTCTTGCCTTCGACGTATTCGGCATGGGAGCGCTCCTCCAGGCCGCGCGGATTGAAGTCCGGCTCGCCGCCCAGTTGCATGATGCGCTCGGCCAACTGGTCGGCATGCTGCATTTCCTGGTTGGCGTGCTCGAGGAACTCGGCGGCGGCGATGCTCGCCTTAAGGCCGGTGGCCATGAAGTAGTGGCGCTTGTAGCGCAGGAAGCAGACCAACTCGGTGGCGAGCGCTTCGTTGAGCAGGCGCAGGACGGTCTGGCGATCGGCCGAATAGCCTTCGGTGACCGCGCCTTCCTGGATGTTCTTGCGGGCACGGTCGCGAAGGGTCTGGACGTCCGTCAGTTGAACGGTGGTCATCGGTTTTCTCCTTGAGGCTGATCCGGTGAAAAGGGCCGGCTCTGCGGCCGGCTTTTTCTGCTTACCTAAGGTGTGAGTCCCACGCGGTCGAAAAAGTTTTATCGACCCGCCGCCGAACTGGCCTTTTGCCTGAAATGCGTGGGACGGGGAGCAATGCCGGCGTTTCGCCGGTCCTAACGGAACGGGCCGGCGTATTTGCGCTGGCGAGTCCATGGGCCAGCCTGCACACTGACGGGCTGAGCGAGGCGCGCTGCCGCGCCTGCCCGACAACCGACGCGGCGAAAAGGAGTTGTGCATGACGCGCGGCCGAAAGATCCTGACCTGGAGCCTCGCCAGCCTGGTCCTGCTGCTGGCGGCGTTGGTGGTGTTCATCGCCACCTTCGACTGGAACCTGATCAAGCCCACCCTCAACGAAAAGGTCTCGGCGGCGCTGAACCGCCCGTTCGCCATCAACGGCAACCTCGCCGTGGCCTGGCGCCGCGAGGAGGGCGAGGAAGGCTGGCGCGCCTGGATCCCCTGGCCGCGCTTCAGCGCCGAGGACATCACCCTCGGCAACCCGGAGTGGACGGCGGGCAAGACCAAGGCGAGCGAGTTCGCCAGCCTGGAACGCATCGAATTCCGCCTCGCGCCGTTGCCGTTGCTCTGGCAGACCATCCGCATTCCACAGATCAAGCTGACCCAGCCGCGCGCCGAGCTCCTGCGCCTGGCCGACGGCCGCGCCAATTGGGATTTCGACCTGCCTGCCAGCGACAGCGACGAGCCGTCCGCCTGGCAACTGGACATCCGCGAGATCGGTTTCGACAAGGGTAGCGTCAGCCTCGACGACCAGCGTTTGAAGACCCGTCTGGAAGTGCTGGTCGACCCGCTCGGCAAGCCGGTGCCGTTCGGTCAGTTGGCCGGCAAGGCGCTGGCCACGGGCGATGCGGCGAACGCCCAGGACTATGTGTTCGGCTGGAAGGTCAAGGGCACCTACAAGGGCCAGGCTCTGGCCGGCTCGGGCAAGGTCGGCGGGATGCTGGCGTTGCAGGATGCGAGCAAGCCCTTCCCGCTACAGGCCGAGGTCAGTGCCGGCAGCACCCGTGCCGCGGTGGTCGGCACCCTGACCGACCCGCTCAACCTCGGCGCCCTCGACCTGCGCCTGAAGCTGGCCGGGACCAGCATGGCCAATCTCTATCCGCTGACCGGCATCACCCTGCCGGACACTCCGGCCTACTCCACCGACGGACACCTGCTGGCGCGGCTCAAGGAGGAGGGCGGCGCACTGTTCCGCTACGAGAACTTCAACGGCAAGGTCGGCGCCAGCGACCTGCACGGCAGCCTGACCTTCGTCGCTCGCCAGCCTAGGCCGAAGCTGTCCGGCAAGCTGACCTCCGAGCAACTGCGCTTCGCCGACCTCGGCCCGCTGATCGGCGCCGACAGCAATGCCGAAAAACAGAAGCGCGGGCAGACCAGCCGCCAGCCGGGCGACAAGGTGCTGCCGGTGGAGGAATTCCGTACCGAGCGCTGGCGCGACATGGACGCCGACGTGGAATTCACCGGCAAGCGTATCGTCCACAGCGACCAGTTGCCGATCAGCGACCTCTATACCCATCTGGTGCTCAACGACGGCCTGCTGCGCCTGGAGCCCCTGCGCTTCGGCGTGGCCGGCGGCAAGCTGGAGTCGGACATCCGCCTGGACGGCGGCAAGCAGCCGATGCAGAGCCGAGTGAAGATGAGCGCGCGGGGCTTCAAGCTGAAGCAGTTGTTCCCCGGCTTCGCGCCGATGCAGACCAGCTTCGGCGAGCTGAACGGCGACGCCAGTCTCAGCGGCAGTGGCAATTCGGTGGCGAAGATCCTCGGCGGCGCCGATGGCGAATTGAAGATGCTGATCAACGACGGCGCGATCAGCAAGGGCCTGACCGAAATCGCCGGCCTCAATGTCGGAAACTACCTGGTGACCAAGCTGTTCGGCGACGACGAGGTGAAGATCAACTGCGCGGCCGCCGACTTCGGCCTGCAGAAGGGCCTGATGACCAGCCGGCTGTTCGTCTTCGACACCGAGAACGCGCTGGTCAACGTCGACGGCACGGTGAACTTCGCCAACGAGAAGCTCGATCTCGATGTCACTCCGCACAGCAAGGGCTTGCGGATCTTCTCGCTGCGCTCGCCGCTGTACGTGCGCGGCACCTTCGCCAAGCCCGACGCCGGGGTCCATGCCGGGCCGCTGGTGGCGCGCGGCGCGGGAATGATAGCCCTCGGCGTGACGGTGGGCCCGGCGGCCAGCCTGCTGGCGCTGGTGGCGCCGAGCAAAAGCGACGACAACCAGTGCACCGCGCTGCTGCAGCGCATGCGCTTGCCAGCCAAGGTGCCGGCCGGCAAGCGCTGATTCAGTAGATGGGGATATACAGGTCGACTTGCGAGTTCGGATCCAGCGGTCCGCGGAAACGCTGGTCGTAGTATTCGAAGTCGACCCCCGCCTTGGGCTCCAGGCCGCGTTCGGCGAGCAGGTGGCTGTAGATCGCCTGGAAGCTCTCGGCGATCTGCGGCGCCGTGCCCTTGTGGGTGAACACCGCGTACTTCTGCGCCGGCACCTGGAAGCGCACCATGCCCTCCGGCACCGGCCAGCCCTCCTGCACCTCGAAGCCGGCGACGTAGTGGAATTCGCCGTTGGGCTGCTGCGCGCAGATGCCATAGGAGACCTCGGGATCGTGCTTGCCGGCGATCTCGTGCTCGCGCGGGATGAAGCGTTCCCAGAGCTGGCCGATGGTGTCGCCGGGGGCGCTGCCGAAGTATTCCATGCCCACCACGCTGAAGGCGGGACGTTCGACGATTCGTGCATGCATGTTGCGGATCCTCCAGTGGGCGAGCGTCGCCAGGGTTCGGTCGAGTTCCGCCAGCAGGCGCTGGCGGGCGCTGATCTCTTCGCGCAGGGTGTGCTGGTGTCGTTGCAGGAAATGCCGCAGGCGTTGCGGGTCGTCCAGCGCGCCATCGCGTTTCAGGCGGTCGATGGCTTCCAGCGGAACGTCCAGCCGGCGCAGCGCGAGTATGCGCGAGAGCTGCTCGATCTGTTCCGGCTGGTAGTAGCGGTAGCCGTTGTCGCTACCGGTGCGCGCGGGGACGAACAGGCCGATGGCATCGTAGTGGCGAAGCGTCTTGGTGGAGATCTCGAAGATTCGCGCCAGTTGGCCGATGGTGAGCATTTCCGGTTCCTGCTGCGGGATACCGGCAGACTACGGATTGCCCCTGGGGCAAGGTCAAGGGGTTTGTGCCGGTGCGCACTTTCTCTGAACGTCCGCCGTCGCCTCCCGGTCCCAACAGTGAACCCATCGCAAAGGGAGATATCCCCATGCCCCGTGGCGACAAGAGCAAGTACAGCGACAAGCAGCAGCGCAAGGCCGAGCACATCGAGGAGAGCTACAAGGCCAAGGGTGTGAGCGAGTCGGAAGCCGAGGCGCGCGCCTGGGCGACGGTGAACAAGCAGTCCGGCGGCGGCGAGCGCAAGGGCGGTTCCGGCCGCGCCAAGAGCGAGACGGCCAAGCGCGCCGACCGCAAGGACTCGGCCCATCGCGCCGCCCAGGCCCGCTCAGGGAGACCGGCCAACCGCGGCTCGGCGAGCCGTGGCAAACGTCAAGGCAGCACCTCGGTGAGCGAGATGACCCGCGAGGAATTGATGCAGCTGGCGCGCAAGCGCGACATCCGCGGTCGTTCGACGATGCGCAAGGCCGAACTGATCGAGGCCCTGTCCCGGGCCTGAACGCAGACGCCCCGCCTCCGTAAGGAAGCGGGGCGTCGAGCCGTCAGGGGCGGGCGTCGCGCTCGTGGCGGTCCAGCTCGGAGCAGCTCAGGAAGCCCGAGCCGTCGACCTTGCCGCTGCCGTCGAAACTGACGTAGAACGGCTGCTGCTGGCCGTCCTTGTTGAGGATGTAGCTGTTGCAGCTCCCCGGTTTCATCAGGCGCTTCTGGGTGCCGGAAGGCGTGCCGCCGATGCGCAGGACTTCCTGCTGGCTCATGCCTTTCTCGACATCCTTGACCAGCGGTTCGTTGCGGAAGGTGATGTAGTTGACCGGGTTCTGCACCTTGGTCGACGCGCAGCCGGCCAGGGTTGCCATCACGAACAGTGCCGCCAGTGACTGCTTGTACATGCTGTGACTCCTTGTGGTTGAGCGGTGCTTGCCAACATTGGAACGCAGGCCCTCGCGCAGAGTTCGCCCGGAATCGCGGCGGATTGCCTCAGACCTTCTCCAGGGCCCGGTGCGGCAAGGGGGGCAGCTGGATATCGATGGCGTCGCCGGGGCGAACCTCGCCGTCTTCCAGGACGATCGCCATCACCCCGGCCTTGCGAATCAGGTTGCCCTGTTCGTCGCGGCCGAGCACGGCGGCGGTCAGTCCGGGCTGGTAGTTGTCCAGCTGCGAGCAGGGATTGCGCAGGCCGGTCAGCTCGACCAGGGCGCTTTCCCCCAGGCGCAGGCGGGTGCCGGTGGGCAGGCCGAGCAGGTCGACGCCACGGGTGGTGATGTTCTCGCCCATGGTCCCCGGGCCGATGGCGAAGCCGCTGGCGCGTAGCTCGTCGTGCAGTTCCTCGTGGATCAGGTGGACCTGGCGCAGGTTCGGCTGGGTCGGGTCCTGCCGCACCCGCGAGCGGTGCTTCACGGTGACGCCGTGGTGGGCGTCGCCCTCGACGCCGAGGCCTTTCAGGAGGCGGATGGCGGGACGCACCTGCTTGCTGAACGCGTGGGTGGCGCAGAGGCTCACCGCGATGACCTGTTGCATGGAACTCCTCCTCGTGCGAGGCGTCAGTCTAGCCGCGAAACATGACGCTTGTCGCAAGCGCACAGGACGCGTTCCCAGCCCCTGCAAAGCCCGCCGCAGTCGCTAGACTTCAGCGCACCTGCATGCGAACGTGCAGCCCTTCAAGGAGAGTTCGATGAATATCCTGCGTATCCCGATGTTCGTATTGGCCATGGCCGTCTCGGCCCATGGTTTCGCTGCCACCGCGCAGCAGGAGAAGATGACCGCCTGCAACGCCGAGGCCACCACCAAGGCGCTCAAGGGCGACGAACGCAAGGCGTTCATGAGCGGCTGCCTGAAGGCCGGCGCGCCTGCCGGCGGCAAGGCCACCGCCCAGCAGGAGAAGATGAAGAGCTGCAACGCCGACGCCAGCGCCAAGTCGCTCAAGGGCGACGAACGCAAGGCGTTCATGAGCAGTTGCCTGAAGGCCGGCGGCAGCGCCAAGGCGGCGACCCAGCAGGAGAAGATGAAGACCTGCAACGCCGACGCCAGCGCCAAGGCGCTCAAGGGCGACGAACGCAAGGCGTTCATGAGCACCTGCCTGAAGAAGTGAGCCCCACCCTTGTCGGGCTCGGTGTGGCGGCGGATAACGCCTGTGGCGCTATCCGCCCTGCGGACGGGTGTGGCGTGGTCTTGGCGTAGGGCGAATAACCGCTCGCGGTTATCCGCCATGGCGGGCCCGGTGTGACCTTATCCCCCTATAGGGCAGGGGCGCGGCCAGGGCGGCTCAGCCGTAGCGCTTCTTCGCCTCGATGGCCAGGCCGCTGCCGATGCTGCCGAACAGGTTGCCCTCGACATGACGGGCGTTGGGCAGCATCGCCGAGACGCTCCGGCGCAGCGCCGGAATGCCGCTCGAACCGCCGGTGAAGAACACCGTGTCGACCCGGTCCGGGTCGACCCCGGCCGAGGCCAGCAGTTGCGCGACGCTGTTGCGCACGCGCTCCAGCAGTCCGTCGACGGCGTTCTCGAACAGCCCACGGGTCAGCTCCACGCCGAGCCCGGCCTCGATGCGCTCCAGCGAGAGGTGCAGGCGCTCGGTTTCGGTCAGGCGGATCTTGCTGTCTTCCACCTGCATCGCCAGCCAGTGCCCGGCGCGTTCCTCGATGAGCCTGAAGAGGCGGTCGATGCCGGTGCTGTCGACGATGTCGTAGCGCATGTTCTTCAGCGCCAATTGCGACTTCTGCGCGTACACCGCGTTGATGGTGTGCCAGGTGGCCAGGTTCAGGTGGTAGCTGGTGGGCATGAAGGCATCGCTCTTCATCCGGCTGCCGTAGCCGAACAGCGGCATCACGCCTTCCAGGCTGAGCTGCTTGTCGAAGTCGGTACCGCCGATGTGCACGCCGCCGGTGGCCAGGATGTCGTCCTGGCGCTCGGCCAGGTTGCGCCGCTCCGGCGCCAGGCGCACCAGGGAGAAGTCCGAGGTGCCGCCGCCGATGTCGATGATCAGGACCAGTTCCTCGCGCTGGATGCAGCGCTCGTAGTCGAAGGCCGCGGCGATCGGTTCGTACTGGAAGGAAACCTCCTTGAAGCCGAGCTTGTTGGCCACCTGCACCAGGGTGTCCTGGGCCTCGCGGTCAGCCTCCGGGTCGTCGTCGACGAAGAACACCGGGCGACCCAGCACCACCGCGTCGAAGGCTTGCCCGGCGGCGGCCTCGCCGCGCGCCTTGAGCTGGCCGATGAACAGGCCGAGCAGGTCCTTGAACGGCAGGGCGCTGCCGAGCACGGTGGTCTCGCTCTTCAGCAGCTTGGAGCCCAGCAGGCTCTTCAGCGAGCGCATCAGCCGGCCCTCGTAGCCCTCCAGGTACTCGCCGAGCGCCTGGCGGCCGTAGACCGGGCGGCGCTCCTCGACGTTGAAGAACACCACCGAGGGCAGGGTGATCTTGCCGTCCTCCAGCTCGATCAGCGGTTCGACCTCCGGCCGCCACCAGCCGACGGTGGAGTTGGAGGTGCCAAAATCGATGCCCAGGGCGCGGGCGGCGGTGCTCGGGTTCATGGCGCGAAACGGTCCGGGAAAAAAACGGCCGCGCAGTGTATGCGAGAGCGTCGTAGATTTCACCGCCGGCGATCGGCAGGACGCGTCCTGGGACGTCCGTGCGGGCCGCCCCGACCTTTGTATACGGATTTGCCAAGGGGCCTGCGCATGGTGCTATGTTGGCGCTGCTTTCCCACTCCGTCTTGCCGTGTTGTCCTGGATTTCGCCATGCATAGAGCCTCACACCATGAGTTGCGTGCGATGTTTCGCGCGCTGTTGGACTCCTCCCGTTGCTACCACACCGCTTCCGTGTTCGATCCCATGTCGGCGCGTATCGCCGCCGACCTCGGCTTCGAGTGCGGCATCCTCGGCGGTTCGGTGGCTTCCCTGCAGGTCCTGGCGGCGCCGGACTTCGCCCTGATCACCCTCAGCGAATTCGTCGAGCAGGCCACCCGCATCGGCCGGGTGGCGCGCCTGCCGGTGATCGCCGACGCCGACCACGGCTACGGCAACGCGCTGAACGTGATGCGTACGGTGGTCGAACTGGAGCGCGCCGGAATCGCCGCGCTGACCATCGAGGACACCCTGCTGCCGGCGCAGTTCGGGCGCAAGTCCACCGACCTGATCTGCGTCGAGGAAGGCGTCGGCAAGATCCGCGCGGCCCTGGAGGCGAGGGTCGACCCGGCGTTGACCATCATTGCCCGGACCAACGCCGAACTGATCGACGTCGATGCGGTGATCCAGCGCACCCTGGCCTACCAGGAAGCCGGCGCCGATGGTATCTGCCTGGTCGGCGTGCGCGACTTCGCCCACCTCGAGGCGATCGCCGAGCACCTGCACATCCCGCTGATGCTGGTCACCTACGGTAATCCGCAACTGCGCGACGACGCCCGCCTGGCGCGGCTCGGCGTGCGTGTCGTGGTCAACGGCCACGCCGCCTATTTCGCCGCGATCAAGGCGACCTACGACTGCCTGCGCGAGGAGCGCGGTGCGGTGGCCTCGGACCTGACCGCCTCGGAGCTGTCGAAGAAGTACACCTTCCCCGAGGAATACCAGGCCTGGGCCCGCGACTACATGGAAGTCAAAGAGTAGGCGACCTCAGGCCAGGCCCATGTTGCGCTGCCGCGCCTGCAGGTCGGCGGCGCCCGCCAATGCGCAGAAGGTCGCAGGGCGACAGTCTGGTTCAGGATCGCCCGGAGCGCTCGCGTCGCTTGCGTTCGCGGTAGGCGGCCTGGTTGGCCAGGCGCCGCTGCGCCGAACCGGGGCGGTTGGCCGACTGGGCGCGGTACAGGCGCTGGGCGTAGACCAGTTCCATGTAGCGTTGCATCGCCCGGCTGTTGAACAGCAGCCAGGCACAGGCGCCGCCGCCGAGGGCCACCAGGCCCGACGTCTCGCCGCTGGCCAGGCGCAGCAGGAGCCCGGTGCCGACCAGCAGCAGGCTGGCGTCGCGGGCCAGGCGCGGGCCGAGGCTGGCGCCACGGGAGAGCAGGGCGATCAGCCACAGCCAGGCCGCCAGCAGCGGCAGGGCGGAGAGCCAGCCCAGCGGCCGCAAAGGAGCCTCCGGCAATGCCAGGCGCAGCGCGGCAAGACCCAGCGGCGCGGCACCGAGCAGCAGCGCCAGGCTGCCGAGCAGCGGTGCGTAGAGACCGGGATGACGGCGCGGATACAGGCCGTGCAGTTGCCGGACGCTATAGCGGTCCTCCGGCGCCGGCAGAGCGAACGGATCGCCGGCGAGCGCGGCGTCGAGCTGGCGGCCCTGGTCGATCAGGTGGGCGAGGCGGCGGAACGGTCCCATCATGCGGTGTACCTTCAGGCTTGGCTGGCGATTGTGCCACGCCAGGCCGATGGTCGCGCCGCCCTTGCAAAGCCGCGGGCGAACGCCCATATCTGGAGGTTCCAGGGTTTCAGCCAGAGGAGTCAGTCATGGCCAGCGGGTGGGCGAACGACGGTGCGGTGCAGGAACAGATCGACAGCACGATCGAGGATGCCATCGCTCGTGCGCGCAGCCAGTTGCCTCGTGGCGAGAGCCTGACCCATTGCGAAGAGTGCGACGCGACTATCCCCGAGGCGCGGCGCCGGGCGATTCCCGGCGTGCGCCTGTGCGTCAACTGCCAGGCCGAGCACGACAGGGAACAGGCGAAGTTCAGCGGCTACAACCGCCGCGGCAGCAAGGACAGCCAGTTGCGCTGAAGGCCTGCCTCAGTTTTCCCGATAGCGTTCCTTCACCCATTGCTCCACCGGCGACAGGGTGCGCATTCCCACGCCCAGCGGATCGTCCATGTCATGCTGGCTGGAGGCGGTCCAGCGCGGGTCGATGAAGGACCAGGCCAGGCCCGCCGGGCCCTGGTCGCGGTAGGTGCCGAAAACGTCGTTGAGGCCCAGCGGCTCCGCGTTGCGCAGCCATTGCCCGTTGAAGCTGTCGCCGTTGATGGTGCGGTCCGAGATCCAGCGACCGTCGTCGTAATGGAAAGCCATCACTCGCCAGCGATGCTCGCACCAGTGGCAGGCGTCGTCGTCGACGTAGAAGGCTTCGACGAAGATTTTCTTCCCGCCGATGTCGAGGAAGGTCGAGTAATCGTCGGTATGGCGCGGGGCCAGGCTCAGTCGGCTGCCGTCGCCGAGGTCGATGAAGCGATCGGGGGCGTAGGGCGAGCGCGGCGAAAGGCTCATCAGGACCCTGGCGTAGTCGTCCCGCTGCGGCGGGTCGGCGACCAGTGCCTGGCGCTCCGCGGCGGTCAGCGCGAAGCGCTCGCTGCCTCGGCCGACCACGTCTTCCAGCTGACGCTGGTCGCGCGGCAAGGTGCCGTCGAGGCCGGCGTACAGGTTGACCGCCTGGATGAACTGGGCGACGTCGATGTCGAGCATTTCCGGATAGCCGGAATGGGCGGTCAGCGCGCCGTCCTTCAGGTCGTAGATCACCGACCAGCGCGTCCCTCCCGAACCGCCGGCGTAGGACAGGTAGCCCAGGCGCAGTTCGTCGCGGCCGTCGCCGTCGTAGTCGGCGACTTCCAGTTGGCTGAGGCTGAACAGCTGGGGGAAGGCATAATCGGTTTCGAACTGCTCGCGCGGTTTCCGCTTCGCGTCCGGATCGAAGGGGACCAACTGGATCTTCCGGTATTCCCGGAGGCTCAGCTCGACCATGTTCTTCTGGATATCCAGGAACGGGGAGAGGTTGAGCAGCGAGGAGAGGAGGCCGGGTTCGGCGATGTAGAACACCTTCACCAGCGGCAGGTTGGTCCGTCCCTGGTTCCGCTCCAGGCGCTCGATGACCTGGTCGTCCATGGCGAAGGCCTTGCCGACGAAGCGCCGATTGCCGTAGGCGACCAGGAATTTCTCGCCGAAGCCGAGCAGGTCGGCGCCCTTGATCTCCACCTCGTAGTCCGCCGGAAAGCGCGCGAGGATGGCTTGGCGCAGCATCACGTCCTTCTTGCTGATGGGAATCTCGCCGTACTGGTAGAGCTGGTAGGTCCAGTAGAGGAAGTAGCTCACCACGACGATGGCCGTTGCCTGGAAGGCCTTGGCCAGATACGGGGTGGAAGCGTTGCGGGACGATTGGCGGGAGGACATGGACGGACTGCCGGCGGCTACGGGTAGGCGCCATTGTCGCCGCTAGCGCCGACAAGCCAAGCTGTCCGAACGGAGCGGTCGACGTCCCGGCGTGGCGCCGGGACCCGTCGCGTGGGAATCAGAACAGGAAATAGCGCTGCGCCATCGGCAGCACGTCCGCCGGTTCGCACCAGAGCAACTGGCCGTCGGCGCGTACCTGGTAGTTCTGTGCGTCGACCTCGATGGTCGGCAGGTAGCCGTTGTGGATCAGGTCGGTCTTCTGCACACCGCGACAGCCGCTGACCACGCCGATGGCCTTGCGCAGGCCGAGCTGCTGCGGTACGCCGGCGGCGAAGGCGGCCTGGCTGACGAAGGTCAGGCTGGTCGCGTGACGGCTGCCGGCGTAGCTGGCGAACATCGGTCGGTAGTGCACCGGCTGCGGCGTGGGGATCGAGCCGTTGATGTCGCCCATCAGGCTGGCGGCGATGGCCCCGCCCTTGAGGATCAGGCTCGGCTTGACGCCGAAGAAGGCCGGGCGCCAGAGCACCAGGTCGGCCCACTTGCCGGCTTCGACGGAGCCCACTTCATGGCTGATGCCGTGGGTGATCGCCGGGTTGATGGTGTACTTGGCGATGTAGCGCCTGGCGCGGAAGTTGTCGTTGCGCGCACCGTCGCCGTCGAGGCGGCCGCGCTGGCGCTTCATCTTGTCGGCGGTCTGCCAGGTGCGCGTGATCACTTCGCCGACCCGGCCCATGGCCTGGCTGTCGGAGCTGATCATGCTGAACGCGCCGAGGTCGTGGAGGATGTCCTCGGCGGCGATGGTCTCGCGGCGGATGCGCGACTCGGCGAAGGCCACGTCCTCGGCGATGGCCGGGTCGAGGTGGTGGCAGACCATCAGCATGTCCAGGTGCTCGTCGATGGTATTGCGGGTGAACGGCCGTGTCGGGTTGGTCGAGCTGGGCAGCACGTTGGCGAAGCCGCAGGCCTTGATGATGTCCGGTGCGTGGCCGCCGCCGGCGCCCTCGGTGTGGTAGGTGTGGATGGTGCGGCCCTTGAAGGCGCCGAGGGTGGTCTCGACGAAGCCGGATTCGTTGAGGGTGTCGGTGTGGATCGCCACCTGGATGTCGTGGCGCTCGGCGACCTCCAGGCAGTTGTCGATCGCCGCCGGGGTGCTGCCCCAGTCCTCGTGCAGCTTCAGGCCGATGGCGCCGGCGAGCACCTGCTCCTCCAGCGGCAGCGGCAGGCTGGCGTTGCCCTTGCCGGTGAAGCCGATGTTCATCGGGAAGGCGTCGGCGGCCTGGAGCATCCGCGCCATGTGCCAGGGACCGGAGGTGCAGGTGGTGGCGTTGGTCCCGGCGGCGGGGCCGGTGCCGCCGCCGATCATGGTGGTGACCCCGCTCATCAGCGCCTCTTCGATCTGCTGCGGGCAGATGAAGTGGATGTGCGTGTCGATGCCGCCGGCGGTGAGGATCATGCCCTCGCCGGCGATCACCTCGGTGCCGGCGCCGATGGCGATGTTCACCCCGGGCTGGATGTCCGGGTTGCCGGCCTTGCCGATGGCCTGGATGCGCCCGTCCTTGAGACCGACGTCGGCCTTGACCACGCCCCAGTGGTCGAGGATCAGCGCATTGGTGATCACCGTGTCGACCACCTGCGCCGCGCCCAGCTGGCTCTGGCCCATGCCGTCGCGGATGACCTTGCCGCCGCCGAACTTCACTTCCTCGCCATAGACGGTGAAGTCCCGTTCCACCTCGATCCACAGGTCGGTGTCGGCCAGGCGCACGCGGTCGCCGACGGTGGGGCCGAACATGTCGGCGTAGGCTTGTCTGCTGATTTTCATCGAACGCTCCTTTGGCGATCGTCGGTGTTCGCTGTCTTTGGTCGAACCTGGCCAGTGGGGCCCTAGAGGTCCCCCATCACCCGCCCGGCAAAGCCGTATACCCGCCGTCCGCCGCCGATTTCCACCAGCTCCACCTCGCGGCTCTGCCCCGGTTCGAAGCGCACCGCGGTGCCGGCGGCGATGTTCAGGCGCATGCCACGGGTGGCCGGACGGTCGAAGGCGAGGGCGTCGTTGACCTCGAAGAAGTGGTAGTGCGAGCCGACCTGGATCGGCCGGTCACCGGTGTTCGCCACGCTCAGGGCGAGGGTGCGGCGGCCGGCGTTGAGTTCGATATCGCCGGGCTGGATGTCGTATTCACCGGGGATCATGAGGGCTCCTTGGGGCTCAGGGCGCGCTGCGCGTCGGGTCGAGGTTCAGTTGCATGAAGGTCAGGTCGAGCCAGCGGCCGAACTTCTGGCCCACCTGCGGCATCTGCCCGCTGATCTCGAAGCCGAGGCGCCGGTGCAGGCCGATCGAGGCGGCATTGCCGCTTTCGATGGCGGCCACCATGACGTGCAGGCCCTGGGCCCGCGCACGTTCGATCAGCGCCTGCAGCAGTTGCACGCCGAGGCCTTTGCCGCGCTGGTCGTCGCGCACGTAGACGGAGTGCTCGACGGTGCCGCGGAAGCCCTCGAAGGGTCGCCAGTCGCCGTAGGAGGCGTAGCCGAGCACTTCGCCGGCGGCGTCGCTTGCCACCAGGATCGGGTAGCCCTGGCGGGCGCGGGTGTCGAACCAGGCCTGGCGGTTGGCCAGGTCCACCGGGGTTTCGTTCCAGATCGCCGTGGTATTGCCCACGGCGTCGTTGTAGATGGCGAGGATGCCGGGCAGGTCGGCGACGCCGGCGTCGCGGATCGAAGCGCTCATGGCCGGCCTCAGGCGATGGGCTGGTGGACGGTCACCAGCTTGGTGCCGTCGGGGAAGGTGGCCTCCACCTGGATGTCCGGGATCATCTCCGGCACGCCCTCCATCACCTGCTCGCGGTTCAGCAGGGTGGTGCCGTAGTGCATCAGCTCGGCGACGCTGCGGCCGTCGCGCGCGCCCTCCAGCAGGGCGGCGGAGATCAGCGCCACCGCCTCCGGGTAGTTCAGCTTGAGACCGCGTGCCAGCCGGCGCTCGGCGAGCAGGCCGGCGGTGAAGATCAGCAGCTTGTCTTTCTCGCGGGGGGACAAGTCCATCTCAGGTACTCCAGATGCGTGGGGGAACGGCCTCGCGGCCGAGCAGCGCCGGCCGCAGCAGGCGCCAGAGTTCGATCAGCCAGGCTCGCGCGTGCAGCGCCTCGTCGGCCAGGCAGCGCGCCACCAGCAGGCCGCCGGGCAACTGGCTGAGGTTGCCGCGGCCGGCGCAGGGGAGCGCGCGGCAGCGTTGCAGCAGGTCGGTGTCGATCTCGCCGCTGGCGACCAGGGTCGCCAGCACCGGATGCCCGGCGAGGCCGATCGGCGAGTCGAGCAGGCGGTCGCCGCCGTCGATGCGCTGGCGCTCGTGCCAGAGCAGGCGGTCGTCGCGACGGATGTCCAGGGCCGCGACGAAGTGGCCGCTGGCGAAGCGCTCGCCGCTGGCCGGGCGGCCGAGCGCGACCATGTCCCAGTAGAACAGGCGGGCGTCGCCGCGCAGCTGGATACGGGTTTCCAGTTCGGCCTGGGCGCCGGCGAAGACGATGCTTTCCTGCGGCAGCCATTCCAGGGTGGCGCCGGGCTCCAGGTGGATCTCCAGGGTCTGTCGCGACGGGCAGGCGGCGCGGTACCACTTGGCCGCGCCGGGGCTGGTGAGCTGGGCCCAGGCGCGTTCGCCGAGGCGCACGTCGAAGGCCAGGCTGTCGCCGCCGGCGATGCCGCCGGGCGGATGCACGAGGATGTGCTGGCAGACTTCCGGGCCTTCGGCGTAGAGGTGCTTCTGCACCCGCAGCGGTCCGGCGTGGCGCCGCGTCACCGGGCGGGTGGCGTCGCCGGCGCGGGCGTAGGCCAGCTCCAGTTGGGCGTGCCAGGCGGGGTGGAAGCTCAGGTCGGGGAGGGCGGCGGTCATCGGTCGGGTCAGGCCAGGGCCTTGCGCATGAACACGCGGCGGAATCCCTCTTCCTGGCGGCGTTCGTATTCGAGGTAGCCGACCCTGGCGTAGAGCGCGATGTTTTCCGTCATCCGCTCATTGGTGTAGAGGTACAGCGAGCGGTAGCCGAGGCTCGTCGCGTCGCGCTCGGCACGCTCCAGCAGTTGTCGTCCGATGCCCTGGCCCTTGCATTCGGGAAGCACGGCGAGGTTGTCGACGAGGAAGCCGTCGGCGGTTTCCCGGGTCACCAGCAGGCCGACCGGCTGGCCGTCGTGCTCGGCGATGAGGACCCGGTCGCTGGCGATCACCTCGTGGTAGTCCTGGGTCATCGGCCAGGGCTTGCGGCCGATCACCGCGATCCACGGGGCATAGGCGGCGGCGACGCAGAGCGCGGCGAAGCCCGCGTCGGCCTGGACGGCCGGGCGCAGAGTGACGGTCATTTCGACCTCCTGCGGAAAGACGAGGGCATAGAGATTGCCAGCGCAGGCCCCGGTTGCGCCAGCGGCAGTGTGTCCCAGTCCGTTCAAATCGCCACCAGCCCGCGCACGCCCTCGCTCTCCATGTCGCGGCCGCGGCCCTGCTGGACGATCTCGCCGCGCGCCATCACCAGGTATTGGTCGGCCAGTTCGGCGGCGAAGTCGTAGAACTGCTCGACCAGCAGGATCGCCATGTCGCCGCGCGCCGCCAGGCTGCGGACGACCGCGCCGATCTCCTTGATCACCGAAGGCTGGATGCCTTCCGTGGGTTCGTCGAGGATCAGCAGTCGCGGCTGGCTGGCCAGGGCGCGGCCGATCGCCAGTTGCTGCTGCTGGCCGCCGGAGAGGTCGCCGCCGCGGCGCTGTTTCATTTCGCGCAGGACCGGGAACAGCTCGTAGATGAAGTCCGGCACCGCCCGGGCGTCCCTGGCGCTGAAACGGGACAGTCCCATCAGCAGGTTCTCTTCCACCGTCAGCCGGGGGAAGATTTCCCGTCCCTGCGGCACGTAGGCGATCCCGGCGCGGACCCGCTGGTGCGGCCTGAGTCCGGTGAGCGAACGGCCTTCCCAGGCGACCTGGCCCTCGCGGGCCGGGACCAGGCCCATCAGGCAGCGCAGCAGGGTGGTCTTGCCCACCCCGTTGCGACCGAGCAGGCAGGTCACCTCGCCCACCTTCGCCTCGAAGCTCAGGCCACGGAGGATATGGCTACCGCCGTAGTACTGGTGGAGCTTGTCGACTTGCAGCATGGTTCTCTTCCATTTGTCCCGTGATGGTTCTTCACTGCGATTCCCAACCTGGCTCGGCGGATAACCGCGAGCGGTCATTCGCCCTACGCGACGGGCGCCACTTGGCAGGCGCTACCCGCCGAGCGGATGGCTGGCGTCAGCGACCGAGGTAGACCTCGATCACCTGTTCGTCGGCCTGTACCTCCGCCAGCGAGCCTTCGGCCAGCACGTGGCCCTGGTGCAGCACGGTGACATGGTCGGCGATGCTGCCGACGAAACCCATGTCGTGCTCCACCACCATCAGCGAGTGCTTGCGCGCCAGGGACTTGAACAGCTCGGCGGTGAATTCGGTCTCGGCATCGGTCATGCCCGCCACCGGCTCGTCGAGCAGCAGCAACTGCGGTTCCTGCACCAGCAGCATGCCGATCTCGAGGAACTGCTTCTGGCCGTGGGACAGCAAACCCGCCGGACGCTGCCGCGACTCCAGCAGGCGGATGGTGGCGAGCACCTCCTCGATGCGTTCCCTCTGCGTGCCGTCGAGCCGCGCGCGCAGGCTGGCCCACACCGACTTGTCGGCCCTCTGCGCCAGTTCGAGGTTCTCGAACACGCTCAGGGCCTCGAACACCGTAGGCTTCTGGAACTTGCGACCGATCCCGGCCTGGGCGATCTGCACCTCGCTCATGCGGGTCAGGTCGAGGGTGTCGCCGAAATACGCGGTACCGCTCTGCGGGCGGGTCTTGCCGGTGATCACGTCCATCAGGGTGGTCTTGCCGGCGCCGTTGGGGCCGATGATGCAGCGCAATTCGCCGACGCCGATGTACAGGGTCAGGTCGCGCAGGGCCTTGAAGCCGTCGAAGCTGACGTTGATGTCTTCCAGGCTGAGGATGGTGCCGTGGCGCGCGTCCAGCCGGCCGCTGGTGGCGGCGCCCAGGCCGATGGCGTCGCGGCCGCTGCCGGCGGTATCGAGGCCGGGGTGGAAGGCCGGTTCGAGCATCAGGTGCGGGGTGGTCCTCATTGCTCCTTCTCCTTGCGCAGCAGGCCGAGCAGGCCGCGCGGCAGGTACAGGGTGACGACGATGAACAGCGCGCCGAGGAAGAACAGCCAGTATTCCGGGAAGGCCACGGTGAACCAGCTCTTCGCGCCGTTCACCACGCCGGCGCCGAGCAGCGGGCCGAGCAGGGTGCCGCGTCCGCCGAGGGCGACCCAGACGGCGGCCTCGATGGAGTTGGTCGGCGACATCTCGCTGGGGTTGATGATCCCCACCTGCGGCACGAACAGCGCGCCGGCGAGGCCGCAGAGCACCGCGCTCAGGGTCCAGACGAAGAGCTTGTAGCCGCGCGGGTCGTAGCCGCAGAACATCAGGCGGTTCTCGGCGTCGCGCAGCGCGGTGAGGACCCGGCCGAACTTGCTTCGCGCCAGGCGCCAGCCGAGCAGCAGGCTGGCCGCGAGCAGCGCGACGGTGGCGAGGAACAGGGCGGCGCGGGTGCCCGGCGCGGTGATCGGGAAGCCGAGGATGCTGCGGAAGTCGGTGAAGCCGTTGTTGCCTCCGAAACCGGTCTCGTTGCGGAAGAACAGCAGCATGCCGGCGAAGGTCAGGGCCTGGGTCATGATCGAGAAGTACACGCCGCGGATCCGCGAGCGGAAGGCGAAGTAGCCGAAGGCGAAGGCCAGCGCGCCGGGCACCAGCACCACCAGGCACAGCGCCCAGAGGAAGTGCTGGGTGCCGGCCCAGTACCAGGGCAGTTCGTTCCAGGAAAGGAAGGTCATGAACGCCGGCAGGCTGTCGCCGGAGGCCTGGCGCATCAGGTACATGCCCATGGCGTAGCCGCCGAGGGCGAAGAACAGCCCGTGGCCGAGGGACAGCAGGCCGGCGTAGCCCCAGACCAGGTCGAGGGCGAGGGCGACGATGGCGTAGCAGAGGATCTTGCCGGTCAGGGTCAGGCTGTAGGCCGAGAGGTGCAGCGCGCTGTCCGCCGGCAGCAGGTGCAGCAGCGGCATGACCAGCAGCGTGGCGAAGGCTGCGCCGAGCGCGATAGCGGTGACGCGGCCGCCGGCCCGGCGGGCGAGGGTGACGGTGAGTGGCTGGTTCAATCGATGACCCTCCCTTTCAGGGCGAACAGTCCCTGCGGGCGTTTCTGGATGAACAGGACGATCAGCGCGAGGATCAGGATCTTGCCCAGCACCGCGCCGATCTGCGGTTCGAGGATCTTGTTCGCCACGCCGAGGCCGAAGGCGGCGAGGACGCTGCCGGCGAGCTGGCCGACGCCGCCGAGCACCACCACCAGGAAGGAGTCGATGATGTAGCCCTGGCCGAGGTCCGGGCCGACGTTGCCGACCTGCGACAGGGCTACCCCGCCGAGCCCGGCGATGCCCGAGCCGAGACCGAAGGCGAGCATGTCCACGCGCCCTGTGGGCACCCCGCAGCAGGCCGCCATGTTGCGGTTCTGGGTCACCGCGCGGACGTTCAGGCCGAGCCGCGTGCGGTTCAGCAGCAGCCAGGTGAGGAGCAGCACGAACAGGGCGAAGCCGATGATGACGATGCGGTTCCACGGCAGCACCAGGTTCGGCAGCACCTGGATGCCGCCGGACAGCCAGGCCGGGTTGGCTACCTCGACGTTCTGCGCGCCGAACAGCATCCGCACCAGTTGGATCAGCACCAGGCTGATGCCCCAGGTGGCGAGCAGGGTTTCCAGCGGCCGGCCGTAGAGATGGCGGATCACCGTGCGCTCCAGGGCCATGCCGATGGCGGCGCTGACGCAGAACGCCACCGGTAGCGCCAGCAACGGGTAGAGCGCCAGCCATTCCGGCGCCAGGCGCTGGAACAGCAGTTGCACCACGTAGGTGGAGTAGGCGCCGAGCATGAGCATTTCGCCGTGGGCCATGTTGATCACCCCGAGCAGGCCGTAGGTGATCGCCAGGCCGAGCGCCGCGAGCAGCAGGATCGAGCCCAGCGACAGGCCACTGAAGGCCTGGCCGAGCAGGTCGCCGACCAGCAGCCGGCGCTTGACCTGGGCCAGGCTGGTGGCGGCGGCGATGCGCACGCCTTCCTCCGGTTCCACCGCCGGGTCGAGCAGGTTCTCCAGGCGGGTTCGCGCCAGCGGATCGCCGGACTCGCCGAGCAGGCGCACGGCGGAAAGGCGTAGCGCCGGGTCGGGATCGCCGAGTTGCAGGTTGGCCAGGGCCAGGCCGAGGGCTTCCTTCACGCCAGCGTCGCTCTCGATCCGCAGGCGCGCTTCGAGCAGCGGCCGTTGCGCGGCCTTGGCGGTTTTCTGCAACTGCTGCGCGGCGGCCTGCCGCAGCGGCACTTCGTTGGCCACCAACTGGTGGCTGGCCAGGGCGGTGTTGAGCAGGCCGCGCAGGCGATTGTTCAGGCGCAGCGGCTTCGGCTCGCCGTCCGGCAGGGCGTCGCCTTCGGCGGCCTGGAAACGCTGGTCGGCGCCGAGGATGAATGGCTGCTGGCGGCTGTCCAGCGCAATGCGGTTGTGGCGCAGCGCTTCGAGAAAGGCCAGGCGATCGGCGTCGGGCGTCGCCGCCCAGTGTTCGAGCAGGTGGGCGCGACCGCCGTTGTCGGCAGCGGCGAAGTCCTGCGCCGGTCCGGCGTAGGCCGTCACCGCGAGAAGGGCGGCCAGGACCAGGGCACAGGCCTGGAGCGGGCGGGTGAGGAGGGCAAGGGGCATGCTGGGGTTCCTGGGCGACGTGCGGTATGGCCGGTCCCCCGCCCTCTCCCTGAAGGACGAGGGGGCCGTTAGGCGCGCGACCGGGGCGTTCCCGTTCCGTTCATGGGAACGCCTGGTCAGGGGGGCAGGGTTCTTCACGGCAGAACTCAGTTGCTCTTCAGCGCATGCTCCGGCTTCTTCTCGTTGCCCGGGATGAACGGGCTCCAGGGTTGCGCGCGAAGCGGCTCGGGGGTCTTCCAGACCACTTCGAACTGGCCGTCGTCCTGGATCTCGCCGATCATCACCGGCTTGTGCAGGTGGTGGTTGCTCTTGTCCATGACCAGCGTGTAGCCGGATGGCGCCTTGAAGCTTTGCCCGGCCATCGCCTCGCGAACCTTGTCGACCTCGGTGCTGCCGGCCTTTTCCACGGCCTGCGCCCACATGTGGATGCCGACGTAGGTGGCTTCCATGGGGTCGTTGGTCACCGCGGTGCCGTAGTTCGGCAGGTTCTTTGCCTTGGCGTAGGCTTTCCAGTCGGCGACGAACTTCTCGTTGACCGGATTGCTCACCGACTCGAAGTAGTTCCATGCCGCGAGGTTGCCGACCAGCGGCTTGGTGTCGATGCCGCGCAGTTCTTCCTCGCCTACGGAGAAGGCCACCACCGGCACCTCGGTGGCTTCCAGGCCCTGGTTGGCCAGTTCCTTGTAGAAGGGCACGTTGGAGTCGCCATTGACGGTGGAGACCACCGCGGTCTTGCCGCCTGCGGCGAACTTCTTGATGTCGGCGACGATGGTCTGGTAGTCGCTGTGGCCGAACGGCGTGTAGACCTCCTGGATGTCCTTGTCGTCCACGCCCTTGCTGTGCAGGAAGGCGCGCAGGATCTTGTTGGTGGTGCGCGGGTAGACATAGTCGGTGCCGAGCAGGAAGAAGCGCCTGGCGCCGCCGCCGTCCTCGCTCATCAGGTACTCCACCGCCGGGATCGCCTGCTGGTTCGGCGCCGCGCCGGTATAGAAGACGTTCGGCGAGAGTTCCTCGCCCTCGTACTGGACCGGGTAGAACAGCAATCCGTTGAGTTCCTCGAACACCGGCAACACCGATTTGCGCGACACCGAGGTCCAGCAACCGAAGACCACCGCGACCTTGTCCTGGGTCAGCAACTGGCGGGCCTTTTCCGCGAACAGCGGCCAGTTCGACGCGGGATCGACCACCACCGCCTCCAGCTTCCTGCCGTTGACCCCGCCCTTGGCGTTGATCTCGTCGATGGTCATCAGGGCCATGTCCTTCAGCGAGGTCTCGGAGATCGCCATGGTCCCGGACAGCGAGTGGAGGATGCCGACCTTGATGGTTTCGGCGGCCTGGATGGACCAGGACAGGCCCATGGAAGCGATGGACGCGGACAGCGTGAAGGCCTTGAGCAGACTGCGACGTTTCATTGGTGTTGTTCTCCATTCACCAGCGGTCGGGGCGGCAGTTTTCAGGAGGCGTCGTGCTTGTCGTCGGGCATCCGTCCGGTGGACGGCGGGGTGCGCACTGCGGCCTGGATCTCTTCGTCGAGGCTCCAGAGCAAAGGCTGTGCCTCTTCTTGGCGCTGGCCGGTATCGGTCGGCGAAAAGGCGCCGCGAGTCGCCGGGGAAGCATGCCGAGCAGGTCTGGCTATGCCGGGGAAGGCTGCGTTTTCAACGGGTTTTCGCCGGATATCGACGGAGAAGGCGCCGTGGGCACCGGAAGGGGATGCGTCGCGCTGACCTCCCTCCTTGCCGCCGGCGGCGCGTCCATGGGAACGCCGTCGCTCCGTCCTGGCACCACCGCGGTGCGTCAGGGCGCGGCATCCAGGGCGTTCGCCTCAGGCTGGTGCGCTCAGCCTGGGAACAGCGAACCCTTCAGGCCGGTGACGATGATCTGCGCCGCCAGTGCGCAGACGAACAGGCCCATCAGGCGACTGACGATCTGTAGCCCCTGGTCGCCAAGCAGGCGTTCGATGCGGTCGGAAAGATAGAGCGTGGTGCCGAGGGTCAGGCAGGCGAGGAAGATCGCCACCAGGGAGATCAGCTTGGCCTCCCAGCCCTGGCCGACGCCCATCACCAGCAGCGCGCCGATGGTGCCGGGGCCGACGGTGAGAGGAATGGTCAGCGGGACGATGGTCACGTCCTGCTGCACGTTGTCGCTTTGCACCGCCGCGCGACCCTGGGCCATGCCCAGCGCGGAGATGAACAGCACGCTGCCGGCGCCGATGCGGAAGGCGTCGGCGGTGATACCGAAGAGGATGAAGATGTAGCGGCCGAACAGGTACAGCGCGACGCTGGCGATCAGCGCCGCCAGGGCCACCCGCCAGGCCATGCGCTTGCGGTCGCGCGGGCCGAAGCCGCGGCTGAGGCTGATGAAGCAGGACAGCACGAAGAAGGGGCTATAGAGCACCAGCATCTTCAGGTAGACGCTGAACAGCAAATGCATGGAGGCGCTTCCGGTCCGGGTGTGGGCATGAGCATAGCGTGCGACGGGCCGGTGCGATGTCCGGCGGGTTGGCAATATGCCGGTTCGCGTGGCATGTGACAACGAGGCCGGATGTCGGCGGATAACGCCGTTGGCGTCATGCGCCCTACGTGAGGCGGGACCACCGGGGCGTAGGGCGAATAACCGCGTGCGGTTATCCGCCGTGGCGGAGGCCGGGTGCAGCGCCGGAGCACGTCGCTGCCCTCAGGAGGGCAGGGCGTCGCCCTGGCGGCGGCGATCGCGTTCGCCGACCCAGTAGGCGATCAGCTCGCGCAATTGCGACAGCTCCACCGGCTTGGCCATGTGCCCGTCCATGCCGACCAGCCGCGCGCGTTCCTTGTGTTCGCTGAGGATGTGCGCGGTGAGCGCCACCACCGGGGTATGCGGGCGCTGTTCGTGGGCTTCCCAGGCGCGGAGCTGCTCGGTGGCGGAGAAGCCGTCCAGAACCGGCATCTCGCAGTCCATCAGCACCAGGTCGTACTGGGTCGCCTTCATCGCGCTGAGCGCCTCCTGGCCGTTGCTGGCGGTGTCCGGCTGGAGGTTGAGCTTGTTCAACATGCCGCGGATGACCTTGGTGGAGATGCTGTTGTCCTCGGCGACGAGGATCCGGAAGTCGCTCGGCAGGCTCGGCGCCTGCGCTTCCTTGGCCGGTTGCAGGTAGTTGGTGACGCCACTGACGCCGCGCTGGGCGAGTTCGTCGGCGAGGGTCGCCTTCAGCGTGTAGCCGGCCACCGGCTTGGCCAGGATGCGCTTGATCCCGGCGTTGCGGGCGATGATCTTGCTCGGCGCGTTGCTGATCCCGGTGAGCATGATCAGCAGGATGTCGTGGTTGAGGTTGGGGTCTTCCTTGATCTTCGCCGCCAGTTGCATGCCGGTCATGCCGGGCATGTCCTGGTCGAGCAGGACCACGTCGAAGTACTCGCGCAGGTGCGCCTTGGTGCGCAACTGGGCCAGCGCCTCCTTGCCGGACGACACCGCGCTGACGTTCAGGCCCCAGCCGCTGCACTGCTGCACCAGCACCTTGCGGCAGGTTTCGTTGTCGTCCACCACCAGCAGCCGGGCGCCCTGCAGCGGGCCGTCGAGGTCGGCGGTGGGGTTCTCCAGCTGCTGCGGGTCGAGCGGCAGGGTCAGCGACAGGGTGGTGCCCTGGCTGCTGCCGGACTGGATGCCGAACTCCCCGCCCATCAGCCGCACCAGTTGGCGGGCGATGATCAGGCCGAGGTGGCTGCCGAGCTTGCTGGCGGAAAGGAAGTCGCCGCTGTGCAGCTCGGCGGTGAGCAGCGCCTCGCGCTCCTTGGCGTCGAACGGGTGGCCGCTGTCCTGCACGGCGATGCGCAGGCGTGGCGTCTCGCCCTGGTCGTCGAGGGCCACCACCAGCAGGATCTCGCCTTCCTCGGTCTGCTTGAACGCGTTGTCCAGCAGGCTCAGGACCACCTGGCGCAGGCGCGTCGGATCGCCGCCGATGACCCGCGGCACCTGCGGCTGGGTGAAGCTGATCAGCTCGATGCGCTGCTGCTCGGCCTTGACCCGGAAGATATCCAGGCAGTCCTCGATCAACGCGTTGAGGTCGAACTGCACTTCGTCCAGCTCGATCTGCCCGGACTCCAGCTTGGAGATGTCGAGTATCTCGTTGATCAGCGTGAGCAGCTCGTTGCCGGCGCTGTGGATGGTCTGCACGTAGTCGCGCTGCTTCGCCGACAACGGGGTGCCGAGGAGCAGTTCGGTCATGCCCAGCACGCCGTTCATGGGCGTGCGGATCTCGTGGCTGATCTTGGCCAGGAACTCGGCCTTGGTCTGCAATTCCGCGGTGTGCGCCGCCTCGCTGGTGCGCTGTTGCAGGTTGAGCTGCTGGATCAGCCGCTGGCGTTCGGTGAGCGAGACGCTCAGGACCAGCCCGGCGAGGGTGGCGAAGCTGAACACGCCGAGCACCAGCCAGCCCGGATCGAGTTGCTTGGTGCCGAACAGTACCGGCAGGAACACCATGAAGCCGGCGTTGAACACGATCATCCCGGCAACGATCAGGCGCGCCGGCTGGTAGCCGCGATACCAGTGCCAGGCCGCGATCAGCGGGACGCTGAGCGAACTGAGGATCACCAGCAGGTAGATCAGCCAACTGAACCAGAGTTGCTGGGTGAAGGCGATGATCGCGCCGACCGCCAGGATCAACAGCGCCTCGCCTTGCAGGAGGCGGTTCAGGCGGCTTTCCGCAGTGCCGCGGAAGAAGCTGCAGGCGAACCACAGCAGGCTCACCGCGGCGCCGAGGGCGCCGAGGTCGGCGGTCAGCGACTGGTTGAACTTGAGTCCCGGCAGCCAGAACGCCACCAGCCCCAGGTTCGCCGCGGCGCAGACCGCCAGCGCCGCGTGCACCGCCGCCAGCCACAGGCTGCTGGCGCTGCGCGAGTAGGCGAAGCGGATCAGGTTGTACATCAGCAGCAGGAGCATGCCGCCGAGCAGCATGCCGAAGGCGTAGGCGGGCTTCTCCAGGCCGACCAGGCCGGCTTCGTCGATCTGGTCGAACCAGGCCATCAGCGGATGGTTGGAGGTCATCCGCACGTACAGGGTCATCGGCTTGCCGTCGACCGGCAGCGAGAACAGGTAGGAGCGCGAGGGCAGCGGGCGCTCCTGGAACGGTCGCGACTCGCCGGTGTGCTGGTCCCGCACCAGTTGGCCGTCCTGCACCAGGTAGTAGTCCAGGTACTGCACCCGCGGGGCGAAGATCCACAGCCAGCTCGGCACCTTCTGCGCGGGAAGCTGGACCTGCAGCCAGACCGCCTGGGGGCTGGCGGGGAAGATGAAGGAGCGCTTGGCCAGCGGGCGGAACTGCTCCTTGCGCTGGAGGACGTCGGCGATCCGCAGTTGCGCGCTCTCGTCGCGCAGCAGGCGCCAGTTCTGGTTGACGCTGGGGGTGGTGGCGGTGGTTTGCAGGGGAACGCTGGAAACGCCGGCGTCGTCCGCGACCGCCGGCGACATCGGACCGAGCAGAAGCAGCAGGAAGCTGACGAGTAGTCCTATGGCGATCCGAAGCCGTACCACGGCGAAGTCCCTTCGAAGGTGAATGGCCGGATTATAGCCAAGTGGCCGTGGCAACGGCATAGGCCGCGGAAGCGCCGTGCGGCGCCCGCGGCTTCGGGCCCGGTCAGGACTCGCCGCGCTCGCGGGCGATGGCACGGTAGCCGATGTCCTTGCGGTAGAAGCAGCCGTTCCAGCGGATCTTCTCGGCCAGGCGATAGGCCTGTTGCTGGGCGGCGGACACGCTCTCGCCGATGGCGGTGGCACAGAGCACGCGGCCGCCGGAGGTGACCACCTGGCCATCCTTCAGCGCGGTGCCGGCGTGGAACACCTTGCCGTCCAGCGCGGCGGCCTCGGCCAGGCCTTCGATGACCTCGCCCTTGGCGTAGTCGCCCGGATAGCCGCCGGCGGCCAGTACCACGCCCACGGTCGGACGCGGGTCCCAGGTCGCCTCGACCTTGTCCAGCGCCTTGGCCAGGGCGGCCTCGACCAGCAGGACCAGGGAGGACTCCAGGCGGACCATGATCGGCTGGGTTTCCGGATCGCCGAAGCGGCAGTTGAATTCGATGACCTTGGGCGCGCCGCTCTTGTCGATCATCAGGCCGGCATAGAGGAAGCCGGTATAGACGTTGCCTTCCTCGGCCATGCCGCGCACGGTCGGGTAGATCACTTCGTCCAGCACCCGCTGGTGGACCTCGGCGGTGACCACCGGGGCCGGCGAGTAGGCGCCCATGCCGCCGGTGTTCGGCCCGCTGTCGCCATCGCCGACGCGCTTGTGGTCCTGGCTGGTGGCCATCGGCAGCACGTTCTGGCCGTCGACCATGACGATGAAGCTGGCCTCCTCGCCATCAAGGAACTCCTCGATCACCACGCGCGAGCCGGCGTCGCCGAAGGCATTGCCGGCGAGCATGTCGCGCACGGCGGCTTCGGCTTCGTCCAGGTTCATGGCGACGATCACGCCCTTGCCCGCGGCCAGGCCATCGGCCTTGATGACGATGGGCGCGCCCTGCTCGTGCAGGTAGGCCAGGGCCGGCTCGACCTCGGTGAAGTTGCGATAGGCGGCGGTGGGGATCCGGTGGCGGGCGAGGAAGTCCTTGGTGAAGGCCTTCGAGCCTTCCAGCTGGGCGGCGCCGGCGGTCGGGCCGAAGATATCCAGGCCGCGCTCGCGGAACAGGTCGACCACGCCTGCCACCAGCGGCGCCTCGGGACCGACGATGGTCAACTGGACGTTCTTCGCGGCGAAGTCGGCCAGTTGCTCCAGGGCCAGCACGTCGATGGCGACGTTCTCGCACTTGGCTTCGGTGGCGGTGCCGGCGTTGCCCGGGGCGACGAAGACCTTCGCCACGCGCGGGTCCTGGGCGACTTTCCAGGCCAGGGCATGTTCACGACCGCCGCTGCCGATGATGAGTACGTTCATGGGGTTCTCCTGGCGCAACGGCGGGTAACGCGCCGCGTTATCCGCCCTGCGTGAAATTCGTGGGTAGGGCGGCTGGCCGCATCGCGCTCAGCCGCCGTGATACTCAATGGCGGAAATGGCGCATGCCAGTGAACACCATCGCGATATCCGCCTCGTCGGCCGCCGCGATCACTTCGTTGTCGCGCATCGAGCCGCCCGGCTGGATCACCGCGGTGATGCCGGCCTTGGCCGCGTTGTCGATGCCGTCGCGGAACGGGAAGAAGGCGTCCGAGGCCATCACCGCGCCTTTCACTTCCAGGCCGGCGTGCTCGGCCTTGATCGCGGCGATCCGTGCGGAGTTGACCCGGCTCATCTGGCCGGCGCCGACGCCGACGGTCTGGCGGTTCCTGGCGTAGACGATGGCGTTGGACTTGACGAACTTGGCCACCTTCCAGGCGAAGATCAGGTCGTGGATCTCCTGCTCGGTGGGCGCGCGGCGAGTGACGATCTTCAGGTCCTCGGCCTTGATCATGCCGATGTCGCGGCTCTGTACCAGCAGGCCGCCGTTGACCCGCTTGAAGTCCCAGCCCGGGGCGCGCTCGGCTGGCCATTCGCCGCATTCGAGCAGGCGTACGTTGGCCTTGGCGGCGACCACCTCGCGGGCGGCGGCGGAAATCTTCGGCGCGATGATCACCTCGACGAACTGGCGCTCGACGATGGCCTTGGCGGTTTCGCCGTCCAGCTCGCGGTTGAAGGCGATGATGCCGCCGAACGCCGATTCGCTATCGGTGGCGTAGGCCAGGTCGTAGGCCTTGCGGATGCCGCCTTCGTCTTCCGGCACCACGGCGACGCCGCAGGGGTTGGCATGCTTGACGATCACGCAGGCCGGCTTGAGGAAGCTCTTCACGCATTCCAGGGCGGCGTCGGTGTCGGCGACGTTGTTGAACGACAGTTCCTTGCCCTGCAACTGGATGGCGGTGGAGACGCTGGCCTCGCCCTTCTTCGCCTCGACGTAGAACGCCGCGCTCTGGTGCGGGTTCTCGCCGTAGCGCATTTCCTGGGCCTTGACGAACTGACTGTTGAAGGTGCGCGGGAAGGCGCCGCGGTCGGCGGTGCCTAGGGTATCGCGGGTCTGGTCGATGGTACCCAGGTAGTTGGCGATCATGCCGTCGTAGGCGGAGGTGTGCTCGAACGCCTTGAGGGCCAGGTCGAAACGCTGGGCGTAGGTCAGGCCGCCGGCCTTGAGGGATTCGATCACGGCGGCGTAGTCGCCGGCATTGACCACGATGGCGACATCCTTGTGGTTCTTCGCCGCCGAACGGACCATGGTCGGCCCGCCGATATCGATGTTCTCGATGGCGGTAGGCAGGTCGCAGTCGGGCCTGGCCACCGTGGCCTCGAAGGGATACAGGTTGACCGCCACCAGGTCGATCGGCTTGATGCCGTGCTGCTCCATGACCGCGTCGTCCAGGTCGCGGCGACCGAGGATACCGCCATGCACCTTCGGGTGCAGGGTCTTCACCCGACCGTCCATCATTTCCGGGAAGCCGGTGTAGTCGGCCACTTCCACGGCAGAGATGCCGTTGTCCCGGAGCAGCTTGTAGGTGCCGCCGGTGGAAAGGATTTCCACGCCGAGGGCGACCAGCTCACGGGCGAAGTCGACGACGCCGGTCTTGTCGGAAACGCTGATCAGCGCGCGGCGGATGGGCAGGCGGGTGGTTTGGTCGGTCATTGCAAGGGTCCTGAGGGCTGGCTTCCGGCCGCGGGTGCCGGCCGGGACGCGCGCCCTTGGCCGGAGCCCGCCGCCGCTCTTAAAGAAGATCGTATTGCTTGAGTTTCTTGCGCAGGGTCCCGCGGTTCAGGCCGAGTAGCTCGGAGGCCTTGGTCTGGTTCCCCTTGACGTGGTTCATGACGGTTTCCAGCAGCGGCGCTTCGACTTCGCAGAGCACCATGTTGTAAACGTCCGTGACCGGCTGCCCTTCGAGGTGGGCGAAGTAGTTGTGCAATGCCTTCTCCACGCTGTCGCGCAGGGTCTGCCCTTCTTGCGTCGGCGTGGTGAGGTGCTGTTTCAGGTTGGCGTTGTCGCTCACGGGCGTTGTTCCACTCACTAAAGTCTCGGTCGTCATCGTTGTCATGCGGCCACCCCTGTTCCGTTGTTCTGGCGCTCGGCGAAGAACTGCCTGACGCTGGCGCACTGCGCATCCGTGTCCTGCAAACGATTGAACTGGGCGCGGAATTCCCTTGCGCCCGGCAGAGTCGCGAGATACCACCCCACATGCTTGCGGGCGATCCGCACACCCATTTCTTCCCCATAAAAAAGGTGCAGCTCCGCGAGGTGTTCGAGCAGGATGCTCTGCACTTCGGGAAGCGGCGCCGCCGGCAGGTGCTCGCCGGTCCGCAGGTAATGGTCGATCTCGCGGAAAATCCACGGTCTTCCCTGGGCGGCCCGACCGATCAGCAGGGCATCCACCCCGGTCTGCTCGATGACTTTCCTGGCCTTTTCCGGCGAATCGATGTCGCCATTGGCGAACACCGGTATCGACACGGCCTGCTTGATCGCCGCGATGGTCTCGTACTCCGCCTCCCCGGTGTACAGGTCGGCGCGGGTCCGGCCATGCACCGCAAGAGCCTGGATCCCCGCCTGTTCGGCGAGCTTCGCGACGGTGACGCCGTTACGGTTGTCCCGGTCCCAGCCGGTCCGGATCTTCAGGGTGACCGGTACGTCGACCGCCCTGACCACGGCATCGAGGATCTCGGCGACCAGCGCCTCGTCCCGCAGCAGGGCGGACCCCGCTGCCTTGTTGCATACCTTCTTCGCCGGGCAGCCCATGTTGATGTCGATGATCTGCGCACCGAGTTCCACATTGCGCTGCGCGGCCTCGGCCAGCATGGCCGGATCGCCGCCGGCGATCTGCACCGAGCGCGGCTCGTCCTCGCCATCGTGGATCAGGCGCAGGCGCGACTTGCGGCTGTTCCACAGGCGGACGTCGCTGGTCACCATCTCCGATACCACCATCCCGGCGCCAAGGCGACGGCAAAGCTGACGGAACGGACGATCGGTCACCCCGGCCATCGGCGCGAGGATCAGTCTGTTGGGCAGTGTATATGGGCCGATGCGTACCACCGACATGGGGCTTCCCTGTCTTGCGGTGCTGCGAAAAAAGGGAGGGCATGATACCCGCTCTGGATGACCGGATAAAGGCTGTTTTGGATAAATTCTGAACAGCCGATTCCTTAGTTCTTACAGTTGGAAGACGAGCGGCACTTGCGCCTGGCGCTCCGCGCGAGCGGGTGGGCGTAGCGGCCCGGCGGCGACCGGCGAGGTCTTTCCGGTCACTCCGGGGAATGGAAGCTCAGGCTGTAGTTCACCGCCTTCGGACCCGGGTCGAGGATGTCCAGCGACACGTGGATCGGTACCTGCGGTGGCATTTCCGTTCGTCCGGCCAGCTCGCCGCCGAGGTACTCGCCGGGCTTGAAGCGGCGATTGGCGATGAGGTGGCCGTTGAGGTCGGCGAAGCGCAGTTCCAGCAGCGGGAACGGCTGCGAGAAGCTGGCGCGGTTGTAGATGATCGCGTCGACCACCAGCGCGCCGCTGAATTCGGGATGGCTGCGGACCACCAGGTTGCTGCTCCTGATCTGCTCCACGTCGACCTTGGAGGGAAGGGTGCAGCCGATTTCCGGGCAGAGCTGGGCGAACCAGGGGCGATAGGCGTCCTGGCGCGCCAGTTCGTCGAAATGGTAGGCGATGTACTGAGCGGCGAGACCGCCCAGCGCCAGCAGGATCAGCAGCAGCCAGCCGAGACGCCGCGGCCATTGGCGCCGGGGCTTCTCCCAGGCCAGTTGCAGCGGCTCGTCGCGCAACTGGTCGAGACTCTCGACCGGCGCCTCGTCCGGTTTGCGGGCGCTGCCCAGGGGCGCGACGGACTGTTCCTCGGCGCTTTCCTCGTCGTCTTCATCCAGGGCGCTCAGGCCGTGGCGGCGCTTGCCGAGGCTGGGCTCGTCGTCATCGTCGTCATCGAGGCTGAGGCGAAGTTCCGGCGGATCCTCGGCGCGGCGCAGCGGCACGAAGGATACCCGCTCTTCCGCCAGCGGTTCGCCGAGGCTCGGTTCCTGGCGCGGATTGCCGCGCGCCGGCTGGGCCGGTTCGGCATCGGCGATCAGCGCCTCGGCCCAGCGTTCGTCATGTGGATCGCGTTCGTCGTCGCGGCGCGCCAGCAGGCTTTCCGCCGGTCGCGGGGCCTTCTCGATGCTGGAGAATTCCTGGTTCAGCTCGAATTCGTCGAGCTTGGCCAGTTCCTCGTCGAGGTTGAGGCTGTCCAGGTCGAGGTCGTCATGGATCCACAGGGTTTCGTCGCGCGGGCGCGCTGCCGGGGGCGCGGCCGAGGTGGCGGCCGCGACGCTGGGCGCGGGTGGCGGAGCGGCGGCCGGCTTCGCTTCGGCTGCCGAAGGAGCGTTCGCGCGCGGCGCGCCACCGACCTGGTGTTGCAGGGCGTTGAAGACTTTCAGGCAGGTGCCGCAGCGGACCGCGCCATTGGCGGCGCCCAGTTGCGCGTCGTTGACGCGGAAACTGGTGCTGCAATGGGGACATTGGGTGATGACGCTTTCGCTCATGCGGCGATCCGTAGGGAAAATCCGGCGGCTAGTCTACCCCAAGCTTCTTGCACGAAGGCAGTGGGGCGGGATCAGTGGTGGCTGGCAGCGCGCCATCAATCGGCGCGGCGGCGGCCGCTGATGCGGATCCAGCCTTCGCGCTCGGCGGTCGGGTCGAGATCGAAGTGTGCGGAGTAGGCCGCGCGGACCTCCGCGGCCTGCTCGGCGAGGATGCCGGACAACGCCAGCAGGCCGCCGGGACGTACCAGGCCGGTCAGTTGCGGGGCGAGGGAAACCAGCGGGCCGGCGAGGATATTGGCGACCAGCACGTCGGCCTGTCGCTGCGGCAGGTCCGCCGGCAGGTAGACAGGGAACCGCGCGGGCTCGATACCGTTGCGCGAGGCATTGTCGCGCGAGGCTTCCAGGGCCTGTGGATCGATGTCGGTGCCGACCGCCCGTTCGGCGCCGAGCAGCAGCGCGGCGATGGCGAGGATTCCCGAGCCGCAGCCGAAGTCGAGCACCTGCCGGCCGGCCAGTTCCTGGCCGTCGAGCCATTCCAGGCACAGCGCGGTGGTCGGGTGGGTGCCGGTGCCGAAGGCCAGGCCCGGATCGAGCAGCAGGTTGACCGCGTCCGGCTCGGGGGCGGCGTGCCAGCTCGGCACGATCCACAGGCGGCGGCCGAAACGCATCGGCTGGAAGTTGTCCATCCAGCTGCGTTCCCAATCCTGGTCGGCGATTTCCTCGACATGGTGCTCGGGCAGGTCGCCGCCGGTAAGCAAGGCGAGGTGGGCGAGCAGGGCGGTCTCATCGGTGTCCGCTTCGAACAGCGCCAGCAGGTGGGTGCGCGACCACAGCGGGGTGGTGCCGAGGTCCGGCTCGAAGATCGGCTGGTCTTCGGCGTCCATGAAGGTCACGGAGACGGCGCCGACTTCGAGCAGGGCGTCTTCGTAGGTTTCGGCCTGTTCCGGGGTGATGGCCAGGCGAACTTGTAACCAGGGCATGGGGCGACCTCTGTTGCGGCTGTAAACGAAACGGGCCGCCCAGGGGCGACCCGTTTTCCACCGCGCAAGCTTACTTGAGGCTAGCCGGCGCTGCCACTCTCTGCCGTGGCCTCGCCGCGCAGTTGCGCCAGGCCGCGATTGGCCAGGTGGCAGGTACCGCCGCCGAGCACCGCCGGCAGCAGCAGGTTGAGCAGCGGCACCAGCGCCAGGAGCAGTATCAGCAGGCCGAACAGCAACAGGCTGCCGCGGCGAGCACGAAGCACGGCGAGCTGCTCGCCGGCATCGGCCAGCCCGGCCAGCGTGGCGGGCAGCAGGAAGCGGATGTTCAGGTAGGCCAGCGCCAGCAGCAGGAGTACACCGTTGTAGAGCGGAACCAGCAGGCCGACCAGGATCGATCCGGAAACGCCCAGCCAGGGTGCCAGGCGGAAGCCGGCGGCACGCCACAGCGAGATCCTTTCGCCGGAGGCAGGTGCCAGTCGCGGGTAGCGTTGGCGGACCTGTTCCTTCAGTTGTCCGAGCAGGCCGATGCGCAGGCCCAGGCGGATGCCGAAGACGATGCTGGCGGCGTACAGGGCGACGAAGAACAGCGCGGCATAGCCGACGAAATAGAACGCCAGTTGCGCCAGTCCCGCCAGGCCGTTGAAGGCCGCCAGCGGATCGAAGTACGGGCCACCGCTGCCGGCCTCGATCAGCGAGCCGTTGGGGATCAGGGCGAAGTTGGCCACGCTGAATGCCGTGTACAGCGCGGCCCAGCCGCAGAGGCGGATGATCGGTTCGAAGAAATGCACGAACAGCCAGGTGCACAGCACGCTGACGAGAATGCACAGGCTCGCGGAGCGGAAGAGTGCGGCGGGTTGCAGGCTTTCCCTGAAACCCAGGGCGAAGCAGGTCGCGGCCTCGGTCGCGGCGGCCAGCGATTGGCGGTACCAGCGGCGGATGCGTTCCATGCAGGAGTCCGGTGGTGGAGGGGCGACGAGGATAGCACCGTTGGGGCGGCCGGCAGGCGGAAACGACAAGGGCCGCCCGGAGGCAGCCCTTGTGCGCAGCGACTGACGGATCAGTGCTTGTCCATACCCAGTTTCTTCTCCAGGTAATGGATGTTCACCCCGCCCTTGCAGAAGGCGGCGTCGCGCACCAGGTCCTTGTGCAGTTCGGTATTGGTCTTGATACCGTCGACGATCAACTCGTCCAGGGCATTGCGCATCCGCGCCAGCGCCTCGTCGCGGTCGGCACCGTAGGTGATGACCTTGCCGACCAGCGAGTCGTAGTTCGGCGGCACGCTGTAGCCGCTGTAGAGGTGCGAGTCGACGCGCACGCCGTTGCCGCCGGGGGCGTGGAAGTGCTTGACCTTGCCCGGGCTGGGCATGAAGGTCTTCGGGTCTTCGGCGTTGATCCGGCATTCCAGCGCATGGCCGCGGATGACCACGTCCTCCTGGCGGATCGAGAGCTTCTCGCCGGAGGCGATGCGCAGCATCTCCTTGACGATGTCGACACCGGTGACCATCTCAGATACCGGGTGCTCCACCTGCACGCGAGTGTTCATCTCGATGAAGTAGAAGCGGCCGTTCTCGTAGAGGAACTCGAAGGTGCCGGCGCCGCGGTAGCCGATCTCGATGCAGGCCTGGACGCAGCGGGCGAAGACTTCCTGGCGAGCCTTCTCGTCGATGCCGGGGGCCGGCGCCTCTTCGATCACCTTCTGGTGGCGGCGCTGCAGGGAGCAGTCGCGGTCGCCGAGGTGGATGGCGTTGCCCTGGCCGTCGGAAAGCACCTGGACTTCCACGTGGCGCGGGTTGGTCAGGAACTTCTCCAGGTAGACCATCGGGTTGCCGAACGCCGCGCCGGCCTCGGTGCGGGTCAGCTTGGCCGACTTGATCAGCTCGGATTCGTCGTAGACCACGCGCATGCCGCGCCCGCCGCCGCCGCCGGCGGCCTTGATGATCACCGGGTAGCCGACCTCGCGGGCGATCGCCAGGGCGGTTTCTTCATCTTCCGGCAGCGGGCCGTCGGAGCCCGGCACGGTGGGGACGCCGGCGCGCTTCATGGCGTCCTTGGCCGAGACCTTGTCGCCCATCAGGCGGATCACCTCGGCGGTCGGGCCGACGAAGGTGAAGCCGGAGCGTTCGATCTGCTCGGCGAAGTCGGCGTTCTCGGCGAGGAAGCCGTAGCCGGGGTGGATCGCGGTGGCGCCGGTGACCTCGGCCGCGGCGATGATCGCCGGGATCTGCAGGTACGACTGGGTGGCCGGGGCCGGACCGATGCACACCGATTCGTCGGCGAGCGATAGGTGCATCAACTCGCGGTCGGCGGTGGAGTGTACCGCCACCGTCTTGATCCCCAGCTCCTTGCATGCGCGAAGGATGCGCAAGGCGATTTCGCCGCGGTTGGCGATCAGCACTTTTTCCAACATCGCAGGTTCCCCGCGGCTTAGACGATGGTGAACAGCGGCTGGTCGAACTCAACCGGCTGGCCGTTCTCCACCAGGATCGACTCGATGGTGCCGCTAACTTCGGCTTCGATGTGGTTCATCATCTTCATGGCTTCGACGATGCACAGGATGTCGCCTTTCTTCACGCTCTGGCCGACTTCGACGAAGTTGGCCGAGGTCGGCGAGGCGGCGCGGTAGAAGGTGCCGACCATCGGCGAGCGAACCACGTTGCCGTTCAGCTTCGGCGCGGCCGGGGCGCTTTCCGCGGCAGCGGCGGCCGGAGCGGCGGCTGCCGGCGCCGGCGCGGCGACCGGAGCGGCGAAGGCCGGAGCCTGTGCGTACACCGGCTGGGCGGCGGTCTTGCTGTGGCGGCTGATGCGTACCGACTCTTCGCCTTCGCGGATTTCCAGCTCGTCGATACCGGACTCTTCCAGCAGCTCGATCAGTTTCTTGACTTTACGAATGTCCATTAGCGCTAGCACTCCCAGTGAGGTCAGGGGCGTTGAAGTTGTTCAAGGGCGGATTCCAGGGCCAGGCGGTAGCCTGTGGCGCCGAGACCGCAGATCACCCCTACCGCCACGTCGGAGAAGTAGGAGTGATGCCGGAAAGGTTCACGTTTGTGCACGTTCGACAGGTGCACTTCGATGAATGGGATGCTCACCGCAAGCAGCGCGTCACGTAACGCGACGCTGGTATGGGTGAATGCCGCCGGATTGATGATGATGAAGTCCACGCCTTCGTCGCGCGCGGCATGGATCCGGTCGATCAGTTCGTATTCGGCGTTGCTTTGCAGATGCAGCAGGTGGTGGCCGGCTTCGCGGGCGCGGCGCTCGAGGTCCTGGTTGATCTGCCCGAGGGTGGTCGAACCGTAGGTGCCGGGCTCGCGGGTGCCCAGCAGGTTCAGATTCGGCCCGTGCAATACGAGGAGGGTCGCCATTGTCTTGTTGATTGTCCTGTACAGGCTGCAAACGGCAAGCGGGCACTATGCCGGAATTTCCGTATGACTGTCCAGTCACTGTTAGATTGCAGTAGATCGCCGCATGTTGACCGGCAATTGCGGCAGAAGTATGTCAGCGCATGTCACTGCCGGGTAGCGGCCCGGCGCAGTCGTTCGGCGAGCCCGGCGGCGTCGATCTCTCCGATGACGCGCAAGTCGCTCCATTCGTCACCGCCCGGGGCGAAGAACAGGATCGCCGGCGGACCGAACAGGTTGTAGCGGTCCAGCAGGCCGCGCTGGGCCGGGTTGCTTTCGGTGATGTCGAAGCGCAGCAGGCGGTAGGCCGGCAGTCGTGCCTGCACCGTGGGATCGGTGAGAACCTGGCGCTCGATGACCTTGCAACTGATGCACCAGTCCGCATACCAGTCCAGCAGCACCGGCTTGCCGGCCTGACGTGCCTCGGCCAGGGCGGCGTCCAACTGCGCCGGGGTGGTCAGGTTCTGCCATTCGCCGGGCGTGCTCGGCGGCCCGGCATGGATCGACGGCACCGAGCGGCCCAGCGGATGGATCGGGTCCGACTCGCCCTGCAGGGCGCCGATCCAGGCGGCCACCGCGTAGGTCAGGAACATCAGGCCAAGCAGTTGCAGCAGGCGGCGTGCGGCGCTCTTCGGGGTGAATTCGAGGGCGCCCAGGGCCAGGCCGGCGCCGCCGGCGAGCATGCCCCAGAGCATCAGCGCCACCGGGCCGGACACCACCCGCTCCAGCAGCCACACGGCGACCGCCAGCAACAGCACGCCGAAGGCGTTGCGCACGCCATTCATCCAGGCTCCGCTCTTGGGCAGCAGGGCGCCGCCGCCGGCGCCGAACACCACCAGCGGCGTACCCATGCCCAGGCCGAGGGCGAACAGTTGCAGGCCGCCCCCCCAGGCATCGCCGCTGGCGCTGATATAGAGCAGCGAGGCGGCCAGCGGGGCGGAGACGCAGGGCGAGACCAGCAGGCTGGAAAGCACGCCGAGGGTGGCCGCGCCGAGGATCGAGCCGCCGCGCGCATCGCCGGCCAGACGGTCGAGCGGTTCGCGGATGAAGCCGGGCAGGCGCAGCTCGAAGAAGCCGAACATGGCCACGGCGAACAGCGCGAAGAACGCCGCGAATGGCACCAGTACCCAGGGCGACTGCAATTGCGCCTGGAGATTGAGGCTGGCGCCGAACATGCCCATCAGCGCGCCGAGCAGGGCGAAGCAGAGCGCCATCGGCAGCACGTAGGCGAGCGACAGGACGAAGCCGCGACCACCGCCCGGCCGGCCGCGCAGGACCACTCCGGAGAGGATCGGCAGCATCGGCAGCACGCAGGGGGTGAAGGTCAGGGTCAGGCCGGCGAGGAAGAAGAACAGCAGGCTGCGCTTGCCCTTGTGCTCGAGCGGGCCCTTGCCGGCCGCGTCGCTCGCGGCTGGCGTCGCGGCACCGCCGTCGATGTCGAAGCGCCTGGTTTCCGGGGGGTAGCAGAGGCCCTTGTCGGCGCAGCCCTGGTACGTCACCACGAGGGTATAGGGCTGCCGGGCCGGATTGTTCAGGGGAATCTTCAGGTCGACGATGTTGTAGTAGACCTCGGTATCGCCGAAGTACTCGTCGTGGTGCTGCTTGCCCGCCGGCAGCTGCACCTGGCCGAGGCTGACCTGGGCTGGCTCGACCTTGAACTGGAAGCGGTGGCGGTAGAGGTAGTAGCCCTCGGCGTTGACGAAGCGCAGCAGCACGTGCTGCGCGTCGCTGCGCTCGACGCTGGGCTTGAACGCCTGGTCGACCTTGAGGAAGCCGCCGCCATCGAGGCCGCCGCCGAGGGAGGCGCCGGGACGGCTGTCGAACAGGCCCGCGCCGGCGGGCAGGGCGACCAGCAGGAGGATCAGGGTCAGCAGGCGGCGCATGGATATCTCGTCGGATCAAAAGCCGGAATGATAGCGGAAAGCCGGGCCCGATCGAGCCCCGTGCGGCTGATCAGGTCCTGCCCCGGTTCCGCTGAGCGGTATCCGACCGGTCCGAAGCCAGACGGTTCCTCTGGCGCCTTGCGGCACGTCGCCGCAGGGTCACAGGCGGAAGGCCTGCACCGTGGTGCGCAGGTCGCCGCCCAGTTGCCGCAGTTGCTCGCCCTGTTCGCGGCTATGGCCGATCAGCCGCAGGTTTTCCCCGCCCAGGGCGTGGATGCGTTCGCTGTGCGAGCGAATCTCGCCGACCGCCTGGCTCTGCTGGGTCGAGCCTTCGGCGATGCGTTCGGCCATCACGCCGATGGTATGGATCGCGGCGACCACTTCGTCCAGCGCGCCTTCCGCCGCGCCGGCCTGTTCGGCGGTGCGTTCGGCATGCTCGACCTGGCTGCGCATGGCCTCCACCGATTGCCGCGCGGCCTGTTGCAGGCGGCCGATGAGCTGCTGGATCTCCTCGGTGGCGCCGGCGGTGCGCTGGGCCAGCGAGCGGACTTCCTCGGCGACCACGGCGAAGCCGCGGCCCTGGTCGCCGGCGCGGGCGGCCTCGATGGCGGCATTGAGGGCGAGCAGGTTGGTCTGTTCGGCGATCGAGCGGATCACCGTCAGCACGCTGCCGATGGTCGCCGACTCCTCGGCCAGGCGCTCGATCGACTGGGCGTTGCCTTGCACCTCGTCGACCAGCTCGCGCAGGCCGCCCAGGCTCTCGCCGATCACCCGCTGGCCATGCTCCACTGCCTGGCCTGCGCTGCGACTGGCGTCGGCGGTCTGGCTGGCGTCTCCGGCGACCTGCTGGATCGCCGCTTCCATGTCGCCGAGGGCGTCGCGGATCTGCCCGGTATCGCCGGCCTGGCGCTCGACCCCGGCGTGCAGGCCGCTGCTGACCTCGGCCAGGGTCTGGCTGCTGCCGGCGACCTGTTCGGCGCGGCGGTGGATCGCGCCGACCAGCTCGGCGAGGAAGCTGCGCAGGCGGTTCAGCGAATCTTCCAGGTTGCGCAGGTCCTCGGTGCGGGTACGCAGGGATATGGGGCGCGAGAAGTCGCCGTCGGCCCAGGCCGAGAGCGCCGGCACCAGTTGCCCGAGGACCCGCGCCAGGCGTCTTTGCAGGCTGTCGATGGCGAGGGCGATGAGCAGGATCAGGGCGATCATCCCTCCCTGGATCAGGCGTACCTGGCCTTGCAGGCGCTGGCGTTCGCCGCGCACCTGCGGTTCCAGGGTGGCCAGGGCCTGGCGCACCGCGTCCAGTCTGGCGCCGGTGTCGGCGGACAGTTGCTGGCGACGCTCGATCAGGTCGCGGGTGCGGCGCAACTCGTCCGGATAGCGTTGCAGCAGGCTGGCGAGTTCGCGCCGCAGCGCCACGCCGCGGTCTTCGGCATTGCCGGCGCCAGCCTCGACGTCGCCGGCCAGCCCCATCATGGCGGCGAAGTCGTCGCTGGCCGAGCGTTGCTCGTCGAGCACGCCGAGCAGCGGCAAGGCCTCGATCCGCCCGGCCTGCTCGCGCAGGTTGGCCAATTCGCGCTCGACGTCGCCGGCCAGGGCCGGGTTGGCGCTTTCCACCAGCTTGGCGCGGGCCAGGCTGAGGCGGGTCAGGTGCAGGCTGGCGAGCAGCAGCGGGGTGCGGTAGGCGCCGGCCTGGGGCTGCCCCGCCGCGGCGTCCAGGTAGGCGGACCATTGTTCCAGGTTGCCGGTGAGGTCGCGCTCGGCCTGTAGCAGCAGGCCCTGCGGGTCGCCGGCGAGCTTGCCGGCGGCGAGCAGGTCGCCGGCGCTGAATTCGCGCAACTCCGCGAGGCTTGGCGCGAGGGTCCGGGCGAGGTCCGGCGGTAGCTCCGGCAAGGCCTCGGCGAGGCTTTCCAGGGCTTGCAGCGCGGCCTGCTGGCGCACGGCGTCGCCGCTGCCGAGGTACTGGCGGATGTTGCGCGCGACCTGTTCGTCGAAGCGCTGCGACAGCTCCAGGTACTGGTCGAGCAACTGGAAGGGCCGCTCCATGGCGCGTTGCGACCACCACAGGGTGATTCCCAGGGCGAGGCAGACGGTGAGCAGGAGCAGGGTGTTGAGGTTGGTGAGTTGCTTGAGGCGCATGGCGAGTCTCGTCCGACTACGGAACGGCGAGATCGCAGGTTATTTCCGTTCGGTTACCGGCTGATGACAAAAGGCCATTATCGAGCGTCGGGACGATATACTTCGATCCGGTTGCGCCCGCCGTGCTTGGCCCGGTACAGCGCTTCGTCGGCCTGCTTGGCCATGCTCTTGATATCGAGGTCCGGGGTCAGCTCGGCGATGCCGCAACTGAAGGTGCAGCGCAGGTCGGTCGGTTGCGCCGGGTAGTGGATCTCGGCGAAGCGCTGGCGAATCTCGTCGAGCACCAGGCGCGCGGCGTCCAGGTCGGTGTCCGGAAGGACCACGGCGAACTCTTCGCCGCCATAGCGGCCGATGTGGTCGGTCTTGCGCAGGCGTTGCTTGAGGAACAGCGCCAGGCCCTTGATCACCCGGTCGCCCATGGGGTGGCCGAAACGGTCGTTGACCTGCTTGAAGTGGTCGATGTCGAGCATCGCGAAGCTCAGCGGACGGCCATCGCGACGTGCGCGCAGACGGGCGTCCTCGAGCAGTTGCAGGGTATGGGTGTGGTTGTACAGGCCGGTCAGGCTGTCGCGCACCATCCGCGCCTTCAGGCTGCGCGCGCGGCTGGCGCGGGTGCGCACGGTGGCGATCAGGTGGCGCGGGCGGATCGGCTTGGTGAGGAAGTCGTCGCCGCCTTCGCTCATGGCGTCCAGCTGCTTGTCCAGGTCGTCCTCGGCGGACAGGTAGATGATCGGCACGCTGACGTGGCGCTCGTGCTGGCGGATCACCTTGGCCAATTCGGTGCCCAGGCATTCGGGCATGTACATGTCGAGGATGATCAGGTCGGGCTGGAAGTCGCTCAGCTCGGCCATCACCGACAGTGGCTCGGTGAGTGCGCGGGTGATGATCCCGGCGCTGTTGAGGACCATCTCGGTGTGCAGCGCCTGGGCCCGGGAGTCGTCGACGATCAGTACCCGGTAGGGCTCGTAGAAGCTCAGGCGGCTGAGGGTCTCGATCTTTTCCAGCACGCTGGAGGCGTCCAGGGTGCCGGTGAAGAATTCCTGGCCGCCGGCACGGGCCGCGGCCAGGCGGGTCGGTGTGTCGGTCTCGCTGTCGCTGAAGAACAGCACCGGCAGCTTGTGTTCGAGGCCGGCCTGGGCCTCGCTGGCCAGTCGCAGGCCCATGTCGGGGCCGGCGAAGTCGACTTCCATGACGATCGCCGCCGGGTAGCGTTCGCGCATGCTGGCGCGGAAGGCGTCGGCGGTCTCGCAGCTCAGCGCCTGCAGACCGAAGAACTCCAGTTGCTGGGCCAGGCGCTCGGCGCGTTCGCGGTCCTTCAGTGCCAGGTAGACCGGTTTGCGCAACGGCGGCAGGACGGTGTGCTCGAGCTGGTCGCCATGCCGCAGGCCGGTGCGCGACAGGCGCTGCATCAACTGGTTGAGTTCGCTGATCGACTCGCTGGAAAGCCGGCCGCGGTTGGCCTCGACGACGTCCAGGGTACGGTCGATGGCACCGGCCAACTGGGCATGCTCGGCTTGCTCGAAGCGTTCGGCGTAGCGCTGCAGGCGCAGGGTGGCGTCGGCCAGTTCTTCCATGCCGTCGCTGTTCCACTCCGCGCGGGTCAGGCGTTGCCAGACCTCCAGAACCTGGCGCGCCTGGTTGATCACTCGCTGGGCGAAGTGGTGCTTCAGGCGGTCCAGGGTCGGGTCATCGTGCTCGGTCATCATGACGCGCTTCTTTCGTGGTCTTCGCGGCAGAGCGTCGCTGCGAATGATGGCTCTATGCTATCACCTATCGCCATGAAAGCCAGCGGCCGTTGGGCGGCTGACGAGAGGAGCCTTTTCTTTTCCAAATGTCATCCCCACCTGTTGGTGGGTGCCTTTGTGCGACGGACTACGGCATGCTTATGCCTGTTTCGGAAAATTCTCACTGAGCATTCCGGCACAAAACCGGCTTCCACTACGCTGAAAGCCGACGATGCCGAGGTTTTCGGCGTCCTGGAAGGGTTGGCGCTTGGCACGGAACGCGTTCGCCATGGTCCAATCCCCCATCTATCGAGCTGTTTTAAGGACCCTTGCCATGCTGGACTGGAAGAAGCGTCGTGGGACCATGCGCGATCGCGTGGACAATTCCGTGGATGATGTGCGTACCTACTTCGGCGGCCCCTGGCTGGTGCGCGTGGTGGGAGGCCTGCTGGGCATCTACCTGCTGGTGGCGATGCTGGTCGGCTGGTACTGGAGCCAGGAACCCGACCTGTTCCCCGTGCAGCAGGGCGCCCAGGCCGCCGCCGAGCGCGCCGGGCGGCAGATGGTCACCGGCTACACCACGGTGGAAACCCTCAAGGAAGTGGTCGATACCCTGCTGACCAAGCCGGGCGGCTACATCTCCAACGACATCTTCCCGCCGGGCATCTGGATGGACAACATGCCCAGCTGGGAGTATGGCGTGCTGGTCCAGGTGCGCGACATCAGCCGGGCGCTGCGCAAGGATTTCGCCCGTTCGCAGTCGCAGTCCACCGAGGACGCCGACCTGGCTCGCGCCGAGCCGCGTTTCAACTTCGACAACAAGAGCTGGGCGCTGCCGGCGTCCGAGTCGGAGTACCAGGAAGGCATCAAGTCGCTGGACCGCTACCTGGCTCGCCTGTCCGACCCGAACCAGCCCAACGCGCAGTTCTATGCCCGTGCCGACAACCTGAACAACTGGCTGGGCGACGTCGCCACCCGCCTGGGCTCGCTGTCCCAGCGCCTGTCGGCGAGCGTCGGCCGGGTCAAGCTGAACACCAACATCAAGAACCCCGAAGAGGTACAGCCGGGCGAGGCGCCCAAGGTCGAGGAAGTGGTCCAGGAAACCCCCTGGCTGCAGATCGACAACGTCTTCTACGAGGCCCGGGGCCAGGCCTGGGCGCTGTCGCACCTGCTGCGCGCCATCGAGGTCGACTTCGCCGACGTGCTGGCGAAGAAGAACGCCACGGTCAGCGTGCGGCAGATCATCCGCGAACTGGAGGCCGCGCAGGAGCCGTTGTGGAGCCCGATGGTGCTGAACGGCAGCGGCTACGGCATCCTGGCCAACCACTCGCTGGTGATGGCCAACTACATTTCCCGCGCCAACGCCGCGGTGATCGACCTGCGCCAGCTGCTTTCCCAGGGCTGACCCATGGCCGCGCCGATCAGCGCCGAAGAGGTGGCCCACCGGGCCGCCTCCGACGCCGAACTCATCGCCTGGGTCGACGAGCAGGACCGCCCGCTCGGTAGCCTGCCGCGCGCGGAGCTGCGCGAGCGCGGGCTGATCGGTCGCGGCACCTTCATCCTGCTGTTCAACTCCGCCGGCGAGCTGTGCGTGCAGCGCCGGACCCTGAGCAAGGCGGTCTATCCCGGGTACTGGGACCTCGCCGCCGGCGGCATGGTCCAGGCCGGCGAGCCCTACGCCGACTCCGCCGCCCGCGAACTGGAGGAAGAGCTGGGAATCCGCGACGCGGTCCTGCGCGAACATGGTCGCTTCTTCTTCGACGAACCGGGCAACCGGCTCTGGTGCGCGGTGTTTTCCGCCGTCTCCGATGCGCCCTTGCGCCTGCAGGCGGAGGAAATCTCCGAGGCCCGCTTCATCCGTCCCGAACTGGCGCTGGAGGAGGCTCGCAGCCTGCCGTACTGCCCCGATTCCCTGCAGGCGTTGCGCCTGTACCTGGACGCCTGAGCCGCGGATGTCGCCATTTCACCGATCAATGGCGCATTTTCGCTCTTAGCATTTGCTCGCAATGCTGCTAAATTGCGCGACCTTTTCGGGCGGTCCCCATGCCGCCCCTGCGCAGCCCCTGCCTGAGTGGGGCGTCGCGGTCGGCTCCCGCCGGCCATCGTTGTTGACCTGGCCCGTCGAGGCCATTCTGGGGGAAACGCCCGGTGGTCAAAAAAGCTTCGTCCCTGTCCGCCCTCGGCGGGCTGGTGTATTCCACGGATGGCGGCCGGCATTGCCCGGACTGCCAGCAACCCAAAGACGCCTGCATCTGCGGGCAGGCCGTAGCGCCTGCCGGCGACGGGATCGCGCGCGTGCGCCGCGAGACCAAGGGCCGCGGCGGCAAGACGGTGACCACCATCAGTGGCCTGCCGCTCGCCGGCGATGCGCTCAAGGAGCTGGCCAGCGCGCTGAAGCGGCGCTGCGGCACCGGCGGCAGTCTCAAGGACGGCGTGGTGGAGATCCAGGGCGAGCATGTCGAACTGCTGATCGACGAACTCCTCAAGCGCGGTTTCAAGGCGAAGAAGTCCGGCGGCTGACCGCGTTCTCCCCTGCAGAGAGCGGGCAGGTCCGGCACCGCGAAGGCCGCACCAGCCCTTTCCCTAGATGGGAGACTGCGGATACCCGCATGAGCGGATTTCCTCGGCTTTCCTAAACTACCGCCCAGTGTGGCGGTCAACACGGCAACGTCACATCCTCCGGCTAGCCTCCACCACAGGCGTGCCGGCCCAGGGCCATCCGGAGATCCCGGCGCCCGCCCGACCCCGAACATTGAGGAGATCACCGCGCATGGCCGCTCGACGGACTCGCAAAGACGATGGCAGCAACTGGACCGTGGCCGACAGCCGCGGCGTATACGGCATCCGCCACTGGGGTGCGGGTTATTTCGCCATCAACGATGGCGGCAATGTCGAAGTGCGTCCGCAGGGTGCCGACTCGACGCCCATCGATCTCTACGAGCTGGTCGGCCAGCTGCGCGAGGCGGGCCTGAGCCTGCCGCTGCTGGTGCGCTTCCCGGATATTTTGCAGGACCGCGTGCGCAAGCTCACCGGCGCCTTCGACGCGAACATCGAGCGCCTCGAATACCAGAGCCGCTATACCGCGCTGTATCCGATCAAGGTCAACCAGCAGGAAGCGGTGGTGGAGAACATCATCGCCACCGAGAACGTCTCCATCGGCCTGGAGGCAGGCTCCAAGCCGGAACTCATGGCGGTGCTGGCGCTGGCCCCGAAGGGCGGCACCATCGTCTGCAACGGCTACAAGGACCGCGAGTTCATCAAGCTGGCGCTGATGGGGCAGAAGCTCGGGCACAACGTGTTCATCGTGATCGAGAAGGAATCCGAGGTGCAGCTGGTGATCGAGGAGGCCGCCAACGTCGGCGTGCAGCCCCAGGTCGGCCTGCGCGTGCGGCTGTCCTCGCTGGCTTCGTCGAAGTGGGCAGACACCGGTGGCGAGAAGGCCAAGTTCGGCCTTTCCGCCGCCCAGCTGCTGTCGGTGGTCGAGCGCTTCCGCCAGGCCGGTCTCGACCAGGGCGTGCGCCTGCTGCATTTCCACATGGGCTCGCAGATCGCCAACCTGGCCGACTACCAGCACGGCTTCAAGGAAGCCATCCGCTACTACGGCGAGCTGCGCGCGCTCGGCCTGCCGGTGGATCACATCGACGTTGGCGGCGGCCTCGGCGTCGACTACGACGGCACCCATTCGCGCAACGCCAGCTCGATCAACTACGACATCGATGACTATGCCGGCGTGGTGGTCGGCATGCTCAAGGAGTTCTGCGACGCCCAGGGCCTGCCGCATCCGCACATCTTCTCGGAGAGCGGCCGGGCGCTGACCGCGCACCATGCGGTGCTGATCACCCAGGTCACCGACGTCGAGCGGCACAACGACGACGTGCCGAAGATCGTCGATCTCGACGAGCAGCCGGAGATCGTCCGCTGGCTGGCCGAACTGCTCGGCCCGACCGATGCCGAGATGGTCACCGAGACCTACTGGCGCGCCACCCACTACATCGGCGACGCCGCCGCGCAGTATGCCGACGGCAAGATCAGCCTGGCGCAGAAAGCCCTCGCCGAGCAGTGCTACTTCGCTATCTGCCGGCGCCTGCACAACCAGCTCAAGGCCCGCCAGCGCTCCCACCGGCAGGTCCTCGACGAACTCAACGACAAGCTCGCCGACAAGTACATCTGCAACTTCTCGGTGTTCCAGAGCCTGCCGGATACCTGGGCCATCGGCCAGGTGCTGCCGATCCTGCCGCTGCACCGCCTGGGCGAGGAGCCGGATCGGCGCGCGGTACTGCAGGACCTGACCTGCGACTCCGACGGCAAGATCACCCAGTACGTCGACGAGCAGAGCATCGAGACCAGCCTGCCGGTGCACGAGGTGAAGGAGGGCGAGGACTACCTGATCGGGGTATTCCTGGTCGGCGCCTACCAGGAGATCCTCGGCGACATGCACAACCTGTTCGGCGACACCGACTCGGTGAACGTCTACCAGCGCGCAGACGGCGGCATCTATCACGCCGGCATCGAGACCCACGACACCATCGAGGACATGCTGCGCTACGTGCACCTGTCGCCGGAGGAACTGATGACCCTCTACCGCGACAAGGTCGCCGGGGCCAAGCTCACCGCCCGCGAGCGCAACCAGTACCTGGATGCGCTGCGCCTGGGGCTGACCCGCTCGGCGTACCTGTCCTGACTGGCTAGCCCGTCGGCGACGGGAAGCGAACCAGGCAATGGCCGGCTGGCGCGAGGCGCCCGCCGGCCATTTCGTTTCAGATCCTGCTCGTTATGTGGGAATTCCGCACAACCCCTTCATTTCCGCTTCCCTGCCGGCGGTGGACGTCGGCGTGGTTGCCTGCTGTGTCCGGCGGATAACGCTTCGCAGCATTCGTCCTACCCGTGGGGGGGAAGGGCCGGACGTTTCCAGCGGCTCCTGGATGCTCCGCGCCTCAGAAGTACTTCAACCAGGCGATATCCCGCCGCCGCGCCTTGAAACCGGCGAACCAGTGCACCGCCGGGTACAGCGCCACGGCCAGCAGGATGCTGCACAGCCATAGCGCCGGCACCGAGGAGAAACCGAAGTAGTCGCCCCGGTTGGCGCCCCAGATCGCCAGCGCCAGCAGGTACAGCAGCTTCAGTAGGTAGAGATGCAGCAGGTAGAAGAACATCGGCGCTCCGCCGAACGCCACCAGGGCCTTGCCGCGACCGCTCCAGTCCAGGCGTTCGAACCAGGCCAGGAGCAGCAGGCCGATTCCCAGGGTGAGGGCGAGGAACAGCAGCGACGGCGGATACTTGGTGACGTTGAAGAAGCCCATCAGGGTGATCGCCGGCGTCTCGCCGAAGGCCCAGGGTTTCTCGCCATAGCCGTTGAGCAGGCGCAGCAGGATGAAGCCGAGCAGCAGCCCGCCACCGCCCGCCAGCAGGTAGCGTCGGCGCGTGGTCGCCGGCGTGGCGCCGCTGAACCAGTTGCCTGCGGCATAGCCCAGGGCGATCACACCGATCCACGGCAGCAGGGGGTAGGAGGTGCGCAGGCGCAGGGCGTCGCCCGCTTCGATCCAGCCGCGGTCGTGGAGCACCGCCCACGGCAGGTGCCAGGCCGAGCCGGGAGCGAAATGCAGCGGATCGAGCAGGTTGTGGCCGGCCACCAGCAGCACGCCGAGCGCCGCGAGCAGAGGGCGCGGCAACCAGAGCAGGGCGGCCAGGGCGAGCATGCTCAGGCCGATCGCCCAGATCACCTGGAGGTAGATCACCGTCGGCGGCAACTGGAAGGTCCAGGCGAAGTTCACCAGGGTCAGTTCCAGCGCCACCAGGAACAACCCGCGCTTGAACAGGAACGCCGAGACCGCCCGGCGTCCCTGGTGCTTCTCGCCGTAGAGGAATGCCGACAGGCCGGTGAGGAAGACGAACACCGGCGCGCACAGGTGCGCCAGGGTGCGGCTGAGGAACAGCGCCGGCTCGGTGCTGGCGACGTCCATCGGGTCGCCGACCTGGCGGTGCAGGAAAAAGGTCTCGCGGACATGGTCGAGCAGCATGAACAGCATCACCAGGCCGCGCAGGGCGTCGATGCTGTGCAGGCGGGAGGAATTGGAGATGGAGTTGGGCATGGCTGGGCTGGTCGTCGGAAAAGAGGGATGAGTATCACAGCCTGGCGGCGAGAAGCGAGATAGAGCCGGGCATTGTATTGCGAGGCCGGAATCGAACTGGTAGCGTTATAGTATATCATTTCTTTTCTGGTGCGATTTCCCATGAGAGTCAGTGTGTCGCTTGTCCTCGGTGTCGGCCTCGGTTGCAGCAGTCCGGCGCTCTGGGCGGAAACGGAAAGTCCCGCGGAGCTGGAGGTCCTCACTGTCACCGCCGAAGCGGAGCGCGCGGAGGGCCCGGTGCAGGGCTACCGGGCCAATCGGTCGGCCAGCGCGACGCGCACCGACACCCGTATCGAGGACATCCCGCAAGCCATCAGCGTGGTGCCGCGCCAGGTGCTCGACGACCTTGACAGCGCTCGTATCGAACGGGCGCTGGACTTCGCCGGCGGGGTCTCGCGGCAGAACAACTTCGGCGGCCTGACGATGTTCGAGTACAACGTCCGTGGCTTCACCACTTCGGAGTTCTACCGCGACGGCTTCAGCGCCAACCGCGGCTATATGAACGCCCCGGACAGCGCCACCATCGAGCGCGTGGAAATCCTCAAGGGACCGGCCTCCAGCCTGTACGGGCGCGGCGATCCCGGCGGCACGGTGAACCTGGTGACCAAGAAGCCCCAGGCCGAGCGCTTCGCCCGCCTGCATGCCAGCGCCGGCAGTTGGGACCGCTACCGCTCGACCCTGGACCTGAACACGCCGCTGGACGAAGAGGGCGACCTGCTCTACCGGATGAACCTGGCGGTGGAGGACAGCAAGGGCTTCCGCGACTACGCCGACGGCCAGCGCCTGCTGGTGGCGCCATCGTTCAGCTGGCAACTGGACCCGGACACCTCGTTGCTGGTGGAAGCCGAGGTGGTGCGCAACCGCCAGGTCTTCGACCGCGGCACCGTGGCGCCGCACAACCACCTGGGCAGCCTGCCGCGCTCGCGGTTCTTCGGCGAACCGGACGACGGCAAGATCGACAACAACAACGAAACCCTCCAGGCCACCCTGCGCCATCACTTCAACGAGCAGTGGAGCCTGCGCCTGGCCAGCCACTACAAGCATGGCCACCTGGACGGCTACGCCTCGGAGAACTCCAGCCTCGCCGCCGACGGCTACAGCCTGCGCCGGGAGTACCGCTACCGCGACTTCGAGTGGCACGACAGCATCACCCAGCTCGACCTGCTCGGCGACCTCCATACCGGCTCGATCCGCCACCAGTTGCTGATGGGCCTCGAGTACGAGCGCTACCACAACGACGAACTGATCCTGCGTAGCATCCCGTCGCGCAACCCCTATGCCATCGACATCCGCCGGCCGGTCTACGGCCAGCCGAAACCACCCTTCGGACGCGACGACCGCAACCACGAGGAAGTCGACGCGATGGCCCTCAACCTGCAGGACCAGATCGAGTTCAGCGAGAAATGGCGCGGCCTGCTCGGCGTGCGCTTCGACCGCTACCGCCAGGACATGAACGCCACGCGCCTGAACAATGGCCGCTTCCGCGACACCAGCTCGCAGCAGACCCAGCGTGCCGCCACCCCGCGCATCGGCGTGCTGTACCAGGCGACCCCGGAGGTCGGCCTGTTCGCCAACGCCTCGAAATCCTTCAAGCCCAATGGTGGTACCGACATGGCCGGCAAGGCCTTCGACCCGGAGGAGGGGCGCGGCTACGAGGCGGGGGTGAAGCTCGACCTGCTCGATGGCCGGCTGGGCATGACCCTCGCCGCGTTCCACCTGAAAAAGAAGAACGTGCTCACCGCCGACCCGAGCAATCCCGGTTACCAGCAGACCGCCGGCGAGGCGCGCAGCCAGGGCTTCGACCTGCAGTTCAGCGGCCAGCTCACCGAGCAGTTGCGGCTGATCGGCGCCTACGCCTATATCGACGCCGAAGTGACCAAGGATGAGAACATCGCTCGCGGCAGCCGCCTGCTCAACGTGCCGAAGCACAGCGGCAGCCTGATGGGCGTCTACGAGTTCCGCGAAGGCTGGCTGCACGGCGCCGATGCCGGCGCGGCGGTCAACTATGTCGGCGAGCGCGCCGGCGACAGCAGCGACAGCGGCTTCGAACTGCCGGCCTACACCACCGTCGACCTGCTCGCGCGCTATCCGCTGGCGAGCAATGCCACCCTCGGGGTGAACGTCAACAACCTCTTCGATCGTCGCTACTACGAGCGTTCCTATAACAACGTCTGGGTCGCCCCCGGCGAGCCGCGCAACCTGACCATGAGCCTGACCCTGAACTACTGAGCCCTCTACCGCCGCCAGGAAGCCATGCCATGCAAGGACGCACACCGCTGCTGGAAACCCTCCGCGAACTGGAATGCGAGATTCGCCTGCTCACCGTCTATGCCCGCGAGTGTTGCGGCTGCTACGAGATCCTCAGGCGCAAGCTCGACCGTCTGAGCGGACTGATCGGGGAGGATTGCAGCCGGGCGCAGTGGCAGGCCGATTCGGACGATCCTGCGTTGCAGGCGCTCGGCCTGCGCCTGCGCGACGCGGCGGTGCAGGCCCTCTGCGAACTGGAGAAGCACCTTTGCCAGGGCGTGCTGCATGAACCCGGCGAGATGGGCCGCTACCTGGGTAGCCTGCTGGAATCCATCCGCGGCGAACTCGACAGCGCCGGGATAGATGCCGATGCACGGGTCCTGTTCGTCGGCTCCGGTGCCCTGCCGACCTCGGCCCTGGTGCTGGCGCGGGAGGTCGGCGCACATTTGTGCTGCCTGGACATCGACGAGGAGGCCCTGGGCTGTGCCCGCGAGATCGCCCGCTGCCAGGGGCTGGAGGCGCGCATGCAGTTTTCCTCGCTGCCGCCGGCGGAACTGGCGTTTTCCCGCGATGCCACGCATTTCCTGATCGCTTCGCTGGTGCAGCAGAAAAGCGCGGTGCTGGCGCAGATCCGCCAGGTCATGCGCGCCGACGCCAAGGTCCTGCTGCGTCACGGCAGCGGCATCAAGGGACTGTTCAACTACCCGGTGGAACCGGCCGAACTGGAGGGCTGGCGGGTTTGCGCGGAGCGGGTCAGCCAGCCGCTGTACGACACCCTGATCCTGGAGAAGGCCGGTCGATGAATGCCGCTGATGAGAGCCTGGGCAACGTCCTGCTGGTCGGTCTGGGCGCGGTGGCGATCCAGGTCGCGCTGGACCTGCGCCGCCACGGTGCCGGTCGCCTCGGCGCGCTGAACCATCCCGGCCGGCGCAGCCAGCGGATCGCCGAGGCCCTGGCGCGCGGCGCCTGCCTGCAGCTGGAAGGGCAGGGGCAGCATCGCTGGCTGTCCGGCAACGCCGCGCTGGACGTCTTCCACCAGGACCCCGCTGAGCTTCGCGACGATTGGCAGACCCTGGTGCTCTGCGTGCCGGCCGACAGTTACCTGGACGTGGTCCGCGGGTTGCCCTGGGAGCGACTCGGCGGGGTGCGCACGCTGCTGCTGGTGTCCGCCTTCATCGGCGCCAACCTGCTGGTGCGCAGCGCCCTGCCGGCGGGGTGCCAGGCGACCGTGCTGAGCCTGTCCAGCTACTACGCGGCGACCAAGGTGATCGACGAGACACAACCGCTGCGGGCCCTGACCAAGGCGGTCAAGCGCAGGGTCTACCTGGGTTCCAGCCGGCCGGACTGCCCGGCGCGGGAGACCTGGCGGCGAGTCCTGGCCGGCAGCGGGGTGGAGGTGGTACCCCTGGCGACGCCGGAAGCGGCGGAGGGCCGCAACGTCACCACCTACGTGCACAGTCCGTTCTTTCTCGGCGAGTTCGCCCTCGCCCGGATACTTTCCGAGCAGGGGCCGCCCGGTTTCATGTACAAGCTCTACCCGGAGGGACCTATCACCCCCGGGGCCATCGGCGCCATGCGTCGGCTGTGGTGCGAGCTGAGCGAACTGTTGCGGCGGATGGGCGCCGAGCCGTTGAACCTGCTGCGGTTCCTCAACGACGACAACTACCCGGTGCACGAGACGATGCTGCCGCGCGCGGCCATCGACGGCTTCGCCGAGGCCGGCGCCGAGCGCCAGGAATACCTGCTGTTCGTGCGCTACGCGGCGTTGCTGGTCGATCCGTTCTCTCCGGCCGACGAGCAGGGTCGCCACTTCGACTTTTCCGCCGTGCCGTTCCGCCGCGTCAGTCGCGACGAAGACGGACTCTGGCGGCTCCCGCGGGTGCCGCTGGAGGACTACCGCAAGCTGGCGCTGATCGTCGCGCTGGCCGCCCACTTCGACCTGGCCATGCCGCAGGCGCGCAGCCTGTTGGCGAGCTACGAGAACGCCGTGTCCCGATTCATCGATTGCCAAGGAGCGAGCCAGTGCCATCCAAGCCTGTATCCGATCGACAGCCGTCCGGCGGCGGACGCCATCTATCGCCAATGGTGCTCGACCTGCTGAAGAGCGGGGTGCTGCTGGCGGTGCTGGCGTCCTTCACCTTCAGCGTGATGAACGCCCTGGTCAAGGAAGCCAGCGCCACCCTGCCGGCTGCCGAGATCGTGTTCTTCCGCAGCGCCATCGGTACCCTGCTGATCTATCTGCTGATGCGCCAGGCCGGTGTCGCCCTGTCGCGCCAGGGCGTGCCGATGCTGCTGGTGCGCGGGGTGATGGGGGCGCTGTACCTGGTCTGCTATTTCTACGCCATCGCCCACATCCCGCTGGCGGACGCGAGCATCCTGGCGCACATGTCGCCGTTCTTCGTCATCCTCTTCTCCGCGCTGTTCCTCGGCGAGCGGATTCCCCGGGCGGTCTATTGGCTGTTGCTGGTGGTGGTGCTCGGCGCGCTGATGATCGTCAAGCCGTTCAGCTATTCCAGCTACTCGGTATACGCCGTGGTCGGCCTGCTCAGTGCGGTGTTCGCCGCCGGTGCCTCGGTGGCGATCCGCCAACTGAGCGCGCGGCACCATACCTACGAGATCGTCTTCTACTTCCTGGCGGTGGCCACCCTGGTGGCCATCCCGCTGATGTGGAACGACTTCGTGGTGCCGGCGACGCTGCGCGAGTGGGGGCTGCTGCTGGCCATCGGGGTCGTATCGCTACTCGGCCAGGTGTTCCTAACCCGCGCCTTCAGTCACGAGAGCGCGACCATCGTTGCGGTGACCCGCTATATCGGCATCGTCTTCAACGCCGGCTGGGGCTGGCTGTTCTGGAGCGAGGTGCCGGACGCGCTGACCATCGCCGGCGGCGTGCTGATCGTGGTGGCGTGCATCGCGCTGTCGCGGACGAAGAAGGGCTGAGCCTCCGGCGCGACCAGCTCCCGCTGCTTCGCGCCGGACCGCGCCTAGAGTACGTAGCGCCAGATCGCCACGAAGTGGAGGAGGCTGCCGGCGATCACGAACAGGTGCCAGATGCCATGCCAGTGGCGGAAGCGGTGGTCATAGGCATAGAAGACGATCCCTACGGTATAGAGCACGCCGCCGGCCGCCAGCCAGGTGAAGCCGGCGCTGCCGAGGGCGGCGAGCAGCGGTTTCACCGCGATCAGCACGATCCAGCCCATCACCGCGTAGATCACCACCGACAGCACTCGCGCCTCGGAGCGTGGCTTGATCTCCTGGAGCATGCCGAGCACGGCCAGGCCCCAGACGATGCCGAACAGCGTCCAGCCCCAGGGACCGCGCAGCGTGACCAGGCAGAAAGGCGTGTAGCTGCCGGCGATCAGCAGGTAGATGGACAGGTGGTCGAGCTTGCGCATCACCACCTTCGCTCGCCCGCGCACGCTGTGGTAGGCGGTCGAGATGCTGTAGAGCAGCGTCAGGGTGACGCCGTAGACGCCGACCCCGACGATCTTCCACGGACTGCCGTTGAGGCTCGCCTGGACCGTCAGCCAGACGGCGCCGGTGCAGGCGGCGACCGCACCGATCAGGTGGGTCCAGGCATTGAGTCTTTCACCGTGATACATGACGCATGATCCTCCCGCGATGGACAACGCCATGGTAGGGCATGTCGGGGTGGTGTGGGTCCTGACCTTTTATTGGCGTTTTCCGTGACGGTTGCATGAAGGTTTTCCTCATCCCTCCCTGCTCGTTGGAACGGATAAAGGCTTGACGGTTTTAATTATGGTCATAATATTAAGTGTGTAATATAAACAGCCGCTGTCAGCGGTCAGGCTTTTTTCCAGCGAGAACCCACATGAACGAACAGATTGGCAATGGCGTCGCCCTGGTCACCGGCGCCTCTTCCGGAATCGGCGCGACCTACGCCGAGCACTTGGCCCGCCGTGGCCACGACCTGTTGCTGGTGGCGCGCGACCGGCAACGCCTGGAAGCCCTGGCGGATCGACTTCGCCAAGCCCACGGGGTCAGGGTGGAGATCCTGCGCGCCGACCTGTCCGAGCGCGACGATAGGTTGCGGGTCGAGCGACGGTTGCGCGACGACGCCTCGATCGCGTTGCTGGTGAACAACGCCGGCGTGGCGATGAACGGTCCGCTGGCCGATGCCGACATGGACCGGGCGGAGCGGATGATCGCCCTCAACGTGGTGGCCCTGACCCGCCTGGCTGCCGGCGCGGCGGAGGGGTTCCGCCGGCGTGGCGGCGGCGCCATCGTCAACCTTGGTTCGGTGGTGGCGCTGGCGCCGGAGTTGTTCAATGCCGTCTATAGCGCGACCAAGGCCTACGTGCTGAGCCTGAGCCAGTCGCTGCAGCACGAGCTGGCCGGCAGCGGCGTTTACGTCCAGGCGGTGCTGCCCGGCGTCACCCGTACCGAGATCTGGGAGCGCAGCGGCACCGGAATCGCCGGGATTCCCGCGGAGATGGTGATGGAGGTCGAGGACTTGGTGGAGGCGGCGCTGGTCGGTTTCGATCGGCGTGAAGCGGTGACCATCCCGTCGTTGCCGGATGCGGCCGATTGGCAGGCGCTGATGACGGCGCGGGCCAGGCTCGCGCCCAATCTGTCGCGGCAGCGGCCGGCCGAGCGCTACCTCGGCTGAGGCCCTAGCGCTCCATCTGCTCCAGCAGCTTCTTGCGCGTCGCTTCCAGTATCCGTTGCGACAGCGCCTCATCCTGCACGCTGCGCGACAGTTGCAGCGCGCCGACCAGCGAAGCGAGCAGCAGCACGGCGCGCTCGCCTGCGTCCTCGCCCTCCAGGGCCGCTTCGATCATCGCCAGGCGCTTGCGCACGATGCTGTCGGTGGTCGGGCTCGGCGTGCCGCGCTGGCCGAGTTCCGCCGACAGGGTCGGCAACGGGCAGCCGGCGCCGGGGTTATCGCGGTGACGCGGCGACAGGTACTGCTCTATCAGCAGCGCCAGCGGTCGTTCCGCCTCCGCCAGGGGCGCGGTGATTTCGTCGAGTTGCGCCGCGGCATGCCGCAACGCGGTTTCCACCAGGTCGTCCTTGGACTTGAAGTGCGCGTAGAAGCCGCCATGGGTCAGGCCCAGGGCCTTCATCAGCGGTTGCAGCCCGGTGGCGCCGACGCCGTCCTGGCGGAACAGCCGGGCAGCCTCCTCGACGATACGCCGGCGGGTCTTCTGCTTGTGGTCTTCGGGATAACGCATGGCTTCGATACCTTGGAATGCAGGTCGTCATCTTAACGCCTGGCGGCCTTCCCTGGCGAAGCCGCGTTCATCCGGCCATGTGCAGGACCAGGCAGGTGGTCGAGCCGACGGCGTAGAGACGGTCGTCGACATCGTACAACCGGCCCTCGGCGACCGCCGTCGAGCGGCCGAGGTGCACCACCCGGCCTTCGGCGCGCACCGGGCCGACCTTGTCGGTCAGCGCGCGCAGGTAGCTGATCCGCAGGTCGGTGGTGGTATAGCCCTGGCCGGCCTGGAGCCGGGTATGGATCGCGCAGCCCATGCAGGAGTCCAGCAGCGACGCGGCGTAGCCGCCGTGCACGCTACCCAGCGGATTGTAGTGGCGGCGGTCCGGGGTGCCCTGGAACAGGAAGCGCCCTTCGGACCACTCGATGGGAACGAAGTCGACCAGTTCGCCGTAGGGCGGACAGGGCAGTTGGCCGCTGCCGATGCGGTCGAAGAACTCCTGCGGGGAGAGCGCGGCGACTTGCGCCAGCTCCAGGGTTCCGCTGGCGCCGAGGCGGGCGCGGGCGGCCCGCTCGGTGGCGATCCAGGCGTTCAGGCGATCTTCGCGGCCGGGCTGTTCCATGGTAGTGCTCCTGTCGTGGTGGGAAAGGGTTGCAGGAAAATTACGGTCATCATATAAGCTTTGCATGACGAGCGAAATACAATCGCTTTCGGTCCCTCTACGCGGCGTTTCCTCTATTTGCGCCGGCGTCGCCTACGCTGAGGGGGCCGTGGCGGGACAACCGAGGAGCAGGATGATGGAAAGCTATGACGTGATCGTGATCGGCGCCGGTCCGGGGGGCTACAACGCTGCCATTCGCGCCGGCCAGCTGGGCCTGAAGGTGGCCTGCGTGGAGGGTCGCGAAACCCTCGGCGGGACTTGCCTGAACGTCGGCTGCATGCCGTCCAAGGCCCTGTTGCACGCCTCGGAGCTATACGCCGCGGCGAGCGGCGGCGAGTTCGCCCGGCTCGGCATCCGGGTCAGCCCGGAACTGGACCTGGCGCAGATGATGAAGCAGAAGGACGAGAGCGTCGCCGCCCTGACCCGTGGCGTCGAATTCCTCTTCCGCAAGCACAAGGTGCAGTGGATCAAGGGCTGGGCGCGCTTGCAAGGCGAGGGCCGGGTCGGCGTGGCCCTTGCCGACGGCGGCCACGCGCAACTGGAGGCGCGCGACATCGTTATCGCCACCGGTTCGGAACCGGCGCCGCTGCCCGGCGTGCCTGTGGACAACCAGCGCATCCTCGACTCCACCGGCGCCCTGGAGTTGGTCGAAGTGCCTCGCCACCTGGTGGTGATCGGCGCCGGCGTGATCGGCCTGGAGCTTGGTTCGGTCTGGCGCCGGCTGGGCGCACAGGTCACGGTGCTGGAGTACCTCGAGCGGATCTGCCCGGGGCTGGATGGGGAAACCGCAAGGACCCTGCAGCGCGCCCTGACCCGCCAGGGCATGCGGTTTCGCCTCGGCACCCGCGTGGTCGCCGCGCGCAGTGGCGAGCAGGGCGTCGAACTCGACCTGCAACCGGCCGCCGGCGGCGCTACGGAATCGCTGCAGGCGGACTACGTGCTGGTGGCCATCGGCCGGCGCCCCTATACCGAAGGACTGGGGCTGGAGACGGTCGGCCTGGCCAGCGATCGTCGCGGCATGCTGGAGAACCAGGGACAGCGCAGCGCGGCGCCGGGCGTCTGGGTGATCGGCGACGTGACCTCGGGACCGATGCTGGCGCACAAGGCCGAGGAAGAGGCGATCGTCTGCATCGAGCGGATCGCCGGGCATGCGGCGGAGATGAACGCCGAGGTGATTCCGTCGGTCATCTACACCCAGCCGGAAGTGGCCAGCGTCGGCCTCGGCGAGGAGCAGCTGCAGGCGGCGAGGCGCGAGTACAAGGTCGGACGCTTCCCGTTCAGCGCCAACAGCCGGGCGAAGATCAACCACGAGAGCGAAGGCTTCATCAAGATCCTCTCCGATGCCCGCAGCGACCAGGTGCTCGGCGTGCACATGATCGGGCCGGGCGTCAGCGAGATGATCGGCGAAGCCTGCGTGGCCATGGAGTTCAGCGCCTCGGCGGAGGACCTCGCGCTGACCTGCCATCCGCATCCGACCCGCTCCGAGGCGCTGCGCCAGGCGGCGATGGACGTGCATGGCCGGGCCATGCAGAACTGAGGGCTCAGCCGCGCATGCCGAAGCCGCGCGCCATCAGCGTAGCCAGCAACGGAATGACCAGCAGCAGGAGCAGTTGCAGGCGCACCGCCAGGACCACCCGCCGGCCCCGGGCCGGCGTCACCGCCGGCACTTCGCCGGCCGTGAGGGCGCCGCGCCAGCCAAGGAAGGTAACGGTCGGCAACAGCGAGACCAGGGCAGCGAGGACGAATAGCCCGACCTTGGCGTGGAACAGGCCATTGTGCAGGTAATAGTCGAGGCCCTTGCCGTACCACAGCACCCGCGCCAGCCCGCTGGCCAGTACCGCCAGGGCGCAGAGGCCGTAGCCGCGGTCGATCGCCGCCAGGCTGCGGGCGCGCTCCAGGTCCAGCGGCAGGCGCAGCAGGCGGTGCTGCAACACCAGCAGGGCGAACAGCAGGAAGATCGACAGGTAGTGCAGGTAGGCGACGATTGCCTGGGCCATGGCGGCGCTCCTCGGGGTGGGATGGGCACAGTCAAGCAGACCCCGGGCCAATGTGCCTGACGGCGCTTCCGGTATTCCCCGAGAATGCGTCTAGAATCGAGCTGGCCATTTTCCGGAGCCCGCCATGACCCCGCTGACGCCCGAGCAGACCCATGCCTACCTGCACCATATCGGCATCGACGATCCCGGTCCGCCGAGTCTGGCGAGTCTCGACCGACTGATCGACGCGCATCTGCGCCGGGTCGCCTTCGAGAACCTCGACGTGCTGCTCGACCGTCCCATCGAGATCGACGCCGACAAGGTTTTCGCCAAGGTCGTCGAGGGCAGCCGCGGCGGTTATTGCTTCGAACTCAACTCGCTGTTCGCCCGCCTGCTGCTGGCCCTCGGCTACGAACTGGAACTGCTGGTGGCACGGGTACGCTGGGGGCTCCCGGAGGACGCGCCGCTGACCCAGCAATCGCATCTGATGCTGCGTCTGTACCTGGCGGAGGGCGAGTTCCTGGTGGATGTCGGCTTCGGCTCGGCCAATCCGCCGCGAGCACTGCCTTTGCCGGGCGACGAGGCGGACGCCGGACAGGTGCATTGCGTGCGCCTGGTCGACCCGCACGCCGGTCTCTACGAAAGCGCCGTGCGCGGTCGCAGCGGCTGGCTGCCGCTGTACCGCTTCGACCTGCGCCCGCAGTTGTGGATCGATTACATCCCGCGCAACTGGTACACCTCGACCCACCCGCACAGCGTGTTCCGCCAGGGCCTGAAGGCCGCCATAACCGAGGGCGACCTGCGCCTGACCCTGGCCGACGGGCTGTTCGGCCAGCGCGCCGGCAACGGCGAGACGCTGCAGCGCCAACTGCGCGACGTCGAGGAACTGCTGGACATCCTGCAGACCCGTTTTCGCCTGCGCCTCGACCCGGCCTCCGAAGTGCCGGCGCTGGCGCGACGGCTGGCGGGACTGATATCCGCCTGAGCGCTTTTGGCCGGTGTCTTTTCGCCGGACTCCTGCGGGAATTTTCCGATGTTCCATAGAAGCCTGAACGAAACGGCTTTTTCGGTTGACCTCGTCTGGCAAGAGGTCTATAAAACCCCCGCCCGCAGAGCCGGGCACTTTCTTTCCCCCTACGAAGAGAGCCATGGACAGTATTCCCAGTAGTCGTCGCCCGGCCCAGCAGATGCCGGCTGGTGCGATGACCCAAACCAACGCACGACGGAACCCGCAACGGGTCGGTCGGTTGAGCGGCATCCTGGGCTGACCCACTGCTTCTCACCCGTGTCCGGCACGCCGGGTACAGGTGAGTCATGAACTTCGAGAATTCGGTATCCCCCGGCGTATCCGCCTTCGTGGCGAAGATGCGCGTGCGCGCCGCGCAGTCCCCCGGCGCGATCCTTCCCGGCCACGGCCATCCTGCGAGCCTCGCCTGGCGTGTCGACCCGGCCGGCGGTCGCCTGGAGTATCGCCGCCTGGAGACGCAGGTCGAAGAGAACCCTGAGAGCGGTCGCCGCCCGATGCGCGGCTGACCCTTTCTCCTGCCCAACCCTTCGCACAAGGAGCCTGCCATGGACGAACCACCAAGTCGGCCTGCTGCGTGCCGCCTGAGCGGCCGCGCGCAGTGGGCCTCACCCGGACAAGCCGAACATTCTTCCCACCGATCGCGAACATCGCGACCCGGCACGCCTTTGCCTGTCACCTGACCGGCAACCGACTCGTGTCGCCGTCGCGCAGCTCGCGACAGGAGACCGAGTCATGAGCGTAGCGACCCAACGCAATACCCAGCTCGATACCGAGCGCCGCAACGACCGACTGTCCATGCGCGCCGCCCGCGAAGCGCAGAACAGCCTGGAAACCACCCTCACCAACGTCCGCGGTCGCCAGGATGGCCTCGACCAGGCCGAGGCCGCCGCCCGGCTGCACGCCGACGGCCCCAACGAAGTGGCCCACGACCGTCCGCCACACGTCCTGGTGCAATTGCTGCAGGCGTTCAACAACCCCTTCATCTACGTGCTGATGACGCTCTCTGCGATCAGCTTCTTCACCGACTTCTGGCTGCCCCTGCAGGACGGTGAGGAAACCGATCTCACCGGCGTCATCATCGTCCTCTGCATGGTCCTGGTCAGCGGCCTGATGCGCTTCTGGCAGGAATACCGTTCGGGCAAGGCCGCCGAGGCGCTCAAGGCCATGGTGCGGAACACCGCCACCGTGCTGCGCCGCGACGAGCGCGGGATGCGCGGCGAGCTGCGGGAAATCCCCATGGGCGAACTGGTGGTCGGCGACATCGTGCGCCTGTCCGCCGGCGACATGATCCCCGCCGACATCCGCCTGATCGAATCGCGCGACCTGTTCATCAGCCAGGCCGTACTCACCGGCGAGGCGCTGCCGGTGGAGAAATACGACACCCTCGGCGCGGTCCGCGAGAAGTCCGCCAAGCGGATCGCCGCCGACCAGCAGGACCTGCTCGAACTGCCGAACATCTGCTTCATGGGCACCAACGTGGTCAGCGGCACGGCCACCGCGGTGGTGGTTGCCACCGGTGCGCGCACCTATTTCGGTTCGCTGGCCCGTTCCATCGTCGGTTCGCGGGCGCAGACCGCCTTCGACCGTGGGGTGAACAGCGTCAGTTGGCTGCTGATCCGCTTCATGCTGGTGATGGTGCCGATCGTGTTGCTGATCAACGGCTTCACCAAGGGCGACTGGACCGAGGCGTTCATGTTCGCTCTCGCCGTGGCGGTCGGCCTGACCCCGGAAATGCTGCCGATGATCGTCAGCGCCAACCTGGCCAAGGGCGCGGTGGCGATGTCGCGGCGCAAGGTGGTGGTCAAGCGCCTCAACGCGATCCAGAACTTCGGCGCCATGGACGTGCTCTGCACTGACAAGACCGGTACCCTGACCCAGGACCGGATCATCCTCGAGCATCACGTCGACGTTGCCGGCCGGCGCTGCGACCGGGTCCTGCAAATGGCCTGGCTGAACAGCTTCCACCAGTCCGGGATGAAGAACCTGATGGACCGCGCGGTGGTCGCCTTCGTCGAACAGAACCCGCGCATCACGCCGTCGGATGCCTGGCGCAAGGTCGACGAACTGCCCTTCGATTTCGTCCGTCGGCGTCTCTCGGTGATCCTCGAGGGCAAGGACGGCGAACACCTGCTGGTGTGCAAGGGCGCGGTCGAGGAAATGCTCGAGATCGCCACCCGCGTGCACCAGGACGGTGTCGACCTGCCGCTCGACGAGGAACGCCGCCGGGCCCTGCTGGCGCTGGCCGAGCAGTACAACCGCGACGGCTTCCGCGTGCTCCTGCTCGGCACCCGCAGCCTCTCGCGCACGGAGTCCCAGGCCCAGTACGGCGCCAGCGACGAGCGCGACCTGGTGATCGCCGGCCTGCTGACCTTCCTCGATCCGCCGAAGGAAACCGCTGGCCCGGCCATCGCCGCGTTGCGCGAGAACGGCGTGGCGGTGAAGGTGCTCACCGGCGACAACCCGGTGGTCAGCGCGAAGATCTGCCGCGAGGTCGGCCTGGACGTCGGCGAGCCGCTGCTCGGTCGCGACATCGACCTGATGGACGATGCCACCCTGCAACGCCTGGCCGAGGAGCGCACGGTGTTCGCCAAGCTGACGCCGCTGCAGAAGTCGCGGGTGCTCAAGGCCCTGCAGGGCAACGGACACACCGTTGGCTTCCTCGGCGACGGCATCAACGACGCCCCCGCGCTGCGAGATGCCGATGTCGGCATCTCGGTGGACAGCGGCACCGACATCGCCAAGGAATCGGCCGACATCATCCTCCTGGAAAAAAGCCTGATGGTCCTGGAGGAGGGCGTTATCAAGGGCCGCGAGACCTTCGGCAACATCATGAAGTACCTGAACATGACTGCCAGCTCCAACTTCGGCAACGTGTTCTCGGTACTGGTGGCCAGCGCCTTCATCCCCTTCCTGCCGATGCTGGCGATCCACCTGCTGCTGCAGAACCTGATGTACGACATCTCCCAGCTGTCGCTGCCGTGGGACAAGATGGACAAGGAGTTCCTCGCCAAGCCGCGCAAGTGGGACTCGAAGAACATCGGCCGCTTCATGGTCTGGATCGGCCCGACCTCGTCGATCTTCGACATCACCACCTACGCGCTGATGTGGTTCGTGTTCGCCGCCAACAGCCCGGAAATGCAGTCGCTGTTCCAGTCCGGCTGGTTCATCGAGGGCCTGCTCTCGCAGACCCTGGTGGTGCACATGCTGCGTACCCAGAAGATTCCCTTCATCCAGAGCACCGCGGCGCTGCCGGTGATGCTGATGACCGGGCTGGTGATGGCGCTGGGCATCTACGTGCCGTTCTCGCCGCTGGGGGCGATGGTCGGCCTGCAGCCGCTGCCGTGGGAGTACTTCCCCTGGCTGGTGGGCACGCTGCTCTGCTACTGCGTCACCGCGCAGACCATGAAGACCCTCTACATCCGCCGCTTCGGCCAGTGGTTCTGAGCGATCGGCCGGGCTTCGTCCCGGCCTTTCCCGGCGCGTCGGCAAGCCTCGCCGCGCCGCGCAACGCACACCGGACCCACGCATGGAGAGACGCATCATGACCCTGCACGACCGGCGCCCGCGGGCGCCCCTTTTCCAACCGCTGCCGGCCGCGCTGCGACGCGCCCTGTCCTGGCGCCTGGGCTTCGTCGCCGCCGCGCTAGCCTGCGTCCTGCTGCTGGCGCTGCTGTCCGAGGCTCGCGCCGCGGGCGGCGCCTACCGGGTCGACGACGGCGAGATCGACCCCGTCGGCGAATGCAACCTGGACGCCTGGCACCAGCGCGAACGCCACCACGGCAACCGCTACCAGTCGGTGCTGTCGCCAGCCTGCACCTTCTCCGCCCTACCATCGGTGCAGCTCGGCGCGGCGCTGGTGCGCGAGGGCGACGCAGGCGATCGGCACAGCCGCCTCAGCCCCGAGCTGAAGACACCGCTGCTGGCCCGCGACGACCTCGGCCTGGCGTTGGCCTTCGCGCTCTCGGCGGATCTCTACCTGGACCGCCGGCACGCCTTCGAAGGCGCCGGCTTCAACCTGCCGCTGAGCTACCAGCCGTTCGAGGCCCTGCGCCTGAACGCCGGGGTCGGCCTGGGGCATGCCTACGCCGAGGGCGAGCGCCGGCATCGCTGGAACTGGGGCGTGGGCATGGAATACCGGGTCGGCCAGCCGTTGACCCTGATCGCCGAACGCTTCGGCGAGTCGGCCGGCGACAGCGGCTGGCAGGCCGGACCGCGGCTGCACCTGGGCGAACGGCTGGACCTCGATCTGCTGGTCGGCGGCCACCTGCGCGGCGAGCGCGAGCGATGGCTGGTCTCGGGAGCGACCTTGCGTTTCTGAGCCCAAGGGCGTGCCGCGCTGCGGCGCGCTCCTCCACCGAGGAAGCAGCCATGAACGTCGTACGCAAATGCCTGGGCGCGTCTCGCCGCGCGCTCTGTGGCCTGGCAGCACGGCTGCTGGCGAAGGCCGCGCACCTGCTGATGGTGGTCAGCGTGCGCGCATACGCCAGCGGCCGCCTGAGCCAGGTCGAAGTGAAATACCTGCTGGACTGCTCGAGCGCGCTCAACCGTGCATCGCTCAGGCTGGCCATGGGTCAATGAGCCCGTTCCCTTCACGATCCATTCCGAACCGGGAGTTCCGCCATGCTGGGAACCATCCTCCTGATCAACCTGGCCGGTGCCGTGGCCCTCCTGTTGTGGGGCACGCACATGGTCTCCAGCGGCGTGCTGCGCGGTTTCGGCACTGTGCTGCGCAACTGGCTCGGCCGCCACCTGGGCAACCGCTGGCTGGCCCTGCTCGCCGGGCTCGGCATCACCGGCCTGCTGCAGAGCAGCACCGCCACCAGCCTGATGGCAGCGTCCTTCACTGCCAGTGGCACCCTGGGCCTGGCGCCGGCGCTGGCAGTGATGCTCGGCGCCAACGTCGGCACCACCCTGGTGGTGCAACTGCTCAGCTTCGACACCTCGTTGCTGGCGCCGCTGGCCCTGCTGTCCGGCCTGCTGCTGTTCCGCCTGGGCGACGGTCCACGCCTGGAGAGCCTTGGCCAGTGCCTGATCGGACTCGGCCTGATGCTTCTGGCGCTGGCGTTGCTCGGCCATTCCCTGCAGCAGATCGAGGCCTCGCCAGCCTTTGTCGCGGTGATCCACGGCCTCGAAGGCGATCCGCTGATCGCCCTGCTGCTCGCCGCGCTGCTGACCTGGGCCTGCCATTCCAGTGTCGCGGTGGTACTGCTGGTGGCGTCCCTGGCCCAGGCAGGACTGGTCTCGCTGCCCATCGCCCTGGCCCTGGTGCTCGGTGCCAACCTCGGCGGCGCCTTGCCGGCGCTAGGGGTGGCCGGTAGCCGGGTGGCGCGGCGCCTGCCGTTGGGCAACCTGCTGGTGCGCCTGCTCGGTTGCCTGCTGGTGCTGCCCTGGCTGACGGCGCTGGCGCAACCGGCCAACGCACTCGGCGGTGCGGCGGCGGTCTGGTTCCACAGTGCTTTCAACCTGGCCCTGGCACTGCTGGCGATCGGCTTCACCGGACCCCTTGCGGCGCTGCTCGCGCGCCTGTTGCCGGAAGAGGCACAGTCCGACGAGCCGGGCATGCCGCGCTACCTCGACGAAGCCGGGCTGGAGGTGGCCAACATCGGCCTGGCCAACGCTACTCGCGAAGTCCTGCGGCTGGCCGACATGGCCAGTCTGATGCTGCGCGCCACCAGCGGCCTGTTGCAGCGACCGGAGGCGAAGGTGGCGGCGGAAATCCGTCGCCAGGACCAGGCCCTCGACCAGTTGAGTGCGGCGATCCGCGCCTACCTGGCAGACCTCGGCCAGGACGGCCTCGGCGACAGCGACGCCGATCGTGCCCAGGAAATCCTCCTGTTCGCCATCAACATCGAGCACATCGGCGATCTCGTCGCCAACAGCCTGCTGCCCCTGGCGATGCGCTGGGCCGGGCGCAGTCGCGCCGGCAGCGAGTTCGAGCTGGGCCGCATGCTGCCGTTGCAGGCGGCGATCGAGGAGAGCCTGCACCTGGCGATCAGCGCGTTCCTTCGCGAAGACCTGGACGCCGCGCTGCGCCTGGTGGCGCGCAAGAAGTTGCTGCAGCGACTGGAGGCCGATGCCAGTCGCGAGCGCTTCCGTCGCCTGCGCGACGATCGCGGTGCCTGGGTGGAGTCCGGTGACGTGTTCCAGCGCATTCTCCGCGACTACCGACGCATCCACCATCATGTCACCGCCCTGGCCTATCCGCTGCTCGAACGCAGCGGCATCGATCCGATGGCGAAGCGGCCGGACGAGCCAGGGCAAGGGGAGGGATCGGCATGCGCCTCCTGATCTGCGCCGGACGCCATTTCAAGGACGCCGAACGCCTGCGCCTGGCGCTCGACCAGTGCCACGGCCTGCAACCGGTGGCGCTGCTCGGCCACCTGCTGCATGCCGGCAGCGGCCTGCCGGACGAGGCCGAGCGCTGGTGCCGCGAGCGTGGCGCGGATTCGCGCGCCTACGATTATCCGGAGCGCAGTGGCAGCGACAACGCCTTGCGCGAGTATGGCGAGGCCGTCTTCGGCGAGGCCGCGCCGGACCTGGTGCTGGTGTTTCCCGGTGGGCGCCTGGCCAGCGAACTGGTACAGGTCGCGCACGCCGCCGACGTCCCGCTGATGCTCGCCTATCGTCCGCTGTCGGCGCCCTGAGCGGCGAACCAGCCATCGCGGCGGGTCAGGCGCCAGCCGTAGGCGGCCAGGACCAGCCCGCGCAGCAGCATGAAGGCGAGGAACGCCAGCCATAGCCCGTGGTTGCCCAGCCCCTGCAACAGCCAGCCGAGGGGCAGGCTGGCGGCCACCGCGACGAGCATCGCGTTACGCATCTCGCGGGCGCGGGTGGCGCCGATGAACAGGCCGTCGAGCAGATAGCTCCACATCCCCAGCAGCGGCAGGCAGGCCAGGTACGGCAGATAGGCGTAGGCGACTTCGCGGACGCCGGCGATGTCGCTCTGCAGGTCGATGAACAGGTGGCCGAACAAGGCGAACAGCGCGGCGAACGCCAGGCTTGCCAGCAGCGACCAACCACCGGCTACCACCAGCGCGCGGCGCAGGGCGGCTCGGTCGCGGGCGCCGATGGCGTGGCCGCAGAGCGCCTCCACCGCGTGGGCGAGACCGTCGAGGGCGTAGGACGTCAGGAGCAGGCCGTTGAGCAGCAGGGCGTTGGCGGCTACCGTGGCGTCGCCGAGGCGGGTGCCCTGTACGGTGAGCAGGAAAAACACCAGTTGCAGGGCCAGGCTGCGGATGAAGATATCCCGGTTGACCATCAGCAGCGGCAGCCAGGACAGCCAGTGGCGCAGGCGTTGCCACTGCGCCCGCCCGGGGCGCCGGGCCAGGTCGCGGCGGGTCAGGGCCAGGCCGAGCAGGGCGCCGCTCCATTCCGCCAGCACCGAGGCGCGGGCCGCGCCTTGCACGCCCCAGTCGAGGCCGTGGACGAACCAGAGCACCAGGGCGATGTTGCTCAGGTTGGTGGTCAACAGGATCGCCAATGGCGCCCGTGCGTTCTGCGTGCCGAGGAACCAGCCGACCAGTGCGTAGCTGGCCAGGGCCGCCGGCAGGCCGAGCAGGCGGGTATGGAAGAAGGCGCGGGCCTCGCCGGTCAGTTCCGCCGACGGTTGCATCAGTTGCAGGGCCCAGCCGCTCAGGGGCAGGGCCAGCGCGCCGAGCAGCAGGGCCAGGAGCAGCGCCATGCCCAGGCCCTGGGCGAGGATCAGGCGCAGCGCGCCGCCATCGTCGCGGCCGGCGGCCTGGGCGGCGAAGCCGGTGGTGCCCATGCGCAGGAAGCCGAGCACGCCGACCATCAGGGTGTACAGGCTGCCGCCCACGGCTACCGCGCCGAGCTGGTAGGCGTGCGGCAGGTGGCCGACCACCGTGCTGTCCACCAGGTGCACCAGGGGAACGGAAACGTTCGACAGAATCATCGGCCCGGCCAGCGCCCAGACCCTGTGGTGGGTCGGGGCGTGGCGCCAGGCATCGCGCAACAGGCTCATGGGGTCCTCCGGATCGGCCGGGCAGTATAGCGACGGCGGCGAGGCCTGCGGAAAACCCGTTTTTCATATCCGGTAACAGACCTCTGCCTGCCGTGTATTCCTTGTCCGACGCGGCTTCCAGGCCTGCCGCGGGGAACCCTGCGAAAACCTGTCAGGAAGCTTGCGCAGCGCTAACCGCGGGGCTTTGCGCACCTTCCTAGAATGCCGGCGTCGGTTGTTTCCAGAGGAAGCCATGCATGCTCCTGGGGCGTTTCGTCTCGGTCGGCGCCGGTGCCACCGCCGTTCATTACCTGGTGCTGACCCTCCTGGTCGAGGGCTTCGCCGTCGGCGCCGCCGTGGCCGCCGCGACGGGAGCAGGCTGCGGGGCTCTGGCTGCCTACCTGGGGCATCGCCGGAAGACTTTCCGCCACCGTGGCCCGGTGTTCCGTTCGCTGCCGCGCTTCTTCGCCGTCAGCCTGCTTTGCGTACTCGGCAACGCCGTCCTGGTGTTGCTGCTCGGCGACCTCGCCGGACTCGACTACCGCCTGGCCCAGCTCGCCGCGACCGGCGCACTGCTGTTGGCGACCTATCACCTTCATCGACTCTGGACCTTCTCATGATGATCGAACCTTCCCTGGCGTCGAAGCTCGAGGCCCCCTGCCTGCTCAGCGTGGTAGTGCCGGTGTTCAACGAGGAGGCGGTGCTGCCGGCCTTCCACCAGCGCCTGGGCGCCGTGCTCGGCGACCTTGGCGACGATTGCGAGGTGCTCTATGTCGACGACGGCAGCACCGACCGCAGCGCGACGATCCTCGCCCAGCTACAGGCCGCCGACCGCCGGGTGGGCGTGGCCCGCTTCACCCGCAACTTCGGCAAGGAACAGGCGATGAGCGCCGGGCTCAAGCTGTCGCGCGGCGCCGCGGTGATCGTCATCGATGCCGACCTGCAGGATCCCCCGGAACTGATCCCGCAGATGCTCGACGCCTGGATCGGCGGCGCCGAAATGGTCAACATGCGCCGCCGCAGCCGGGCCGGCGAAAGCTGGCTGAAGCGCGCCTCGGCGAGCGCCTTTTACCGTTTGATCAACCGCCTCAGCGAGGTGCCGATCCCGCGCGACGTCGGCGACTTCCGCCTGCTCGACCGGCGGGTGGTCGATGCCCTTTGCGAGCTGCCGGAAGGCAATCGCTTCATGAAGGGACTGTTCGCCTGGGTCGGTTTCCGCCAGGTCGATATCGCCTATAGCCGCGCCGCCCGCGTCGCCGGCCACAGCAAGTGGCGCTACTGGCGGCTGTGGAACTTCGCCCTGGAAGGCATCACCGGGTTTTCCACCGCGCCGCTGAAGGTCGCCGGCTACCTCGGCCTGCTCAGCCTGTTGGCGGCCCTGGCGACCCTGCTCGCCGGGATCTTCGGCCAGCAGGAGATCCACGAACACTGGCCGGTGATCGCCGCGCTGTTCCTGATCGGCGGCCTGCAACTGCTGGCCATCGGCGTGTGTAGCGAATACCTCGGGCGGATGACCATGGAAGCGCGGCGCCGCCCGCTCTACCTGATCGACCGCTACCTGCCGGCGCAGGTCGGCGGGGCCAATCCGTGAGGGCGCTGCGCGGCTGGCCGCTGGCCTGGCTCCTGCTCGCCCTGGCCTTCGCCATCCGCCTGCTGAGCCTGGGCAGCTATCCGCTGATGGACACCACCGAGGCCCGCTATGGCGAGGTGGCGCGGAAGATGGCCGAACTGGGCGACTGGATCACGCCCTGGTACGACGTCGGCGTGCCGTTCTGGGGCAAGCCGCCGCTGGCCTTCTGGCTCAGCGCCGGCGGCCAGCTTCTGCTCGGCGCCAACGAGTTCGCCAGCCGCCTGCCGCACTGGTTGCTGGGCGTGCTGGTGCTGTGGCTGGTATGGGACTGGCAGGCTCGCGAAGATCGTCGGCAGGCGCGGATCGCCTGCGTCCTGCTGGGCAGTTCGGCGCTGTTCTTCGTCGCCTCCGGGGCGGTAATGACCGACATGGCCCTGGCCCTGGCGCTGGTCCTGGCCATGCGCGGCTTCTGGCTGGGCCTGCATGGCGCGGAGGGAATCCGGCGCCGCGAGGGCTGGCTGATGTTCCTCGGCCTCGGCCTCGGGCTGCTGGCGAAGGGGCCGCTGACGCTGATCCTCGCCGGACTGCCGATCGGCCTGTGGGCCTTGCTGGAGTGGCGCTGGCGCGCGCTCTGGCGGGGCCTGCCATGGATCCGCGGAAGCCTGCTGATGCTCCTGGTGGCCGCGCCCTGGTACCTGCTGGCGGAGTTGAAGACGCCGGGCTTCCTCGAGTACTTCCTGCTCGGCGAGCATTGGCAGCGCTTCGTCACCGCCGGCTGGGACGGCGACCGCTACGGCAATGCCCACGCCTATCCCTACGGCAGCGTCTGGCTGTTCCTGCTGGCCGCCGCGTTTCCCTGGAGCCTCTGGCTGCCGCTGCTGCTCTGGCTGGGCTGGCGCCAGCGCGGGGAGGTGGTCGATGGCGTCGCCTCGCGCAGGCGCTACTGGCTGTTCTGGGGACTGGCGCCGTGCCTGTTCTTCACCTTCGCCGGCAACGTCCTCTGGACCTACGTGCTGCCCGGCCTGCCGGCCCTGGCGTTGCTCGCCGCCGACCTGCTGCGCGCGCCGGTGGCGCGCAGCGCCTGGCTGCGGCGTGGCGGGTTGGCTTGCCTGGCACTGACCCCATTGCTGTTCGCGCTGTTCCTCGGCTCCCTGTTGCTGGGCTCGCGCGCCGAGCAGAAGTCCACCGCCGCGCTGCTGGCCAGCGACGCCGGCTGGCGCGAGCGGCCGCTGGTGTTCTGGCCGAAGCGGCCGTACTCGGCAGTGTTCTACAGCGGCGGGCGGGCGCAACGGGCGGAGGACAGCGAGCTGGCCGGCTGGTTGCGTCGCGACGCCCTGCTGGCGATCCGCTCGCGTTCGTTCGGCGCCTTGCCCGACGAGGTGCGCCAGCGCTTGCGCTGCCGGCCGCCGGTGGGACAGTACCAGTTATGCCAGGGCGTGGCGCCGCCTGGCTGAGACTACCTCGGCCGGTAGGCGCAGTAGCCGGGACGCGGGCCGATGCGCGGGTGGTTGCGGCAGGTGTCCGGGCGGCGGGCATAGATGGTGCACAGGCGGGTCTTGCGGTCGAGGTACAGGCAGTCGCTGTTGGCCATGCGGGTGAGGGTGAAGATCTCGCGCTTGTGGTTGAAGTGCTCGATCACGCCATCCTTTTCCAGTCGCTTGGCGATTCGCTTGGCCGGCTCCTCGCGCTCGAACTCGTCGACCAGTCGCATGCGGATCAGGTCGTCGATGCGCACTTCCACCGGCAGCGTGCAGCAGGTCGCGTTGCACTCGCCGCACAGGCCTTCGCGGTATTTCACCCAGGTATCCAGGCGGTCGGGGTCGGCGGCGGCGAGCGGGATTTTCTTCATCGGCGGGCGGGTGCGGGGAAAACGGGCGCGCAATGATAGTGGCTGCGCGCCCGTTGCGCTCGTCCGGGCGATGAGCGTCAGTGCCGAGGGTCCTCCCGCCATACCGGCCGGTCCTGCTCGTCCAGCGCCCAGTGCGCGGTGCCGGCGCGCAGGCATACGCCGCCGACCCAGCGTTCGGGGGCGCCGAGGTCGAGGCGGTAGCGCCGCCCGGCCAGGACCTCGCGGCCCGCAGCGGTCAGGGCCAGCGGCTGGCGTTCCCAGGGCAGTTCCGGTGCCGGCGTGCGCAGCAGCGCGCCGGGCTCTTCCAGCAGCGCGCGGAGCAGGACGCGGAACATCAGGTCGCCGAGATAGGGCAGCGGCTCGCGCCGTGCGGTCAGCTCGGCGAAGACCTGGCCGGCGCTCGGCCGCTCGCTGTCGCGGACGATCTCCAGGGTCAGCCGTTCGCTCAGCGACAGGCCGTCGCGCAGGGCCGGCAGTTCATGCAGTTGCCGACGCAGCGCCGGCCCCAGCAACGGTAGCGCCGGGGTCGGCGCGGCGGCCAGTTGCGCCCAGCGCAGTGGCGCCGGATCGCGGTAGGCGTCCCAGGCCGCGCGGGCCAGCGCCAGGGCTTCGGCGTCCAGCGGGCGACGCCGGGTCCATAGCCAGGCGAGCAGCTCAGGCGCCAGTTGGCCGATGCCGACGAAGCGCTCGACGCCTGGCACGCGGTCGATCTCGATCAGTTCCAGGTGCTCCGGCGGCGTCTGCATTCCTGCCAGCACCCGGACCAGGAACAACTGGTCGTAGGCATCCGCCTCGCACCAGAGCGCCACCCGCGAGTATTCGCCGAGCCGCTCGAGCCCGGCGTATTCCTGGCGCTGGCGGGCCTGGGCGTCGGCCGGGTCGAGGTCGAAGGCGCGGCTCAGGTAGTCGCTGCGCAGGGCGAGGAACTCGGGCAACGGCAGGTTCGGCACCGGTCCCATGGTCAGCGGGTCGGCGAACATCCGGAAGCCGCCGCGAAAGCCGGCGAGCTTCAGGCCGTGGGCGATGTCGTTGCCGCAGCGCAGGTGCAGGGTCGCGGCCTCATCGCCGCCGACCAGATCGGGGTGGCGGCTGGCGAAGGCGATGGCGTCGACATGCGCCTTGAGTCGCGGCCAACTGGCGAAGCCCAGTTCGCGCGCCACCTGCCACTGGGCGTCGGCCAGGCGCGGCGCCTGCCCCGGAAGCCCTGTACGGCTGGCCGGGTCGCGGCGCCACTGGCGCAACAGCTCCTTGGCGCGCTTGCGTTGCTGTTCGAGATTGATCCGGCCGTCGCCGAGAATGCGGGAAAAGGACATACGATCTCCTCTGCAGCCTTGTCCGCCATCAGGCCTGGAGTCGCATGCGCGATGCGTGGGGTGGATCGCCTGGGCGCTGCCCTTTCCGCGGACGGGAGGCGTGGAGAACGCCGAGGCCGACTATAGGCCGGCCGACGCGTCCGCGGCAAGACGCACTCAGCCCTTGCGGATCATCCAGATGCCGGCGCCGATCAGTGCCAACCCGCCCAGCTTCAGCGCGCTGATCGGTGCCTCGCGGAAGCCGGCCCAACCGAAGTGGTCGAGGCTCATGGCCATGCCCAGCTGGCCGGCAAGCACCAGCACCATGAACATCAGCGCGCCGATGCGCGGTGCGGCGAAGGCGGCGATGAAGATGAAGAACATGCCGAGGAAACCGCCGCACCAGTGCCACCAGCTCAGCCCGCGCAATGCCGCCAGGCCGGGAAACTCGCGCTGCGAGAGGGTCAGGGCGAGCAACCCGAGGGTGCCGACGAAGAACGAGATCAGTGCCGCGGCGAGGACGCTGGACACCTGCTTGGCCAACTGGCCGTTGATCCCCGCCTGCAGCGGCAGGCAGGCGCCGGCGAGCAGGGGCAGGACGAACAGCCACCAGGGTGGAGTGGGCATGCAAGACTCCTGGAACGATGACGGCGAGCGCGCCCCGCGCATGGCGAGGGACGGGCCGGAGTGGTACGGGGAGTCGCACAGTATGCACCAGGCGGGGGCGGAGGAGGAAAACGCGAGACCCCATCGCACGCCCTCGGATTCCGCCCGGCGGGTAACCGCGAGCGGTTGTTCGCCCTACGGCAGCCATACCGCCAGCGGCGTTATCCCCCTACAAGCGCGCCGCCAGCATGGCCCCCTCGCGAATCGCCCGCTTGGCATCCAGTTCCCCTGCCACCCGCGCCCCACCGATCAGGTGGAAGCGCAGGCTTTCCGCCGCCTGGCTGATCTGCAACTCGCGCAGCGGCTCCTGGCCGGCGCAGATCACCACGTTGTCCACCTCCAGCCAGCGTTCCTCGCCGTCGACGCGGATCAACAGGCCGCGTTCGTCGATCTTCAGGTACTCCACCCCGCCGAGCATGCGTACGGCGTTGTGCCTGAGGTGTGCGCGGTGTACCCAGCCGCTGGTCTTGCCGAGCTGCGCGCCGGGAGCGCCGGGCTTGCGCTGGAGCAGCCAGACCTGGCGCGCCGGCCGCGTCGGAGCGGGTTCGCGGAGGCCGCCGGGCTGGCTGTTGTCGAGGTCCACGCCCCATTCCGCGAGCCATTCGCCGAGCGCCCGCGGCTGGCCGTCGCTGGGCGCGGCGACGAGGAAGGCGGCGACGTCGAAGCCGATGCCGCCGGCGCCGACGATGGCGACCCGCGCGCCCACCGGCGCGCCGCGCAGCACGTCCACGTAGCTGAGTACGGTCGGTCCGCCGATGCCGTCGATCCTTGGCCGGCGTGGCTGGATGCCGGTGGCCACCACCACGTCGTCGAACTGACCGTCCAGCTCGCCCTGGCGCACCCGGTGGCCGAGGCGCAGGTCGACGCCGAGGCGTTCCAGACGCACGCGGAAGTAGCGCAGGGTTTCGCGGAACTCCTCCTTGCCGGGAATCCGCTTGGCCAGGTTGAACTGCCCGCCGATTTCCCCGCTCGCCTCGAACAGGCTGACCCGATGCCCGCGCTCGGCGGCCACGCAGGCGGCGGAGAGCCCGGCGGGGCCGGCGCCGATCACCGCGATGCGCTTCTGCGTGCGCGCCTTGCGGTAGCGCAACTCGGTCTCGAAGGCCGCCCGCGGGTTGACCAGGCAGGTGGCGCGGCGGTTGGCGAAGGCATGATCGAGGCAGGCCTGGTTGCAGGCGATGCAGGTGTTGATCTCCTCGGCCCGGCCGGCGCCGGCCTTGGCCACGAACTGCGGGTCGGCCAGCAGCGGCCGGGCCATCGACACCAGGTCGGCCTTGTCGGTGGCGAGCAGGGATTCGGCGACCTCGGGGGTGTTGATCCGGTTACTGGCGATCACCGGCACCTTCAGCTCGTGGCGCAGCCGTGCGCTGACCTCGGCGAAGGCCGCGCGCGGCACCGAGGTGACGATGGTCGGCACGCGCGACTCGTGCCAGCCGATGCCGGTGTTGAGCAGGGTGATTCCGGCTTCCTCCAGGGCCAGGGCGATGCGCCGCACCTCGTCCCAGGTATTGCCGCCCTCGACCAGGTCGAGCAGCGACAGGCGATAGCAGAGGATGAAGCGTTGGCCGACGATCCGCCGGATGCCGCGGACGATCTCCAGCGCCAGGCGCATGCGGTTTTCCAGCGGGCCGCCCCACTGGTCGTCGCGGCGATTGGTGCGCGGGCAGAGGAACTGGTTGAGCAGGTAGCCTTCGCTGCCCATCACCTCCACGCCGTCGTAGGCGGCGGCCTTGGCCAGCCGCGCGCAACGGACGAAGGCGCGGATGGTCTTGCGGATGCCGCGCTCGGAGAGCTCGCGCGGGGTGAACCAACTGATCGGCGACTTCAACGGCGAGGCGGACACCGCCATCGGGTGGTAGCCATAGCGCCCGGCGTGGAGGATCTGCAGCAGGATCTTGCCGCCCTCGGCATGCACCGCCTGGGTCAGGCGACGATGGGCGGGCACCTCCAGGGCGCTGGTGAGGCTGCTGCCGAAGGGCAGCAGCCAACCTTCGCGGCAGGGCGCGAAACCGCCGGTGACGATCAGCCCGACGCCGCCCCGGGCACGCTCGCGGTAGTAGGCAGCGAGCTTGCCGAAGTCCCACAGACGATCCTCCAGCCCGGTGTGCATCGAACCCATCACCACGCGGTTGCGCAGACGGGTGAAGCCCAGGTCCAGCGGGGCCAGCAGGTGCGGATAGGGAGCGGCGGCGAGCGGCGGGTAGGGGTTGCGCATGGCGCGGTTCCGGTAGCCAGGGACGCTTCACCATAGGAAGTTGCGCCGCCGCCGAATGCGGCCCGCTTGCCGGAACCGCCAGGCATTTCGGTCAAGCCGGCGGACTGGCTGATCGGATAGGTGCTCGCTGCGCTGCACCGCTGTGGCCCCGGGTGACAGGCATCGAAAGCTCTCCGACAGCACTTGCGGCGCGGCGGGCGGAATGGGAACGGCGGCGCTGTTACCCGGGGTAATGGCTTGCGCCGGAAGCCCAACTTAAGCACGGCTCGACGCCTTTGGCGGCGCTGTCAGGCTGGGGTTCCGGCCCGCTCAGCACGTGCCTTGCCAACTGCCTGTCCAATCCGAACGGAGTCTCGACGATGAACAAGAACAAGACGTTCCTCGCGGCGGCGCTGGTAGCGCTGGCCGCCAGCCTTCCCGTGCACGCTGCGACCGACTACACCCGCACGCGCTATCCCATCGTGCTGTCCCACGGTCTGTTCGGCTTCAAGAGCGTCGGCCCGGTGGACTACTGGCACGCTATCGTGCCGGCCCTGGAGAAGGACGGCGCGAAGGTCTTCGCCACCTCGCAGTCGCCGGTGAACAGCAACGAGGTGCGCGGCGAACAGCTACTGGCGCAGGTGGAGGAAGTCCTGGCCCTGACCGGCGCGGAGAAAGTCAACCTGATCGGCCACAGCCAGGGCGGCATGACCGTGCGCTACGTCGCCGGGGTGGCGCCGCAACTGGTGGCCTCGGTCACCACCATGGGCACGCCGCACAAGGGCACGCCGGTAGCCGACGCGGTGACCGGCTTCAGCGAGTTCCTCGGGCCGATCGGCACCGAGGTGATCGCCTCGGCGGTGGAGGCGCTGTTCTCGGTGGTCGACATCGTCGACGGCGGCGAGTGGGTCAAGGGCGACGCGCTGGCTGCCCTGAACAGTCTCAACACTCCCGGCACCGCGCGGTTCAACCAGCGCTTCCCGCAGGCGATCCCGGCCAGCGCCTGTGGCCAGGGCGCGGAGACGGTAGCCGGGGTGCGCTACTACTCGATGAGCGGCACCGGCTCCCTGACCAATGCGCTCGACCCGAGCTCCGCCGGCCTGGCGGTGACCGGGCTGCTGTTCGGCGAGGCCAACGACGGTCTGGTCGGCCAATGCTCCAGCCACCTGGGCAGCGTGGTGAAGGACAACTACCGGATGGACCATCTGGACGAAGTCAACCAGTTGCTCGGCCTGGTCAGCCTGTTCGAGAGCGACCCGACCCAGGTCTATCGGCAGCATGCCAATCGCCTCAGGAACGTCGGACTCTGATCCGCTCGCCGGGTCGCCGCAGCCCTAGGCGACCCGGCATTAGTCTTTGGTCTAATGGCACCTGGATATCACCTCCTGTTCGCGCGCCTCGCGGCGTTCGGACCTGTCCCGATTCCGCGCACCTTGCTGGACAAGGTTTGCGCCGCCGTGTAATGACTCCGGTCAAGGCAGAAAAACCCAGCGTTCGTGTAGGGTTCGCTGCCCCGTAGCCATGCCCGGCTGGCGTACCTCGCCAGGCTGGCTATCTTTTAACCAGAGACATCCGGCCATGTCCCGGGTGTCCTTTGCCTGATGCAGGAGATGCACGATGGATATGAACCGTCGGCAATTCTTCAAGGTCTGCGGTATAGGCCTTGGAGGATCGAGCCTTGCGGCGCTCGGGATGGCCCCCACGGAGGCCTTCGCCGACCAGGTCCGCCACTTCAAGCTGGCGCACACGGTCGAGACCCGCAACACCTGTACCTACTGTTCGGTCGGTTGCGGCCTGATCATGTACAGCCAGGGCGACGGCGCCAAGAACGTCGCGCAGAACATCATCCATATCGAGGGCGACGCCGACCATCCGGTCAACCGCGGCACCCTCTGCCCGAAAGGCGCCGGCCTGCTGGACTACATCCACAGCCCGAACCGCCTGAAGTATCCGGAAGTGCGCGAGGCCGGCTCCAGCGAGTGGAAGCGCATCGAGTGGGACGAAGCCCTCGAGCGCATCGCCAAGCTGATGAAGGAAGACCGCGACGCCAACTTCGTCGAGAAGAACGAGCAGGGCCAGACCGTCAACCGCTGGTTGACCACCGGCTTCCTCGCCGCGTCCGCCTCGTCCAACGAGGCCGGCTACATCACCCACAAGGTGATGCGCTCCCTCGGCATCCTGGGATTCGACAACCAGGCGCGTGTCTGACACGGCCCGACGGTGGCAAGTCTTGCCCCGACGTTTGGCCGTGGAGCCATGACCAACCACTGGACCGACATCAAGAATGCCGATCTGGTGCTGATCATGGGCGGCAACGCCGCCGAAGCCCACCCGTGCGGATTCAAATGGGTCACCGAAGCCAAGGCGCACAACAAGGCGCGGCTGCTGGTGGTCGATCCGCGTTTCACCCGTTCCGCCTCGGTCGCCGACTACTACGCGCCGATCCGGACCGGCACCGACATCGCCTTCCTCGGCGGCCTGATCAACTACCTGCTGGAAAACGACAAGATCCAGCACGAATACGTGCGCAACTACACCGATGTCTCGTTCATCGTGAAGGAAGGCTTCAGCTTCGAGGACGGCCTGTTCAACGGCTACGATGCCGAGAAGCGGACCTACCCGGACAAGTCCTCCTGGGGCTACGAGATCGGTGAGGACGGCTATGCCAAGGTCGACCCGACCCTGACCCACCCGCGCTGCGTGTTCAACCTGCTCAAGCAGCACTACAGCCGCTACACCCCGGACGTGGTGAGCAACATCTGCGGTACGCCGAAGGACATGATGCTCAAGGTCTGGGCGGAAATCGCCGAGACCTCCAAGCCGGGCAAGGTCATGACCATCATGTACGCCCTGGGCTGGACCCAGCACTCGGTAGGCGCGCAGATGATCCGCACCGGCGCGATGGTCCAGCTGCTGCTGGGCAACATCGGCATGCCCGGCGGCGGCATGAACGCCCTGCGCGGCCACTCCAACATCCAGGGCCTGACCGACCTCGGCCTGCTGTCCAACTCGCTGCCGGGCTACCTGACCCTGGCGATGGACGCCGAGCAGGACTACGACGCCTACATCGCCAAGCGCACGGCCAAGCCGCTGCGCCCGGGACAGCTGTCCTACTGGCAGAACTACGGCAAGTTCCACGTCAGCCTGATGAAGGCCTGGTTCGGCAAGTCGGCGACCAAGGAAAACAACTGGTGCTACGACTGGCTGCCCAAGCTCGACATGCCGGGCGCCGGCTACGACGTGCTGCGCTACTTCGACATGATGTACCAGGGCAAGGTCAACGGTTACTTCTGCCAGGGCTTCAACCCCATCGCCTCGTTCCCCAACAAGGCCAAGGTCGGCGCCGCGCTGGCGCGCCTGAAGTGGATGGTGGTGATGGACCCGCTGGTGACCGAGACCTCGGAGTTCTGGCGCAACGTCGGCGAGTACAACGACGTCGACACCGCCAGCATCAAGACCACGGTGTTCCGCCTGCCCACCTCCTGCTTCGCCGAGGAAGACGGCTCGATCGTCAACAGCGGCCGCTGGTTGCAGTGGCACTGGAAGGGCGCCGAGCCGCCGGGCCAGGCGCGTCCGGACATCGCCATCATGGCCGGGCTGTTCCACCGCCTGCGCGAGATGTACCGCAAGGACGGCGGGGCCTTCCCCGACCCGATCCTCGGCCTCGACTGGTCCTACCTCAAGCCCGACGAACCGGGCCCGGACGAACTGGCCCGGGAGTTCAACGGCAAGGCCCTGAGCGACCTGGTCGACCCGGCCAACGGCATGATCCTGGCCAAGGCCGGCGAGCAGTTGCCGGGCTTTGCCCTGCTGCGCGACGACGGCAGCACGGCGAGCGGCTGCTGGATCTTCGCCGGCTCCTGGACCCAGCAGGGCAACCAGATGGGCCGCCGCGACAACAGCGACCCCTACGGCATGGGCCAGACCCTCGGCTGGGCCTGGGCCTGGCCGGCGAACCGGCGGATTCTCTACAACCGCGCCTCGGCCGACGTCAGCGGCAAGCCGTGGGACCCGGAGAAGAAGCGCCTGGTGTGGTGGAACGGCAAGTCCTGGGGCGGCACCGACGTGCCCGACTACAAGGCCGACGTACCGCCGGAAGCCGGGATGAACCCGTTCATCATGAACCCCGAAGGGGTGGCTCGCCTGTTCGCCGTCGACAAGATGGCCGAAGGCCCGTTCCCCGAGCACTACGAGCCGTTCGAGACGCCGATCGGGGTGAACCCCTTGCACCGCGACAACCGCAAGGCGATCAGCAACCCGGCGGCACGGGTGTTCAAGAACGACATGGAACTGTTCGGCACGGCCGACGAGTTCCCCTACGCGGCGACCACCTACCGGCTCACCGAGCACTTCCACTACTGGACCAAGCACTGCCGGCTGAATGCGATCACCCAGCCCGAGCAGTTCGTCGAGATCGGCGAGGCGCTGGCCAAGGAGCTGGGCATCAATGCCGGCGACAAGGTCAAGGTCTCCTCCAACCGCGGCTACATCAAGGCGGTGGCGGTGGTGACCAAGCGCATCCGCCCGCTGCAGGTGGACGGCAAGACCGTGCACCACGTCGGCATCCCGATCCACTGGGGCTTCGCCGGCATGGCGCGCAACGGCTTCCTGGCCAACACCCTGACCCCCTTCGTGGGCGACGGGAATACCCAGACGCCGGAGTTCAAGTCGTTCCTGGTCAACGTGGAAAAGGCGTGAGGTGAAACATGAGTAGTCAGGACATCCACGCCCGCTCCGCGACCACCACGCCGATGCCCTCGGTGCGGAACCAGGAGGAAGTGGCGAAACTGATCGACGTGTCCAAGTGCATCGGTTGCAAGGCCTGCCAGGTCGCCTGCTCGGAATGGAACGAGCTGCGCGACGAGGTCGGCCACAACCACGGCACCTACGACAACCCCATGGACCTGACGGCCGACTCGTGGACGGTGATGCGTTTCACCGAGCACGAGAACGAGGCCGGCAACCTCGAGTGGCTGATCCGCAAGGATGGCTGCATGCACTGCGCCGAGCCGGGCTGCCTGAAGGCCTGCCCGAGCCCGGGGGCGATCGTGAAGTACGCCAACGGCATCGTCGACTTCAACCAGGACAAGTGCATCGGTTGCGGCTACTGCATCACCGGTTGCCCGTTCGACATCCCACGGATCTCGCAGAAGGACCACAAGGCCTACAAGTGCAGCCTGTGTTCCGACCGCGTCTCGGTGGGCATGGAGCCGGCCTGCGTGAAGACCTGCCCGACCGGCGCCATCGTCTTCGGCAGCAAGGAGGACATGAAGGAACACGCCGCCGAACGCATCGTCGACCTGAAGAGCCGCGGTTACGAGAACGCCGGCCTGTACGACCCCGAAGGGGTGGGCGGCACCCACGTGATGTACGTGCTGCACCACGCCGACAAGCCGTCGCTCTATGCCGGCCTGGCCGACCAGCCGAGCGTCAGCCCGCTGGTCAGCCTGTGGAAGGGCGTGACCAAGCCGCTGGCGCTGCTGGCCATGGGCGCCACGGTGCTCGCCGGGTTCTTCCACTATGTGCGCGTCGGTCCCAACCGCGCGGACGACGAGGAAGACCACGGGCAAGCCGAGGCACCGGTGCACCAGGTCGATCCGTCGGTACACACCTTTGACCCGCACGAGCGTCGTTGAGCCTGCGCGCGGGCGTTGCCGCCGGTCCTCCGCGACCCGGCGGCAGCGGCGGCGCTCTCGAGGAGTCGGAAATGAAAAATGAAATCCAGCGCTACAACGCCAACGAGCGCAGCAACCACTGGGCCGTGGCGATCCTGTTCTTCATGGCCGGGTTGTCCGGGCTGGCGCTGTTCCACCCGGCGCTGTTCTGGCTGACCAACCTGTTCGGCGGCGGTCCCTGGACGCGTATCCTGCACCCCTTCCTGGGGCTGGCGATGTTCGTCTTCTTCCTCGGCCTGGTGGTGCGCTTCGCCCACCACAACCGGGTGCAGAAGAGCGATATCCAGTGGCTCAAGCAGTGGCGCGACGTGGTCAGCAACCGCGAGGAGAACCTCCCGGAAGTCGGCCGCTACAACGCCGGGCAGAAGCTGTTGTTCTGGGTGCTGCTGCTGAGCATGCTGACCCTGCTGGTCACCGGCATCGTGATCTGGCGCCAGTACTTCAGCGCCTGGTTCGGCATCGAGGCGATCCGCCTGTCGGCGCTCCTGCACGCCTTCGCCGCCTTCGTCCTGATCGCCAGCATCATCGTGCATATCTACGCCGGCATCTGGGTCAAGGGCTCGATGGGCGCGATGCTCTACGGCAAGGTCAGCCGCGCCTGGGCGCGCAAGCACCATAACGGCTGGCTGAAGGAAGTCGGCAAGGGCGAGGAGCACTGACGCGTATAGTGTCGCCATCGCCCGACCGGAGGCCCCAGCGATGGGGCCTTTGCATTCATTCCGCGCCCCACCGGGCGCCCGATCGTTGCGGCGCGGCCCACCGGCCCGCCGGCGCAGACCCGAGGAGTTCCCGTGTCACGCACCATTCTTCAGCCGGGGCAGATCGAAGCCGCCGCCAACATTCCCCCGCACCTGCACCAGCCGTCGCGCGACCTGTTCGCCCGCCGCGGCGAGCGTCTGCTGCAACTGGCCGAGGGGCACCCGATGGGCGACTACCTGCGGCTGGTCGCCGGTCTCTGCCGGCTCCAGCAGGCGCTGCTGGACAACCCGCCGGCCCTGGCCCCGCTCGACCCCGAGCGCCTGCGCAAGAGCCGCGAGCACGGCATGCCGCCGCTGGCCTACGACCTGCTGGTGCGCGAAGGCGCCTGGCTGCCCTGGCTGGATGCCCTGCTCGCGGGCTACCCGGCACCGGCCAACGCCGCCGTCGGCGCGGCACTCGAACAATTGCGCGAAGCCGACGAAGGCCAGCGCAAGGCCTGGGCCATCGCCTTGCTCAGCGGTCAGTTCGACCTCCTGCCGGCGGCCCTGGTGCCGTTCCTCGGCGCCGCCCTGCAGGTAGCCTGGAGCCATTGGCTGCTGGGACTGGAGGAGGGCGCGGTGGTCGAGACCGAGAGCCGGACCCTGTGCCCCGCCTGCGGCTCGCCGCCGATGGCCGGGATGATCCGCCAGGGCGGCAAGGAAACCGGTCTGCGCTACCTGAGCTGCTCGCTGTGCGCCTGCGAATGGCACTACGTGCGGATCAAGTGCAGCCACTGCGAGGAAAGCAAGCACCTGGCCTACCTGTCCCTGGAGCATGACGGGCAGCCGGCGGAAAAAGCCGTGCTGCGCGCCGAGACCTGCCCCAGTTGCCAGGGCTACCTGAAGCAGTTCTACCTGGAGTTCGACCGCCACGCCGATGCCCTTGCCGACGACCTGGCCAGCCTGGCGCTGGACATGCGCCTGGCCGAGGACGGCTACCTGCGACGTTCGCCGAACCTGTTGCTGGCCCCCGGCGGCGAATAGCCGAAGACGCTGCGGGCATGCGCCGACGCGTCTATGATGGGCGTGTCGGTGACCCTACCCTGTGGATAAGGTTTCTCCATGAGTTCCGTTCGCTTGCCTTCGGTCGACCGCCTGCTGCGCAGCGCGGCGGCCGCTCCCCTGCACCAGCGCTACGGCCGCGAGGCGTTGCTGGCGACCCTCCGCGACCTGCTCGACGAACTGCGCGAGCCGGCCCGACGCGGTGCCCTCGCCGAGATCGAACTGAGCGAGGCGGTGCTCGCCGGGCGCGCCGGCGAACGCCTCGCCGCGCAGCATGCCAGCCGCGTGCGGCGGGTGTTCAACCTGACCGGCACGGTGTTGCATACCAACCTCGGCCGCGCCCTGCTGCCGGACGAGGCCATCGAGGCGATCACCCTGGCCGCGCGCTACCCGCTGAACCTGGAGTTCGACCTGGCCAGCGGCAAGCGCGGCGACCGCGACGACCTGATCGCCGGGCTGATCCGCGAACTCACCGGCGCCGAGGCAGTCACCGTGGTCAACAACAACGCGGCGGCGGTGCTGCTGGCGCTGAACAGCCTGGGGGCGCGCAAGGAAGGGATCATCTCGCGCGGCGAGCTGATCGAGATCGGCGGTGCCTTCCGCATTCCCGACATCATGGCCCGCGCCGGCGTGCGCTTGCACGAGGTGGGCACCACCAACCGCACCCACGCCAGGGACTACGAAGCCGCCATCGGCCCGCGCAGCGGCCTGCTGATGCGCGTGCATACCAGCAACTACAGCGTCCAGGGCTTCACCGCCAGCGTGCCCACCGCGCAACTGGCGGCCATCGCCCATGGCCATGGCCTGCCGCTGCTGGAAGACCTCGGCAGCGGCACCCTGGTGGACCTGACCCGCTGGGGCTTGCCCAAGGAACCGACGGTGCAGGAAGCCCTGGCCGACGGCGCCGACATCGTTACCTTCAGCGGCGACAAATTGCTCGGCGGGCCCCAGGCCGGGCTGATCCTCGGCAACCGAGAACTGATCGGGCGGATCAAGAAGAACCCGCTCAAGCGCGCCCTGCGCGTCGACAAGCTGACCCTCGCCGCCCTCGAGGCGGTGCTCGGCCTGTACCGCGATCCGGACCGCCTCGCCGAACGCCTGACCACCCTGCGCCTGCTCAGCCGCCCGGCGGCGGAGATCCGCGCCCAGGCCGAGCGTCTGGCGCCGGCGCTGGGCGAGGCGCTCGGCGAGGGCTGGGAGGTCGCTGTGGTCGACGCCCTGGGCATGATCGGCAGCGGCGCGCAGCCGGTGGCGCGGCTGGCCAGCGCCGCGCTGTGCCTGCGTCCGCGGCAGCCCAGGCGCCTGCGCGGACGCGCCCTGCGCAACCTCGAGGAAGCCCTGCGCGGGCTGCCGCTGCCGGTGATCGGTCGGCTCGACGACGACGCCCTCTGGCTCGATCTGCGCCAGCTCGACGACGAGCCGGCGTTCCTCGCCCAGTTGCCGCGACTGCGGAGCGAGCTGTCGTGATCGTCGGCACCGCCGGGCACATCGACCACGGCAAGACCTCGCTGCTGCGCGCCCTCACCGGCATCGAGGGCGACCGCCGCCCGGCCGAGCGCCAACGCGGGATCACCATCGACCTGGGCTATCTCTACGCCGACCTTGGCGACGGCAGCCCCACCGGCTTCATCGACGTGCCCGGCCACGAGCGCTTCGTCCACAACATGCTGGCCGGCGCCAGCGGCATCGATTGCGTGCTGCTGGTGGTGGCCGCCGACGACGGCTTGATGCCGCAGACCCGCGAGCACCTGGCGATCGTCGAACTGCTCGGTATCCGCCGGGCGCTGGTGGCGCTGACCAAGATCGACCGGGTCGAGCCGCAGCGGGTGCAGCAGGTGCGGACCCAGGTCGAACACCTGCTGGCCTCCGGTCCGCTGGCGCGCTCACCGATCTTCCCGCTCTCCAGCAGCACCGGGGAGGGCGTCGAGGCGTTGCGCGAAGCACTCGGCGGGCTCGCCGGCGAAGTCCGCGAGCGTAGCCGCGAGGGATACTTCCGCCTGGCGGTGGACCGGGCCTTCAGCGTCGCCGGCAGCGGCATCGTGGTCACCGGCACGGCCTTCTCCGGACAGGTCGCGGTGGGCGACGAACTGCTCCTCGGCAACGCCGGACGGCCGGTGCGGGTGCGCGGCCTGCACGCGCAGAACCGGCCCGCGCAACAGGCCTGGGCCGGCCAGCGCGTGGCCTTGAACATCGCCGGCGAGCGCCTCGCGCTGGAACAGATCCAGCGCGGCGACTGGCTGCTGCAGGCCGCGCTGCACGCGCCGACCACGCGGGTCGACATCGACTTCCGCCTGTTGCCCGACGAACTCCGCGACTTCACCCACTGGACCCCGGTGCACCTGCACCTGGGCACCCAGGACGTCACCGGGCGCCTGGCCCTGCTCGAAGGCGAACAACTGGAGCCTGGCCACCGCGCCTTCGCCCAACTGGTGCTGAACGCGCCGATCCAGGCCCTGCATGGCGACCGCCTGGTGCTGCGCGACCAGTCGGCGCAGCGCACCCTTGGCGGCGGGCGGGTGCTCGACGGCGCCGCGCCGGCGCGCAACCGACGAACGCCGGCACGTCTGGCACAGCTTCAGGCGCTGCGCCAGGAAAGCCTGGAGGAGGCGCTGCCGACCTTGCTCGGCGCGGCCGAGAACGGCCTCGACCCGCAACGCCTGGTGCAATCCTTCAACCGCCCGCGCGAGCACTGGCGGCTGCCGGAAGAGGTGGTCGAGGTGCAGACCCGCCTCGGCACCCGGTTGTTCGCCGGGGAGCGCTGGTTCGCCCTGGTCGAGCAACTGCTCGCCGGCCTGCGGCGCTTCCACGAAGAGCTACCGGACGAACTCGGTCCCGACCGCGACCGCCTGCGTCGCTACGCCTTGCCGCAGCTGGAGCGGCCGGTGTTCATCGCCCTGCTCGACGCCGCCCTGGCCGGCGGCGATGTGCACAGCAGCGGGCCCTGGCTGCACCTGCCCGGCCACGAAGTGCGCCTGAGCGATAGCGAGGAGCAACTGCGCGCGCGCCTCTGGCCGCTGCTCGAAGCCGGCCGCTACGACCCGCCCTGGGTCCGCGACCTGGCCCGCGAGCTGCGCCAGGATGAAGCCGTCATGCGCAACCTGCTGCGCAAGCTGGCACGCCTGGGCCAGTTGCAGCAGGTGGTGCGCGACCTGTTCTACCCGGAAGCCACCCTGCGTCAATTGGCCGAGATCGCCGTGCAGGTGCGCGACCCCGCCGGGCTGATCCGCCCGGCGGAATTCCGCGACCGCCTGGGTATCGGTCGCAAGCGCAGCATCCAGATCCTCGAGCACTTCGACCGCATCGGCCTGACCCGCCGCATCGGCAACGACCGTCGCCTGCGCGAGGGCTCGGCGCTGGCCGAACAGTTGCTCGGCGGCGTCTCGCCCTGAGTCTCAGGGGCCGACGCGCTGCCCCTGGCTCAGGCACTCGATGAACAGCGCGAACAGTTCCGACTGCGAGCCGACTTCCAGCTTGGTGTAGAGATTCTTCCGGTGCATGCGCACGGTCTCCGGGGAGATGTCCATCAGCCGCGCGCTGGATTTCGCCGAGTGGCCGCTGAGCAGCAGGTGGCAAGCCTCGCGTTCGCGGTCGGTGAGCACGCCGCGACCGAAGCCGCGCAGCACTTCCTGAAGGCGCGGGGCGAGGTCGGCCTGCGGGTTCGGCGAGAGGTCGGCGCGCCCGGCGCAGAACTGCCGGGCCAGCTCCAGCACCGGCGGCGCCAGGCCGGCGAGGACGGCGACCTGGGCGTCGCTGTAGCGGCTCGCCGAAAGGCCGTTGTAGAGACAGATCGAGAGCTTCTCGGTAGGGCCGAGGTCGAGGATGTAGTAGACGTCCTCCACCGCTCCGGCGCCGAGGTAGTAGGTCTGGTAGTAGGCGCTCTGGAAGAAGTCGTCGGGGGCGATCTCGCCGAGGGTGTAGAAGCCTTCCGGAAGGCCTTCCTCCACCGCCAGGCAGAAAGGGTCGAGCAGGTAGCCGCGGGAGAAGTAGCGGCGGATGATCGCCTCGCGGAAGCGCTCGGCGATGCCGCGCTCGTAGAGCAGGGTGGGCGCGTGGCCCTTGCGTTCCAGGCTGATCATGCTCGACTCGATCGGCACCAGTTGGTGGATGGCGTCGACCAGCGCGGCGAGGAAGTCGGGTTGGCGCAGGCGCCGGATCGCCAGCGCCAGGTGTTCGTGCCAGCGGTCGAGCGCGTTCGGGGCGATGGCCTGCATGGACGGTACGGCTCGTTCTTGTCGTTGTCGCCGCAGGATAGCAAGCCGCGTCGGCCGCACCCAGCGCTTACCCCAAAATGGGGTATGGCCCGCCGCGCGGTGCTCTTGCACCCTCGGAGCATCCATCCGAGAAGAGCGACAGCCCGATGAACGCAAGACTGCACGCCACGTCCCCCCTCGGCGACGCCGACCTGGTCCGTGCCGACCAGGCCCACTACATGCACGGCTACCACGTGTTCGACGACCACCGCGTCAACGGCTCGCTGAACATCGCCGCCGGCGACGGCGCCTATATCTACGACACCGCCGGCAACCGCTACCTCGACGCGGTGGGCGGCATGTGGTGCACCAACATCGGCCTGGGGCGCGAGGAAATGGCTCGCACCGTGGCCGAGCAGACCCGCCTGCTGGCCTATTCCAATCCCTTCTGCGACATGGCCAACCCGCGCGCCATCGAACTCTGCCGCAAGCTCGCCGAGCTGGCCCCCGGCGACCTCGACCACGTGTTCCTCACCACCGGCGGTTCCACCGCCGTGGACACCGCGATCCGCCTCATGCACTACTACCAGAACTGCCGCGGCAAGCGCGCCAAGAAGCACGTCATCACGCGGATCAACGCCTACCACGGCTCGACCTTCCTCGGCATGTCGCTGGGCGGCAAGAGCGCCGACCGGCCGGCCGAGTTCGACTTCCTCGACGAGCGCATCCACCACCTCGCCTGTCCCTATTACTACCGCGCTCCGGAAGGGCTGGGCGAAGCCGAGTTCCTCGATGGCCTGGTGGACGAGTTCGAACGCAAGATCCTCGAACTGGGCGCCGACCGGGTGGGGGCGTTCATCTCCGAGCCGGTGTTCGGCTCCGGCGGCGTGATCGTCCCGCCAGCGGGCTACCACAGGCGGATGTGGGAGCTGTGCCAGCGCTACGACGTGCTGTACATCTCCGACGAAGTGGTGACCTCCTTCGGCCGCCTCGGCCACTTCTTCGCCAGCCAGGCGGTGTTCGGCGTACAGCCGGACATCATCCTCACCGCCAAGGGCCTCACCTCCGGCTACCAGCCGCTGGGCGCGTGCATCTTCTCCCGGCGCATCTGGGAGGTGATCGCCGAGCCGGACAAGGGCCGCTGCTTCAGCCATGGTTTCACCTACTCCGGCCACCCGGTGGCCTGCGCGGCGGCGCTGAAGAACATCGAGATCATCGAGCGCGAGGGCTTGCTCGCCCACGCCGACGAGGTCGGCCGCTACTTCGAGGAGCGCCTGCAAAGCCTCCGCGACCTGCCCATCGTCGGCGACGTGCGCGGGATGCGCTTCATGGCCTGTGTCGAGTTCGTCGCCGACAAGGCGAGCAAGGCGCTGTTTCCGGAAAGCCTGAACATCGGCGAGTGGGTCCACCTGCGGGCGCAGAAGCGCGGCCTGCTGGTTCGTCCGATCGTCCACCTGAACGTGATGTCGCCGCCGCTGATCCTCACCCGCGAACAGGTCGATACCGTGGTCCGGGTGCTGCGCGAGAGCATCGAGGAAACCGTGGAGGATCTTGTCCGCGCCGGTCACCGGTAAGCGCCGGGGCGCCGCCGGCGCCCCACCCGAACATTCAGGAGAACCCCAATGGACGACAACAAGAACAAGGTCCTGCGGTTGCGCGATGTAGTGCTCTACACGGTCTCGGCGATGCTCTTCATGGACCAGATCGCCCTGGCTTCCTCCCTCGGTCCGTCGAGCCTGTTCTGGTGGCTCTACGTGCTGGTCCTGCTGTTCCTGCCGATGGCCATGATGACCTCCGAGCTGGGCACCGCCTTCCCCGCCAACGGCGGCGTCTACCACTGGGTGCGCAGCGCCTTCGGCTTCCGCTGGGGGGCCCGGGTGTCATGGATGTACTGGGTCAACAACGCACTGTGGATGCCTTCGGTCTACACCCTGTTCGGCAGCATGCTCGGCGCCTTCTATTTCCCCGAGCTGAGCCTCTGGGGCAAGATCGCCATCGGCATAGCCCTGGCGCTGCTCACCGCGGCGTTCAACGTGGTCGCGCTGCGCCTGGGCAAGTGGCTGCCGAACCTCGGCGCGCTGCTCAAGCTGATCGCGGTGCTCGCCCTGGGCGTCGGCGGCCTGCACTTCGGCTGGAACCATGGCTTCGCCAACGACTTCAGCCTGGACTCCATCGTCCCGTCCTCGCCGGGCCAGATGGCCGCGCTGGGAGTGATGGTCTATGGCATCATGGGGACCGAGCTGGCCTGTTGCAGCGCCGCGGAGATGCGCAACGCGCGCCGCGACATCCCGCGCGCGGTGCTGATCTCCGGGCTGATCGTCGGCGCCTTCAACATCTTCGGCACCCTCGGCGTGCTGGCCGCGGTACCGGCCGAGGAAACCGACGTCACCCGGATCTTCGCCCATACCCTCTACAACATCTACGGCCACGACGGCGCCGGCGGGATGCTCGCCGACCTGGTCGGCGCCTTCGTCCTGTTCACCCTCTTCACCAACATGGTCACCTGGAGCATGGGCACCAACCGTGCCGCGGTGGAAGCGGCCAAGGCCGGCGAGCTGCCGGCGCTGTTCGGCGTGGTCCATTCGCGCCACGGCACGCCGATCGGCTCGGCGGTGCTGGCCTCGGCGGTGAGCATCGTCCTGCTGCTGCTCTACGGCCTGGTGGCGCACACTGCCGAGGAACTGTTCTGGACCCTGCTGTCGATCTTCGCCATGGTTTTCATGATGCCCTATGTGCTGATGTGCCTGGCCTTCGTCCGCCTGCGCCGCGCCGACCCGCGTCCACGGCCCTACCGGATGCCGCTGGGCGACCGCCTGGCCAGTCTCTGGGCGCTGTTCGTCGCGCTGCATGTGCTGGCCGGCATCTGCCTGTTCGTCGTCACCCCCGGCGCGCCGATGGACTGGGCCTACGCCGGCAAGATCGTCGGCGGCGTGGCGCTGGCCCTGGCCGTGGGCGAACTGCTGATCCGCCAGGCGGCGCGAAGGCGCGGCGTGATGTCACTGCGCGGTGCCTACGGTTGAGGAGCGGCCCTGTCGCAACACCGCCTATGGCGTTAATGTGCCGTTAACGCCCTTGGTGGGTAATGGGTCGCAGCGCAACACGGAGAAGGTCGTCATGTCCGAACGAGAGCACTGGCAACGGGTATACGAGAGCAAGCCGTCCGACGCGGTGAGCTGGTTCCAGGCCGAGGCCACGCTGTCCCTCGACCTGATCCGACGCATCGGCGCGCCCCGCGAGGCGGCGATCATCGATGTCGGCGGCGGCGCCTCGACCCTGGTCGACGGCCTGCTCGCCGAAGGCTTCGGCGACCTGACGGTGCTCGACCTTTCCGACGCCGCCCTGCGCGTCGCCCGCAACCGCCTCGGCGCGCGCGGCGAAGAGGTGCGCTGGATCGCCGGCGACATTACCGGCGTCGACCTGCCGGAAGCCACCTACGATGTCTGGCACGACCGCGCCGTGTTCCACTTCCTTACCACTGCCGAAGCCCGCCGCGCCTACGTGCGCCAGGTGATGAAGGCGGTCCGCCACGGCGGCCACGTGATCGTCGCCACCTTCGCCGCCGACGGCCCGACCGAATGCAGCGGCCTGCCAGTCATGCGCTACGACGCCGACGAACTGCACGCCGAGTTCGGCTCCGCCTTCCAGCTCACCGAGCACCGCGACGAACACCACGTCACTCCCGCCGGCCGGGTCCAGCACTTCGTCTACTGCCATTGCCTGAAACGCCTGTGAAGTGCTCCGAGGCTGGGCTACGCTCTGCTCGCCCGGCCATGCGAACGACTTTCCATGACATCCGGCATTTCTTCTTCGGACCCCGGCCTGATAAGCTCCCGTCTCGAGGAAAACCTCTTGCAAATCAAAGAGGAAGGCAATCACGCCCGGTGGCGTGGCCGGACTTCAAATCCGGTGGGGGACGGCAGCCGTTCCTGGGTGGGTTCGACTCCCACTGCCTTCCGCCAATTCTCCGCTCGCTTTCGGCGGCCATCGTGTCTCACAGGATCAAGCGTCTATCTCGGTCCGTTCCAGCAGAAGCAGCCTCTCACCCGTCCCCGTCGTCTCCCTGACCAGCGCTCCCCGCTCATTCCAAAACGCACTCCTGCCCGCCGCCTTCCAGCCACCCGTCGGCCCGCCATGGTTGGCCAGCAGCACGCCCATTCCGTGCTCGCGGGCATAACCGGCCAGTAGGGCCGAGTCGGCCGGGTAGCCGTTTTCTCCGATCAGCGCGCTGGCGATGTAGAGGCGAGCGCCGGCACGGGCGGCGTGGGCCGGGTGGCTGGGTTGGCTGAAGTCGGCGCAGACCGCCAACGCCATCGGCAGGCCGTCGATCTCCAGCAGGGGGCCGCCGTCGCCGGCTGAGAAGTGGCGTTCCTCGCCCGCGTGCAGGTGCTGCTTGGCATAGACGCCGAGGCTGCCGTCGGCGCCGAGGATCAGGGCGGCGATCAGCGGCTTGGCATGCTTCGGCGAGCGCAGCGGCAGGCCGACCACCGTGGTCATCCGTGCCTGCTCGGCGAGCTGGCGCAGCGGTTGCAGCAGGGGCGTGTCCGCCGGCTGGGCGAGGGCGGCGGCAGCGCTGGGTTCGTAGCCGGTGAGCGACAGTTCGGGAAACACCAGCAGGCGCACGCCCCGTGCCTGGGCGATACGCATCAGGCGCAGGTGGTCGTCGAGGTTGCGTGGCAGGTCGGCGGGGTGGGCGCAGCTCTGGGCGGCGGCGATCAGCGTCATGGGGCTGTCTCGGGTATGGATGGCACAAATTCGCCAGTAGAGCCGAAGGCAGCATTTCCGGGAAGAGGCGATTAGCGGCTGCGCTACGTTTGGCTGGGGAGGGCGCTTTCGTCGCCGCGAAGCCGTAAGATAACGCGCTTCATGGCGCGCCCGACGGACGGGTGCGCACGCTTGCCTCGGGAGAACAGGGATGGCCGAGATCAATCCGCTTTCAACGGACCTGCAACAGCAACTGGCGGAGCTGCAGGCACAGGGGCTCGCCTTGCTTGGCGTCGCCGCGGACGAGACGCCGGCGCAGATCGTCGCCGCCGTCACCGACTACGTGCGCGATGCGAGGGAGCAGGGGCGCAGCCTCGACGACGAGGCGGTCTTCGCCCTCGGCGCGCTGATCGGCGCGCAGTACGTGCGTGGCCTCGGCTGGCACTGGGGCGACGTGACCTGGGACGGCGACCCGGACAGCGCCGCCGTCGGCGTGCTCAGCCCCGACGAATCGCTGTTCAACAACCCCATCGGCTGGGTAGGCCAGATCGCCGAAAGCGGCGGCGGGGTGCCGTTCATGCTCAGCTACAACATGATCCTGGCCAACCAGGTGCCGCTGTTCGAGCGGGGCAGCGCCACCGGTCTCTATTGAGCATGCAGGCGGATCGCCGCGACGCGCCGGCGCATCCCGCCAGGCGGGGCCGACAACCTGAACGGCCGGCGTCAGGCGCCGCGACCCGCCGAGCAGCGCCAACCGGCGAACGAGGTGCGGGTGACCGTGGTGGAACAGACGCTGCCTCTGAGAAACCGCGCCTGCGGCGCTTTCCAGGAAGGCAGCCTGGAACGACGCGACTGCCGAGCCCATATCGGGCTGCAATTCCGCGATTGAGTGGGCTGCGGGTTCGCGACTCGGCTGGCCTTCCTGGGAACACTTCTGAGGTTTTCGCATGACGGATCTTGAACACGCGGTGGAAAGCAACCGACGCGCCTGGGACGCGTCCGCCGACAGTCACCTGCGTGGCAGTGGCTGGCAGGAATTGTCGCTGGCGGTACAGGAAACCGGCTTCAGTTGCCTGGACGAGACCCTGGCTGGCGTGCTGCGCAATCTGGACCTGGCCGGCAAGGCGGCGGTCCAGGTCGGCTGCAACAACGGCCGGGAAGTGCTTTCGCTGTACGCCTTCGGCGTCGCGCGGGCGGTGGGGATCGACCAGTCCGCCGCCTTCCTCGCCCAGGCGCGGCAACTGGCCGAGCGCTCGCCGCATCAGCCGCGTTTCGTCGAAGCCAATGCCTACGAGCTGCCGGTCGAGCTGAACGGTCAGTTCGACCTGCTGCTGATCACCATCGGTGTGCTCAACTGGATGCCCGACATCGCGCGCTTCTTCGCCTCGGTGAGCGGCCTGCTGAAGCCGGGCGGGCAATTGGCGATCTATGAGACCCACCCGTTCCTGGAGATGCTCGAACCCGAGTCGGAGCGACCGTTCGAACTGCGCAACGACTACTTCACCGACACGCCCCACGTATCCCGGGAGGCCATCGTCTACGAAGGCAGCGGCAGCGATACCGGCATCGCCAGCTACTGGTACGTCCACCCGCTCGGCGACATCCTCGGCGGGTTGCTCGGCGCCGGCCTGCGCCTGAGTCACTTCAAGGAGTACCCGCACTCGAACCGCGAGGAACTCTACGACCTCTACGAGGACGGACCGCTGGCGATCCCGATGTGCTACACGCTGGTCGCGGTCAAGGCATGACCTGCGTCGAGGCCGGGCGAGGCGCGCCGCTGCGTGTGGTGGTGGTCGGCACCAGCGGGGCCGGGAAGTCGACCTTCTCCGCCGCGCTGGCCGCCAGGCTGGGTTGTACGCATGTCGAACTCGACCGACTCTACTGGGGCCCCGGCTGGCAAGCCGTGCCCCACGAACGCTTCGAGCACGCCGTGGAGCGGGCGACGACGGCGCCGCGCTGGGTCGCCGACGGCAACTACAGCGCCGTCCGCGAGTTGCTCTGGGGCCGCGCCACCCACGTGGTATGGCTGAATTTCGGGCGCTGGACGGTGTTCTCCCGGGTCCTTCGCCGCACCCTGGCCCGGGGCCTGCTGCGCACCCGCCTGTCCCACGGCAACCGTGAATCGCTGCGGATGGCGTTCTGCTCCAGGGATTCGATCCTGCTCTGGTCATGGACCACCTTCGCAGGCAACCGCCGCAAATACACCGGCCTGCGCGAGGATCCGCGGTTCGCGCATTTGCGCTGGGTGGAGGTTGGCGAGCCGGGGAGGGTGGGGGAGGTGATCGAGAGGTTGGTGGAAGCCGTGCTCGCACAGTCGCAGTAGTGAGCGAAGCACGCTATCCGCCTCAGTCCTGGGGCTTGCTTACCCGGCTGCGCAGCGACTCGAAATAGGCTGTATCGGCGGGGCCGCCTGGCGTCGATTCCGCGCCGGCGACCAGCGTTTCACGCAGTTCCCTGGCGTGCATTTCGCGTTCTCCCCTTACCAGGCCACTCTGTATCATTGGGTGCCGCGTCGCCGCCAGCGCCCGGCCGAGAATCCTTGCGACGACCTCGTCCTTGCCACGGGTATAGGCCTCGCGGTCGGTGGGGTAGCGGCGGGCCAGGGCGTGCTTGGTTTCGGCGTAGAGGCGGGCGTCGTCGGGGTGGTTGCGCAGCCAGTCGCGGAACAGCAGGTAGCGGTCGGCCTGGGCCAGGGGCATGACATGGACATGGTGGGTGCGGCCATGGCCGAAGGGCGGCATGCCTTTGACGAAGAACATCCGCTGGGTGTTCGGGTTCTCGCGCCAGAACTGGTAGCCGAGGCCCTCCAGCGGGGCTACCAGCCGCTGCGGATCGTGGCCGGGCGGCGGCAGCAGGAGGATGTCGATGATCGGCTTGGCGTCGAGCCCGGGCACCGCGGTGCTGCCGACATGCTCGATGCCCAGCCCGGGCAGCGCCAGCGCCGTGCGGATGGCCTCGGCTTCGGCGGCCAAGTGTTGTGGCCAGGCGGGGTCGGCAGGCAGCACCTCGATGCGGTCGTCGTCGGCGTTGCTCCAGCGTTGGCCGTCGAAGCGGGGCGGTTGGGGTGAGGACATGGCGGACTCCGGGGATATGCGGGAGATTGGCGGCGATGGAGAGCTGGGGTAGGGCGAATAACGCCAGCGGCGTTATCCGCCTTCCGCGAGCGGGGTGCGGGTAAAACCCGGGAGTCTCAGAAGTCCAGTGCCTGCACCCCTGGATGCTGCGGATCGAACCCATCCAGGCGCATGCGCTCGGCGAATGCCTCCCGCGCCGCGTCTCCCTGGAGAAACGCGCTCCGCGCCGAGGCCCAGTCGTCCGGTTGCAGCCGTACCATCCAGCCCTCGCCGTAGCAATCCCGGTTGATCAGCGCCGGGCGCTTGACCACCGCCGGGTTGCTCGCCAGCAGGGTCCCGGCCAACGGGCTGCGGGCCGAGGAGGCAGCCTTGGCGAACTCGACCACGCCGAAGCTGCGGTCGCGTTCGATGTGCCAGCCGTCGCGCTTGGGGGTGAAGGCGAAGATTTCGCCATACAGCGCGCAGCCGTAGGCGCTCAGGCCCAGGGTCAGGCTGCCGTCGACTTCCTCGCGCAACCACAGGTTGTAGTCCGGGGCGTAGAACAGCCCGTCGGGGAACTCCAGGCCGTGCAGGTTCGCGCTCATAGGGTCAGCACCCGCTCGGATTCGAGGATCAGCCGTGCCAGTTCGCCGCCGCTGGAGATTTCGTCGAGTTCCTCGATCAGTTCGCTTTCGTCGATGTTCACCCCGGGTTGGCGGCACATCAGCAGGCGCGCGCCGGCCTCGCGGGCCTGGCGGATGAAGTGGCGCAGCGGCTCGCCGCCGTCCAGCGCGCGCAACTGGTCGGCGACGGCGCGGCGGGCCAACTGCACGCCTTCGCCGCTGAGGAACAGGGTCACCTCGGCGTCCATGCAGGCCAGCAGGGTGGCGGTGTGGAAGGGCGCGGCGCAGCGGGCCGGGGTGCTCGGGCCGCTGGAGACGATGATGAGGACGCGCTGGGCGTGGGTGTCAGGGTTCAAGGGGCTTGTCCATCTGGATCAGCGCCACGCGCCGGCCGTCCGGATCGTGGCGTTCGGCGATGGCGCGCGGCTGGTAGCCGAGCTGGGTATAGAGCAGCAGCCCGGCGGCGTTGGCGTTGAAGCAGGAAATCTTCATCAGGCGCGCTTTGTACTGTTCGCAGGCGAGGTTTTCCATGACCCCGATCAGGTAGCGGGCCACGCCCAGGCCGCGCGCGGCGGGCGCCACCATCATGTTGCCGAGGGCGCAGAAGTCGCCGTGCTGCCACTGGTAGAAGTTGGCGAAGCCGAGCACCTGTCCGTCGTGCACGGCCACGGTGCTGCCGCGGCGTTCGGCGATGGCGGCGGCCAGCTGGGCGACGCTGAACGGCCAGATCGCCTTGGGGTAGCAATAGAAGAGTTCGTCGCGGTCCTGGGGGAAGCCGGCGACCGTCTCCAGGTCACCGGTCTCCGCCGGGCGGTGGCTGAGCTGCATGTCAGCGCGGCGGGTATTGCGACATGACTTTCTGCACCGTCTCGCGGATCGCCTGCTCGCGCTCGGCCGGGCTCGGCGGGCTGGTGCGCATGATCTGCTCGCCGCTGCCGCGCCAGACCAGCTTGCCGTCCTTGCCGTCGAACAGGTCGACCTGGAGGGTGGCAACCTTGTAATTCACGGTGCGCGTCTCGGCCATCGCCGGGCCGCCCCAGTATCCTCCCCAGTAGCCGCCCCAGTAACCGCCGCCGTAGTTGGTGGTGATCTGGTCCTGGCGATCGTCGACGATCAGGTAGGCGCGCACTGTGACGTCGCCCCTGGCGTTGCCCTGGGCCGGACGCAGGCCGCGCTGGTCGAGCTGCTGGGCGACGGCTTCGCGGATGCGTTGCTCGGTGAGGTCGCTCTTGATGCGTGGGTCGTCGGGGCGGTATTCGAAGGCGGGTTGCGACCAGCTCCAGCTACGGTAGGCGGCGAAGTCGCGGGAGCTGTCGAAGTCGCGGTCGAGCTGGGTGGTTTCGCAGGCTGCGAGGCTGAGGAGCAGGCCGAGCAGCAGGATTCGGCGGATCATGGTTTTTCTCCAGTCAGAGTTGACATCCAAGCTCAGTGCCGGATGAAAGGCAAGAGGAAACGCGGGTTTGAAGCGTCTCCACAAGTAACGTTGGCGAGCACCCGCCCTATAGGGCGCGACGGGAGAATGAAATGAATCGAAGTATTGCGATCCTGCTGCTGGGCCTGTCGCTGACCGGCTGCGTCGAGGCACGCTCGGTGGTACCGGCGGATGGCCCGGGCCCGCTGCTGGTGGCCCATCGCGCCGGCACCGCGGACTACCCGGAGAATACCCTGCTGGCGATCCGCAAGGCGCTGGACAACGGCGCCGACGCGCTATGGCTGTCGGTGCAGTTGAGCGCCGATGGCCATCCGGTGCTCTATCGCCCCGCTGACCTGGCGGTCCTGACCCAGGGCGCCGGCGCGGTCGGCCAGTCGAGCCTGGCCGAGCTGGCGCGCTTGAACGCCGGCTATATGTTCAAGGCCGAGGACGGCAGCTATCCCTACCGCCAGAAGCCGCTGCGGATTCCTACGTTGCGCCAGGCGCTACGGGCGATCCCGCCGCAGGTGCCGGTGTTCCTCGACATGAAGTCGCTGCCGGTGGAGCCGCTGGTCGATGCCGTGGCCGGCGAGCTGGAACGGCAGAAGGCCTGGTCGCGGGTGCGTTTCTATTCCACCGAGAAGGCCGCCAACGACTACCTGACGCAGCGCTACGCGGACCGCGCGCGACAGTTCGAAAGCCGCGATGCGACGCGCAACCGCCTGGTCGGCCTGGCCTTCGGCGAGCGCTGCGAGGCACCGCCGGCCGGCGGCACCTGGATGGGCATCGAGCTGCGCCGCGAACTGACGGTGACCGAGCGCTTCACCCTTGGCGAGTCTTCCTACAAGGTGCCGGCGGCGCAGTTGTGGACGCGCAAAGCGATGGACTGCGTGCGCCGCGAGCCGGTGAAGGTGGTGATGTTCGGCATCGAGACCGCCGAGGACTACCGCACCGCGCGCGCCCTGGGCGCCGATGCGGTGATGAGCAACTCGCCCAGGAAGATGGAGGCGATCCGCCGCCGGGTGCTCGCCGATCAGCCCGGCGGGTAGCTCGACAGCGCCCGTTTCACCGCTTCGCGCAGGGCCTTGGCCTGTTCGCTGGCGGAGTCGCCGGAGTCGAACTCGGCGCTGTTGCCCCACACCGGCTGGCCGCTGCGGGCGTCGTTCAGCTCGACGCGGACCACGGTGACCTGCACGGTGTAGCTGCGGGTCACCGGGTAGCTGGCGCCATAGCCGTACCAGGGATCGCGCCAGCCGCCGTAGTTGCCGTAGTAGCCGCCGTAGTAGTCGGTGACCTGGCGGGTGCGCAGTTCGTTGCGCAGGAACGCGCTGACCTGCAGGTCGGACGCGCTGCCCGGCCGCGCCGGGCGCAGGCCGCGCTGGTCGAGCTGCTGGCTGACGGCGTCGCGCAACTGGTTGTCGTCCAGGCCCTGGGGAAAGCCGCTGACCCCGGCGGCGGCCCAGCTCCAGCTACGGTAGCGGGCGTAGTCGCGCGGCGCCGCCGGATAGGCGCCGGGATCGAGGCCGGGATTGGCCGCGGTGGCCGGCTGCGGCGGGTAGGGCAGAGAGCTGGCGCGGTAGGGATTGTCGCCCTGGCAGGCACCGAGGGCGGCCAGGCTGGCGAGTAACGGCAGGATCAACAGTCGCGATTGCATGCTCGACGCTCCGTGGCCGCGCTACGTCGGCGGCCCTTGCAGGCTCAGACTGCATTCTGCGCCTTTCATTGCGGGCGGCACAGCCAGTGCAGGTAGCGGCCAAGCCCGGCAAAGGCCGGGTGGCGGCGGTAGGCCAGTTCCATTTCCACCAGGTCGAGCCGTTCGGCCTTGGCCTGGAACTCGCTCGGCATGTAGTCGTGGAACACCCGCACGCCGCTGCGCGCCTCGATGCGCCAACGCGCTGCCAGCGCCTGTTCCAGCTCGCGCGGGTCGAGCGGGCGCTGCGGGGTCAGGCTCTGCCCCTCGCCAGCGAAGCGTTCCTTGCGCAGCTTGCGGAAGTGGCCCTTGAGCAGGTTGCGGTAGATCAGCGCGTCGCGGTTGTAGAAGGCCAGCGACAGCCAGCCGCCGGGTGCGCAGAGTTGGTGCAGCACCGGCAGGATCGCATGGGGTTCGGCCAGCCACTCGAGCACGGCGTGGCAGAGCACCAGGTCGTAGGGCTCGGTGAGCTGGCCGAGCAGTTCCTGCCAGGGCGCCTGGATGAATTCGGCGGCCTGCCCGGCTTCGGCGAAGCGCTGGCGGGCGCCGTCGAGCATGGGTTGCGCTGGCTCGGCGAGGGTTACGCGGTGGCCGCGAGCGGCCAGCCAGAGCGACATGTGGCCGAGCCCGGCGCCGATGTCGAGGACCCGCAGAGGTCGCTCCGGGAGGGCCTCGGCGAGGTCGGCCTGGAGTACCGCGAGGCGGATCGCACCCTTGGCGCCGCCATAGATCTTTTCGGCGAAGCGCGTCGCCAGTTCGTCGAAATGGCGGTCGCTCATGGCAGGAAGCGCCGTTCGCAGTCGGCCAGCTTGGCGAGCACCACCTGTTCCAGGTCGAGGCCGGTTTCCCCGCAGAACAGCAGCAGATAAAGGACGATGTCGCCAACTTCCTGGCCAGCGTGTTCGAGCTGCTCGGCCGACAGCGTGCGCGACTGGTCTTCCGTCAGCCACTGGAAGATCTCCACCAGTTCGGCCATCTCGACGCTGGCGGCCATGGCCAGGTTCTTCGGGCTGTGGAATTGGCGCCAGTCGTTGCGGTCGCGGATGGCGTGCAGGCGCGCGGTGAGTTCGTGCAGGTCCATGGGGGATTCTTCGCGGTGGCGGTAAGCAGCCGCATAGCTTCGGGCTTTGCGCCCGAAGCTTCAAGGTATGGCGGACCGGCGTCAGCCCTGTAGCCGGCTCCAATGCCCGGCCATGTGCGGCAGGTCGTCCTTGCCGCGCAGGCTGAACTGGCCGTCCGCCGCCGCCGCGCTGGCCAGCAGGGTGAGGCTGGCCGGCAGCAGCACCGGCTTCTGGAAGCGCACCTCGACCCGATAGCCCGAGGCCGGCAGCCGCTCGCCGAGGGCGGCCAGGCTGCGAGCCTTGTTCCACAGGCCGTGGGCGATGGCGCGGGGAAAGCCGAACAGCTTGGCGCTGGGCGCCGACAGGTGGATCGGGTTGTAGTCGCCGGCGGCACGGGCATAGCGCCGGCCGATGTCGGCGGGCGCCTTCCAGTTGTCGATCGGCTCCAGCGGCAGCGGCTCCTGCTCGGCTTTCGGCGGAATTTCGCCGGGCACCTTGACGCCGCGGCAGAGCACCTTGCTGTCGCCGACCCAGAGCAGGCCAAGCTGGTCTTCCAGGCGGGTGACGATGCTGAAGGTGGCGCCCTTGTCGTGCGGTTGCAGGTTTTCCACCGCGACGCTCACGGTGAACGGGCCGAGGCCGCCGAGCGCGCGCAGCACGTCGATGCGGTTCTCCAGGTGGACCAGACCGAGCAGCGGGAAGGGGAAGCGCTTGTCGGTGAGCAGCGCCATCTGCAGCGGGAAGGCGAGGATGTGCGGGTAGGTCGGCGGCAGCAGGCCGTCGTCGCGGAAGCCGCAGACCTGGCGGTAGCGCTCGAGGTGCTTCGGGTCCACCGTGACCTGGCTGCGCAGGCCGCGCTCGGGCAGGGCCTTGCCGCGGATGCCGCGGCGCAGTGCGGCGCGCAGGAACAGGCCGGGCAGGGCGGGTGGGGCGGGCAGGTCGAGCCAGGCGGTGGGCATTGGACATCTCCTCGAAATAGGTGGCTGTCAGCTTAGTCGAGCACCCGCAGCAGGCATTGGCCGCCTGGCCGACGCCGCTGGCAGGGCGGTCAATTGGCTCCGGAATGCGTCTGCATCGAGATTTTCGACCACGCCGGCGGCTAGTCGATCTGAGGGTTTTTCCGTCATGCGGGATGGGTTATTTCTATGGCCTCTCCTTGAGAGGGGATGGCAAAGCTGCCTAAGATGGGCCCGCCCCATGGATAACTAGAAAAAACACCATGCGTGATCTGACCGACGATGTAGCGCTGATGCGCCCGGTGATCGACGCCCTGCGCGCCAGCGGCTGCGATCCGGACCGGGTCCTGGTCCGTGTCGGGCTGCCGCCGGGTGGCCTGCCGGCCGGCCGTTTCCCCCATTCCGCACAGAACCTGTTCTGGAAGGCCGCCGCCGACGAGTGCGGCGAAGAGCATGTCGGCCTGCACCTGGCCGAGCACCTGCCGGCGTTCCACGGCCTGCTCCTGGAATACCTGTTCCTCTCCAGCGATACCTTCGGCGCCGGCCTGCGCCATTCCCTGCGCTACGTACGCCTGCTGTCCGACACCCTGCAGGCGCAACTGGAGGTGGAGGGCGAGCGCGCGGTGCTGTCGCTGGGCGAATCGCCGGCGATCAACCGTCACTTCCCGGAAATGCTCGCCGGCGCGGTGATCCGCCTGTTCGGCGCGCTCACCGAGGGCGAGTTCAAGCCGCTGGAAGTGCAACTGATGAACGAAACCGGCGCGCCGATGGAGCGCTACCGTGCGGTCTACGGCTGCCCGACGATCCTCGGCATGCCGCGCTACGCGCTGGTATTCGATGCCGCGGTGCTGGACAAACCCTCGCGCCACGCCGCCCCGGAACTGCTGCGCATGCACGAGTCGCTGGCGCGCCGGCAACTGGCCGAAGTGGAGCGCCTGGACCTGGTGCGCCAGGTCCGCGAACTGATCGGCGAGTTGCTGGTGGACGGAGGCGCCACCCTGGAGCAGGTCGCCGCGCGCCTCGGCATGCCGGCCCGACGTCTGCGCGAACGCCTGGCGATGGCCGGGGTGCGCTTCAACGACCTGGTCACCGACTACCGCTGCCGACTGGCCAAGGAACTGCTGCTGAAGACCGACGAGCGCATCGAAGTGATCGTCGAACGCACCGGGTTTTCCGAGCCGAGCACCTTCTATCGCGCGTTCAAGCGCTGGGTCGGCGAGACGCCGGTGGAGTTCCGCCGGCGCGGGCAGCAGGGGCGCGGGTAGGGCCTGTCCGAAGGGGCTACCGGTGTTTTCCTGGTGCAGGGCGCCTGCCCGTCGCCGGGGAGTTAGGGGCCGCCTCAGGCCCCCAGCAGGCTCTGCCCGCACACCCTCAGCACCTGGCCGCTGACCGCGCCGGACGACGGCTGGGCGAACCAGGCCACCGTTTCGGCGACGTCCTGCGGCAGGCCGCCCTGGCTCATGGAGTTCATCCGCCGGCCGGCCTCGCGGATGGTCAGCGGAATGGCGGCGGTCATCTGCGTCTCGATGAAGCCCGGCGCCACCGCGTTGATGGTGATGCCGCGCTTGCCCAGCGCCGGCGCCCAGGCCTGGGCCAGGCCGATCAGGCCGGCCTTGCTCACCGCGTAGTTGCTCTGCCCGAGGTTGCCGGCGATGCCGCTGATCGACGCCAGCAACACCACCCGGCCGTTGTCATGCAGCTTGCCGCCGTCGAGCAGGGCCTGGGTCAGCACCTGCGGGGCATTGAGGTTGACGTTGATCACCGAGTTCCAGAAGTCGCTGCTCATCTTCGCCAGGGTCTTGTCGCGGGTGATCCCGGCGTTGTGCACGACGATATCGACGCCCTCAGGCAGCACGTCCACCAGTTGCTGCCCGGCGTCCGCGGCGCAGATGTCGAGGGCCACGGCACGGCCGCCGAGGCGCGCGGCGAGGCCTTCGAGGGCCTCCCTGGCCGGCGGCACGTCGAGCAGCACCACTTCCGCGCCGTCGCGCGCCAGGGTTTCCGCGATGGCCGCGCCAATGCCGCGGGCGGCGCCGGTGACCAGTGCGCGCTGGCCGGCCAGCGGCTTGCTCCAGTCGTGGACCTGGGCGCTGTTGGCGGCAAGACGGATCACCTGGCCGGAGACGTAGGCGCTCTTCGGCGAGAGGAAGAAGCGCAGTGCGCCTTCCAGTTGGTCCTCGGCGCCCTTGCCGACGTACAGCAACTGCACGTTGCCGCCGCGACGGATTTCCTTGCCCAGGGAGCGGGTGAAACCTTCCAGGCTGCGTTGCACGCTGGCGGCGACCGGGTCCTTGAGAGACTCGGGGGGGCGTCCGAGGACCACCACCTTCGGGCACTTGTCGAGGCCCTTGAGCACCGGCTGGAAGAAGTCGCGCAGCGCCACCAACTGCTCGAAGCGGGTCAGGCCGCTGGCGTCGAACAGCACCGCCTTGGCCCGCGGGCTGTGCTCGGCGGTCCAGCGCGGCAGCTCGAACTGTCCCTCGACGGCGGCGAACACCGCGTCGGTCAGCTTGCCGGCGAAGGGCAGCACGGCCTCGGCCAGCGCGCCGCTCCCGCCGATCACCAGCGGGCCGTCCACCGGCCGTACCCGGCCGGCCTGCCAGCGCTCCAGGCGCAGCGGGGAGGGAAGGCCGACGGCGCCAACCAGGCGGCGGCCGACGGGGGAGTTGGCGAAGGCGATGTAACGATCGGTCATGGAACGGGCTCCCGGTGGAAAGGCTCCAAGGCTGAAGGTGGATTCCGCCGGCCAACGATGCCGAGGGAACGCGGGTAACAGTGTGGACAACTCTACGCAGCCACCTGTTCGCCGCAATTGACCGCGCTGACCGGGATAACGGCAGGGCGGCCAATGCGACGCGACCGGCTAAGGTTAGCCTGTGCGCCACTGACCGCTCAGTTAACGGGTCGAGCCTCGGCTCGGCGTAAACGATTCCAGCAAGGAGTTCTTCCATGACCCAGCTGCGCCGGGTCGCCATTGTCGGCGGCAACCGTATTCCCTTCGCCCGCTCGAACACCGTGTACGCCACGGCGAGCAACCAGGAGATGCTCACTTCCGCCCTGGAAGGCCTGGTGGAGCGCTACAACCTGCACGGAGAGCGCCTTGGCGAGGTGGTGGCCGGCGCCGTGCTGAAGCATTCGCGCGACTTCAACCTGACCCGCGAATGCGTGCTCGGTTCGCGCCTGGCCCCGGAAACCCCGGCCTACGATATCCAGCAGGCCTGCGGTACCGGCCTGGAGGCGGCGATCCTGGTGGCCAACAAGATCGCCCTCGGGCAGATCGACAGCGGCATCGCCGGCGGCGTCGATACCACTTCCGACGCGCCGATCGGGGTCAACGAGGGCCTGCGCAAGATTCTCCTCGAGGCCAACCGCGGCAAGAGCAACCTGGACAAGCTCAAGAGCCTGCTGAAGATCCGCCCGCGCCACGTGGTCCCGGCCATCCCGCGCAACGGCGAGCCGCGCACCGGGCTGTCGATGGGGGAGTCCTGCGAACTGATGGCGCAGACCTGGCAGATTCCCCGCGACGAGCAGGACAGGCTGGCCTTCGAGAGCCACCACAAGCTGGCCGCGGCCTATGAGGAGGGCTGGCAGAACGACCTGATGACGCCGTTCCGCGGCCTGACCCGCGACCAGAACCTGCGCCCGGATATCGACCTGGAGAAGATCGGCACCCTCAAGCCGGTGTTCGAGCGCGGTTCGCGCGGCACCCTCACGGCGGCCAACTCGACGCCGCTGACCGACGGCGCCTCGGTGGTACTGCTGGCCAGCGAGGAGTGGGCGAAGGCGCGCGGCCTGCCGATCCTGGCCTATTTCAAGGACGGCGAGGCGGCGGCGGTGAACTTCGTCGATCGCCAGGAGGGCCTGCTGATGGCGCCGGTCTACGCGGTGCCGCGGCTGCTGGCACGCAACGGCCTGAGTCTGCAGGACTTCGACTACTACGAGATCCACGAGGCCTTCGCCGCCCAGGTGCTCTGCACCCTGAAGGCCTGGGAAGACCCCGAGTACTGCAAGACCCGCCTCGGCCTCGACCAGCCGCTGGGCTCCATCGACCGCAGCAAGCTCAACGTCAAGGGCAGCTCACTGGCCGCCGGCCACCCGTTCGCCGCCACGGGAGGACGGATCGTCGCCAACCTGGCCAAGCTGCTCTCGCTGGCGGAGCAGGGACGCGGGCTGATTTCCATCTGCGCCGCCGGTGGGCAGGGTGTGACCGCGATCATCGAGCGGTAATCCAATAGGGCGAGCGGCCTTGTCGCTCGACGATGTAAGCAACTCCGTGACTTGGGCGGTGCCGTGCGAACGGGACCGCCTTTTTTTTTGCTGGCGCCCTACGGTTCGGGTTCGTCGGCGGCGTTGGAGACAGCGAATTCGACGCTTGTACGGAGAATCCCCTCTCTCTTCAGGGAGAGAGTTGGGGTGAGGGCGGCTCCGCTATCGGCCGGGAGTGCCGCTGCGGCGGATAACGCCGTTGGCGTTATGCGCCCTACCGTTCGGGTTCGTGGCGGCGATGAAGTACGGATCCCGACGCCTGCCGGATAACCCCGGCGTAGGGCTCACGCCGCACATCCGCCATTGCCGTCCTGCCCCCGCAGGCTTGCCGGCTGGCGGTCGGCGAAGGGGGTGGAGAGGATCATCGAGGTCTTGCTGATGCCGAACTTCATCAGCCGGTCGATCAGGTCCTGCAGCTCCGGCATCGAAGCCACGGCGGCCTTCATCAGCACGCAGGCGTCGCCGGTGATCCGGTGGCAGAGGGTCAGTTGGGGGATCCGGGCCAGTTCGTCGAGCACCGACTGGCAATCCTTCTCGGTGATCCGCAGTTCGATCACGCACTCGATGGGCAGGCCGAGCTTGGCCAGGTTCACCGAGGCGTGGTAGCCGGTGATCACCCCTTCGGCCTCCAGCTTGGCCACCCGGTCGGCCACCGCCGGGGGCGACAGGTTGATGCGCCGGGCCAGTTCGGCGAAGGTCAGGCGGCCGTTGTCGATCAGGGCGGCGAGGAGCGCACGGTCGTATTTGTCCATGATGGATCCCGGTTGTCGAATCGACGGAAAGCATGGCCGATTTCCATGGAAAGAAAAGTGTTACGTCCCGATAACCAGCGGCTGTGCCTTAACCGGCGGGTAGCGACCTCATAAAATGAAGTCTTTCTCCCGCCTGCCCTGTCGAGTGCTTTCCATGCCTGCCCGTCGCCTTCCGCTGTTGCTTTTCGGTGCGTTCTTCGCCCTGTACTTCATCTGGGGCTCCACTTACCTGGCGATCCGCTTCGGCGTCGAGTCCTGGCCTCCGATGCTGATGGCCGGGGTGCGCTTCGTCATCGCCGGCGGCCTGATGTTCGCCTGGTTGCGCTGGCGCGGCGCGCCGTTGCCGACCTGGCGCGAGTGGCGCGGCGCGGGGGTCGTCGGAATCCTCCTGCTCAGTTGCGGCAACGGCGGGGTGACGGTGGCCGAGCACTGGGGCGTGTCTTCCGGGGTGGCGGCTCTCGCGGTGGCTACGGTGCCGCTGTTCACCCTGCTGTTCAGCCAGTTGTTCGGCCAGCGCAACACCACCCTGGAATGGGGCGGCATCGTGCTCGGGCTGTTCGGCATCGTCCTGCTCAACCTCGGTTCGAACCTCCAGGCCAGCCCTGCCGGCGCCGGCCTGATCCTGTTCGCTGCCGCGTCCTGGGCCTTCGGCTCGGTGTGGAGCCGGCGCCTGTCGCTGCCGGCCGGACCGATGGCCAGCGCCGCGGAAATGCTGGTCGGCGGCGCGGTGCTGCTGGTCGGCAGCCTGGCCAGCGGCGAGCGCCTGGAGCATTGGCCGAGCACCAGCGGCTGGCTGGCGCTGGTGTACCTGATCCTGTTCGGCTCGATCATCGCCTTCAGCGCCTACCAGTACCTGCTGCGCAACGTACGGCCGGCGGCGGCCACCAGCTATGCCTACGTCAATCCGGCGGTGGCGGTGTTGCTCGGCACCCTGTTCGCCGGCGAGCGGATCGGCGGTATCGAGGGGCTGGCGATGCTGGTGATCATCAGCGCCGTGGTGCTCATCGGCCTGCCCCAGTGGCGCGCCAGCCGCGCCGCCGCCTGAATGCCTTAAGCGATCCCTAAGGCGGGCTGCGCCATGCTGCGGCGCAGCGCCCGGATGGGCCGGGCTGACGGGGGTACGAAGATGAAAGCGCTGGTCATCGGTGTGGTCCTGGTGTTCCTTGGCGGTTGCGCCAGTCACGTGAGCCCCGGCGGCAAGGCCATCGAGTCGCCGATCAAGGAGTATTTCGGCCAGGACCCCATCGAGCGCCGGGCCTTCGGCGAGAGCGAGAACGGCGCCGAGGCCGAGGATTCGCCACTGCGTTTCCGCCTGACGCCCTGAACGGTCGCCCCGGGCGCCTGACCGGACGTGCAGAAGTCGTCTCCAGCGTCTTCAATACGGAATGACGGTCGCCGCCAGGCGGCCCCGTAGCGAAGGCCGGAGGGGCGATGGAGAGCATGCTGGACAGGCCCGAGCAGGAACTCGTGCTGGTGGTGGACGACACCCCGGACAACCTGCTGCTGATGCGCGAGCTGCTCGAGGAGCAGTACCGCGTGCGCACCGCCGGCAGCGGCCCGGCCGGGCTGCGGGCGGCCGTCGAAGAGCCGCGCCCGGACCTGATCCTGCTCGATGTGAACATGCCGGGCATGGACGGCTACGAGGTCTGCCGACGGCTCAAGGCCGATCCGCTGACCCGCGACATCCCGTTGATGTTCCTCACTGCCCGCGCCGATCGCGACGACGAGCAACAGGGCCTGGCCCTGGGCGCGGTGGATTACCTGGGCAAGCCGGTGAGCCCGCCGATCGTCCTGGCGCGGGTGCGTACCCATCTGCAATTGAAGGCCAATGCCGATTTCCTGCGCGACAAGAGCGAATACCTGGAACTCGAAGTGCGCCGTCGCACGCGCCAGCTGCAACAGTTGCAGGACGCCGTCATCGAAGCCCTGGCGACCCTTGGCGATCTTCGCGACAACCCGCGCAGCCGCCATCTTCCGCGTATCGAGCGCTATGTCAGGCTGCTCGCCGAGCACCTGGCGGCGCAGCGGGCGTTCGCCGACGAGCTGACTCCGGAGGCTGTCGACCTGCTGAGCAAGTCGGCGCTGTTGCATGACATCGGCAAGGTCGCGGTGCCCGACCGGGTCCTGCTCAACCCCGGGCAACTGGACGCCGCCGACACCGCCCTGCTACAGGGCCATACCCGCGCCGGGCGCGACGCCCTGGCCAGCGCCGAGCGGCGGCTCGGCCAGCCTTCCGGATTCCTCCGCTTCGCCCGGCAGATCGCCTACAGTCATCACGAACGCTGGGATGGCCGGGGCTTTCCGGAAGGCCTTGCGGGCGAGCGGATTCCCCTGGCGGCGCGGATCGTCGCCCTGGCCGACCGCTACGATGAACTGACCAGCCGGCACGCCTACCGGCCGCCGCTGGCGCATGCCGAGGCGGTGCTGCTGATCCAGGCCGGCGCCGGCAGTGAATTCGACCCACGGCTGGTGGAGGCCTTCGTCGCCGTGGCCGACGCTTTCGCCGAGGTTGCCCGGTGCTACGCCGACAGCGCCGAGGCGCTGGACGTGGAGATGCAGCGGCTGGAACAGGCGGTGGCGGAAAGCATCGAACTCACCGCGCCACCGGCCTAGTACGCCGATCGGTGCGCAGTCCGGCGGAAAGCCGGCGCGTCCGGCTGTGCTCGGCACGGCGTTTGCCGTATAACGTCAGACCCTTTGCCTTACACATTGGCCCCGAGGAACCGCGTAGCACCGATGAAGACACCCAGACGCCTGGAACCGTTGATCGAAGACGGCCTGATCGACGAGGTCGTGCGCCCGCTGATGAGCGGCAAGGAAGCCTCGGTCTATGTGGTACGTTGCGGCGACAGCCTGCGTTGCGCCAAGGTCTACAAGGAAGCCAACAAGCGCAGCTTCCGCCAGGCCGCCGAGTACCAGGAGGGCCGCAAGGTCCGCAACAGCCGCCAGGCGCGGGCCATGGCCAAGGGCTCGAAGTATGGCCGCCGCGAACAGGAGGAAGCCTGGCAGAATGCCGAAGTGGCGGCCCTGTTCCGTCTCGCCGGGGCCGGTGTGCGGGTGCCGAAGCCCTATGATTTCCTCGATGGCGTGTTGCTGATGGAACTGGTGGCGGACGCCGACGGCGATGCTGCGCCGCGTCTCAACGACGTGACGCTGGAGCCCGACGAGGCACGGCGCCACCACGCTTTCCTGATCCGCCAGATCGTCGCCATGCTCTGCGCCGGCCTGGTGCACGGCGACCTCTCCGAGTTCAACGTCCTGCTCGGTCCGGATGGCCCGGTGATCATCGACTTGCCGCAGGCGGTCGACGCGGCCGGCAACAACCATGCGTTCAGCATGCTCGAACGCGACGTCGGCAACATGGCCGCCTACTTCGGCCGCTTCGCCCCGGAACTCAGGCAGACCCGCTATGCCAAGGAAATGTGGGCGCTCTACGAAGCTGGCGAGCTGACAGCGGAAACCCCGCTCAGCGGCACCTTCGTCGAAGCCGAAGAGGCCGCCGACGTGCGCGCGGTGCTCCGCGAGATCGAGGCCGCGCAGCGCGAGGAGGCGCGTCGCCAGGCGCTGCGCCAGGCCGACGACGCGCCGCGTGGCGAGCGCGAGGAACCGCCGCCGCCCTGGTTGCAGTGAGCGGCTGGCGGATGTTTTTTCCCGCCAACTGTATCGCGACCCTTGCGCACGCAACTGCTAGCGTGGCCTGAAGTTTTCCGGAGGCCGCCATGCCTGTTGCACATATCCTGCTCGCCCTGCTGGTGACCCTGATCTGGGGTCTGAACTTCGTCGTGATCAAGGTCGGCCTCGGCGACTTCCCGCCGCTGCTGTTCTGCGCCCTGCGCTTCGCCCTGGCGGCGTTGCCGCTGCTGGTCCTGCGCGGGCCGATGCCGGCGCCGTTCGGACGCATCCTGCTGATCGGCGTGCTCCTCGGGGTGGTCAAGTTCGGCCTGCTGTTCGTCGGCATGGCCCAGGGCATGCCGGCCGGGCTGTCGTCGCTGGTGCTGCAGAGCCAGGTATTCTTCACCATCCTCATCGCCGCCCTGTGGCTGGGCGAGCGGCCGTCGCCGCGCGGGTTGTTCGGCCTCCTGCTGGCGGCGGCGGGGCTGGTCCTGATCGGCCTGGAACGGCCGCTGGGAGACAGCCTGCTGGCCTTCCTGCTGGTGGTCGCCGCAGCGCTGGCCTGGTCCTTCGCCAATATCGCCACCAAGCGTTCCGGGGCCACCGACATGCTGCGCCTGATCTGCTGGGTCAGCCTGGTCCCGCCTTTGCCGCTGCTGGCGCTTTCCTATCTATTCGAAGGTCCGCAAGCCATCGAGCGCGCCGTGCTGAACATGAGCTGGGGCGGCTTCGGCGCGCTGCTCTACATCGCCTTCGGCGCGACCACGGTGGGCTTCGCCATCTGGAGTTTCCTCCTGCGCCACTACCCGGCCAGCCTGGTGACGCCGTTCGCCCTGGCGGTGCCGGTGTCGGGCATGCTCGCCGGCTGGCTGCTGCTCGGCGAACGCCTCGACCTGGACAGCCTGCTGGCCTGCGCGCTGGTGTTCGTCGGGCTGGCCATCACCCTGTTGCCGGCCAGCCTGCTGCGACGCTTCGCCTGGCCGGTGCGGCGGTTGGGATGAAAACGGCGGAAGACATCCTCGCGCTGTTCGCCGCCGATTCCTCGCGCCTGCATCTGCTCCGCGTGCTGCGCGAGGTCGGCCCGGAGGGCGCCTGGATCGGCGCCGGCTTCGTGCGCAACGCGGTATGGGACCATCTGCATGGCTACGGCGAAGCCACGCCGCTGGCGGACATCGACGTACTTCATTTCGCCCCGCGGGCCCTCGACCCGCAGGCCGACGCCGACTTCGAGGCCGCGTTGCGCCGTCGCTGCGAGGTACCCTGGTCGGTGAAGAACCAGGCGCGCATGCACCTGCGCAACGGCGACCGGCCCTACCGGGATTGCGCCGATGCGCTGTGCCACTGGGCGGAAACGTGCACGGCGGTGGCGCTGCGGCTCGTCGGCGAACGCCTGGAGCTACTGGCACCGCTGGGCGTCGACGACCTGCTGGCGCTGAAGGTGCGGCCCACCGCGCATTTCGCCGGCAAGCCGGAGGTCTACCGGCGGCGCCTGCGGGAGAAGAACTGGACGGCGCGCTGGCCGCTGCTGGATATCAGTGGCAGCAGCCAGACGCCAGGTCCTTGAGGATCGGGCAGTCGGGGCGGTGGTCGCCCTGGCAGTGCTCGACCAGGTCCTGCAGGGTGTCGCGCAGGGTGCTGAGCTCCTCGATCTTGCGATTCAGCTCGCGCACGTGCTGCGCCGCCAGGGCCTTGACGTCGGCACTGGCACGCTGGCGATCCTGCCAGAGGGTGAGCAGCTTGCCGACTTCGTCGAGGGAGAAACCGAGGTCCCGCGAACGGCGGATGAACGCCAGGGTATGCAGGTCGTTCTCGTTGTAGTGGCGGTAGCCGCTGGCGCTGCGTCCGGCTGGGCGGAGCAACTCGATGGACTCGTAGTAACGGATCATCTTCGGCGTCAGTCCGCTTTTCTTCGCCGCTTCACCGATGTTCATCCGGGTCTCCTGGGAGGTTGCGAAGCCGCTAGCCTATCCCTTTCCCGGCCAATGCGCAGGCTATCAGATATGTGACCGCCCGCTGTCCGGACCTCTGGCCGGCGGCCGCGTCGCGTCCGGCTGGGTCTTCGGCAGGAACACCTGCACTTCCAGCCCTTTGCCCTCCAGTCCCTTGCCCAGGCCGATACTGCCGAAGTGCAGTTCGACGATGCGCTTGACGATCGGCAGGCCCAGGCCGCTGCCCTCGCCGCTGCTGGTGGCGGGGCTGCGGTAGAAGCGGGTGAAGATCGCCTGCTGCTCTTCCAGGGCGACCCCGGGGCCGTTGTCGCGCACCCGCAGCACGGCGTGCTGGGCGCGATTCTCGACGCGGATCTCGACCTGGCCCCCGGCCGGTGTGTAGCGCAGGGCGTTGCCCACCAGGTTGCCGACCATCGCCTTCAGCCACAGGTCGATGCCCATCACGTGCACGGTCTCCTGGTGCAACGACAGCTCGATGTCCTTGTCGATGGCCTGGCGCGCCAGTTCGGAGAGTACGTCTTCGGCCAGGGTGGCGAGGTTGACCGGGTGGAATTGCTCCAGCAGGGCGTCGCCGTCGAGGCGGGCGAGGAGCAGGATCTGCTCCATCAAGGTGCTGATCCGCTCGACGCTGCGACTGACTTGCAGCAGGCCGCGGGCGTGGGCCTTGGGGTCTTCCGAACGCAGCGCGACCTGGGCATGGGTGCGCAGGCTGGCCAGTGGCGTGCGGATCTCATGGGCGGCGTCGCTGGTCAGTCGGCGTTCGGCCTCGAGGGCGGTGCGCAGACGCTCCAGCAGGAGGTTGAGTTCGTCGATGAGGCCGCGGATCTCCAGCGGCACCGCTTCCACGGCGATCGGCTGCAGGTGTCGCGCGGAGCGCTGCTGGACCTCGGCCTGCACTTCGCGTAGCGGCGCCAGGCCGCGGGCAACGCCGAACCAGACCAGGCCGCCGAGCAACGGCAGCGCCAGCAGCAGTGGGAACAGCGAGTAGAACAGCAGCAGGTTCATGGTGTGCTGGCGGTAGATCAGGTTTTCGCTGATCCAGATCTGGAAGCCGTCGATGTTCAGCTGGAGCACCCGCCAGTGGGTGCCCTGGGCTTCCACGGTGCTGAAGCCGGGGCCCTGGGCCGTGATCTCCGGCGGCAGGTTGAGGCTCGACAGCAGCGGCTGGCCGTCGCGCCACAGGGCGTAGCCGAGGGCGCTTTCGCGGCGCAGCAGGGGCAGACCCTGGATCGCTTCGCGGCTGCGTTCGATGATCTCGGTGATGGAGCCGTCCTCGCCGGCCTGGTCTTCGGTGGCAAGGTCGAGCAGGCGCAGGGCGGCTTCGCCGAAGTCCACCATGTCGTCGTCGAACAGGCGGTTCACTTGCTTCAGCGAGAGGTGGTAGGTCAGCGCCGCCACGCTCAGCCAGCACAGCACGAAGCCGACCAGCAGGTTGACCAGCAGGCGCCGGCGGACGGAGGGGACGGCGGCACGGGACATCGGGGGACTCCGGTAGGCGGTTTTCAGGGCGCTGGCTGGTCGATGCCGTAGCCGATGCCGCGGACGGTGCGGATCAACTGGTTGCCGAGCTTGCGCCGCAGGTGGTGGACGTGGACTTCGATGGCGTTGCTCTCGACGTCGCCGCTCCAGCCGTAGAGGCTCTGCTCCAGTTGGTTGCGCGAGAGCACCTTGCCGCTGTTCTCCAGCAGCAGGCGCAGCAGTGCGTATTCGCGCGGCGCCAGTTCCACCGCCTGCCCGGACAGGGTCACCTGGTGGGTCGCCGGGTCCAGGCGCAGCTCGCCGTGCACCAGTTGCGGCAGGGCGCGACCGGTGGTGCGGCGGGTCAGGGCGCGCACCCGTGCCTGCAGTTCGTCGAGATCGAAGGGCTTGGTCAGGTAGTCGTCGGCACCGCTGTCGAGCCCGGCGACCCGGTCGGCCACCTTGTCCCGCGCGGTGAGCAGCAGCACCGGGGTGAGCCGGCCCTGGTGGCGCAGGTTACGCAGGATGTCCAGGCCGCTGCGGCGCGGCAGTCCGATGTCGAGCACCAGCAGGTCGAACTCGTCGGTGACCAGCGCGTTCTCCGCGGCCACGCCGTCGGTCACCCATTCCACGGTATCGCCTTCCAGGCGCAGCCCGGCGCGGATGCCGTCGCCGAGCAGCAGGTCGTCCTCGGCCAGCAGTATTCTCATGGCAGCCTCGTTTCAGTGATTCCACAATTCCCACAGGCTCAGGCCGGCCTCCAGCAGGAGGATGGCGACGATCAGCCATTCGACCCACAGTTCGCCCCGGAAGTAGCGGTATTCGCCGAGGCGGTCGGCGGCCAGTTCGTAGAGGTCCTGCAGCACTTCGATGCGGTCGTCCAGGGTCGCCAGGCGATCGTGCACTTCGGCCTGCATGGCCAGTTCGTTGTAGAGCCGGCGCACAGCGCCGTTCAGTTGCAGCGGCGGCTTCTCCAGGTGCGACTCCAGGCGGGCATAGGCCATGCGCCAGAGTGTAGTGCGTCGCACCTGCCGGTTCACATGTTCCTGGCGCCGCAGGGCGGCACGGCGCGGTAGCTGGGTCAGTTCGACATCGGCCTGGGCCGGTTCCCAGGCCGCCGCGGTCTCGCCTTCCAGGCGGCGCAGGTGACCTTCGTGCCAGGCGAAGACGGCCAGGCCTTCGAGCAGCTCCCGGCAGCGCTCGGGGTTGCCGATGACCAGCGCGCGGCCGGGGCGCCACAGCACCCGCTCGCCGAACGAGGGCGCTTCCAGGGTCGGCTGGCGCTCGTCCTCGCCGGCGGCCATCCAGGCTTCCAGGCGCTGGCGCCAGGCGTGCCCGGTCTGTAGCCCGGCGTTGGCGAAGATCACCAGCAGCTCGTCGTCGACGGCGGTCTCCGGCAGTTCCGCGTCTTCGCTCAGCTCGATGCGTTGCGCCAGGACGGCCAGCGCCGGCTGCGGATCGCGCAGGGTGGCCAGTAGCGGCAGGCCGCCGCCGTCCGCGGCGGAGCGGAAGCGTACCCGGTGCAGCAGGCAGGGCGCGCCGTTGACGGCCAGCGGTACGCTGGCCAGGGGAGCGGCGGACATCTTCAGGTCCTCGCCAGGGCCGGCAATTGTGCCGGGCCGAACTCGATCTCCTCGATATCCGGCGGTGCGACGAAGGGTACGCCGTCTTCCAGTACCGGTCCCGGTTGGGCTAGCAGGAAGCGGGTTTCCCGGTCCATCACGAAGCAGGCCTTGAGGTAGTCGCCGTCGAGGTGGTCGAGCCACAGCGGGCCGAGCTTGCGTTCGATGCGTCGGTCGATGTCCTCGGCCTGCCAGTGGTTCGTGTCGAGCCAGTCGGAAGCCAGCAGGAAGCCCCAGGAGGAGAGGAACGAGGGCACCGTGGCGCGGTAGCTGTGGACCTGGGAGAAGACACTGCGCAGGGTGCGGGCGAGGGCCGCGTGGGGCTTGTCGTCGCTGTGGGAGAACTCCAGCCCCTGCACCGCGACCACCCCGCCCGGTCGCAGGCGCGAATGCAGCAGCTCGTAGAACTGGCGGGTATAGAGAGCCTGGGCCGGGCCGTTGTCGAGCATGTCGACGACGTCGATGATGACCACGTCATAGAGCGACGGGTCGCGCTCGAGATAGGCCCGGCCGTCCTCGGCGAGCAGTTCGCAGCGTGGGTCGTCGAAGGCGCCCTGGTGCCACTGGAACAGGTGTTCGCGACACAGTTCCACCAGCTCCCGGTCGAGATCGACCATCACCGCCCGCCGCACGCTGGCATGGGACAGCACCTCGCGCAGGGTGGCGCCTTCGCCGCCGCCGATGATCAGTACGTCGCGCGGCTCGTCGTGGGCGAGCATGGCCGGCTGCACCAGCAGCTCGTGGTACAGCGACTCATCGCTCTCGGCGCTCTGGATCGCGCCGTCGAGCATCAGCACGCGGTCGTAGTTGTAGGTGTCGGCGATCAGCACGTTCTGCCAGCGCGTGCGGCCCTGGTAGAGCACCCGGCGCAGGCGGTAGACGTACTGGTCGAAGGGGTCGCTGTCCTCGATCGCGGTGATCGCGCCGTCGCCTTCCAGCAGCGGGTCCGGCGGATAGAAATAGAAGTGGTTCGGCGGCAGCGGCGGCAGCCCGGCGGCGACCTCCGCCGGCACCAGGCCGGTGAGGTCGACGGCGTAACGGGCCTGGCTCAGGTCGGGAGCCAGCGGGGCGCGTTCGATCGGCGTATCCATCAGGCCACCCCCGTGCCCTGGCCCAGCGCCCAGCGCAGGGTCGGGCTGTCTTCGTCGACCGGGCCATTGCCGGCCAGGCTGCGGCTGAGCAGCCCCAGGCGATGGCCGCCGAGGCCGCGGTCCATGCTCGAGATCAGGTGCCGACGGCTGCCCAGGCGTTCGCTGAGCACGCGCACGGCCTGGGCGCCATCGAGCACGTCGCCGCAGGTGAACACGTCGACCGCGGCATAGCCGTACTCCGGCCAGGTATGGATCGCCAGGTGCGATTCGGCGATCACCACCACGCCGGAGATGCCGATCGGGCTGAACTTGTGGAACGCCGAGGTGATGATGGTGGCGTTGGCCTGGCGGGCGGCCTCGAGCATGCTTTCCTCGATCCACTGGATATCGTCGAAGCGCTGGTCGACGCAGTCGAACAGCTCGATGACCAGTTGCTTGCCGAGCACGGTGATCGGATCGAGTCGCAACGGTTGAATTGCCATGAAGGCCTCCTGCTTCCGTTTCGGCGAGGGATGTCCTCGCGGTGGAAGGCACGATAGGCGCGGCTGACTTAAGAGGTGCTTAACGACGGATTTTTTGCCCGACCCGGCGCGGGCCGACGACGCCGGAGCAGCCATTTCGCCTGACGTAGGGCGAACAGCGCCAGCGGCGCTATCCGCTGCTTCTGCGGAGCATGGCCCGGCGGATAACCGCGAGTGGTTATTCGCCCTACCGAGGCGCGCCCTTCGCCTGCGTCACCCGGTCCACCAGGTAGACCACCCCGCGGTAGTCGATCCCGCCGTGCTCGCTGAGGCCGATCTCGCAGGTACGGCTGGTGGATACGCCTTCCTCGCAGAACTGCACGGCATCCTTCAGGCTGCGCAGGGAGTGAGCGTTCAGTTCCGGCGTGGTGAAGCCCTTGTCGCCGGCGAAGCCGCAGCAGTGGATGCCTTCCGGGATCACCACCTTGCGGGTGCAGCGGCCGACCAGGTCGATCAGCGCCTGGCTCTCGCCGAGGTGCTGGGTGCTGCAGGTGACGTGCACCGCTACCGGTTTGTCCTGCGGGATGAACTCCAGGCGATCGAGCAGGTGACTGCGGATGAATTTCACCGGGTCGTGGATCTGCAGCCGCGGATCGTCCAGACCCTGGACCAGGCGCAGGGTGCAGGGACTGGTGTCGCAGTAGATCGGGTCGAGGCCGCCGCGGCTGGCCTGGAGCAGGGCGGCGAGCAGCTCGTCGCGCTTGTCGTCGGCCTGCTTCGCATACCCCTTGGACGCGAACGGCTGGCCGCAGCAGAGGTTGTCCAGGTTATCCGGGAACACCACCTGGTAGCCGGCCTTTTCCAGTAGACGGCGGGTCTTGTCCAGCAGCGGCTCGCGCTCTTCGTCGCCGAAGGCCGGGCCCATGGCACGCGAGACGCAGGCGGCGAGATAGACCACCCTCGGCCGCTCGTCGTCGAGCGGGGCGGTCGGCGGCGCCAGGCGTACCGGCTGCGGCAGCGCCGGCGTCCATTGCGGCACGCGGCCGCCGCTGGCCTGGCTGAGGCCGCGGCTGGCCCTGGCCAGCAGGGGCGCGCCAAGCAGGCGCCGGGCGCCGTCGGCAGCGAGCAGGGCGAAGCGCGCAGCACGCATGGCTCCGGCAAAGTTGCGCGCCAGCCAGGTGGCGCCTTCGGCGTGGCGGGCGTCGGCGCCGCGCAGCTTGCGGATCAGCTCGCCGGTGTTGATGTTCACAGGACAGCGCTGGGCGCATAGGCCGGTGGCGGCGCAGGTGTCGATGCCCTGGTAGCGGTAGTCGCGCTCCAGCGCCGTGGTGTCGACGCCGGCGCGCTTCTTCGCCTGGATGTCGCGCCACAGGACGATGCGCTGGCGTGGCGTTAGGGTCAGTCCGCGCGACGGGCAGACCGGTTCGCAGAAACCGCACTCGATGCACTTGTCGACGATCTCGTCGGCAGCCGGCAGCGGCTTGAGGTTCTTCAGGTGGCTCTGCGGGTCGTCGCTGAGGACCACACCCGGGTTGAGGATGCCGCGCGGGTCGAGCAGGCGCTTGAGCTGCCACATCAAGCGATAGGCGTCCTCGCCCCACTCCAGTTCGACGAACGGCGCCATGTTGCGTCCGGTGCCATGCTCGGCCTTCAGTGAGCCGCCGTACTCCACCGCCACCAGGTGCGCCACGTCGTCCATGAACGCCGAGTAGCGGGCGATCTGCTCGGGCGAGTCGAAGCCCTGGGTGAAGACGAAGTGCAGGTTGCCCTCCAGCGCGTGGCCGAAGAGGATCGCCTCATCGTAGCGGTGCTTGTCGAACAGCTCGATCAGGCGGTTGACTCCCTCGGCCAGTCGTTCGACGGGGAAGGTGACGTCCTCGATGATCACCGTGGTGCCGGTCTCGCGCACCGCGCCGACAGCCGGGAAGGTGTCCTTGCGGATGCGCCAGAGCTGGTTGTAGACCGCCGGGTCTTCGCTGAAGTCGACCTGCTTCTCCAGCGGATATTCGGCGATGGAGGCCATGATCCGCCCGAGCTGTTCGTGCAGCAGCGTGCGGCTCGCCGCGCGGGACTCGATGAGCAGGGCGCAGGCACCGGCGGAAAGACTCTTCACCCATTCCGGCATGCCCTGCATGTTCTCAACCGAGCGCAGGCTGCGCCGATCGAGCAGTTCCACCGCCGAGACCGGCTGGCGCTTGAGCACCGCGACCGCCGTGCAGCAGGTTTCCACCGTGGGGAAAACCAGCAGCGCCGAGGCCTTGTGCGGGTGTTCCGGGACGGTGTCGTAGGTCACCGCGCTGATGAAGCCGAGGGTGCCCTCGGAGCCGACCATCAGGTGGGTGAGGATGTCCAGCGGCTCGTCGTAGTCGACCAGCGCGTTCAGCGACAGGCCGGTGGTGTTCTTCAGCCGGTACTTGTGGCGGATCTTCGCGGCCAGTTCGGCGTTGGCGCGGGTCTCGCGGCCGAGTTCGGCGAGCCGTTCCAGCAGCTCGCCGTGGCTGGCGCGGAAGGCCGCGACGCTGGCCGGGTCCTCGCTGTCCAGACGGGTGCCGTCGGCCAGCAGCAGGCGCAGGCCGGCGAGGGTGTGGTAGCTGTTCTGCGCGGTGCCGCAGCACATGCCGCTGGCGTTGTTGGCGACGATGCCGCCGATCTTGCAGGCGTTGATCGAGGCCGGGTCGGGACCGATCTTGCGGCCGAACGGCGCCAGCCAGGCGTTCGCCTGGGCGCCGATGACACCCGGCTGCAGGCGGATCTGCGCGCCGTCGGCGCGGATTTCCCGGCCGTTCCAGTTGTCGCCGAGGACGAGCAGCACCGAGTCGCTGATGGCCTGGCCGGAGAGGCTGGTGCCGGCGGCGCGGAAGGTCACCGGGACCTGCTCGCGGTAGGCGGCGGATAGGATCGCGGCGACCTCGTCCTCGCTTTCGACGCGCAGCACCAGCTTGGGAATCAACCGGTAGAAACTGGCGTCGGTGCCGAAGGCCAGGGTCGACAGCGGGTCGTCGAAGCGGCGTTCGCGCGGTATCAGCCGCTCGACGGTCTCGAGAAAGGGAATCGGCAGGCTCATCGGCTTTCCTCGGCCCTGGGACGACGGTCACGCCCCGGGCGTTTTCAGGCTTTTCTGGTGGGCGTCTCAGGCGCCCAGTTCGCGGACCAGCGAGTCGGCGCTGATCTCGCCGATCGACTTGGCCCCGGTGAGGACCATGGCCACGCGCATTTCCTTTTCGATCAGTTCGAGCAGGTTGCGCACCCCGGCCTCGCCGGCGGCGGCCAGGGCGTAGACGAAGGCGCGGCCGAGCAGCACGCTGTCGGCGCCGAGGGCGATCATCCGCACCACGTCGAGACCGGTGCGGATGCCGGAGTCGGCAAGGATCGCCAGTTCGCCCTTCACCGCATCGGCTATCGCCGGCAGCGCGCGGGCGCTGGACAGCACGCCGTCGAGCTGGCGGCCGCCGTGGTTGGAGACGACGATGCCGTCGGCGCCGAACTTCACCGCATCCCTGGCATCCTCGGGGTCGAGGATGCCCTTGATCACCATCGGGCCGTCCCAGAACTCGCGGATCCACTCCAGGTCCTTCCAGGAAATCGACGGGTCGAAGTTGGCGCCCAGCCAGCCGATGTAGTCCTCCAGTCCGGTCGGGTTGCCGCGGTAGGCGGAAATGTTGCCGAGGTCGTGGGGCTTGCCCAGCAGGCCGACGTCCCAGGCCCAGGCCGGGTGGGTCATGGCTTGCAGGATGCGGCGCGGCGCGGCGTAGGGGCCGCTCATGCCGGAATGGGCGTCGCGGTAGCGGGCGCCGGGGACCGGCATGTCGACGGTGAACACCAGGGTGGTGACGCCGGCGGCCTTGGCCCGCTCCAGGGCGTTGCGCATGAAGCCGCGGTCCTTCAGCACGTAGAGCTGGAACCACATCGGCCGGTCGATGGCCGGGGCGACCTCCTCGATCGGGCACACCGATACCGTCGACAGGGTGAAGGGCACGCCCTTCGCCGCCGCCGCGCGCGCCGCCTGGACCTCGCCGCGGCGGGCGTACATGCCGGTGAGACCGACCGGGGCGAGCGCCACCGGCATCGCCAGGGTCTCGTCGAACAGGCGGGTTTCCAGGCTCAGCTCGGACATGTTCTTCAGCACCCGCTGACGCAGGGCGATGGCCGACAGGTCTTCGACGTTGCGACGCAAGGTGTATTCGGCGTAGGCGCCGCCGTCGATGTAGTGGAAGAGGAACGGCGGCAGCTTGCGTTGGGCGGCGGCGCGGTAGTCGGTGGAAGCGGAAATGATCATTGGGCTCTTCCGTTGTGTCGAAAGGTTTCGCATCGAGCGCAGTGGAGCGGGACACGGCGGAAATGGCCGAGGGAGCCGGGCCATTTCCTGCGCAGTATCGCCGACGCGCGGCCGATCAGGGCGCGGTCAGTGCACCAGCATGCCGGTGAATAGGTATGCCTGGGCCAGGGTGATCAGTCCGACCAGCGCGGCGAAGATCAGGCTGTGCTTCAGGGTGAAGCGGAACAGGTCGGATTCCTTGCCGACCATCCCGGTCGCGGCGCAGGCCACGGCGATGGATTGCGGGGAGATCATCTTGCCGGTCACGCCGCCGCTGGTATTGGCGGCCACCAGCAGGGTGTCGCTGACTCCGATCTGGTGCGCGGTGGTCGACTGCAGGGAGCTGAACAGGGCGTTGGAGGATGTATCCGAACCGGTCAGGAATACCCCCAGCCAGCCGAGGAACGGCGAGAAGAACGGGAACGCCGCGCCGGTACCGGCCAGGACCAGGGCCAGGGTGGTGGACATGCCCGAGTAGTTGGTGACGAAGGCGAAGGCCAGGACCATGCCGATGGACAGGATCGGCCACTTCAGCTCCACCAGGACTTCCTTGAAAGTGGTAATACCAATTTTCGTTCCAATGCGCAGGATGAGCATCGATACCAACGCCGAGAGGAAGATCGCCGTGCCGGTGGCGGAGATCGGGTCGAACTTGAATACCGCGGCGATCGGCGTGGCGCTGGTGGCGATCGGTGCGCCCTTGACCACCAGTTGGTCGAGGTGCGGGATGGCGAAGTTGAACACCAGCCAGTAGAGCTCGCCGCCCGGGGCGAACAGGGCCTTGAAAGGTTTCAGGGTCCAGATGGTCACCAGTACGGTGAGCACCAGGAATGGCGACCAGGCCTTGAGGATCTCGCCGAAGCTGTAGGCGGACGGTTCGACGCTGCGTTGCCCGCCGAAGCCGCCACCGGCCACGGCCGCGCCGCCGCTGGCGGCGAGCGCTTCGCTGGCGCCCTGCGGCTGCCAGACCTTGAGGAACAGGGTCAGGGAGACCAGGCTGACCAGCGCCGAGGTGATGTCCGGCAACTCCGGGCCGATGAAGTTGGACGTCAGGTACTGGGTGATGGCGAAGCTGCCGCCGGCGACGATGGCGGCCGGCCAGGTTTCGCGGATGCCGCGCCAGCCGTCCATCATGAACACCAGCCAGAACGGTACCAGGATCGACAGGAACGGCAGTTGGCGGCCGGTCATGGCGCCGATCTTGAAGGCGTCGATGCCGGTCACCTGGCCGGCGACGATGATCGGGATGCCCAGTGCGCCGAAGGCCACCGGCGCAGTGTTGGCGATCAGGCACAGGCCGGCGGCGTAGAGCGGATTGAAGCCGAGGCCGACGAGCAGGGCGGCGGTGATCGCCACCGGCGCGCCGAAACCGGCGGCGCCTTCGAGGAAGGCCCCGAAGGAGAAGCCGATCAGCAGTACCTGCAGGCGCTGGTCGCCGGTAATCGACAGCACCGAGCTGCGGATCACCTCGAACTGGCCGCTCTTCACCGTCAGTTTGTAGAGGAAGACCGCGGCGACGATGATCCAGGCGATCGGCCAGAGACCGTAGAGGAAGCCGTAGCCGGCGGCGGCGAAGGCCATGTCGGCGGGCATGTGGAAGGCGAAGATGGCCACCGCGATGGCCAGCCCCAGGGTGATGCTGCCGGCGATGTGGCCCTTGAGGCGGAATACCGCCAGGGCGAGGAAGAAGAACACGATCGGGATGACGGCCGCGGCGGCCGACAGGCCGAGACTGCCCAGGGGGGTATAGAGTTGTTGCCAGGCTTGCATGGGGGTTGGCTCCCTAATTGTTGTTGGGTTTGCCTGTGACCAGATCGGATACGCGCCAAGACCTGTGTGTGCAAGGGCGCTGGGCAGCCGAACCTGGCAAAGCTCGCATAATTGGTAAGACCAATTTACAAAAGCGAGCGCTCAGGTTAAGAGTCGAGCGTTCGGCGTGTCAATTTGCCCGTCTACGACTTTTGTCTAAGGATGCTCGTGCGGGGCTCGTGGCGCCTCGCTTGTGGTGCGGGGAGCGGCTCGGTACGCTTCCTCTCTTTTTCGCGCTGGGCGCATGGCAGAGGCTTTGCGACGAAACTTCGGGTAAGGGTGTCGGGATATGGAATTTGGTCAGGTCAGGCAGCGCCGTCTGTCGGATGACATCGTTGCGCAACTGGAGGCGATGATCCTGGAGGGCACGCTGAAGTCCGGCGAGCGGCTGCCCGCCGAGCGCGTGCTTGCCGAGCAGTTCGGGGTTTCCCGGCCGTCGCTGCGCGAGGCGATCCAGAAACTGGTGGCGAAGGGGCTGCTGGTCAGCCGCCAGGGTGGCGGCAACTATGTGACCGAATCGCTGGGCGCGACTTTCAGCGATCCGCTGCTGCACCTGCTGGAAGGTAACCCGGAGGCCCAGCGCGACCTGCTGGAGTTTCGCCACACGCTGGAAGGGTCCTGTGCCTACTACGCGGCGCTGCGTGCGACCTCCCTCGATCATCAGCGCCTGACCGAGGCCTTCGAGGCGCTCCAGGCCTGCTATGCGCGCAACGACCAGGTCAGCGCGGAAGAGGGCGCCGCCGACGCGCGCTTCCACCTGGCGATCGCCGAGGCCAGCCACAACACCGTGCTGCTGCACACCATCAAGGGCCTGTTCGACTTGCTGCGGCGCAACGTGGTGACCAATATCGGCGGGATGTACGCGCAGCGCACGGAAACCCGCGCGCAACTGATGGAGCAGCACCAGCGCCTATACGACGCGATCATCAGCGGTCAGGCGGAGCTGGCCCGGGAGGTGTCCAACCAGCACATCCACTATGTGCAGGAGGTCCTGGCGGAGGTCCAGGAAGAGGCGCGCAGGATGAAGCGCTCGCAGCGCCGTCGCAGCGTGCAGGAAGACTAGCGAGGCGCGTGCAGGGAGGCGCTCAGTCGTCCTTGCCGTGGCGCATGGCGCGTTGGATCTCCCGATCGGAGTCGCGCTCCTTCTCGGTGTGGCGCTTGTCGAAGTCCTTCTTGCCCTTGGCCAGGGCGATCTCGCACTTGACCAGGTGCTTCTTCCAGTACATCGACAGGGCGACGCAGGCGTAGCCCTTCTGTTGCACGGCGCCGAACAGCTTGCCCAGTTCGCGCTTGTGCAGCAGCAGCTTGCGCGTGCGCACCGGGTCGGCGATCACGTGCGTGCTGGCGGTGGTCAGGGGCGTGATGTGGCTGCCGAGCAGCCAGGCCTCGCCATCCTTGAGCAGCACGTAGCTGTCGACCAGCTGGGCCTTGCCGGCGCGCAGGCTTTTCACTTCCCAGCCCGCCAGGGCGACGCCCGCCTCGAAGCGTTGTTCGATGAAATAGTCGTGCAGAGCCTTCTTGTTCTGCGCGATGGTCCCCGAAGGGTGTTTCTTCTGCTTAGCCATAGGCGGCGCATTATAGGGAGTCGCCGGCTTCACCGCTATGGGGCGGCGTCGCGCTTGAGGGATAGAGGCGAATTTCGGACAATGCCCACTCTTTTCCTGGCCGCTGGCCAAGGTTTTGTAAGAAAAGTCTTCAAGTGGCGTCAGGCTGCGCTGAGCGTTTTTTCTGCCGAACCCTGGCCCCGGTCGACGGGCGCAGCGCGCCGCCGTGGCGGATGCCGCCGTCCCGCCGGCTATGCTTGGGGAGTCGCCCGCTCGACAGCAGAAGTGAGAGTTCTATGAGCACCCATATCCAGCGTTCGGCGCTGTTGCCTTATCCCGCCCGCGCGCTGTTCGATCTGGTGAACGACGTGAAGCGCTATCCGGAGTTCCTGCCCTGGTGTTCGGCCAGCCAGGTCCTGGAGGAGAGCGAAAGCCTGATGCGCGCCGAGCTGACCGTGGCCAAGGGTAGCCTCAGCCAGCGCTTCACCACCCGCAACGTGTTGGTGCCGGGAGCTTCCATCGAGATGAACCTGGAAAACGGACCGTTCACCGAACTGCATGGCGTCTGGCAGTTCAAGGCGCTGGGCGAGAAGGCCTGCAAGATCACCCTCGACCTGACCTTCGATTACGCCGGGCCGCTGGTCAAGGCGACCCTCGGGCCGCTGTTCACCCAGGCCGCCAACACCATGGTCGACGCGTTCTGCCAGCGCGCCAAGCAACTCTATGGCTGAGATCGCCGTCGAGGTGGTCTACGCGCTGCCGGAGCGACAGGCGTTACTGCGCCTGAGCGTGCCGGCAGGTACCAGCGCACGCGAGGCCGTGCTGCTCTCCGGCATCGGCGAGGCCTTTCCAGGGCTGGATGTGCAAGGTTGCCCGCTGGGTATCTTCGGCAAGCTCCTGGCACGCCCGGAGGAGCGGATGCTGGAGGCTGGCGAGCGGGTGGAGATCTACCGTCCGCTGATCGCCGATCCCAAGGAGGTGCGCAAGCAGCGTGCCGCACGTGCCCGGAGCGAGCGCGAAGGCGGTTAGCCGCGGGGTTTCCTGCGGAAATGAAAAAGCCCGGCGAATGCCGGGCTTTTTCGTGGAACGCCAGCCGTCATTGCGGGCTGGGATCCAGAGGTTCGGGAGTCGGAACCGGTACCGGCTGGGCTTCGTCCACTTCGCGCTGGAGCTGTTCCAGGGTGGAGCCCGGTTTCGGCGGCTCTTCTTTCTGCGCTTCCGGTTTCTGCTGGTCGGCCGGCTGGGTGACGGTGGTGCTGCCTTCCTTGCCGAGGATCGCTTCGTCGCGGCTGACGCCGGGCATGAAGTCGCCGTTCAGGCCGGCCAGCTGGTCGCTGTCGTTGAAGAACAGGCTGACGCGCTCCTGCTGGCGACGACCGCCGCCCGGCTGGATGCTGTAGAGGTAGTCCCAACGATTGGCGTGGAAGGTATCGACGATGAGCGGGTTGCCCATGATAAACCGCACTTGGCGTCGGGTCATTCCGGGACGCAACTGGTCTATCATGTCCTGCGTTACGACGTTGCCTTGCTGGATGTCGATTTTATAGACGCCAGGAAACGAGCAACCGGCGAGTGCGGCAAGCCCCGCGAAAGCGAGACAGGTCAGCATGAGCTTGGCGTTTTGCATCGGTGAGCGACTTCCACTATCTTGGCTGGGCAAATAAAAGCCCGATCATACCCGTATTCCGGGATACTGCGAAACATCCCGCGCTGAGAAAGCAGACATGGTTGAAAATAGCGAACTTCGAAAAGCCGGCCTTAAAGTGACCCTGCCGCGGGTCAAGATCCTGCAGATGCTCGACTCGGCCGAGCAACGCCACATGAGCGCCGAAGACGTGTACAAGGCGCTGATGGAAGCAGGCGAGGACGTGGGCCTGGCAACCGTCTATCGGGTGCTGACCCAGTTCGAGGCCGCCGGCCTGGTGGTGCGTCACAACTTCGATGGCGGCCATGCCGTGTTCGAGCTCGCCGATAGCGGCCACCACGACCACATGGTCTGCGTCGATACCGGCGAGGTGATCGAGTTCATGGATGCGGAAATCGAGAAGCGCCAGAAGGAAATCGTCCGCGAGCGCGGCTTCGAGCTGGTCGATCACAATCTGGTGCTCTACGTGCGCAAGAAGAAGTAGTCGCGCAACGGTTCCATGCGAAAACGGCGACCCTGGGGTCGCCGTTTTCATTTTCCATTGAAGGAACGTTCAGTTCTGGGCGGCCAGGTTGACCAGTTTCTTCGCGTGGGCCAGGGATTCCTTGGTCAGGTCGACGCCGCCGAGCATGCGGGCGATCTCCTCGATCCGCTGGGCCTTGTTCAGGGTGGCGACCGCCGTACGGGTTTCGCTGCTGCCGCGTTCCTTGTGCACGAACAGGTGCTGGTGGCCCTGGGCGGCGACCTGCGGCAAGTGGGTCACGGTGAGGACCTGGCCGCGTTCGCCGAGGCGGCGCAGCAACTGTCCGACCACTTCGGCGGTGGGGCCGCCGATGCCGACGTCGACTTCGTCGAAGACCAGGGTGGGGATGCGCGAGGTCTGTGCCGTGATCACCTGGATCGCCAGGCTGATCCGCGACAGTTCGCCGCCCGAGGCGACCTTGGCCAGCCCTTTCAGCGGCTGCCCGGGGTTGGCGCTGACCAGGAACTCCACGCTTTCCAGTCCGTTGGCCTGCGGCTCGGCGCTGTCGCCGGGATGCAGGACGATGGCGAAGCGCCCCCCGGGCATGCCCAGGCGCTGCATCTCCTGCTCCACGCTGGCGGCAAGAGGTGCGGCCGCGGCCTGGCGCAGGCGGCTCAGTTCTTCGGCTTTTTCCTGGTAATGCCGGGCGTAGGCGGCCAGCTCGTCGCCCAGGCGTCCGACCGCTTCGTCGTCGGCGTTCAGCGCCTCCAGTTCGTCGAACAGGCGCTGCTGCAGGTCGGCCAGTTCGGCGGGCTGGACCCGGTGCTTGCGCGCCAGGGAATAAATGACGTCCAGGCGCTCCTCGACCTGCTGCTGGCGATTGGGATCGGCATCGAAGTGGTCGACGAAGCGGTTCAGTTCGCCGATCGCCTCCTCGACCTGGATCTGCGCGCTGGACAACAGGTTGACCGCTTCGCCGAGAGCGGCGGGCTGGCCGCTGAACGAGGTCAGGCGGTTGAGGCTGGCATTGAGCGCGGAAAGGACGTTGCCGGCATCGCTCTCGCTGCACATTTCCACGACTTGGCGGCAGGCGGCGAGCAGGCTTTCGGCGTTGCTCAGGGTCTTCTGCTCCTGCTCCAGGCTTTCCAGTTCGTTTTCGCCGAGGGACAGGTTTTCCAGTTCTTCCAGCTGGTAGCTGAGCAACTGGTGGCGGGCGCGTTGTTCGTCGCCGCTACGCGACAGGCGTTCGAGTTCCTGGCTGGTCTGCTTCCAGCGTTGCGCGGCGAGCTGCACCTGGCGCGCCAGCTCCTGGCAGCCGGCGTACTCGTCGAGCAGGCGCCGGTGGGTCTCGCTCTTCAGCAGCGACTGGTGCTCGTGCTGGCTATGGATGTCGATCAGCAGTTCGCCCAGGCTCTTCAGGTCGCCCAGCGGGCAGGGCGTGCCGTTGATGTAGGCACGCGAGCGACCTTCGGCAGTGATCACCCGGCGCAGGATGCACGGACCGTCCTGTTCCAGGTCGCGCTCGGCGAGCCAGTCGCGGGCCTCGGCGATGGCACTGACGTCGAAGCTGGCGAGAATGTCGGCCTTGTCCGCTCCGGGACGTACCGCGCCGCTGTCGGCGCGGTCGCCGAGGGTAAGGCCGAGGGCGTCGAGCATGATCGACTTGCCCGCACCGGTTTCGCCGGTGATCACGCTCATGCCGGTAGCGAGTTCGAGATCCAGGTGCTCGACGATGGCGTAGTTGTGAACGGACAGGTGAACCAGCATGGCGGGCGGCTCCGTGGGTTTTGTCTGGTTATTTATACAGTATTTTTTCCGGCTGGCAATTGCCGCTCGCCCCTTGAACCGTGGAAAGCCGTCCCCATATAGCCGGCAACGTTGCGAACTTATGCGTTCGCCTTGTATTTGCCAGCTTATTTTTGAAGGAGAGTGGCATGGCTGACGAACAGCAGACCCTGGATCAACAGACCCCCGAGCAGCCCACCGGCGCCGCCGAGGACCTGACCGCCCGCGTGCAGGAACTGGAAGAGCAGCTGGCTGCCGCCCAGGACCAGGCGCTGCGCATGGTCGCGGATCTGCAGAACGTACGCCGGCGTGCGGAGCAGGATGTCGAGAAGGCGCACAAGTTCGCGCTGGAGAAATTCGCCGGCGACCTGCTGGCGGTGGTCGACACCCTCGAGCGCGGCCTGGAGATGTCCGATCCCAACGACGAGGCGATCAAGCCGATGCGCGAAGGGATGGAACTGACCCTGAAGATGTTCGACGACACCCTGCGCCGCTACCAGGTGGAGGCGCTGAACCCGGAAGGCGAGCCTTTCAACCCCGAGCAGCACCAGGCGATGGCCATGCAGGAAAGCGCTTCGGCCGAGCCGGGCAGTGTCCTCAAGGTGTTCCAGAAAGGCTACCTGCTCAACGGCCGCCTGCTGCGTCCGGCGATGGTGGTAGTCAGCAAGGCGCCGGCGGAAACCCCGCCGTCCATCGACGAGCAGGCTTGAAATTCGACGCGACGACCCCATCTGGGTAGTCAACCGAGCACGAGACCCACGGGCGGGTCGCACGGAATCAAAGTTTCTGGAGAGTGAATATGGGCAAAATCATTGGCATCGACCTGGGTACCACCAACTCCTGCGTGGCTATCCTGGAGAACGGTAACGTCAAGGTCATCGAGAACGCCGAGGGCGCGCGTACCACCCCCTCGATCATCGCCTACACCAACGATGGCGAAACCCTGGTGGGCCAGCCGGCCAAGCGCCAGGCGGTCACCAACCCGCAGAACACCCTGTATGCGGTGAAGCGCCTGATCGGCCGTCGCTTCGAAGAGAACGTGGTTCAGAAAGACATCCAGATGGTGCCGTACAGCATCGTCAAGGCCGACAACGGCGACGCCTGGGTGGAAGTGAAGGGCCAGAAGATGGCGCCTCCGCAGATTTCCGCCGAAGTGCTGAAGAAAATGAAGAAGACCGCCGAAGACTACCTCGGCGAGCCGGTCACCGAAGCGGTGATCACCGTTCCGGCTTACTTCAACGACAGCCAGCGCCAGGCCACCAAGGACGCCGGCCGCATCGCCGGCCTCGACGTCAAGCGGATCATCAACGAGCCGACCGCGGCGGCGCTGGCCTATGGCCTGGACAAGGCCAAGGGCGACCACACCGTGATCGTCTATGACCTGGGCGGCGGTACCTTCGACGTGTCGGTGATCGAGATCGCCGAAGTCGACGGCGAGCACCAGTTCGAAGTGCTGGCCACCAACGGCGACACCTTCCTCGGCGGCGAAGACTTCGACATCCGCCTGATCGACTACCTCGTCGACGAGTTCAAGAAGGAAAGCGGCATCAACCTGAAGGGCGACCCGCTGGCCATGCAGCGTCTGAAGGAAGCGGCCGAGAAAGCCAAGATCGAGCTGTCCTCGACCCAGCAGACCGACGTCAACCTGCCGTATGTGACTGCCGACGCGAGCGGTCCGAAGCACCTGAACGTCAAGGTTTCCCGCGCCAAGCTGGAGTCCCTGGTCGAAGACCTGGTGCAGCGCACCATCGAGCCGTGCCGCACCGCGCTGAAGGATGCCGGCCTGGATGTTTCCGATATCCATGAAGTGATCCTGGTCGGCGGCCAGACCCGCATGCCGCTGGTACAGAAGACCGTTGCCGAGTTCTTCGGCAAGGAAGCGCGCAAGGACGTCAACCCGGACGAAGCCGTGGCTGTCGGTGCCGCCATCCAGGGCGCGGTCCTGGCCGGCGACGTGAAGGACGTGCTGCTGCTCGACGTGACCCCGCTGACCCTCGGCATCGAGACCCTGGGCGGCGTGATGACCGGTCTGATCGAGAAGAACACCACCATCCCGACCAAGAAGTCGCAGGTGTTCTCCACCGCCGACGACAACCAGGGCGCGGTGACCATCCACGTGCTGCAGGGCGAGCGCAAGCAGGCCGCGCAGAACAAGTCGCTGGGCAAGTTCGACCTGGCCGACATTCCGCCGGCTCCGCGCGGCGTGCCGCAGATCGAGGTGACCTTCGATATCGATGCCAACGGCATCCTGCACGTCTCGGCGAAGGACAAGGCCACCGGCAAGCAGCAGTCCATCGTGATCAAGGCATCCTCCGGCCTGTCCGAGGATGAGATCCAGCAGATGGTCCGCGATGCCGAGGCGAACGCCGAGGAGGACCGCAAGTTCGAGGAACTGGCTGCCGCTCGCAACCAGGGCGACGCGCTGGTCCACGCGACCCGCAAGATGATCACCGAGGCGGGCGACAAGGCCACCGCCGAGGACAAGGCGACCATCGAGAAGGCGCTGGGCGAGCTGGAAGCGGCGGTGAAGGGCGACGACAAGGCCGAGATCGAGGCCAAGATGAACGCTCTGTCCCAGGCTTCCACCCCGCTGGCGCAGAAGATGTACGCCGAACAGGCCCAGCAGGGCGAAGACGCTCCCCAGGGCGAGCAGGCGAAAGCCGCTGACGACGTGGTGGACGCCGAGTTCGAAGAGGTCAAGGACAACAAGTAAGCCCCGGCTTGCTTCTGCCCCGCGTGCCGGCCAGGCCGGTACGCATGATCCGCCACGCGGGAGCCTGCTCCCGCGTTGGCGTGTCTGGAGGGTCCTTAATTGAGACGGAAAGGTTATGGCGAAACGAGACTTTTACGAGGTTCTGGGGGTTGAGCGTGGCGCCAGCGAGGCGGACCTGAAGAAGGCCTACCGCCGCCTGGCGATGAAATATCACCCGGACCGCAATCCTGGCGACAAGGAAGCCGAGGACAAGTTCAAGGAGGCCAACGAGGCCTACGAGGTCCTCTCCGATGCCAGCAAGCGGGCGGCCTACGACCAGTACGGCCATGCCGGCGTCGATCCGAATATGGGTGGGGGCGCTGGCGCCGGTTTCGGCGGGGCGAGCTTCTCCGACATCTTCGGCGATGTGTTCAGCGATTTCTTCGGTGGCGGCGGTGCCCGCGGTGGCTCGCGCGGCGGCGCGCAGCGCGGCGCGGACCTGCGCTACACCCTGGACCTCGACCTGGAGGAGGCGGTACGTGGCACCACCGTCACCATCCGCGTGCCGACCCTGGTCGGTTGCAAGACCTGCAACGGCAGCGGCGCCAAGCCCGGTACCACACCGGTCACCTGCACCACTTGCGGCGGTATCGGCCAGGTGCGCATGCAGCAGGGCTTCTTCTCGGTCCAGCAGACCTGCCCGCGCTGCCACGGCACCGGCAAGATGATTTCCGATCCCTGTGGCTCCTGCCATGGCCAGGGGCGCGTGGAAGAGCAGAAGACCCTGTCGGTGAAGGTGCCGGCCGGCGTCGACACCGGCGACCGCATCCGCCTCACCGGCGAAGGCGAGGCCGGCAGCATGGGTGGTCCGGCGGGCGACCTGTACGTGGTGGTCAATGTGCGCGAGCACCCGATCTTCCAGCGCGACGGCAAGCATCTGTACTGCGAAGTGCCGATCAGTTTCGCCGACGCTGCGCTGGGCGGCGAGCTGGAAGTGCCGACCCTGGATGGCCGGGTCAAGCTGAAGATTCCGGAAAGCACCCAGACCGGCAAGCTGTTCCGCCTGCGCGGCAAGGGCGTGGCCCCGGTGCGCGGCGGCGGCGCCGGCGACCTGATGTGCAAGGTGGTGGTGGAAACCCCGGTGAACCTGGACAAGCGCCAGCGCGAGCTGCTCGAGGAGTTCCGCAAGTCGTTGCAGAGCGACACCTCGCATTCGCCCAAGGCCAGTGGCTGGTTCGAAGGCATGAAGCGTTTCTTCGACGACCTATAAACAAAAAAAGCCATGGGCGCGGCCTGACAGCCGCGTCCGGGTTCCGCGTGGAGTGGTTTTATGCGACGTATAGCCGTAGTGGGCGCCGCCGGGCGCATGGGCAAGAACCTGATCGAGGCCGTTCAGCAGACCGGCGGTGCCGCCGGGCTGACGGCGGCGGTGGATCGTCCGGATAGCACCCTGGTGGGGGCGGACGCCGGCGAGCTGGCCGGTCTCGGCCGGATCGGCGTGCCGCTGTCCGGGGACCTGGGCAAGGTCTGCGAGGAGTTCGACGTCCTGATCGACTTCACCCATCCCTCCGTAACCCTGAAGAACATCGAGCAGTGCCGCAAGGCGCGCCGGGCGATGGTCATCGGCACCACCGGCTTCAGCGCCGACGAGAAGCTGCTGCTGGCCGAGGCGGCGAAGGATATCCCGATCGTCTTCGCTGCCAACTTCAGCGTCGGCGTGAACCTTTGCCTGAAGCTTCTGGATACCGCGGCACGGGTGCTGGGCGACGAAGTGGATATCGAGATCATCGAGGCCCATCACCGGCACAAGGTCGATGCGCCGTCCGGCACCGCCTTGCGCATGGGCGAGGTGGTAGCCCAGGCGCTCGGTCGGGACCTTCAGGAAGTGGCGGTCTACGGACGCGAGGGGCAGACCGGCGCGCGGGCGCGGGAAACCATCGGCTTCGCCACCGTGCGCGCCGGCGACGTGGTGGGCGACCACACCGTGCTGTTCGCCGCCGAGGGCGAGCGCGTGGAGATCACCCACAAGGCTTCCAGTCGCATGACCTTCGCCCGTGGCGCGGTGCGTGCGGCGCTGTGGCTGGAGGGCAAAGAGAATGGCCTGTACGACATGCAGGATGTGCTCGGTCTACGCTGAGACGCTGCCGCACGTCGTCTTATTGGTGGACCGGAATGTCGCGATTCTGTAAACTACAGCTTTAGTGTGTCCACTAAAAGCAGCGCAGCATGAATCGAAAAAAAGCGGGATGACTCTTCACGGTGTCATCCCGCTTTTTTACACCTGCGCGACCAGTCAGGCTTGATTTACGGGAGGTCTTCTTGACTAAGCCAGCCATACTTGCACTTGCCGACGGCAGCATTTTTCGCGGTGAAGCCATCGGTGCCGACGGCCAGACCGTTGGCGAGGTGGTGTTCAACACCGCCATGACCGGCTACCAGGAAATCCTTACCGATCCTTCCTACGCCCAGCAGATCGTCACCCTGACCTACCCGCACATCGGCAATACCGGTACCACCCCGGAAGACGCCGAGGCCAACCGTGTCTGGGCCGCCGGCCTGATCATTCGCGACCTGCCGCTGATCGCCAGCAACTGGCGCAGCAAGCAGTCGCTGCCTGACTACCTGAAAGCCAACGGCACCGTCGCCATCGCCGGCATCGATACCCGTCGCCTGACTCGCATCCTCCGCGAGAAGGGTTCGCAGAACGGCTGCATCCTGGCTGGTGCCGACGCTACCGAGGAACGCGCGCTGGAGCTGGCTCGCGCCTTCCCCGGCCTGAAGGGCATGGACCTGGCCAAGGAGGTCACCACCGCCGAGCGCTACGAGTGGCGCTCCAGCGTCTGGAACCTGGAAAGCGACAGTCACCCGGAGATCCCGGCCGGTGAACTGCCGTATCACGTGGTGGCCTACGACTACGGCGTGAAGCTGAACATCCTGCGCATGCTGGTGGCGCGCGGCTGCCGCCTGACCGTGGTGCCGGCGCAGACACCGGCCAGCGAAGTGCTGGCGCTGAACCCTGACGGCATCTTCCTTTCCAACGGCCCCGGCGACCCCGAACCGTGCGACTACGCGATCCAGGCGATCCGCGAATTCCTCGATACCGAGATCCCGGTGTTCGGCATCTGCCTCGGCCATCAGTTGCTGGCCCTGGCCTCTGGCGCCAAGACCCTGAAGATGGGCCACGGCCACCACGGCGCCAACCACCCGGTGCAGGACCTGGACAGCGGCGTGGTGATGATCACCAGCCAGAACCACGGTTTCGCGGTCGACGAGAGCACCTTGCCGGACAACCTGCGAGCCACTCACAAGTCGCTGTTCGACGGTACCCTGCAGGGTATCGAGCGCACCGACAAGGTCGCTTTCAGCTTCCAGGGCCACCCCGAGGCGAGCCCCGGTCCGCATGACGTCGCCCCGCTGTTCGACCGCTTCATCTCGGCGATGGCCGAGCGTCGCTGAGGAGCAGAGCCATGCCGACCCTGGGGATAACCGATTTCTGGACCTACGTGCTGGGTGTGGTTTTCGTGATCCTGTTGCCCGGACCGAACTCGTTGTTCGTCCTCGCGACTTCGGCCCAGCGTGGCGTGGCGACCGGCTACCGGGCCGCCTGCGGCGTGTTCCTCGGCGACGCGGTGCTGATGCTGCTGTCGGCCCTTGGCGTGGCGTCCCTGCTGAAGGCCGAGCCGATGCTGTTCATCGGCCTGAAGTACCTCGGTGCGGCCTACCTGTTCTATCTCGGCGTCGGCATGCTGCGGGGCGCCTGGCGCAAGCTGCGCAATCCCGAAGCGACGGCGGCGCAGGCCGAACAGGTGGATGTCCACCAGCCGTTCCGCAAGGCGCTGCTGCTCAGCCTGTCGAATCCCAAGGCGATCCTGTTCTTCATCTCCTTCTTCATCCAGTTCGTCGATCCCGGCTATGCCTATCCGGGCCTGTCGTTCCTGGTGCTGGCGGTGATCCTGGAACTGGTCAGCGCCCTTTACCTGAGCTTCCTGATTTTCACCGGTGTGCGGCTGGCGGCCTGGTTCCGCCGGCGGCAACGGTTGGCTGCCGGCGCCACTTCGGGCGTCGGCGCCCTGTTCGTCGGCTTTGGTGTGAAGCTGGCCACCGCAACCCTGTCCTGATTATTGCAACGAGAGTCCCATGCCAAAACGTACAGACATAAAGAGCATCCTGATCCTCGGTGCCGGCCCCATCGTGATTGGCCAGGCCTGCGAATTCGACTACTCCGGCGCCCAGGCCTGCAAGGCCCTGCGCGAGGAGGGCTACCGCGTCATCCTGGTGAACTCCAACCCCGCGACCATCATGACCGACCCGGCGATGGCCGACGCGACCTACATCGAGCCGATCAAGTGGGCCACCGTGGCCAAGATCATCGAGAAGGAACGCCCCGACGCGCTGCTGCCGACCATGGGCGGCCAGACTGCGCTGAACTGCGCCCTGGACCTGGAGCGCCACGGCGTGCTGGAGAAGTTCGGCGTGGAGATGATCGGCGCCAATGCCGATACCATCGACAAGGCCGAGGACCGCTCGCGCTTCGACAAGGCGATGAAGGATATCGGCCTGGCCTGTCCGCGCTCGGGCATCGCCCACAGCATGGAGGAGGCCTACGGCGTGCTCGAGCAGGTCGGCTTCCCCTGCATCATCCGTCCGTCCTTCACCATGGGCGGCACCGGCGGCGGTATCGCCTACAACCGTGAAGAGTTCGAAGAGATCTGCGCCCGTGGCCTCGACCTGTCGCCGACCAACGAGCTGCTGATCGACGAGTCGCTGATCGGCTGGAAGGAATACGAGATGGAGGTGGTCCGCGACAAGAAGGACAACTGCATCATCGTCTGCTCCATCGAGAACTTCGACCCGATGGGCGTGCACACCGGTGACTCGATCACCGTGGCACCGGCGCAGACCCTGACCGACAAGGAATACCAGATCATGCGCAACGCCTCGCTGGCGGTATTGCGCGAGATCGGCGTGGAAACCGGCGGTTCCAACGTGCAGTTCGGCATCTGCCCGAACACCGGGCGCATGGTGGTGATCGAGATGAACCCGCGGGTTTCCCGCTCCTCGGCCCTGGCCTCCAAGGCCACCGGTTTCCCGATCGCCAAGATCGCCGCCAAGCTGGCGGTCGGCTACACCCTCGACGAACTGCAGAACGACATCACCGGCGGTCGCACCCCGGCGTCGTTCGAGCCGGCCATCGACTACGTGGTGACCAAGATCCCGCGCTTCGCCTTCGAGAAATTCCCGAAAGCCGATGCCCGCCTGACCACCCAGATGAAGTCGGTCGGCGAAGTCATGGCCATCGGCCGGACCTTCCAGGAGTCGGTGCAGAAAGCCTTGCGCGGCCTGGAAGTCGGCGCCACCGGCTTCGATCCGAAGCTCGACCTGAACGACCCGGAGGCCGACAGCATCCTCAAGCGCGAGCTGACCGTGCCCAGCGCCGAGCGTGTCTGGTACGTCGCCGACGCCTTCCGCGCCGGCAAGAGCGTCGAGGAAGTGTTCGAGCTGACCCGCATCGACGAATGGTTCCTGGTGCAGATCGAGGATCTGGTCAAGGACGAGGAGAAGGTCAAGACCCTCGGCCTGTCCTCCATCGATCGCGAGCTGATGTACAAGCTCAAGCGCAAGGGCTTCTCCGACGCGCGCCTGGCCAAGCTGCTCGGCGTCACCGAGAAGAACCTGCGCAGCCATCGCCACAAGCTGAAGGTACTGCCGGTCTACAAGCGCGTCGATACCTGCGCCGCCGAGTTCGCCACCGACACCGCCTACATGTATTCGACCTATGAGGAAGAGTGCGAGGCCAACCCGTCGAGCCGCGAGAAGATCATGATCCTCGGCGGCGGTCCGAACCGCATCGGCCAGGGCATCGAGTTCGACTACTGCTGCGTGCACGCGGCGCTGGCGATGCGCGAAGACGGCTACGAGACCATCATGGTCAACTGCAACCCGGAAACCGTCTCCACCGACTATGACACCTCCGACCGCCTGTACTTCGAGCCGGTGACCCTCGAGGACGTCCTTGAGATCGTCCGCGTCGAGCAGCCCAAGGGCGTGATCGTCCAGTACGGCGGCCAGACCCCGCTGAAGCTCTGCCGCGCCCTCGAAGAGGCCGGCGTGCCGATCATCGGCACCAGCCCGGACGCCATCGACCGTGCCGAAGACCGCGAGCGCTTCCAGCAGATGGTCCAGCGCCTGAACCTGCGCCAGCCGGCCAACGCCACCGCGCGCAGCGAAGACGAGGCCCTGGCCGCGTCCAAGGCCATCGGATATCCGCTGGTGGTTCGCCCGTCCTACGTGCTGGGCGGGCGGGCGATGGAAATCGTCTACCAGGAAGAAGAACTCAAGCGCTACATGCGCGAGGCGGTGCAGGTTTCCAACGACAGCCCGGTGCTGCTCGACCACTTCCTCAACTGCGCCATCGAAGTCGACATCGACGCGGTATGCGACGGCGAGATCGTGGTGATCGGCGCGATCATGCAGCACATCGAGCAGGCTGGCGTTCACTCCGGCGACTCCGCCTGTTCGCTGCCGCCGTACTCGCTGCCGCAGCACATCCAGGACGAGATCCGCGAGCAGGTCAAGAAAATGGCCCTGGAGCTTGGCGTGGTCGGCCTCATGAACGTGCAGATGGCGGTGCAGGGCGAGGATATCTTCGTCATCGAGGTCAATCCGCGCGCCTCGCGTACCGTGCCGTTCGTCTCCAAGTGCGTCGGCGAGTCGCTGGCCAAGGTCGCCGCCCGCGTCATGGCCGGCAAGACCCTGGCCGAGGTCGGCTTCACCCAGGAAATCATCCCGCCGTTCTTCAGCGTCAAGGAAGCGGTGTTCCCGTTCGCCAAGTTCCCCGGCGTCGATCCGATCCTCGGCCCGGAAATGAAGTCCACTGGTGAAGTGATGGGCGTCGGTGATAGCTTTGCCGAAGCCTTTGCCAAGGCTCAGTTGGGGGCCAGCGAGATTCTCCCGACCGCCGGTTGCGCCTTCATCAGCGTCCGCGAAGACGACAAGCCGTTCGCCGCCCAGGTGGCTGGCGACCTGGTCGCGCTGGGCTTCGAAGTGGTAGCCACCGCCGGTACCGCGCGTGTCATCGAGGCCGCGGGCCTGCCGGTGCGTCGCGTGAACAAGGTGACCGAAGGTCGCCCGCACGTGGTGGACATGATCAAGAACGACGAGGTCACCCTGATCATCAACACCACCGAGGGCCGGCAGTCCATCGCTGACTCCTACTCCATTCGTCGAAACGCCCTGCAGCACAAGATCTGCTGCACCACCACCATTGCGGGTGGGCAGGCGATCTGTGAGGCGCTCAAGTTCGGTCCCGAGAAGACCGTTCGGCGTCTGCAGGATCTCCACGCAGGAATCAAGGCATGAGCAAGTTCCCCATGACCGTCCAGGGCGCCCGCGCCCTGGAAGAAGAAGTGAAACACCTGAAGGGCGTGCTGCGCCCGCAGATCAGCCAGGCCATCGCCGAAGCGCGTGAACTGGGCGACCTCAAGGAAAACGCCGAGTACCATGCGGCGCGTGAACAGCAGGGCATGGTCGAGGCGCGTATCCGCGACATCGAGGCCAAGCTGTCCAACGCCCAGGTCATCGATGTCACCGCCATCCCGCACAGCGGCAAGGTGATCTTCGGCACCACCGTCGACATCGCCAATGTCGAGACCGACGAGACCGTGACCTACCAGATCGTCGGCGACGACGAGGCGGATATCAAGGGTGGCAAGATCTCGGTGAATTCGCCGATCGCCCGTGCGCTGATCGGCAAGACCGAAGGCGATGCCGTGCTGGTGAGAACCCCGGGCGGCGACGTCGAGTACGAGATCGTCGAGGTTCGCCATATCTAAGCGCGCCCCGTTGCGCGCAGGCGCGATCAGTTGGCTGCTGGCCCAGACGTTCTGGGTCGGCGGCCTCTGGTTGCTGCAGTTCGTGGTCCTGCCTGCGTTGGCCAAGACCGGACTGGCGCCGCTGCTGGTGGAAACCGTAGCCGCGGCGTTGACGCCGCTGCTGATCGGCTTCGCCGGATTCTGTGCGGCGCTGCAGGCGCTGGTGTTGGTGTCGAGCCACGGGCCGAGGAGCCTCTGGCGAGACCTTCGCGGTCAGTTGTTGCTCGCCGTCGCGCTGCTCTGCCTGGTGTATTTCCTGGTGCGTGGGCTGGCGCCCGAGGCGGTGCGCTGGCTGCTGTTCAACTACCTGGCGGTGGCGATGTGTGGCCTGCTGCTGGTGTTGCAGCCGGTACCGGGGCGGGACGAGGAAGGCGTCTGAACCAGGTCGGGAAGTTTCCCGACCTTGGTTGGATGGGGCATCAGATGCCGGCGAAACGGCTGATGTTCGAGAGATTCTTGTTCGGCTTCGGGTTCTTCCGATAGACCAGCGCCATCTTGCCGATGCTTTGCACCAGGTCGCTGCGCGACTGCGCGCAGAGTTCGTCGAGCAGGGCGCGGCGATCGTCGCGCTCGGCCAGCGCCAGTTTCACCTTGATCAGTTCGTGATCGTTGAGTGCGCGCTCGAGTTCGGCGAGAACGCCTTCGGTCAAGCCGTTCTCGGCTACGATCAATACCGGTTTCAGGTGGTGACCGATAGATTTGAACTGTTTCTTCTGCTCTTGAGTGAGCGCCATAATCAGACCCCTGGGAAAAAGTCGTCTATTTTACCCCAGTTTTAGTCCAAGTGATGCTGCCCCCGCCGACCGGGGGTGCCCGAAGAGGTATTCCGTGGCCCGCTCCAAAACCAGCCAGCGTTGGCTGAAAGAACATTTCGACGATCCCTACGTGAAGATGGCCCAGCGCGATGGCTATCGCTCGCGCGCCAGCTACAAGCTGCTGGAGATCCAGGAGAAGGACCGCATCCTGCGTCCGGGCATGACCGTGGTCGACCTGGGCGCCGCGCCGGGCGGGTGGTCGCAGGTCACCAGCCGGGTGATCGGCGACCGCGGCCGGCTGATCGCTTCGGACATCCTCGAGATGGACAGCATCCCCGACGTCACCTTTATCCAGGGCGACTTCACCGAGGACGCGGTGTTCGCGCGGATCCTCGAGGCGATCGGCGACCATCCGGTAGACCTTGTGATTTCCGATATGGCCCCCAATATGAGTGGAGTGCGGGCCTCCGACCAGCCGCGCGCCATGTATCTCTGCGAACTGGCGCTGGACCTGGCCGGCCGTGTGCTGCGGCCGGGCGGCGATTTCCTGATCAAGATCTTCCAGGGCGAAGGTTTCGACCAGTACCACAAGCAGGCCCGGGAAATGTTCGACAAGGTACAGATGCGCAAGCCCCTGTCGTCGCGTGATCGTTCGCGGGAACAGTATCTGCTCGCACGCGCCTTTCGCGGGGAATAGACTGGAATGATTGACCCTATAGCCTGTCTATTGGTCGATGACCTGTTGTGCCGGGACGGGCGAGGGTTCATAAAGGGTTACAGACAACGCCTGCGTGCGCGGGCGCTTGTGTAGTACTTTTGGCCGGAAGGAGTCTGGCCGTCGTGTGAAGCGGTTTCCAGGACGGAGCCGGCTTCAGAGGGTAGTCAATTGAACGACATGGCAAAGAATCTGATTCTGTGGCTGATCATCGCGGCGGTACTGGTGACCGTGATGAACAATTTCTCGAGCCCGAGCGAGCCACAGACGCTGAACTACTCGGACTTCATCCAGCAGGTCAAGGATGGCAAGGTCGAGCGAGTGACCGTGGATGGCTATGTCATCACCGGCAAGCGTAGCGACGGCGATACCTTCAAGACCATCCGCCCGGCGATCCAGGACAACGGCCTGATCGGCGACCTGGTCAACAACAACGTCGTGGTCGAGGGCAAGCAGCCCGAACAGCAGAGCATCTGGACCCAGTTGCTGGTCGCCAGCTTCCCGATCCTGGTGATCATCGCCGTCTTCATGTTCTTCATGCGCCAGATGCAGGGTGGCGGCGGCGGTCGCGGCGGCCCGATGAGCTTCGGCAAGAGCAAGGCGCGCCTGCTGTCCGAGGACCAGGTCAAGACCACCTTCGCTGACGTCGCCGGCTGCGACGAGGCCAAGGAGGAGGTCAGCGAGCTGGTCGAGTTCCTTCGCGATCCGGGCAAGTTCCAGCGCCTGGGCGGCCGTATCCCGCGCGGCGTGCTGATGGTCGGCCCGCCCGGCACCGGCAAGACCCTGCTGGCCAAGGCCATCGCCGGCGAAGCCAAGGTGCCGTTCTTCACCATTTCCGGTTCCGACTTCGTCGAGATGTTCGTCGGCGTGGGCGCTTCCCGTGTCCGCGACATGTTCGACCAGGCCAAGAAGCATGCGCCGTGCATCATCTTCATCGATGAGATCGACGCCGTCGGCCGCCATCGCGGCGCCGGCCTGGGCGGTGGTCACGACGAGCGCGAGCAGACCCTCAACCAGTTGCTGGTGGAGATGGATGGCTTCGAGATGAACGATGGCATCATCGTCATCGCTGCCACCAACCGTCCGGACGTTCTGGACCCGGCGCTGCTGCGTCCGGGCCGCTTCGACCGCCAGGTGGTGGTCGGCTTGCCGGATATCCGCGGGCGCGAACAGATCCTCAAGGTGCACATGCGCAAGGTGCCGCTGGGCGACCATGTCGATCCTGCCGTCATCGCCCGCGGTACGCCCGGTTTTTCCGGCGCCGACCTGGCCAACCTAGTCAACGAGGCTTCGCTGTTCGCCGCGCGCTCCAACAAGCGCATCGTCGACATGCGCGAGTTCGAGCTGGCCAAGGACAAGATCATGATGGGCGCCGAGCGCAAGACCATGGTCATGTCCGAGAAGGAGAAGCGCAACACCGCCTACCACGAAGCCGGCCACGCCATCGTCGGTCGCCTGGTGCCGGAGCATGACCCGGTCTACAAGGTGTCCATCATTCCGCGCGGACGCGCCCTGGGCGTGACCATGTTCCTCCCCGAGGAAGATCGCTACAGCCTGTCCAAGCGCGCGCTGGAAAGCCAGATCTGCTCGCTGTTCGGCGGCCGTATCGCGGAAGAGATGACCCTCGGCTTCGAAGGCGTCACCACTGGCGCTTCCAACGACATCATGCGTGCTACCCAGTTGGCGCGAAACATGGTGACCAAGTGGGGTCTGTCCGAGAAGCTCGGCCCGCTGATGTACGCGGAGGAGGAGGGCGAGGTGTTCCTCGGCCGTAGCGCCGGCAGCCAGCACGCCAATGTGTCGGGCGAGACCGCCAAGATGATCGACCAGGAAGTCCGGCGCATCATCGACGACTGCTACGGTACCGCCAAGCGACTGCTCGACGAGAACCGCGACAAGCTGGAGATGATGGCCGACGCACTGATGAAGTACGAAACCATCGACTCCGACCAGATCGACGACATCATGGCCGGTCGCGTGCCGCGCGAGCCGCGTGACTGGCAGGGTGGTTCGGGTACCGGCACTCCGCCGGCCAACCTGGAAGAGTCGGGCCGCCGCGAGAACACCCCTCCCATCGGTGGGCCGGCCGGCGAGCACTGAGAGCCCTGAATGAGCAATCCGCAATACCCGACCCGACTGCCTTGCGGCAGTCGGGTTCTTGATTTGGCCCGCCCACATGTCATGGGCATCCTCAATGTCACCCCCGATTCCTTTTCCGATGGCGGCCGTTACGACCGGCTGGACGATGCCCTGCGGCATGCCGAGCGCATGGTGCGGGAAGGCGCAACGCTCATCGACGTCGGCGGCGAGTCGACCCGTCCCGGTGCGCGCAGCGTTTCTCCGACGGAGGAGCTGGAGCGGGTCGCTCCGGTAGTCGAACGCATCGCTCGCGAGCTGGACGTCGTGATTTCGGTGGATACCTCCACGCCCGCGGTCATGCGCGAAACTGCGCGTCTCGGAGCGGGTCTGATCAACGACGTCCGTTCGCTGCAGCGCGACGGTGCGCTGGATGCTGCGGTGGATAGCGGCCTGGCGGTCTGCCTCATGCACATGCGTGGAGAACCGCAGACCATGCAGGATGCGCCTGCCTACCAGGATGTGGTGGCGGAAGTCGGCGCGTTCCTGCAGGAGCGTGTGGATGCCTGCGTGGCGGCCGGAATCGACCGCGAGCGGCTGTTGCTGGATCCGGGTTTCGGTTTTGCCAAGACACTGGAGCACAACCTGGTGCTGTTCAGGCATCTGCAGGCACTCCATGGCCTGGGCTTGCCGTTGTTGGTCGGCGTTTCGCGCAAGAGCATGATCGGCAAGGTACTGGGGCGGGAGGTGGACGAACGCCTCTACGGCAGCCTAGCTCTGGCGGCCCTGGCGCTGGCCAAGGGCGCACGGATAATTCGAGTGCATGACGTGGCGGCGACCGTCGACGTGATGCGAATGATCTCCGCCGTTGAAATGGCGGATTGAGCACGGAAGACAAAAGATGAGCAGAAAATACTTCGGGACTGACGGTATCCGTGGTCGTGTTGGCGAGTTTCCGATTACTCCGGACTTCGTTCTCAAGCTGGGCTGGGCGGTGGGCATGGCCTTCCGCCGGCAGGGCAACTGCCGGGTCCTGATCGGCAAGGATACGCGCAGCTCGGGTTACATGTTCGAGTCGGCCTTCGAGGCCGGGCTCTCCGCTTCCGGCGCCGATACCCTGTTGCTGGGACCGATGCCTACCCCCGGCATCGCCTACCTGACGCGGACTTTCCACGCCGAGGCCGGGGTGGTGATCAGCGCTTCGCACAATCCCCACGACGACAACGGCATCAAGTTCTTCTCCGGGCAGGGGACCAAGCTGCCGGACGACGTCGAGCTGATGATCGAGGAACTGCTCGATGCGCCGATGACCGTGGTGGAGTCCGCCCGTCTCGGCAAGGTTTCGCGGATCAATGACGCGGCGGGGCGCTACATCGAATTCTGCAAGAGCAGCGTGCCGACCAGCACCGACTTCAACGGTCTCAAGGTCGTGCTCGACTGCGCCAACGGCGCTACCTACAAGATCGCTCCCAGCGTCTTCCGGGAACTGGGCGCGGAAGTGACGGTGCTGGCGGCCAGCCCGAATGGCCTGAACATCAACGACAAGTGCGGCTCCACTCACCTGGATGGCCTGCAGGCTGCGGTGGTCGAGCACCATGCCGACCTCGGCATCGCCTTCGACGGCGACGGCGACCGGGTGATGATGGTCGACCATACCGGTGCGGTCGTGGATGGCGACGAACTGCTTTTCCTCATCGCGCGCGACCTGCAGGAAAGCGGGCGGCTGCAAGGTGGTGTGGTCGGCACCCTGATGAGCAACCTCGGCCTGGAGCTGGCTTTGCAGGAACTGCATATCCCGTTCGTGCGGGCGAAGGTCGGCGATCGCTATGTGATGGCCGAACTGCTGGCTCGGAACTGGATGCTGGGAGGGGAGAATTCGGGGCATATCGTCTGCTGCCAGAACACCACGACGGGCGATGCCATCATCGCGGCGCTACAGGTGCTGATGGCGCTCAAGCATCGCGGCCAGACCCTGGCCGAGGCGCGCCAGGGGATTCGCAAGTGCCCCCAGGTGCTGATCAATGTGCGCTTCAAGGGCGAAAGCGATCCGCTCGAGCACCCCTCGGTGAAGGAGGCCAGCGTCCGCGTCACCGAGCAAATGGGCGGGCGCGGTCGTGTCCTGCTGCGCAAATCCGGCACAGAGCCGTTGGTCCGGGTGATGGTCGAGGGCGACGAGGAAGCTAGCGTTCGTGCCCACGCCGAACAGCTGGCAAAAATTGTTTCTGAGGTATGTGCTTGATTTTGCTTGCCAGTCTGGAAACTGTTGAGTAACATCTGCGCCCACTTTGCCCCGCGAGGTACAGCATGCGTCGACCCTTGGTGGCCGGTAACTGGAAAATGCACGGTACGCATTCCAGTGTGGCCGAGTTGATCAAAGGCTTGCGTCAGCTGGCGTTGCCGAGCGGAGTCGATGTAGCTGTGATGCCACCTTGCTTGTTCATCAGCCAGGTCATCCAGGGCCTGGCCGGCAAGGCGATCGATGTAGGTGCGCAGAACAGCGCCGTCGAGCCGATGCAAGGCGCGCTGACCGGTGAGACTGCTCCCAGTCAGTTGGCGGATGTCGGTTGTAGCATGGTCCTCGTGGGCCACTCAGAGCGTCGCCTGATTCTCGGCGAGAGTGACGAGGTTGTGAGTCGCAAGTTTGCCGCGGCTCAGTCGTGCGGCCTGGTGCCGGTACTGTGTGTCGGGGAGACCCGGGCGGAGCGCGAGGCGGGCAAGACGCTGGAGGTTGTCGCAAGGCAGCTGGGAAGCGTGATCGACGAGTTGGGTGTTGGAGCTTTTGCTCGCGCAGTCGTGGCTTACGAGCCGGTCTGGGCGATCGGGACCGGGTTGACCGCGTCCCCCGCGCAAGCCCAGGAAGTGCACGCGGCGATCCGCGCGCAACTGGCAGCGGAAAATGCCGAGGTCGCAAAAGGTGTGCGACTCCTTTACGGCGGCAGTGTAAAGGCGGCAAGTGCAGCCGAGTTGTTCGGCATGCCGGATATCGATGGGGGGCTGGTAGGTGGAGCCTCCCTCAATGCGGATGAGTTCGGCGCGATCTGTCGTGCCGCGGGAAGCTGAAGATGCTGGAAAAGGTCGTAATTGTCGTGCACCTGCTGATGGCATTGGGTCTTGTTGGCCTGATCCTCGTTCAGCATGGCAAGGGTGCGGATGCAGGGGCTTCTTTCGGTGCAGGTGCTTCGGCAACTGTTTTCGGAAGCCAAGGTTCCGCTACCTTTTTGAGTCGGATTACTGGTATACTGGCAGCGGTTTTTTTCTTGACCAGCCTTGGCTTAGCGTACTTCGCTAAAGAAAAGTCTGATGCTCTGCAACACATCGGGCTGCCGGATCCGGCAGTTCTGGAGCAGAAGCAAGAGAAAGCACCGGCCGCTGACGATGTGCCGGTTCTTCAGGAGCAGTCCAAGCCTGCGGAAAGTGCAGGCGATGTACCGGCGGCTCCTGAACAGAAGTAAGAGAAAGGTTTCTGCCGAGGTGGTGGAATTGGTAGACACGCTACCTTGAGGTGGTAGTGGCCATAGGCTGTAGGGGTTCGAGTCCCCTCCTCGGTACCATATAAGCAAGCCCCGTCCTGCGGGGTTTGTCTCTGCAAGGTTCGGTTGACCCATCAAGGTGTCGGTCGTATAATCTTGCACCAGCTTTGACGCGGGGTGGAGCAGTCTGGTAGCTCGTCGGGCTCATAACCCGAAGGTCGTTGGTTCAAATCCAGCCCCCGCAACCAGTTTTTCAGGGCCCCTTTTTAGGGGCTTTTTGTTAGCTGGACAGTCCATGCCACGGTTCCGAGTGGCAATTTAGGGATGGGCGTTTCGCCCATTTTTTGTTTCTACGACATACGCGAGGCGATCAGGTGTCGAGCAAGCTAGAACAGTTGCAGGCCTTGCTGGCCCCTGTGGTCGAGGCGCTCGGCTATGAGTGCTGGGGCGTCGAGTTCATTTCCCAGGGTCGTCATTCGGTGTTGCGCGTCTATATCGACCGCCCCGAAGGCATCCTCATCGATGACTGTGAAGCCGTCAGTCGGCAGGTCAGCGGTATTCTCGACGTCGAAGACCCGATCAGCGGCGAGTACACCCTGGAGGTGTCCTCTCCGGGCATGGATCGGCCGCTGTTCACCCTCGAACAGTTCGCCAAGCATGCCGGCGAGCAAGTGAAGATCAGGCTGCGTTCGCCCTATGAGGGGCGGCGTAACTACCAAGGCATTCTCCGTGGTGTGGAGGAGCAGGATGTGGTGGTCCTGGTGGACGATCACGAGTACCTGCTGCCGATCGATTCGATCGACAAGGCCAACATCATTCCCCGTTTTGATTGAGACGCGAATCCGCGGATCCAATGGATTGAAAGGCGAGGCGTACAATGAGCAAAGAAGTACTGCTGGTTGTTGAGTCGGTATCCAACGAAAAGGGCGTACCGGCCGGCGTGATTTTCGAGGCGCTGGAGCTGGCTCTGGCGACCGCCACCAAGAAACGTTTCGAGGACGAGGTCGACCTGCGCGTCGAGATCAATCGTCATAACGGCAGCTACGAGACTTTCCGTCGTTGGCACGTCGTCGCCGACGAGGACTACCAGGACCCCGCCACCGAGATCACCGTCGAGGACGTCCAGGAGCAGAAGCCGGGCGCGAAGGTCGGCGAGGTCATCGAAGAAAAGATCGAATCCATCGAGTTCGGCCGCATCGCTGCGCAGACTGCCAAGCAGGTCATCGTGCAGAAGGTCCGCGAGGCCGAGCGCGCCCAGGTGGTCGATGCCTACCGCGAGAAGGTCGGCGAGATCATTTCCGGTACCGTGAAGAAGGTCACCCGCGACAACGTCATCGTCGATCTCGGCAACAACGCCGAGGCGCTGCTGGCCCGCGACCAGATCATTCCGCGCGAGACCTTCCGCGTTGGCACCCGCGTGCGTGCCCTGCTGAAGGAGATCCGTACCGAGAACCGCGGTCCTCAACTGGTCCTGTCGCGTACCGCGCCGGAAATGCTGATCGAGCTGTTCCGCATCGAAGTACCGGAAATCGCCGAGCAGTTGATCGACGTGATGGCCGCCGCCCGTGACCCGGGCTCGCGCGCCAAGATCGCCGTTCGTTCCAAGGACAAGCGCATCGACCCGCAGGGCGCCTGCATCGGCATGCGCGGTTCGCGCGTCCAGGCGGTATCCGGCGAGATCGGTGGAGAGCGGGTGGACATCGTCCTGTGGGACGACAACCCGGCGCAATTCGTGATCAACGCCATGGCTCCGGCCGAGGTGGCGGCGATCATCGTCGACGAGGATACCCATACCATGGATATCGCCGTCGCCGAGGACAATCTGGCGCAGGCTATCGGCCGCAGTGGCCAGAACGTCCGTCTGGCCAGCCAGTTGACCGGCTGGACCCTGAATGTGATGACCGAGGCGGATATCCAGGCCAAGCAACAGGCCGAGACCGGGGATATCCTGCAGCGCTTCGTCGACGAGCTGGATGTCGACGAGGAACTGGCCCAGGTACTGGTGGAAGAGGGCTTCACGACTCTTGAGGAAATCGCCTACGTACCGATGGAAGAGATGCTCAGCATCGATGGCTTCGACGAAGACATCGTCAACGAGCTGCGCTCCCGTGCCAAGGATCGTCTGCTGACCAAGGCCATTGCGACCGAAGAGAAGCTCGCCGACGCACAACCGGCAGAAGACCTGCTCAGCCTCGATGGCATGAGCAAGGAGCTGGCCCTGGACCTGGCGCTGCGTGGCGTAACCACCCGTGAAGATCTGGCCGAGCAATCGATCGACGATCTGCTCGACATCGACGGCATGGACGAAGAGCGTGCCGGCAAGTTGATCATGGCCGCCCGGGCCCATTGGTTCGAGTAAGCAGTCGCGGCCTGAGGAGAGAAGTGCATGACGCAAGTCACGGTGAAAGAACTGGCCCAGGTGGTCGACACACCGGTGGAGCGCCTGCTGCTGCAGATGCGTGACGCAGGTCTGCCGCACACCAGTGCCGAACAAGTTGTAACGGATAGCGAGAAGCAAGCCCTGCTGACCCACCTGAAAGGCAGCCATGGCGATCGCGCCAGCGAGCCGCGCAAGATCACCCTGCAACGCAAGACCACTACCACGCTGAAAGTGGGTGGCAGCAAGACGGTGAGCGTCGAAGTTCGCAAGAAGAAAACCTATGTCAAGCGCAGCCCCGACGAGATCGAGGCCGAGCGCCAGCGCGAACTCGAGGAGCAGCGCGCGGCGGAAGAGGCGGAGCGTCTGAAGGCCGAAGAGGCCGCTGCCCGCCAGCGTGCCGAAGAGGAAGCGCGCAAGGCCGAGGAAGCTGCGCGTGCCAAGGCTGCCCAGGAAGCAGCGGCTACTGCCGGTGCCGAGCCTGCCGTGGTGGCGGATGTCGCGGTTGCCGAACCAGTGGCCAAGCCTGCCGCCGTGGAAGAGCGCAAGAAGGAAGAGCCGCGCCGCGTGCCCAAGCGTGACGAGGACGATGACCGCCGCGACCGCAAGCACACCCAGCACCGTCCCTCGGTCAAGGAGAAGGAAAAGGTTCCTGCTCCGCGCGTGGCTCCACGCAGCACCGACGAGGAAAGCGATGGTTACCGTCGCGGCGGTCGTGGTGGCAAGTCGAAGCTGAAGAAGCGCAACCAGCACGGGTTCCAGAACCCGACAGGACCGATCGTGCGTGAAGTGAACATCGGTGAGACCATCACCGTAGCCGAGTTGGCCGCCCAGATGTCGGTCAAGGGTGCCGAAGTCGTCAAGTTCATGTTCAAGATGGGCTCCCCGGTGACCATCAACCAGGTCCTGGACCAGGAGACCGCCCAACTGGTCGCCGAAGAGCTGGGCCACAAGGTCAAGCTGGTCAGCGAGAACGCGCTGGAAGAACAACTGGCCGAGTCCCTGAAGTTCGAAGGCGAGGCGGTCACCCGCGCGCCGGTCGTCACCGTCATGGGCCACGTCGACCACGGCAAGACCTCGCTGCTCGACTACATCCGTCGCGCCAAGGTCGCCGCGGGCGAGGCCGGTGGCATCACCCAGCATATCGGTGCCTACCACGTCGAAACCGAGCGTGGCATGGTGACCTTCCTGGATACCCCCGGCCACGCCGCGTTCACCGCGATGCGTGCCCGTGGCGCCCAGGCGACCGACATCGTGATCCTGGTGGTCGCGGCCGACGACGGCGTCATGCCGCAGACCCAGGAAGCCGTGCAGCACGCGAAAGCGGCGGGCGTGCCGATCGTGGTCGCGGTGAACAAGATCGACAAGCCCGAGGCCAACCCGGACAACATCAAGAACGGCCTGGCCGCTCTCGACGTGATCCCGGAAGAGTGGGGCGGCGACGCTCCCTTCGTCCCGGTTTCGGCGAAGCTCGGTACTGGCGTCGATGAACTGCTCGAAGCGGTCCTGCTGCAGGCAGAAGTGCTCGAACTGAAAGCCACTCCGTCGGCCCCGGGCCGTGGCGTGGTGGTCGAGTCGCGCCTGGACAAGGGACGCGGCCCGGTGGCCACCGTGCTGGTCCAGGACGGTACCCTGCGCCAGGGCGACATGGTGCTGGTCGGCATCAACTACGGTCGTGTCCGCGCCATGCTCGACGAGAACGGCAAGCCGATCAAGGAAGCCGGCCCGTCGATCCCGGTCGAGATCCTCGGCCTGGACGGTACGCCGGATGCCGGTGACGAGATGACCGTGGTCGCCGACGAGAAGAAGGCCCGCGAAGTCGCCCTGTTCCGTCAAGGCAAGTTCCGTGAGGTGAAACTGGCGCGAGCCCATGCCGGCAAGCTGGAAAACATCTTCGAGAACATGGGCCAGGAAGAGAAGAAGACCCTGAACATCGTCCTCAAGGCCGATGTGCGCGGTTCGCTCGAGGCTCTGCAAGGCTCGCTCAGCGGCCTGGGCAACGACGAAGTGCAGGTCCGCGTGGTCGGTGGCGGCGTCGGTGGCATCACCGAGTCCGACGCCAACCTGGCGCTGGCTTCCAACGCGGTGCTGTTCGGCTTCAACGTGCGCGCCGACGCCGGCGCGCGCAAGATCGTCGAAGCCGAAGGTCTGGATATGCGTTACTACAACGTGATCTACGACATCATCGAGGACGTCAAGAAGGCCCTGACCGGCATGCTCGGCAGCGACCTGCGGGAGAACATCCTGGGCATCGCCGAGGTGCGCGACGTGTTCCGCTCGCCGAAGTTCGGCGCGATCGCCGGCTGCATGGTCACCGAGGGCATGGTGCACCGCAACCGTCCGATCCGCGTGCTGCGCGACGACGTGGTCATCTTCGAAGGCGAGCTGGAGTCTCTCCGTCGCTTCAAGGACGACGTCGCCGAAGTGCGTGCCGGCATGGAGTGCGGCATCGGCGTGAAGAGCTACAACGACGTCAAGGTCGGCGACAAGATCGAAGTGTTCGAGAAGGTCGAAGTCGCACGCAGCCTTTGATGGCGAGTGCGTAACCACAGCGCCCGGGCCGGCTTCCAGCTGTCCCGGGCGTTTGTCGCTTTTTTTTCCAGTGACCGGGTGTCGCTGGAGGCAGGTTGAAAAATGGCAAAAGACTACAGCCGTACCCAGCGTATCGGCGATCAGATGCAACGCGAACTGGCTCAACTGATCCAGCGCGAGATCAAGGACCCGCGCCTGGGCCTGGTCACCATCACCGGTGTCGAGGTCAGCCGCGACGTGGCGCACGCCAAGGTGTTCATCACCGTCATGGGCCAGGACGATGCCGGCAAGATCGCCCTGAACATGGAAATCCTCAACGACGCCGCCGGCTACCTGCGCATGCTGCTGGGCAAGTCGATGAAGCTGCGCAGCGTGCCGCAACTGCATTTCCACTACGACGAAAGCATCCGCCGCGGCGCCGAGCTGTCGGCGCTGATCGAGCGTGCGGTGGCCGAAGACGGCCGCCGCCACGGCGACGAGACCGAGGACTGAGCGTGGCCCAGGTGAAGCGTATCCGCCGCTCCATCAGCGGCATCCTGGTGCTCGACAAGCCGCGCGGCATGAGTTCCAACCAGGCACTGCAGAAAGTCCGCTGGCTGCTCAATGCCGAGAAGGCCGGCCACACCGGCAGCCTCGACCCGCTGGCCACCGGGGTGCTGCCGCTGTGCTTCGGCGAGGCGACCAAGTTCTCCCAGTATCTTCTCGATGCCGACAAGGGTTACGAGACGGTGATGCGCATGGGCATCACCACCACCACCGGCGACGCCGAGGGCGAACTGCTCGCCGAGCGGGACGTGACCGTCGGTCGGGACGATCTCGAACAGGCCCTGCCGCGCTTCCGTGGCGACATAGAGCAGGTGCCGCCGATGTACTCGGCGCTGAAGAAAGACGGACAGCCGCTGTACAAGCTCGCCCGTGCAGGAGAGGTAGTGGAGCGCGAGGCGCGTTCTGTTACTATTACGCGCCTGGATTTGCTCTCCTTCGAGCCGCCCTGTGCGACCCTGGCCGTTTCCTGCAGCAAAGGCACCTACGTGCGTACGCTGGTGGAAGATCTCGGCCAGGTCCTGGGCTGCGGCGCGCACGTCGCGGCACTGCGGCGGACCCAGGCCGGGCCGTTCGCCCTGGCCCAGGCGATCACCCTCGAGACGCTCGAACGCGTGCATGCCGAAGGTGGTCCGGAAGCGCTGGACCAATTCCTGATGCCGGAAGACAGCGGCCTGTTGCATTGGCCGGTGTTGCAGTTGTCCGAGCACAGTGCGTACTACTGGCTGCACGGGCAGCCGGTGCGGGCCCCGGAAGCGCCGAAGTTCGGCTGGCTGCGGGTGCAGGATCACACAGGTCGTTTCATCGGTATCGGTGAAGTGACCGACGACGGGCGTATCGCCCCGCGTCGACTGATTCGGTCATAAGACCGATACGAGGGTGGCTGTCAGCAGGCACGGTCATTCCTCCTTTTAAAACACGGGAAGCGATTCCCGGCCTGTTCACTCAGAGGAAGCCCATCATGGCACTGAGCGTTGAAGAAAAAGCGCAGATCGTTAACGAATACAAGCAAGCTGAAGGCGACACCGGTTCCCCGGAAGTGCAGGTAGCCCTGCTGTCCGCCAACATCAACAAGCTGCAGGATCACTTCAAGGCCAACGGCAAGGATCACCATTCCCGCCGTGGTCTGATCCGTATGGTTAACCAGCGCCGTAAGCTGCTGGACTACCTGAAGGGCAAAGACGTGTCTCGCTACACTGCCCTGATCGGCCGTCTGGGTCTGCGTCGCTAAGCGACGCCGGTCGGCAGCTTGAAGCAAGGAGCTGGAAGTCTGGCGTCGATACCCGCACACGAGGCGGGTATCGGCGTCGGGCTTCCAGCTTCGCGCTTTCTAGGAATCGATTCGGGTCCGACTCCCGGCATTCCACCGATTTCCCCCAAGGCAACATAGAAGGTAAAGACACCGTGAACCCGGTAACCAAGCAATTCCAGTTCGGTCAGTCGACCGTCACTCTCGAGACCGGCCGTATCGCTCGCCAGGCCACCGGCGCCGTACTGGTCACCATGGACGACGTCAGCGTGCTGGTCACCGTGGTCGGCGCCAAGTCGCCGGCCGAAGGCCGCGACTTCTTCCCGCTGTCCGTGCACTACCAGGAAAAGACCTACGCCGCAGGCCGTATCCCCGGCGGTTTCTTCAAGCGTGAAGGACGTCCTTCCGAGAAGGAAACCCTGACCTCGCGCCTGATCGACCGTCCGATCCGTCCGCTGTTCCCCGAAGGTTTCATGAATGAAGTGCAGGTCGTCTGCACCGTCGTTTCCACCAACAAGAAGTCCGATCCGGACATCGCCGCGATGATCGGTACCTCCGCCGCCCTGGCGATCTCCGGCATTCCGTTCGCCGGCCCGATCGGCGCCGCCCGCGTCGGTTTCCACCCGGAAATCGGCTACATCCTCAACCCCACCTACGAGCAACTGCAGAGTTCCAGCCTCGACATGGTCGTGGCCGGTACCGAAGACGCCGTGCTGATGGTGGAGTCCGAGGCCGACGAACTGACCGAAGACCAGATGCTCGGTGCCGTGCTGTTCGCCCACGACGAGTTCCAGGCGGTGATCCGTGCCGTCAAGGAGCTGGCCGCCGAAGCTGGCAAGCCGGCCTGGGACTGGAAAGCCCCGGCGGAAAACACCGTGCTGGTTAACGCCATCAAGGCAGAGCTGGGCGAAGCGATCTCCCAGGCCTATACCATCACCATCAAGCAGGACCGCTACAACCGTCTGGGCGAGCTGCGCGATCAGGCCGTGGCCCTGTTCGCCGGCGAGGAAGAGGGCAAGTTCCCGGCTTCCGAGGTCAAGGACGTATTCGGCCTGCTGGAATACCGCACCGTTCGCGAGAACATCGTCAACGGCAAGCCGCGTATCGACGGTCGTGACACCCGTACCGTGCGTCCGCTGCGCATCGAAGTCGGCGTGCTCGGCAAGACCCACGGTTCCGCGCTGTTCACCCGTGGCGAAACCCAGGCCCTGGTCGTCGCGACCCTCGGCACCGCGCGCGATGCCCAGTTGCTGGATACCCTGGAAGGCGAGCGCAAGGACGCCTTCATGCTGCACTACAACTTCCCGCCGTTCTCGGTAGGCGAGTGCGGCCGCATGGGCAGCCCGGGTCGTCGTGAAATCGGCCATGGCCGTCTGGCCCGTCGTGGCGTCGCCGCCATGCTGCCGACCCAGGACGAGTTCCCCTACACCATTCGCGTGGTTTCCGAGATCACCGAGTCCAACGGTTCCAGCTCGATGGCCTCCGTGTGCGGCGCCTCCCTGGCGCTGATGGATGCCGGTGTGCCGGTCAAGGCGCCGGTCGCCGGTATCGCCATGGGCCTGGTCAAGGAAGGCGAGAAGTTCGCCGTCCTGACCGACATCCTCGGTGACGAAGACCACCTGGGCGACATGGACTTCAAGGTTGCCGGTACCGACAAGGGCGTCACCGCCCTGCAGATGGACATCAAGATCAACGGTATCACCGAAGAGATCATGGAGATCGCCCTGGGCCAGGCCCTGGAAGCTCGCCTGAACATCCTCGGCCAGATGAACCAGGTCATCGCCAAGCCTCGCGCCGAGCTGTCTGAGAACGCCCCGACCATGCTGCAGATGAAGATCGACTCGGACAAGATCCGCGACGTCATCGGCAAGGGCGGCGCGACCATCCGTGGTATCTGCGAAGAGACCAAGGCCTCGATCGACATCGAGGACGATGGCAGCGTGAAGATCTACGGCGAAACCAAGGAAGCCGCCGAGGCCGCCAAGCTGCGCGTCCTGGCGATCACCGCGGAAGCCGAGATCGGCAAGATCTACGTCGGCAAGGTGGAGCGCATCGTCGACTTCGGTGCCTTCGTCAACATCCTGCCGGGCAAGGACGGCCTGGTGCATATCTCGCAGATCAGCGACAAGCGCATCGACAAGGTCACCGACGTGCTGCAGGAAGGCCAGGAAGTGAAGGTCCTGGTGCTCGACGTGGACAACCGTGGCCGCATCAAGCTGTCGATCAAGGACGTGGCTGCCGCCGAAGCTTCCGGCGTGTAAGTCGAGTCGTGATCGATGAAAACAGGGCCCTCGGGCCCTGTTTTCGTTTCCGCGACACGCTTCTCGGCGAAGGGGGTGAATCCTTGCATTTTGCAAGCCCTGCCATCGCCAATTCGGCATTCTGCAACCGTCTCGCTTCCGACCTGTTTTTTAACCTATTGTTTTTAAAGGATTTTATTTTAGAGGAAAACTGGCACAGCGCTTGCGATATCTACTATGCAACTGACGCCAGGAATGGCCGCAGTTTTTCGAAATCCATAGGAGAAACCGCAATGAAATTCAGCAAACTCGCTATTGCCGCTGCTACTGCCACTGCTCTGAGCTTCTCGATGGCCAATGCGTTCGCTGCCCAGCCCATCAGCCTGGCGGCCAACGACACTATGCAGAAAACCGAAGAAGCGGTTTCCGATACCTGGATCACCAGCAAGGTGAAATCCAGCCTGATCGCCAACAAGAATGTCAGTGGCGTCGATATCAAGGTCGAGACCAACAAAGGTGTGGTTTCCCTTTCCGGCAACGTGAAGAGCGATGCCGAGCGTGACCTGGCGATCGAGACCGCCAAGGGCATCAAGGGCGTGAAAGCCGTTTCCGCCGATGGCCTGAAATCGGTCGAGTAAGCGCCCGGGCCGAACGATCCCTTTTCCCTCGTCACCAGGAGGAAGACCGATGAATTCCGATGTGATCAAAGGTAAGTGGAAGCAACTCACCGGCAAGATCAAGGAGCGTTGGGGCGATCTGACCGACGACGATCTCCAGGCTGCCGACGGACATGCCGAATACCTGGTCGGCAAGCTGCAGGAACGCTATGGCTGGTCCAAGGAAAGGGCCGAACAGGAAGTTCGCGACTTCAGCGACCGCCTGTGAGCACGTAGAAAGAAGCCCCGCCGGGATAGATTGCCCGGCGGGGCTTTTTCATGGGCGCTGGATTCAGTCGCCGCGCCGGCTCTGGATGGCGCTGAGGCGGTTGCCCTCGAAACGGACGAAATACAGCATGCCGTTCCATGGGCCATAGACCCATTCCTGGACCTCGACCTCGTAGCGCTTGCCCCATTCCCCGACGACCTCGCGATAACCCAGGCTGTCGCGGCTGCGTGGCTCGCCGCAGCGCGCAAGGACGTCGGCGCTGCTGTCGCCGGTACTCACCAGGCGGCTGCCGCAACGCAGCGAATCGGCCTGAGCATGTGCCAACGGCAGCAGGGACAGCAACGCCACCAGCCCGGTGCGCGGAAGCGAGCGATTCAACGCTTGAACTCGATGCGTTTCAGCTTGTTGGCTTCGAAGGTCAGGATGTAGGTCACGCCGTTGCGCGGGCCGTACACCCACTCCTCGACCTTGAATTCCCGCCGATCGTAGCTGCCCAGGGTATAGCCGACGTCGTCGCGGTGATCCGGATCGCCGCACTTTTGCTGTACTTCGAAGGCCCGGTCGCCGACGCTGACCAGCGCACTGCCGCAACGCATGGTGTCGGCCTGCGCGCTCGCGCAGGCAAGGTAGAGCAGGGGGGCCGCGAGGGCGGCGAATCGCTTGTGCAAGGTATCACTCGCTATCCAGGTGCAGTTGGGTGTCGACATTACCCTTGTCTTCGCCTTCGGCGAAACTGACGTCGATCAAGTAGATGCGATCGTCCGGCAACTGGCCTTTCTCCACCAGGTAATCCTTGATCCGGGTGGCCCGGGCCTGGCCGATCTGGCGCAGCAGCACCTGGCTCTTGGCCCAGGAAGCGATCACCGCTTCGCGCATCTTCGCGGTGCGTTCGTCGCTGTCCAGTTCCTTCCACTCGGCCGGTGGCTGCTGCTTCAGGCGGGTCCGGTAGATGCCTTCGAGCAGCGGTGCCTGCATGTTCTCCGGCACCTCGAGCTGCTTGGCGTCGCTCGGTACCTTGTCGCCGCGACGCTGGAGCATGCGGTAGTAGGTGTTCTGGTATTCCAGTTCGAGACGCTTGGCGCCGATCGAGGGACCGTCAGCCGCGGCGGAGGCCACGCCTTCCACTTCCAGGCGCAGCGCCGGCCGCTCCTTGAGCGCATCGGCGAGCTTGTCGAGGTTGGCCTGGGCTTCTGGCGTCAGCTCGTCGCTGCCCGCGGCGAAGGGTACCGTGCCGAGATCCTCGTTACCGCCGGCGGCGAGGCCGGCGATGAACTTGAACGGCGCCTGCACGGCGCGCAGGACCAGGTTGCGCAGGGTCTGCCAGACGATCGGCATGACGCTGAACTCCGGGTTGTTCAGGTCGCCGGCCACCGGCAACTGGATATCGATGTTGCCCTTGGTGTCCTTGAGCAGGGCTACCGCCAGCTTCACCGGCAGGTCCACGGCATCCGGGCTATCGACCTTCTCGCCGAGTTGCAGGCCTTCCAGCAGGACCTTGTTTTCCGCCTTCAGTTGGCTGCGTTCGATCTGGTAGTGCAGGTCCAGGTTGAGTCGCCCCTTGCGGATGCGGTAGCCGGCGAACTTGCCGGAATAGGGCGTCAGGGTGGTCAGCTCGACGCGCTTGAAGCTGGTGGTGATGTCGAGCTTCTTCAGCGGGTCGAATGGGTCCAGTTCGCCGGCGATGGTCACCGGTGCGTACTTGTCGACCTTGCCCTTGATGTCCACCTTGGCCGGCTGCGAGTTGCGCGTGTCGAGGGTGCCGACTTCGCCGCTGAGCTGCTGGATGGCGGTACCGAACGGCGGCATCAGGGTCAGATCGGCGAAGTTCGCCGAGCCGTTGTTGATCCGTACGCCGCCGATGTGGATGCCCAGCGGCTTGCTCGCCGGCGCGTTCTTGCTTTCGGCGGCGGCCTTGCCGGACGAACTACCCGGTTGCGGGATGATCAGCTCGCTGACGTTGGTGCTGCGATCTTCGTTGATGATGAAGCGGGCGTAGGGCTCCTCGAAGGACACGCTCTGGATCGACAGGCTGTCCTCGTGCCGATAGGCGAGGCCGTTGAGGGTCAGCTTGGTCCATTTGACGAAGTCGCGGTCCTTGATGGTATCCAGGGTATGCAACTGGCTGACTTCGGCGCTGCCGTCGACGCTGAAGGCCAGCGGCTCGACGCTCTTCAGGTCGACCGCCAGCTCGCTGCCAAGGAAGCCGCTGCGCAGTTCCAGGCGGATGAACGGCGAGATGTAGGCCTGGGCCACGCGCAGGTCGATGTCGCGGGTACTGACCTTGAGCCTGGCGCTGACCGGGTCGAGCACCACCTGGCCGCTGGCCTGGACCTGGCCGCGGTTGCCGAGGCCGGTCTTGAGCTTGAGGTCGAAGGGGGTCTTGCCGAGGCTGTCGACGTTCTGCAGGTCGAGGTCCAGCGGGCCGACTTCCAGCGGGACCTCGGTGGCCGGCTGGCGATCCACCAGGTGCGCCTTGTAGCCGCGCAGCTGGGCGTCGCGCAGGACGATGTGCCAGGGCTTGGCGGGCGTCTCCGCGGCGGCTTTCGTACTTTCCGGCGGAGGCGTCTTTGCAGTGCCGGCGAGCTGTTGCGGCTTGTCGTTGGCCGCCTTGTCGATCTCCGCAGTCTTGGCCGTTTCCTGCCCGGTTGCCTTGCCGGTCTTCGGAGCCTCGCTCGTCTCTTGCTTGGCTACTTTTTTATCGGCAGCGCCGCCTTCCGCGGCCTTGGCGGACTCTTTGTCGTCCGTTGCCCTTTTCGTCTCGGCGACGCTGGTGCCCTTCTCCGCCGGCCTGTCCTTGCCCGCTTCGCCCGAGGCTATCGCGGCTGCCTTGGCGGCACCGTCGGTTGCCGGTTCGCGGGTGGTCTGCGCCGCGTCGGCCGGGGCAGCGGCGGGATCGGTGTTTTCCGCCGGCTTGGGCGCAGGCGCCTTGCGTGGCGGCGGAGTGAAGTCGGCGAACAGTTTCTGCCAGTCGAGCTGGCCGTCCTTCTCGCGCGCGGCCCAGGCTTCCAGGCCCTGGCTACGGACTTCGCCGAGCACCACTTCCTGCTTGGCCAGGTCCAGGGTGGTAGCGGCCACGTCGAGGCTGGCGAGCTTGGCCAGCGGCTTGCCCTGAGGCGAATTGATGCTGAAGTCGGCGAGTTTCAGCGCGGCCTTGTCGAGCAGCAGTTGGGTGTCCTTGGACAGGTCCAGGCGATAGTCGCTGGAGAGGCTGACCACGCCGTTCTCCAGCACCAGCGGGGCATTGTCGCGGACATAGGGCCACCAGGCCTTGAGCTGGATATCCTTGACGCTCAGGTGGCCCCTGGACGTGATCGGCACCAGGGTCAGGTCGCCTTCCCAGTCGAGGCGGCCGCCGTTCGGGCCGGTGGCGACCAGGGTCATCTTCGCGCCGTCGTCGGGCAGGGTGCTGAGGTTGTGCAGCTCGAAGCCCAGCGGATCGAAGCTGAAGTCCACCGGCTCGCTCGGTCGCAGGTCCTGGAAGTGCAGGCTGCCCTCGGCCAGTTGGATGCGGTCGATGCGCAGCGGGAACGGGTCGCTCGGCTGTTCAGGCTCGGGCGATTCGCTCGGCGGGATCCTGAACAGGCTGGCCAGGTTGAGCTGGCCCTTCTCGTCGAACAGCAGTTCGGTATGCGGACCTTCCAGCTCGACGTCGGCCAGGTGCAGCTGGCGTTTCCACAGGCTGTCCAGCTGCAGGTTGGCGTACAGCCGGCGGAAGGCGAGCTGGGGGTTCTTCTCCTCGCCCAGGCGCAGACCCCAGAGGGTCAATTCCAGGCTGAAGGGGTTGAATTCGATACGTTCGAGATGTGCGGGGACGGTGGCGTATTGCGCCAGTTGCTGGTTGGCGACGCGCAGCCCGATGCCGGGTATGAGCAGAAAGCCCAGCAGGCAATAGACGAGGAAGGTGATCAGCAGGGCGCTGACAGCGCGTTTCAGTCCTTTGGGCATGGCTCTCTTTCGTTTTCCGTTCTAAGCGGTGCGTTGGAGTATGGCACGGCCTCAAGGTTCCGACCGTGATTCGCGCCGTTTCAGAGCCTTTGGACGGGTATTCTTGCTGTCACGGCACGAAAGTTCAGTGGCTCACCGGCGGCAGACCCATGCGCCGGCAGGCTCGATGCATCGAAGCGTTGCGCACCGCCCAGCGCAGCAAGGGTACGCTGCGCCTGACGCTGCCGCGGATCAGGCGGCGTTGCAGCGGACTGAACGGGAGGTCGAGCATCGATCCGGCCCATTCCGGCAACAGCTCGGCGCCTGCGCGCAGCATCAGCGCGCCGAACGGCCTGGCCAGGGTGCTGGGCGCTGGTGCGTTGAAGAGAATCCGCACCACTTCGCGGGTGCGTTCGTCGCAACGCAGGCGTGGACGCATCGCCTCCAGGTAGGCGGCGATCTGCTGGCGGTCGCGCGGTACCGCGCGGGCGCCGAGGCGTTCGGCGACCAGGGCGATTTCCGAGTAGTAACGGTCCTGCTCGCTGCCCGGCAGGTCGGGATTGAGATAGCGCAGGTAGGACTTGAGAAAGCTGCTGACCTCGGCGACATGCACCCAGGTCAGCAGGTCCGGGTCGCTGGCGGAGTAGGGCGTGCCGTCGGGCAACTGGCCGATGACGCTTTCGTGGATGCGCCGGACCCGCTCGATCAGTCGCTCGGCATCGGCCAGCGGGCCGTAGGTGGTGGCCGAGATGAACTGACCGGTGCGACGCAGGCGCCCGAGCAGGTCGTCGCGGAAATTGGAGTGGTCCCACACCCCCGCCAGGGCCAGCGGATGGAGCATCTGCAGGAGCAGCGCGCCGATGCCGCCGATCATCATGCTGCTGAAGTCGCCGTGGACCTTCCAGCAGGCGGCATCGGGGCCGAACAGGCCCGGATCGCCTTTCGGCGACTCGAAGTCGACACCGCCGACGGCGAGCCCGGTAAGGCTCAGCACCTGGCTTTCGATATGGCGACGGACGCTTTCCATGGGGGGCTCGCTACGACAGGGCAGGCACGAGCTTAACCCAGGCGCCGGAGAGACTGGAACCGTCCCGCGCCGCAGGGCGGCGGGACGGTTGCGCGGGTCAGCGGTTGAGGCGGTTGTCGATCAACCCCTGCACCACTCCCGGATCGGCCAGGGTCGAGGTATCGCCGAGACTGTCCAGCTCGTTGCAGGCGATCTTGCGCAGGATACGCCGCATGATCTTGCCGGAGCGGGTCTTCGGCAGGCTGGGCGCCCATTGCAGGTGATCCGGCTTGGCGAAGCTGCCGATCTCCTTGCCGACCAGGGCCAGCAATTCCTGTTGTAGCGCCTCGCTGGGCTGACTGCCGGCCATCAGGGTGACGAACGCGTAGATGGCCTGGCCCTTCACGTCATGCGGGCAGCCGACCACTGCCGCCTCGGCCACCGCATCGTGCAGGACCAGCGCGCTCTCGACCTCGGCGGTGCCGATCCGGTGTCCGGAGACATTGATCACGTCGTCGACCCGGCCGGTGATCCAGTAGTAGCCGTCTTCGTCGCGGCGCGCGCCGTCGCCGCTGAAGTAATACCCGGGGTAGGGCTTGAAGTAGGTGTCGATCATCCGCTGGTGGTCGCCGTAGACGCTGCGGATCTGACTCGGCCAACTGGCCTTGATCGCCAGTACGCCGCTGCCCGCGCCGTCGATTTCCTTGCCTTTCTCGTCGAGCAGCACGGGTTGCACGCCGAAGAACGGGCGGGTAGCCGAGCCTGGCTTTAGCGCAGTGGCGCCGGGCAACGGGGTGATCAGGATGCTGCCGGTCTCGGTCTGCCACCAGGTATCGACGATGGGGCAGCGCTTCTCGCCGACCACCTGGTAGTACCACTCCCAGGCCTCCGGGTTGATCGGCTCGCCCACCGAGCCGAGCAGGCGCAGGCTGCTGCGCGAGGTCTGGCGGACCGGGGCGTCGCCTTCGCGCATCAGCGCGCGGATCGCGGTCGGCGCGGTGTAGAAGATATTCACCTGGTGCTTGTCGATCACCTGCCAGAAGCGCGAGGCGTCCGGGTAGTTGGGCACGCCCTCGAACATGAGGGTGGTGGCGCCGTTGGCCAGCGGGCCGTAGACGATATAGCTGTGTCCGGTGACCCAGCCGACGTCGGCGGTGCACCAGTAGACGTCGCCATCGTGGTAGTCGAACACGTACTTGTGGGTCATCGCCGCGCCGAGCAGGTAGCCCCCGGTGGTGTGCAACACGCCCTTCGGCTTGCCGGTGCTGCCGGAGGTATAGAGGATGAACAGCGGGTCCTCGGCGTCCATCGCTTCCGCCGGGCAGTCGGCTGAGGCCGCGTGGAGCGCCTCGTGGTACCAGATGTCGCGGCCTTCGACCCAGGGTATGTCGCCCTGGGTGCGCTCGACCACCACCACGGTAGAGACGTCCGGGCAGTCCTTCAGTGCCTTTTCCACATTCTGCTTCAGCGGGATGTACTTGCCGCCGCGCACGCCCTCGTCGGCGGTGATCACGGTGCGGCAGTCGGCATCGAGGATGCGGTCGCGCAGCGAGTCCGGCGAGAAGCCGCCGAACACCACCGAGTGCACCGCCCCGATACGGGCGCAGGCGAGCATGGCGTAGGCGGCCTCGGGAATCATCGGCATGTAGATGCAGACCCGGTCGCCCTTTTCCACGCCGCGGCTCTTCAGCACGTTAGCCAGGCGGCAGACGTTGTGGTGCAGCTTGCGGTAGGTGATGTGCGCGGATTCGCTGGGGTTGTCGCCTTCCCAGACGATCGCGATCTGTTCGCCGCGGCGTTCCAGGTGGCGATCGATGCAGTTGTAGGCGACGTTCAACTGGCCGCCCTTGAACCAGGTGGCCTGGCCTTTCCTCAGGTCGCCGTGGTGGACGCTGTGCCAGGGCTTGAACCAATCGAGGAAGGCCTTGGCCTGCTCGCCCCAGAACTCGTCGGGGTTCTCGACGGATTGGCGGTACAGGCGCTGGTAGTCGTCGTCGTTCAGGTAGGCACGCTGGCGGACGGCGTCCGGCACCGGGTGGACGCTGATCTCGAACATGGCGGTTTCCTTTGTTTTTCTGCTCCGCAAGGTGTCGAGAGACCGCACGCGGCCCCTCTCCAGGTTCGACCAAGGGTGGGCCAGGCGAGAGCCATGTTCAAGTGCCAAAGGCGCGAGCGGGGAAGGCGCCGGGGTCAATCGCCGGACGGAATGAAAAAGCCCGGCCTAGGGCCGGGCTTTGGGGAGAGGCGGATCAGCCGCGATGGCGGCCGCGGAAGAAGTCGATCAGGCCTTGGGTCGAGGCGTCCTCGGCCGGGGTTTCCTCGCTGCCGACCAGGCGCGAATAGACACCCTTGCCGAGTTCCTTGCCAAGCTCCACGCCCCATTGGTCGAAGGCGTTGATGCCCCAGAGGATGCTCTGTACGTAGACCTTGTGCTCGTACATGGCGATCAGCGCGCCGAGGCGGCGGGCGCTGATGCGCTCGACCACCAGGGTGTTGCTCGGTCGGTTGCCCGGAATCACCTTGTGCGGCGCCAGGCGCTGCACTTCGGCTTCCGGCAGGCCCTTGGCGCGCAGTTCGGCCTCGGCCTCCTCGCGGCTCTTGCCGAGCATCAGCGCCTGGCTCTGCGACAGGCAGTTGGCGTACAGCCACTGGTGATGGTCGGCCACCGGGTTGTAGCTGCTCACCGGGACGATGAAGTCCGCCGGGATCAACTGGGTGCCTTGGTGCAGCAACTGATGGTAGGCGTGCTGGCCGTTGCAGCCGACACCACCCCAGATCACCGGCCCGGTGCCGCTGGTGACCGGCGTGCCGTCCTGGCGCACGCTCTTGCCGTTGGATTCCATGTCCAGTTGTTGCAGGTGGTCGGTGATATTCCGCAGATAGTAGTCGTAGGGCAGGATCGCGTGGCTGTTCGCGCCCCAGAAGTCGCCGTACCAGACGCCGAGCAGGCCGAGCAGCACCGGGATGTTGCGTTCGAACGGCGCGGTCTGGAAATGCTGGTCCATGTTGTAGGCGCCGGACAGCAGTTCCTTGAAGTTGGAGATGCCGATGGACATGGCGATCGGCAGGCCGATGGCCGACCACAGCGAGTAGCGGCCGCCGACCCAGTCCCACATGGGGAAGATGTTTTCCTCGCGGATGCCGAAGGCGATCGCGGCTTCCTTGTTGCTGGAGACGGCGATGAAATGGCGGTAAAGCTCTTCCTCGGTGCCGCCCTGGGCCAGGTACCAGGCGCGTGCGGCCTGGGCGTTCTTCAGGGTTTCCAGGGTCCCGAAGGACTTGGAGGAAACGATGAACAGGGTGGTCTCGGCGTTCAGGCGGCTGGCCAGTTCATGGAACTCGCTACCGTCGATGTTCGCCAGGTAGTGGCAGCGCACGCCTTTCTGGGCGAACGGCAGCAAGGCTTCGGATACCAGTTGCGGGCCGAGGAAGGAGCCGCCGATGCCGATGTTCACCACGTCGGTGATCGGCTTTTCGGTATAGCCGCGCCACAGGCCGTTGTGCACGTAGCCCACCAGCTCGGTCATCTGGTGCAGGACGCGGTGGACTTCCGGCATCACGTCGACGCCATCGACCAGCACCTTGTCGCCGATCGGTCGACGCAGCGCGGTATGCAGTACCGGTCGGCGCTCGGAGGCATTGATCGCCTCGCCGTCGAACATCGCCCGGATCGCGTCGCTCAGCCGTGCTTCCTCGGCCAGCTTCACCAGCAGGTCGATGGTGTCCTGGCGAATCAGGTTCTTCGAAAAGTCGAGGAACAGCCCACAGGCGCTGAAGGAAAACCGCTTGAAGCGCTCCGGATCGTCGATGAACGCCTGGCGCATCCTGAAGTCCTGCAGTTCCTGGCGATGGGCGGCCAGGGCGCGCCAACTGTCGAGTTGCGTGGCATCCAGCGGAGTGAGGTGGTGCTTCATGGCTGACCTTCTGGTTGGAATTCGATGGCGCACTTATTTGAACATGAAAAAGCCCGGATGAAACCGGGCTTTATCCAGAGGGGGCGAGGTCAGGCGACCTGTATCGGAATCGCCTCGCTGGTATGGCTGAGCTGGTTGCCCGGCGCCATGTACAGCATGCGCGGCTTGTGGCTGGCCAGTTCGGCTTCGCTGTAGTGTGCGTAGGCGCAGATGATCACGCGGTCGCCGACCTTGGCCTTGTGTGCCGCGGCGCCGTTCACCGAGATCATCTTCGAGCCGTTCTCGGCGCGGATCGCATAGGTGGTGAAGCGCTCGCCGTTGTCGACGTTGTAGATCTGGATCTGTTCGTACTCGCGGATTCCGGAGAGGTCCAGCCAATCGCCGTCGATGGCGCAGGAGCCTTCGTAGTCGAGGACGGCATGGGTGACTTCGGCGCGATGCAACTTGGCTTTGAGCATGATGGCGTGCATGGGGCGACTCCTATCGGGTCCGCGGGGGGCGGCAGAGTATGGCGAGTCCGTGGTGAGCGCTCAAGCCCCCGGGAACCGGGGGCTCGGCATGCGTCAATCGAGGTGGACTGAGAGGTTGTCGATCAGCCGCGTACTGCCCAGGTAGGCGGCGACCAGGATCACCAGTTGGCGGTCGCCGGGTACCCCGGGGCGCAGGCTGATCGGCTCGCGGATTTCCAGGTAGTCGGGGCGCAGCCCGGCCTGTTCCAGGGCCTGGCGGGCGTCGGCGAGCAATGCCGGGAAGTCCTCGGCGCCGGCGCGGATGCGTTCGCCGAGCTGCCGCAGGGTGCGGTAGATCGCCGGGGCGGCGGCGCGCTGCTGCTCGTCGAGGTAACCGTTGCGCGAGGACAACGCCAGGCCATCGGCGGCACGCACCGTCGGCTCGCCGAAGATCTGCACCGGCAGGTTGAGGTCGCGGACCAGCTTGCGGATCACCGCCAACTGCTGGAAATCCTTTTCGCCGAACAGCGCGAGGTCCGGCTGGACCATGTTCAGCAGCTTGCTGACCACGGTCGCCACGCCTTCGAAATGGCCGGGACGACTGGCGCCGCAAAGGCCTTCGGAGACGCCGGGAACATGGATGCGGGTCTGCCCGTCCATGCCGTCGGGGTACATTTCCTCGACGGTCGGGGTGAACAGCAGGTGGCAGCCGGCTTCGAGCAGGCGTTCCTGGTCGGCTGCGAGGGTTCGCGGGTATGTGTCGAGGTCTTCGCTGGGGCCGAATTGCAGCGGGTTGACGAAGATGCTGACGACCACGAAGTCGGCGCGTTCGCCGGCTTTCTTTACCAGCGCGGCATGGCCGGCGTGGAGGTTGCCCATGGTCGGCACGAAGCCGATGCGCTTGCCTTCGCTGCGGGCGCGCGCCACCGCGGCGCGCAGTTCACGGACGGTCTTGACGGTGTTCATGCGTTGAATCCGTGTTCGGCGGCGGGGAAGGACACGTCCTTGACGGCGCGGACATAGGCCGCGATGGCGGCCGGGATGCTCTCCTGGCCTTGCATGAAATCCTTGACGAACTTGGGCGAGCGGCCGGTCAGCGAGAGACCGAGCATGTCGTGCATGACCAGCACCTGGCCATCGGTCGCCGCACCGGCGCCAATCCCGATCACCGGGATCTTCACCGCCTGGGTGATCTCTTCGGCCAGCACGCTGGGCACGCACTCCAGCAGCAGCATGGCGGCGCCGGCCTGCTCCAGGGCGATGGCATCGGCGCGCAACTGGCGCGCCTGGGTTTCCTGGCGGCCCTGGACCTTGAAGCCGCCGAACAGGTTGACCGCCTGCGGGGTCAGGCCGAGATGCGCGCAGACCGGCACGCCCATCTGTGCCAGGCGGGCGATCGGCTCCGCCAGCCAGGCCCCACCCTCCAGCTTGACCATGTGTGCGCCGGCCTGCATCAGGCGGACCGCGTCGGCAAGGGTCTGGGCCACGGAATGGCTGGATTCGAAGGCCAGGTCGGTGACGATCAGGGAACCTTTGTTACCGCGTTTCACGCAGGCCGTGTGATAGGCCATTTCCTCGTTGCTGACCGGCAGGGTGCTGTCGTGACCCTGCAATACCATTCCGAGCGAATCTCCGACCAGAAGCACGTCCACGCCGGCCTGGCTGGCGGTGTGGGCGAAGGTGGCGTCGTAGCAGGTCAGCATGGCGATCTTCTCGCCGCTCTGCTTCAACCCTTGCAGGGTGGTCAGGGTTACATCAGGCATGGAAAGGCTCCTCGGTGGGCCGGTGATGAGCCGGCGCGGGGCAAACGGCCACTTATAGTCCGGATGGGGTGGCTCGAAGTCAATTGCAGGTGTTACCGCATTGTTACGGCGTTACTGCCACTGCCGAACGCCGCGCTGCCTGCGGTTGCGCGCGCAGTGTACGCCCATCCGCGGCGTCCTTCGTCAGCTTTTCGGTAACAGTGTGAAGAGCCCGCCGCGAGGTATCCGCGCAGCGGCGGGCAGGCAGGGTCAGGCGCCCGGAAGGCGTTCGATGCCCTCGAACGGACAGGCCGCGAGCAGCTCCGGCAGGTGGCGGCCATCGGGCAGGCGCAGGTCGGGGGCGAGATCGGCGAGGGGATAGAGCACGAAAGCGCGCGCCTGCATGTGGTAGTGCGGCACCTTCAGGCGCGGCAGGTCGAGCAATTGTTCGCCGAACAGCAGGATGTCCAGGTCGAGCGTGCGCGGACCCCAGCGCAGGTCGCGGACGCGCCCCTGTTCCAGTTCGATGGCCTGCAGGGCGTCGAGCAGGTCGAGCGGCGCCAGGTTGGTGTCGAGGGCCGCCACGCCGTTGACGAAGCGCGGCTGGTCGGCGGGGCCGAGCGGGTCGCTGATATAGAGCGGCGAGACGGCGACCAGGCGGGTCTCGGGAAGCCGCTCGAAGGCATCGAGGGCAGCCTGGATCTGCTCGCGCGGTTCGGCCAGGTTGCTGCCCAGCGCCACGTAGACGCGCTGGATCATTCGCCGCTTCCGCCGCTGCCTTCCTTGCGCGGCCCGCGGCGCCGACGGCCGCTGTTGCCGCCGCGGCGACGCTTGCGCGGGGCGCTGCCGTCTTCCTGGCTGACCAGGTCGCGGATCATGTTGCGCCGCTCGCTGTCGCTGACTTCCTGGTAATCGGTCCACCATTGGCCGAGTCCTTCGGTTTCCTCGCCGGCACTTTCGCGCAGCAGGAGGAAGTCGTAGCCGGCGCGGAAGCGCGGGTTTTCCAGGAGCAGGTCGGCGCGCTTGCCCTGGCGTCGCGGCAGACGTTCCTGCATATCCCAGATCTCGCGGATCGGCAGGGTGAAACGCTTGGGAATGGCAATCCGCTGGCACTGTTCGCTGATCAGTTCGTGGGCGGCTTCCTGCATCGCCGGGATAGCCGGCATGCCTTTCTCCTGCAACTGCGCGACGCGCGCCGGCAGGGCCGGCCAGAGCAGCGCGGCGAAGAGGAAGGCCGGGGTTACCGGCTTGCCCTGGCGAATACGCGCATCGGTATTGGCCAGGGCCTGGCGGATCAGCTTGCCGGTGTAGTCGGGGTTGGCCTGCAGTGCCTTGGCGCTGGCCGGGAACAGCGGCGCGAACAGTTCGTACTCGACCAGCAGTTCGAAAGTGCGCTCGGCCCGGCCGGCGAGGAACAGCTTGAGCACCTCGTCGAACAGGCGCGCCGAAGGGATTTCCCGCAGCAGCGGGGCCAGCCGGCGAATCGGCGCGGCGCTGTGCTTCTCGATCTCGAAGTCGAGCTTGGCGGCGAAACGTACCGCCCGCAGCATCCGCACCGGGTCTTCCAGATAACGCTGCTCCGGATCGCCGATCAGGCGGATCAGGCGATTGCGGATGTCGTGAACGCCATTGGCGTAGTCCAGCAGCCGCTCGCTGGTGACGTCGAAGTACAGGGCATTGATGGTGAAGTCACGGCGCTGGGCGTCGTCTTCCAGGCTGCCATAGACGTTGTCGCGCAGGATGCGGCCGCTTTCGTTGCTGGACGCGCGGCTATCGCCATCGTCCTGGCCTTCCGGATGATGGGCGCGGAAGGTGGCGACCTCGATGATCTCGCGGCCGAAGTGCACGTGTACCAGTTTGAAGCGGCGGCCGATGATCCGCGCGTTGCGGAATTCGGCGCGGACCTGCTCCGGCGTGGCGCTGGTGGCGACATCGAAGTCCTTGGGAGCGATGCCGAGCATCTGGTCGCGTACGCAGCCCCCGACCACGTAGGCCTGGTAGCCGGCCCGCTGGAGGATCTCGACGACCTTGACGGCGTTCCGGCTGAACTGGTCCCGGCGCAGGGAGTGCTGGTTGTTACCGATGACTTCCGGGGTTGTACGGACGGCGCGCGGACGGCGCAGGGGGGAACGAATGGTCTGGATCAGCTTTTTCAGCATGGATGTGTTATCGGGAGCACGATGTGGGTGATTGCACGCCTGCGTTGCTCAAACAGGACGGACGTCGGGTAATGCTGCGGCATTATCAGGACCTCTCGGGCGAGGCGTGTTCTGTACCCGTTGAATGTTTGGCCCCGCGACGCACAGGGCGTCCCGGGCGCCGGAACCGACTGCGCCATGCATCCTGACAGAAACGAACAGGGGCCGTACATCCTGTTCCCGCGAAGCGGGAGAGGGCCGGGAAGGCTGCGGTGAATCTGGCAAGGCATGCGGATGGCCGCATAGTCTGCGCGGATTCTAGCATTGGATGGGGAAATGGTGTAAGGCGAAGGAAAAACGGGGAAAACGGAGGGAGGGGGTGAAGCTACTGGGGGAGCCGAAGCTCCCCCCCAAGTAGGTGCGTGCTTTGTTTTTATTATGATTTCGGGCTTGTTGTTTTTGTTTGTCGACCCGTCCCTTGAGCCAGTCGCTTCAGGGATATCTCCCAGGCTGGGAGTTCAATAGCAAACGGATTGCTTTGGTCGCTGATGCTGCCATGATCGTCGAGCGATCCAACCAGTCTGTGCGCTGCCTCAAGGCAGTTTTATTCTTCTTCCGACTGGCTGCGGGACGGGTCCCGACAGCAACTCCTCTCCAAAAGAATCAGTTAGCTGCGCCTCCGCGATTTTGTTTTTGTTGTGCTGGAGTCGTTACGTGTTGTTTTTATTGTCTTCGTCGTTGCTTGTTATTGTTGTTGTGCCAATACATAAGCAGATGCCGTGCCAGTTTTTCGAAACCCAGTAAAATCAAGGGGTTGAGGTTTTCGGTGGGTCGGCGGAGGGCACAAAAAAACCGGGTTCCCGTTACCGATGAACCCGGTTTCTGTTACGCGGTACGTCCGCGGTAACAGGTTGCAGGGTGTTACGAGTCGGCCGAGGCCCCTGATTTACGCCGCGGAATGCCCAGGCGCTGGCGGCGTTCCCACAGGCATTTGCGGCTGATGCCCAGCTTGCGGGCCAGCTCGGTCTCGGTCATGTGGTCCTGGTGCTCGAGGACGAAGTGCTGGAAGTAGTCTTCCAGCGAAAGGTCCTCGGTGGGCTCGTGGTTGCTGGCCGCGGCGCCCGCCGGGCCGAGGCCGAGGTCGGCGGCGAAGTCGTCCTCGAGGTCGTCCAGCTCGATGTCGATACCCAGCAGGTCGGCGTGGATTTCCTGGCTCTCGCTGAGGATCACCGCCCGCTCGATGGCGTTTTCCAGTTCGCGCACGTTGCCCGGCCATGGGTAATGGCGGATCGCCTGTTCGGCGTCGTGGGCGAAGCTGAGCGGCGCGCGCCCCATCCGGGTGCACTGGCGAGCCAGAAAGGCGCGGGCGATCTCCATCACGTCGTTGCCACGCTCGCGCAGGGCGGGCAGCTTCAGCGAGATCACATGCAGGCGGTAATAGAGGTCTTCGCGGAATTGCCCGGTCTTGGCCAGGGTTTTCAGGTCGCGGTGGGTGGCGGCGATCAGGCGCACGTCGACCTTCTGCGATTGCACCGAGCCGACCCGGCGGATCTCGCCTTCCTGCAATACGCGCAGCAGGCGGGCCTGGGCCTCCAGCGGCAGTTCGCCGATCTCGTCGAGGAACAGGGTGCCGCCGTCGGCCGCTTCGACCAGCCCGGCGCGCCCGGCGCTGGCACCGGTGAAGGCGCCTTTTTCATGGCCGAACAGCTCGGATTCGATCAGGGTTTCCGGAATCGCCGCACAGTTCACCGAGATCAGCGGCGCCTTGGCGCGCTTCGACAGGTTGTGCAGGGCGCGGGCGACCAGTTCCTTGCCGGTGCCGGACTCGCCCTGGATCAGTACCGTAGAGTCGGTCGGCGCGACCTTGCGAATCTTGCTGTACAGCTCTTGCATCGGCGCACAGGAGCCGATGATGCCTATCTCGCCGTCGGCTGCCGCCGGGCTGGCGCCGCGCTCGCCGCCGGCCTTGCCGCCGTTGGCGGAGACCGGGGCCGCGCTGCGGTTCTCCTGGCGGTCCTTGAGGATGCGCGCCACGGCCTGGAGCATTTCGTCGTGGTCGAAAGGCTTGGCGATGTAGTCCACCGCGCCCATCTTCATCGAATCCACCGCCGAACGCAGGCTGGCGTAGCTGGTCATGATCAGCACCGGAATGCCTTCGGCGAGCTTGATCAGTTCGGTGCCGGGGGCGCCCGGCAGGCGCAGGTCGCTGACCACCATGTCGAAGGAGGGGATGGTGTAGCGCTCCTGGGCTTCCTGCACCGAGCCGGCTTCGCTGACCTGGTACTGGTTGCGCTCCAGCAGGCGTCGCAATGCAGATCGGATAATGGTTTCGTCTTCGACGATCAGAATATGTGCCATGTATTCAGCTCTCTCGACGTGCTCGTCTACAGCTCGGCCGTCGGGCCAGGGTGCCGCGGCAGGGTCACGCGGAAGCGGGTGCCGCATTCTCGCTGGTGATCCGTCGGGCTCTCGATGGTTATCTGTCCATAATGCTCTTCCACGATCGAATAGACCAGTGCGAGGCCGAGCCCGGTCCCCTTGCCGGGGTCCTTGGTGGTGAAGAACGGTTCGAACAACTGGTCCATGATCGCCTTCGGGATGCCGCTGCCCTCGTCCTCGACGACCAGGTCCACGGTATGTTCCGAGGCTTCGCTGCGGACCCGGATCGCGCCGCCCGGCGGGCTGGCGTCGCGAGCATTGGAGAGCAGGTTGATCAGCACCTGGGCCAGGCGCTGCGAGTCGCCCTCGACCCAGTGCGCCGGATCGCAGAGGTTGAAGAACTCTACTTCGACGCTACGCCGGTTCAGCGACAGCAGTCCGATGGCCTCCTGGGCGACTTCGCTCAGGCACACCGGTTCCAGGGCCTGCAGGTGGCTGCCGGAGTGGGCGAAGCTCATCAACGACTGGACGATGCGCGATACGCGCTTGGTCTGGTCGAGGATCTGCTCGCTGATCTCGGTCAGCTCGCCGTCGCCTTCGCGTTCCTCGCGCAGGTTCTGCGCCAGGCAGGCGATGCCGGTGATCGGATTGCCGATCTCGTGGGCCACCCCGGCGGCAAGGCGGCCGATGGAAGCCAGGCGCTCGGAGTGGACCAGCTTGTCTTCCAACAGTTGGGTTTCGGTGAGGTCTTCCACCAGTAGCACCAGGCCGCTGTTGCCCGGCGCCAGGGGTTCCTCGATGGCCGCCTTGTGCAGGTTCAGCCAGCGGGTGTGGCCGTCGTAGACCAGGCGCTGCTTGTGCAGGTGCTCGTCGGGGGCGTCGATGAAACGTTCCAGCAGGCCCTTCCAGGGTTCGGGCAAGGCCGACAGGCGCGAACCGACGACCTTCTGCGCGCCGACCCCGGTGAGTTCCTCGATGGCGCGGTTCCACATCAACACTTCCTGGTCCTTGGCCAGGGAGCAGACGCCCATCGGCAGGTCTTGCAGGGTCTGCCGGTGGTAGCGGCGCAAGGTGTCGAGTTCGGCAGCCAGGCCAGTCAGCCGGGAGTGATAGTCCTCCAGGCGGCTCTCGATGAAGTGGATGTCCTCGGTGACGTAGCTTTCTTCGCTGGTCTTGTAGGGAAGGAAGGTCTCCACGATGTCCTGGGCGACACTGGGTCCCATCAGCCCGGAAAGGTTCGCCTCGATGCGGTCGCGCAAGCGACGCAGGGCATAGGGGCGACGTTCGTCGAAGGGCAGGTGGAGATCGCGCAGGGCCTGCTCGACCTCCTTCTGCGCGGTCTTGGCGCCCAGCGGCTTGGCCAACTGGCTGGCGAACTCCTGCGGCGAACCGGCGAACAGTTCGCGGCGTTGCGGACGGCGTACGTTGTCCACCGCGCAGGCCTCGGCGGCGCCTTTTTCCTCGTCGCTGGCCTCGGTGAACAGCGACACCAGGGTGAATACCAGCACGTTGGCCGCCAGCGAGGACAGCGCCGCCAGGTGCCAGTTCGAATCGTCCAGCACGTAGATCACGTCGAACAGCGGCAGGTACAGGCCCTGTACGTTCCCCATCAGGGGCAGCAGCATGGTGATCGCCCAGACCAGCATGCCGGCGATCAGCCCGGAGATGAAGCCACGGCGGTTGGCGGTCGGCCAGTACAGCACCGAGAGGGCGCCGGGAAGGAATTGCAGGGTGGCGACGAAGGACACTATGCCCAGGTTGGAGAGGTCCTGTTCGGCGCCCAGCAGCAGGTAGAAGGCGTAGCTGGCCATGATGATGGCGACGATCAGCAGGCGCCGGGTCCATTTCAGCCAGCGGTAGATGTTGCCCTGCGCCGGCGGCTGGTAGAGCGGCAGCACCAGGTGGTTGAGGACCATTCCCGAGAGCGCCAGGGTCATCACGATAGTCAGCCCGCTGGCGGCGGAGATGCCGCCGATGAAGGCGGCCAGGGCCAGGGCCGGGCTGTCCACCGCCAGGCCGAGGCCGATGGTGTAGTACTCCGGTGTGGTCGAGGCGCCGAGGCGCAGCCCGGCCCAGAGGATCGGCGGTACCGCCAGGCTCATCAGCAGCAGGAACAGCGGCAGGCCCCAACTGGCGGAAATCAGCGCGCGCGGGTTGAGGTTCTCGGTGAAGATCATGTGGAACATGTGCGGCATCACGATGGCCGCGGCGAAGAACACCAGCAGCAGCGTTCGCCATGGACCTTCGGCCAGCGGCGTGTGCAGGGTGGTCAGCGCGGTCTGGTTCTGCAGCAGCCAGACTTCCAGGCCTTCCGGCCCGCCGAAGACGCCGTACAGGGCGTAGAGGCCGATACTGCCGAGCATCACCAGCTTGACCAGCGACTCGAAGGCGATGGCGAACACCAGTCCCTCGTGGCGTTCGCGGGTGGCGATGTGGCGAGCGCCGAAGAGGATCGCGAACAGGGTGATCAGGGTGCAGAAGACGAATGCGACCCGCTCCTGGGCCGGGTCGCGGGTGAGAATGCTGATCGAGTCGGTGACCGCCTGGATCTGCAGGGCCAGCATCGGCAGCACGCCGATCAGCATGAACAGCGTGGTCAGGGCGCCGGCCCAGGTACTGCGGAAACGGAAGGCGAAGAGGTCGGCCAGCGAGGACAGCTGGTAGGCGCGTGTCACCCGGAGGATCGGATAGAGCAGCACCGGGGCGAGCAGGAAGGCCCCGGAAATCCCCAGGTAGATGGCGAGGAACCCGTAGCCGTACTGGTAGGCCAGGCCTACCGTGCCGTAGAACGCCCAGGCACTGGCGTAGACGCCCAGCGACAGGGTGTAGACCAGCGGGTGGCGTACCAGCCGGCGCGGCACGTAGCCGCGCTCGGTGATCCAGGCGATGCCGAAGAGGGTGGAGAGGTAGGCGACGCTGATCAGGATCAGCTGGGTCAGGCTAAAGCTCGTCAGCATCGCGCTGGCTCTGCAGGATGAAAGTGACCACGATGAGGATCAGCCACAGCAGGTACGGGCGGTACCAGGCGCCGTTGGGGTCGATCCACCAGTCCATGATGGCGGGGGAAAAGAGATAGATGCCCACGACCAGGAGCAGGACCAGTCGGTAGATGTACATGCCGCTTCCCTCATGCTTGGGCCGGCAGGCTACAGGCTGCGGGTGGGTGCCGGCAAGCCGCCGGGCGGGCTACAGGCGTTCCTCGGGAAGGGTAGCGCAGCGCGGGATGCGCGTGGCGTCCCAGTGCGCGACGCCCCAGGCCAGCGCCTCGCTGGCGCTGGCCTGGGCCAGTTCGGCCGGCGGCCGCTGGCCGAGCGCGCGCAGGGCGCGGGTCAGCGGCGCGGCGGCCTGCTCGGCGGGCAGTGGCGGGGAGCGGTAGGACTTGCCGAGCTTGTGCCCGTCCGGCTGGACGATCAGCGGCACGTGCAGGTAGCGCGGCTGGCTCAACCCCAGCAATTCCTGGAGGTAAAGCTGGCGCGGGGTCGAGTCGAGCAGGTCGGCGCCGCGGACGATGTCGGTGATGCCCTGCCAGGCGTCGTCCAGCACCACCGCCAGTTGGTAGGCGTAGAAGCCATCGCGGCGCTGGATGACGAAATCGCCGACCTCGCGGCCGAGATGCTGGCGGACTTCGCCCTGCACGCGGTCGACGAAGCGATATTCCAGCTCCGGCACGCGCAGGCGGATCGCCGCATCCTCGCGGGCGTGCCCGGCGTCGCGGCAGAAGCCCGGGTAGATCCCGGCGAATCCCTCAAGCTGCTTGCGCGAGCAAGTGCAGGCGTAGGCCAGGCCGCTGCGCAGCAGTTGCTCGACCACTGCGGCGTAGGCCGGGAAGCGTTCGCTCTGCCGCTCCACCGCGCCGTCCCATTCGAAGCCGTAGCGCTCCAGGGTTTCCAGGATCGCCTGCTGGGCGCCCGGGACTTCGCGGGGCGGGTCGAGGTCCTCCATGCGCACCAGCCAGCGGCCGCCGACGGCACGTGCGTCCAGGTAGGAGGCGACGGCCGCCACCAGGGAACCGAAATGCAGGTAGCCGCTGGGCGTCGGGGCGAAGCGGCCTACATAGGAAGAGGTCATGGCGCGGGCGGTGCGGCGGGGAACGGCGGAAACGAAACGGGGCGCCTTGGCGCCCCGTCGGTCCGGCTCAGGAGCCGAGTTGCTTCTCGCGGATTTCCGCGAGGGTCTTGCAGTCGATGCAGAGGGTCGCGGTGGGGCGCGCCTCCAGGCGACGGATGCCGATCTCGACGCCGCAGGAGTCGCACCAGCCGTACTCTTCGTCTTCGATCAGTTGCAGGGTCTCGTCGATCTTCTTGATCAGCTTGCGCTCGCGGTCGCGGGCGCGCAGTTCCAGGCTGAATTCTTCTTCCTGGCTGGCGCGGTCGGCCGGATCGGGGAAGTTGGCCGCTTCGTCCTGCATGTGATGCACGGTACGGTCGACCTCTTCCATCAGCTCCTGTTTCCATTTGTTCAGGATCGCGGTGAAGTGCGCGCGCATGCGCTCGCTCATGTACTCCTCGCCCTTGGTTTCCTGATAGGGTTCGAAGCCGCGGGTCATCTGCTGGCTGCTCTGTTGTTTTGCTTTGGTGGACATGAATGGCCGCCTCTCACTTTCGCTAATCCTGTCCGCGGCAGGGTTCCCTCGCCGGCTCTCCGGCCCCGCGGTCGCAAGCGGGCGAACTTACCAGAACGATAACCTTGGCGCTACTCCCGGTTGTCGAGGCTGGTGTCGCCCGCGTAATGGCTTGGTTAGAATCGGTTTTTCCTCGCAAAGTTCGGAATATCCATGGCTACCTCCTATAGCGCGCGCAGTCGGGCCATCGAGCCTTTCCATGTCATGGCCCTGCTGGCGCGGGCCAACGAGTTGCAGGCCGCCGGCCACGATGTGATCCACCTGGAGATCGGCGAGCCGGACTTCACCACGGCCGAGCCGATCGTCGAGGCCGGGCGCGCCGCCCTGGCCGCCGGGCATACCCGCTACACCGCCGCCCGCGGCCTGCCGGCGCTGCGCGAGGCGATCGCGAAATTCTACGGCGAACGCTACGGGGTCGACCTCGACCCACAGCGCGTGCTGGTCACTCCGGGCGGTTCCGGAGCCCTGCTGCTGGCCAGCAGCTTGCTGGTCGACCCCGGCCGCCACTGGTTGCTCGCCGACCCGGGCTACCCGTGCAACAGGCATTTCCTGCGCCTGGTGGAAGGCGCCGCGCAACTGGTGCCGGTGGGGCCGGACAGCCGTTACCAACTGACACCGGATCTCATCGAGCGGCACTGGGATTCAGACAGTGTAGGCGCTCTGGTGGCGACGCCGGCGAATCCGACCGGGACCCTGCTCGATCGCGACGAACTGGCCGGCCTGTCGGGCGCCTTGAAGGCCCGCGGCGGGCACCTGGTGGTGGACGAGATCTATCACGGCCTGACCTATGGCGTGGACGCCGCGTCGGTGCTGGAAGTCGACGACGACGCTTTCGTCCTGAATAGTTTTTCCAAGTATTTCGGCATGACCGGCTGGCGCCTGGGCTGGCTGGTGGCGCCGACAGCGGCGGTGCCTGAACTGGAGAAGCTGGCGCAGAACCTCTACATCAGCGCGCCGAGCATGGCCCAGCAGGCCGCGCTGGCCTGTTTCGAGCCGACCACCATCGCCATTCTCGAAGAGCGTCGCGAAGAGTTCGCCCGCCGTCGCGACTTCCTCCTGCCGGCCCTGCGCGAGCTGGGTTTCGGAATCGCCGTGGAGCCGGAAGGCGCCTTCTATCTCTACGCCGATATCAGTGCGTTCGGCGGCGATGCCTACGCCTTCTGCAAGCACTTCATCGAGACCGAGCACGTGGCCTTCACTCCGGGGCTGGATTTCGGCCGCCACCAGGCCGGCCACCACGTGCGTTTCGCCTATACCCAGAACCTGCCGCGCCTGCAGGAAGCGGTGGAGCGGATCGCCCGCGGCCTGAAGAACTGGCGGCCCTGATGCGTTTCGAGCAGCCACTGGAAGAAGGCCGCCTGCTGCGTCGCTACAAGCGTTTCCTCGCCGATATCGAGAGCGCCGGCGGCGAGCGCCTGACTATCCACTGTCCGAATACCGGTTCGATGCTCAATTGCATGAGCGAAGGTTGCCGGGTCTGGTTCAGCCGCTCCAACGACCCCAAGCGCAAGCTGCCGGGGACCTGGGAGCTGAGCGAGACTCCGCAGGGCCGCCTGGCCTGCGTCAACACGGCGCGGGCCAACCGCCTGGTAGAGGAGGCGCTGCTGGCCGGGGACATCGCGGAGCTTGCCGGTTTCACCGCTCTGCGCCGGGAAGTGGCCTACGGCGTGGAGAACAGTCGCGCCGACTTTCGCCTGGAATACCCCACGGGCGCACTGTTCATCGAGGTGAAGAGCGTCACCCTGGGCTTCGACGAAACCGCCGTGGCGGCCTTTCCCGACGCGGTGACGCTGCGCGGCGCCAAGCACCTGCGCGAACTGGCGGCGCTGGCGCGGGAGGGGATCCGCGCGGTGCAGCTGTACTGCGTGAACCTTTCCGGGGTCGAGGCGGTGCGCCCCGCCGACGAGATCGATCCAGCCTATGGCAAGGCGTTGCGCGAGGCGGCGCAAGCGGGCGTCGAGGTGCTGGCCTATGGCGCCGAGGTGACGACGGAAGGATTGCACCTGGCGCGGCGCCTCCCGGTGCGACTCTGAGGCACAGCCGCGCCGTGGGGCGCGGCCACTCTCAGCGGCGTTCGAGCAGGACGCCGCTTTCCATGTGGTGGGTGTAGGGGAACTGGTCGAACAGCGCGCAGCGGCTGATCCGGTGCGTGTCGTGCAGTTGGGCGATGTTCTGCGCCAGGGTTTCCGGGTTGCACGAAATGTACAGGATGCGCTCGAAGCGTCGGGCCAGCTCGCAGGTGTCCGGATCCATGCCGGCTCGTGGCGGATCGACGAAGACACTGCCGAAGGCGTAGCTCTTCAGGTCGATGTCGGCCAGGCGGCGGAACGGGCGAACCTCGTTCAGCGCCTGGGTCAGCTCTTCGGCCGACAGGCGCACCAGGCTGACGTTGTCCACCGCGTTGTCGGCCAGGTTGGCCAGCGCCGCATTGACCGAGGACTTGCTGATCTCGGTGGCCAGCACCTTGCGTACCCGGGTGGCCAGGGGCAGGGTGAAGTTGCCGTTGCCGCAGTACAGTTCGAGCAGGTCGTCGTCGCGCTGGCCGAGCGCCTCGTAGGCCCAGCCGAGCATCTTCTGGTTGACCTCGCCGTTGGGCTGGGTGAAAGCCCCCTCGGGCTGGCGGTAGCGGAAGCGCCGGCCGGCGACCGACAGTTCCTCCTCCACATAGTCGCGTCCGACGACGATGCGCTTGCCGCGCGAACGCCCCACCAGGTTCACGCCCAGTTCCGCCGCGAGCTTTTCCGCTGCCTGTCGCCAGGCGTCGTCGATCGGCCGGTGGTAGCAGAGGGTGATCAGCGCGTCGCCGGCCAGGGTGGTGAGAAACTCCACCTGGAACAGCTTGAAGCCCAGCGCCGGGTCGGCCCAGGCCGCCTTCAGGCGCGGCATCAGTTCGTTGATGCGGCGGCTGGCGATGGGGAAATCCTCGATCAGGATCGGCGTGTGCTTGTCGCCCTGCTCGAACATCGCGTAGTGACGCTTCTCGTTGCCGGTTTCCCGCCACAGGCGGAATTCGGCGCGCAGCCGGTAATGTTCGCGCGGCGACTCGAAGACCTCCGGCGCGGGTGCCGCGAATGGGGCCAGCAATCCGGCGAGGCGGGACTTCTTGTCTTCCAGTTGCGCGGCGTAGGCGCTGGGGTCGAACTGTGGACGGCTCATGCGTTGAAGAAGCCCAGCTTGATCACGAACAGCACGGAGAGGATCACCAGCGCCGGGTTCAGTTCGCGCCAGCGCCCGGACAGCACCTTGATCGCGGTCCAGGAAATGAAGCCGAAGGCGATGCCGGTAGCGATCGAATAGGTGAACGGCATGGCCAGCGCGGTGACGACCACCGGCGCGGCGACGGTGATGTCTTCCCAGTCGATCTCTGCCAGGCCCGAGGCCATCAGTACGGCGACGAAGAGCAGCGCCGGGGCGGTGGCGAAGGCCGGTACGCTGCCGGCCAGCGGGGCGAAGAACAGCGCGAGGAGGAACAGGATGGCGACGACGATGGCGGTCAGGCCGGTGCGGCCGCCGGCGCTGACGCCCGCGGCGGACTCGATGTAGCTGGTGGTGGTCGAGGTGCCCAGCAGCGAGCCGCCCATGGCGGCGGTACTGTCGGCGATCAGCGCGCGGCCCATCTTCGGCATGTGGCCGTCCTTGCCCATCAGTCCGGCGCGCTTGGCGACGCCGATCAGGGTGCCGGAGTTGTCGAACAGGTCGACGAAGAGGAAGGCGAAGATCACGCTGACCAGGCCGATGTCCAGCGCGCCCTTGATGTCCAGTTGGAGGAAGGTCGGCGCCAGCGACGGCGGCATCGAGACCACGCCGCCGAACTGGGTCACGCCGAGCAGGATGGCGATGGCGGTGACCACCAGGATACCGATCAGCACCGCGCCGGTGACGCTACGCGCCTCCAGGGCGACGATCAGGATGAAGCCGAGGGTGGCGAGGATCGGTGCCGGCTTGGTCAGGTCGCCCATGCCGATCAGGGTTGCCGGGTTGTCCACCACGATGCCGGCGTTCTGCAGGGCGATCAGTGCGAGGAACAGGCCGATACCGGCGGCGATCGCCGAGCGCAGCGGCAGGGGGATGCTGTTGATGATCCATTCGCGGATGCGGAAGATCGACAGCAGGAAGAACATGGTGGCGGAAATGAACACTGCGCCCAACGCGACCTGCCAGCTGTGGCCCATGTGCAGCACCACGGTGTAGGTGAAGAAGGCGTTGAGGCCCATGCCGGGGGCCAGGGCGATCGGGTAGTTGGCGATCAGGCCCATGATGGTCGAGCCGATGGCCGCTGCCAGGCAGGTGGCGACGAACACCGCGCCCTTGTCCATGCCGGTCTCGCCGAGGATGCTCGGGTTGACGAAGAGGATGTAGGCCATGGTCAGGAAGGTGGTGATCCCCGCCAGGATCTCGGTGCGCACCGTGGTGTTGTGCGCCTTTAGTTGAAACAGCTTTTCCAGCATGTTGGATTCCCCTGAATGTGCTCTGCAACGATCCCCATGGCGCCAGCAGAAGTGGCCGGCCGCGGAGCCGGCCGCCGACCAGGGAAAACCGAATTTCCGCGTGGCGGGCGTTGCATCGCTGTCTCGTCGGCGCGGTATCGCGAACGATCCCGGCAGACGGCTGAGTCCCGAAAATGCGCGAGCCGCATGAAACGACCCACGCACGCCAGGGGCCTCGCGGCGGCCTGCGTGGGGTTCATACGGCTCGAAAAGGCGCGCATCATACCAGTTCGCGGGAGATGGGTGAATTTCCGCCAGTCTAGTCGATCGTCGCTTCGCGGAAGGGCCTGCTCGCCCGCCCGGCGCGGGCGGCGTTAACATAGGCGTTGGCGTCCGGACGGACGCTCCGCCCAGGTTTTCTGCAGTACCTCATCATGAAACGCTCGAAACTCGCACTCCTTCCGCTGGGCCTGGCGCTGCTGCTGGCCGCCTGCGCCAGCGATCCGCTGCCGATCCCGCAGCACAGCTTCGGGGTCTATGCCACCGCCAGCACGCCTTCCGCGGCGTTCCGCACCCTGGCCGACCCGCAGGGCAAGGCCATGCTGGTGGCGCTGAAGCCCAGCCTGACCCAGGCTGACGTACTCCGCGCCGAGGTCCTGTACGACCAGAACGGTCGACCCGGCGTCGAAGTCACCTTCACCGAACCGGCCGCCCGCCGCCTGGCCGCGCTGACCGGCGAGGCCCGGGGGCGCACTCTCGCGGTACTGGTGGACGGGCGCCTGCGCCTGGCGCCGCGGGTGCGCGAGCCGATCCGCAACGGCAAGGTCTATCTCGACGGGTTGGCTTCGGTCTACGAGGCCAGGGAACTGGCCGATCAGTTGAATGCGCTGGGAAGCCAGCCGGGGCGCTAAGCGCCCGGCTGGCGGCGAGGCTCAGAGCGTCTGGGCCTTGAAGGTATCGCAACTGGCCGGCGAGCCGCTCTCGAAGCCGGTCTTGAACCAGCGCATGCGTTGCGCCGAGGAGCCATGGGTGAAGGAATCCGGCACCACCATGCCGCGGCCCTGGCGTTGCAGGCGATCGTCGCCGATGGCGTTGGCGGCGTTCAGGGCTTCTTCGATGTCGCCCGGCTCCAGCCAGTTCAGCCGCTGCTGTGCACGGTTGGCCCAGACCCCGGCGAAGCAGTCCGCCTGCAGTTCCTGGCGTACCGACAGGCCGTTGGCGCCCTCCATGCGCGCGCCGCGCTGGCGGGCTGCGTTGATCTTGGCCGAGATGCCCATCAGGTTCTGCACGTGGTGGCCGACCTCGTGGGCGATCACATAGGCCTGGGCGAAGTCGCCGGCGGCGGAGAAGCGCTGTTCCATCTCGCGGAAGAACTCCAGGTCGAGGTAGACCCGGCGGTCGGCCGGACAGTAGAACGGCCCGGTGGCCGACGAGGCGAAGCCGCAGGCGGAATTCACCCCATTGCTGAACAGCACCAGCTTGGGCTGTTGGTATTGTGCCTGGCCGCTGGCGAAGATCTGTTCCCAGGTGTCCTCGGTGTCGCCGAGGATCGAGCGGACGAACTCGCTCTGCTCGTCATTGGCCGCCGGGGCCCGACCGCCGGCCTGCTGCTGGGTGGCCGGCGCCGGGCTGTCCATCTGGCCGAGCAGCGACCCGAGGATCTGCATCGGGTCCTGGCCCATCAGCAGGCCGACCACCACCACGATGGCCACCCCACCCAGGCTGAGGCCCTTGCCGCCGATGCGCATGCCGCCACCGCCGCCTGCGCCTCCTTCGCCCCGGGCATCAATCACGTTGTCACTGCGTCGTCCTTTGCGCCAGAGCATGGCGGTTCTCCTGTACGTTTCGCTTCTTCAGTGTTGTCGTCGTCCGCCGCCAGCGCCACCCCGACCGTCAGGCCGAGGTCAGCAGCTCGGCGCGGGCGAGCAGTTGGACGTGGCCGCCGACCCTGACGCCGCCGTCTGTCGCGACCTGGACGTCGAGTCGGCTCGGCCGGTCGAGGAAGCGTCCCTGGTGCAGGACGAAGGGTTCGCCGCGCGCGGCAAGCCCGTATTCCACCAGGTAGGCGGCGACCGGACCGGCAGCGCTGCCGGTAGCCACGTCTTCCACCAGCCCCAGGTTGTCCCAGGTGCGGCCCTCGCGCCCGTCGACGTCGAGCAGATAGACAAACGCCGCGCCGAGTTTATCCAGGGCTTCTTGCAAATCGTTGACCTGACGGGCTCGACCCAGTGCCTCGGCGGTCACCGGCAGGAGCAGGTAGGGCAGGCCGGTGCTCACCACCCGCGGCGGATGCCCGGACAGGTCGTTGGCCGATAGCGAGAAGGCTTCGGCGAACCAGCGGCAGGTCCCGGCGTCCGGGGTGGCGCCGAATTCGGCGCGGCCCTGGTCCATCTCGGCGTAGAAACCGCTGCCCGCCCGCACGCTGCGCAGGGCCACCGACTTGCTGGCCAGGTGCAGCGTCCAGTGCTGTTCGTTGTCGCCGCCGCGCAGGTGATGGAGCAGGGCGGCGGCGCCGAGCAGCGGGTGGCCGGCGAACGGCAGTTCTTCCTCCAGGGTGAAGATCCGTGCGCGGAAGGCCCGTGGGTCGTCGCCCGGCAGCAGGAAGATCGACTCGAACTGGCGCAGTTCGCGGGTCCAGGCCTGCATGGCGGCGTCATCGAGGGCGCTGGCGTCGTCGAATACGGCCAGACCGTTGCCGGTGAGCGGACGCTCGTCGAACACATCGAGTTGCCAGTAGCGTCGGGACATGGGCCTTTTCCTGTGAAATGGAATGAAAAACGCGAGGGGGGACTCGACAAGCAGCCTATCGGCCTTTATGTTCGCCGACAAGAAAGCGCCTGGCTTGCGCTTTCCAGGCCGCCGCAGCGGTCGGCGTCGCTCGGACGGTTCCGGGCGCTTACGTTACTCCGAGGACAGCATGGCTGAATCACGCCCTGCGCGCCGTTTCGCGCGCATCGACCGCCTTCCCCCCTACGTTTTCAATATCACCGCCGAACTGAAGATGGCCGCTCGTCGCCGTGGCGAGGACATCATCGACCTGAGCATGGGCAATCCCGACGGGCCGACCCCGCCGCATATCGTCGAGAAGCTCTGCACCGTCGCCCAGCGCGAAGACACCCATGGCTACTCCACCTCGCGTGGCATCCCGCGCCTGCGCCGGGCCATCTCGCACTGGTACCGTGACCGCTACGACGTGCAGATCGACCCGGAAAGCGAAGCCATCGTCACCATCGGCTCCAAGGAAGGCCTGGCGCACCTGATGCTGGCGACCCTCGACCATGGCGACACCATCCTCGTGCCCAACCCGAGCTATCCGATCCACATCTACGGTGCGGTGATCGCCGGCGCCCAGGTGCGCTCGGTGCCGCTGGTGCCGGGCATCGATTTCTTCAACGAGCTGGAACGGGCGATCCGCGAATCGATTCCCAAGCCGCGCATGATGATTCTCGGTTTCCCCTCCAACCCTACCGCGCAGTGCGTCGAGCTGGACTTCTTCGAGCGCGTGGTGGCGCTGGCCAAGCAGTACGACGTGATGGTCGTGCACGACCTGGCCTATGCAGACATCGTCTACGACGGCTGGAAAGCGCCGTCGATCATGCAGGTACCGGGTGCCAAGGATATCGCCGTGGAGTTCTTCACCCTGTCGAAGAGCTACAACATGGCCGGCTGGCGGATCGGCTTCATGGTCGGCAATCCCGAGCTGGTCTCGGCCCTGGCGCGGATCAAGAGCTACCACGACTACGGCACCTTCACGCCCCTGCAGGTGGCGGCCATTGCCGCTCTGGAAGGCGACCAGCAGTGCGTCCGCGATATCGCCCGGCAGTACCAGCAGCGCCGCGACGTCCTGGTGAAGGGGCTGCGCGAGGCCGGCTGGATGGTGGAGAACCCGAAGGCCTCGATGTACGTCTGGGCGAAGATCCCCGAGCCCTACGTGCATCTGGGCTCGCTGGAGTTCGCCAAGAAGCTGTTGCAGGACGCCAAGGTCTCGGTGTCGCCGGGGATCGGCTTCGGCGACTACGGCGACGATCATGTGCGTTTCGCCCTGATCGAGAACCGCGACCGCCTGCGCCAGGCGGTGCGCGGGATCAAGGCGATGTTCCGCGCCGACGGGCTGCTGTCGCCGCAGAGGAAGGTCGATAGCCTGGCGGAGTGATCCTCACGTCCTGCTACAAGGAAAAACGCCGTTTTCCCTGGGGAAAACGGCGTTTTCGTTAGCGTCCCGGGTACTCCGCCAGTACCGAGGCCTGGCCGCTCCTGGTCAGGCCGACGACCTGGTAGGCGTCCTGGCGGTCGCCCATTTCCATGCCCGGCGAGCCGACCGGCATGCCCGGTACGGCGGCGCCGACCAGGTCGGCGCGTTCGCGCAGCTTGAGGATGTCGGCTGCCGGCACGTGGCCTTCGACGAACTTGCCGTCGATCACTCCGGTATGACAGGAGCCCATGCTGTAGGGCACGCCGAGACGGCTCTTGACTGCGCTCATGTCTGCTTCCACATGGTCGGTGACCTTGAAACCGTTGGCTTCGAGGTGCTTGATCCAGTCCTTGCAGCAGCCGCAGTTGGCGTCGCGGTGGACGTCGATGGCCAGCGGTTCGGCGGCCTGGACCAGGGAACCGTGGAGCAGGGTGGCGGCCAGGACGGCCAGGGGGGCGAAGCGGCGCATGGGATTCTCCTTGCTGCGAGCGAATGCCGGGAGCATACCGCTGGCACCCGCCGCCACCCAGCCGGTGAGCTGTATCCACTTGTGACGAAGCGATGCGCTGCCCGCCGCGCCGGGTTGCCGTTGGGCAGGGACGGATTGTCGCAGCGAACTCGTCGGCGCGGTTTGGGTCTGCTGTCCTTAGGGTTGCCGGGGCGTTCGCCGCCGGTGTCGAACTGACCGCTGGGGGCAACAGGCCCGAGGAGAAAGGGGATGCTCTTCGCCCGTTTGGTTTTGCTGGTTCAGGCGCTGGTATGGGGCGCGCTGGGAGTGCTGTACTGGGTGCGTCCCTACGAGATGGCCAATCTCAGTGGCATGCTGCTGATGGAGCCTTCGGCGGTCAGCGATGCGCGGGTGTTCTATGGCGGCCATCAGTTCGCCCTGGCGTTGTTCCTGCTGTTCGCCCTGCGCCGGGCTTCGCTGGTGCAGCCGGCGTTGATCCTGGTAGTGCTGCTGCAATCGATCCTGACCCTGTCGCGGCTATTGATTGCCTGGATCGAGGGCGGGATGGAGGCCGACGGCAACCTGTTCGGCCTGCTGTTCCGCGGCGCAATGGCTGCCCTGGAGATCGCCGCCCTGTGGTGGCTGCAACGGCGGCCGCCCCGGCTGTCGGCACCCGGCGAGAGCGCCGAGCGTCGCGAGGACGACTTCGACGGCCTGTGACATTCAAGGTTGACTGCGACTCGGGAAGTCCTTCAGCAACTGCGCGACGCCGCGGTCGAACGCTTCCTGGGTCAGCGCCGGATCGTGCAGTTGGCGGCTCAGCACGCTTTCCAGAAGGACCCTGCCGTTGCTTTCGTCAAGGATGCGCAGCGCCAGCCTGGCCTCGGTGTCTTCGGTCAGTTGGGTCTGGGTGAAGACGCCATCCTGAGTGATCACCGGGCGCATTTCCAGGCCCGGCTGGCGTTGCAGGCCGAGGGCGTAGATCACCCGCAGGTCGCCGTGTTCCGCGTGGTAGCGATAGCCCTTGGCCTCCAGGGCGCGGCGCACGGCCGTATCGAAACGCTCCTCGAAGTCGATGCGGTGCCCCTCGGCGCGTACCGCCTGGATGAAGAAAGTCCGGTAATCCGCCGCTGTTACGCCAGGGGCGAGCCGTACGGGGCCCGGTTCATTGCGGCAGGCATAGAGCAGCAGGCCGAACAGGAGCAGCAGGACGAAGCGCAGGCTGAATCGGCGCATGGCGCGTTCCTTCCTCTTTTTTATCTTTGTGCCGCAAGCCTAGCCGTTGCCTCGCGGCTTGCCGCCCATCCCCCGTTGGGTCAGTCGTCCAGCTCCACCCAGAGGCCTTCGGCGTCTTCCCGGCAGGGCAGGGCGCGCAAGCGCTCGCCAGCGCAGGGGCCGGCGACGCACTCGCCGGACTCGATGAGGAACAGCGCGCCGTGGCTGGCGCAACGGATCAGGCTGGCGCTGTCGTCGAGGAAGGCATCGGGCTGCCACTCCAACGGGATGCCGCGATGCGGGCAGCGGTTCAGGTAGATGTAGGCGCGGCCGTCGCGACGCACCGCGAACAGCCGCCGCTCATCGACGAGGAAGCCGCGGCTGTTGCCTTCGGCGAGATGGGAAGAGGGACACAGGTGGATCATGGGCGCTCCGTTTGCCGGGATCATTATCCCTGATCCGGAGGACGGCTTTCACCTGTGGCATGGAAAGCGCCCGGCATGGCCAGGCGCTGGGTATGGGGGCACTTCCGTGTGCGAAGGGGTAACGGGTCAGATGTCCCAGACCAGGTTGACCGCGAAATTGCGGCCTGGCTGGGACAGTCGGTCGATGTTGGCCGGGGCCAGCGCCGAAGCCTCGCCGACGCTGTCGTAGCCGCGCACGTCATCCCACAGCCAGTATTTCTTGTCGGTCAGGTTGTAGAGACCGGCGTTGAGGGTCAGGTCCTTGCTCAGCCTGTAGTAGGCGCTGAGGTCGAGGACGCCGAAGCCCGGGGTCTTGAACTGGCTGGCGGTGCCATCCGGGGTGTGGAAGGTGCTGTCGTCGACGCGATCCTTGCGTTTGACCAGGGTCCAGCTGAGCAGCCCGCCGTAGTTGCCGTCTGCTTCGTCGTAGCCCAGGCCGAACACTCCGGTGAGTGGGTTGACGCTGTTGATCGGCTCGCCGTTGTCCTTGTTGCGACCGTAGGCGTAGGCCACGCTGCCCTGGGTGTAGAGTCCCTGCGGCGCGCCGAAGGCGCCCAGCTCCAGGCGGCCCTTGAGCTCGACGCCCTTGATCACCGCCCGCTCGATGTTGTTGGACTGGAAGGTCTGGCCGTTGCCGCCGGTGCTATCGGTATTCAGGGCGTCTTCGTCGATGAAGTCGCGATATTTGTTGTAGAACACCGCTACACCGAAGCTGCCTTCGTCGAACTTGCCGCGCAACCCGGTCTCGAAGCTCTGGCTCTTTTCCGGCTTGAGGTTGGGGTTAGGCTCGATGTGGTAGCCCGCCTGCAGGTTCTCGAATCGACCGTACAGCGCCTTGGCGGTGGGCGTGCGGAAGCCCTGGGCGTATTGGCCGTACCAGGTGTAGTGCTGGGCGAAGTCGTAGGTCACGCCGAACTTGGGCGAAACCCGGTGCCATTTCTTGTCCGACTCGTCGACCGCGGTGTTCTGGCTCTGCTTCATGGTGCGCAGGAACTCGTCGGTGATGTGCGGCTCCATGCGCGTGTAGTCGTAACGCAGGCCGGGAGTGAAGGTCCAGTCGTTCCAGCTGATGCTGTCCTGGGCGAACAGGGCGTAGGTCTTCACCGTCGGATCGGGAAAGTCGCTGCTGCGTTCCAGGGCATCGCGCGGGCTGTCCGCGCCGGTGTCCAGGTTGGTGCCGGTGCCGCTGCGCATGCCGGTGACCTTCTGGTGCTTGAGATTGATCCCGTAGCTCAGCAGGTGCTCGGTCTCGCCGATGGCGAAGCTCTTGTCCAACTGGCTGTCGAAGACCCACAGGCGTTCCTTGTAGGTAGTGTCGCGGGTGCGCAGGACCTTGCGGGTGATCGGGTAGTAGAACTCGCGGGTCGCCTGGTCGGTCTTCGCCAACTGGTAGTTCAGGCTCCACTGGATGCGATCGGCGACCTGGCTGTCGAGCAGGAAATGGTGCTCCAGGCCGTAGCGCTCGCGAGTCAGGGTGTCGTTGCCCTTGCGCCACTGGTACATGCCGCCCGGCAGCATGCTCGGCGGGATGGCCGGCTTGCCCTTGTCGTACGGGCCGCCATAGGCGCTCTTCTGGTCGGTATCGACGTCGCTCTTGTACTTCTCGAAGACCAGCCCGAAGCGGCTGCCCTCGGCGTAGTTCCAGCCCAGCTTGCCGAGCAGGCTGTAGCTGTCGGCGTCTTCCGGGTTGGCTTCGCTGCGCGAGAGCCCGGTGCCGCCGTGGCCGCCGTTGGATTCGGTCTCGTGGCCCTGGCGGTAGCCATAATGCAGCAGGCCGTCGAAGTCGTCGGCGCGGCCGGCGACGGTGGCCGAGGTCAACCAGGAGTGGCTGGCCGACTCGTAGCCGGCCTTCAGCCGGGCGCCGACGTCCTTGCCGTCCTTGATGATGTCCGACGGGTCGAGGGTGAAGTAGCTCACCGCGCCGCCGATGGCGTTGCTGCCGTACAGCGCCGAGGCCGGGCCGCGAAGGATTTCCACGCGCTTTACGATGTCCGGATCGACGTAGTTGCGGTGGGTCTGCGCGTAGGGGCCGCTGAAGAAGTCGTTGGGCAGTTCGACCCCGTCGATCTGCGTAAGGATGCGGTTCCCGTCGATGCCGCGGATGTTGTAGCCGGTGATCCCGGCACGCTGGCCGGCGCCGCCGACCGAGACTCCCGGTTCGTAGCGCACCAGTTCCTTGATGTTGTTGACGTTCTGCCGGTCCAGTTGTTCGCGGGTCTGCACGCTGACGGTGCTTGGCACCGAATCCACTGCCTGCTCGGTACGGGTGGCGGTGATGGTGGTCGGGGTCAGCGGGACGGCGTTCCCCGCCAGGGCCAGGGAAGGGCTGAGCAACAGCAGGGCCAGGCAGGGGCGCAGGGCGAAGGGCGGGGAGAGCGGCATGTGGGACTCCTTGGGTCGGGCCGGTGGCGAATAGCCAGGGGGACGTCGGGCGCACAAGGTACTGCCAGAAAAACGCTAATGCAAATAATTATCAAATGGATTCAGATATGCGTTTTGTGGCAAAGTTCACCTGTTTTGCGCGTAGCGCGACCGAACCGGATATGCCCGAGGAACCGTCGATGAGCAGCACTCCCAGCCTTTCCCATTCCCCTGCCGAGCTTTACCGCGCCTGGCAGGACCTGCGCGCCGAGCGACCGCAGCTACGCGCGCGCGACGCCGCCGCGCTGTTGCAGGTCAGCGAAGGCGAGCTGGTCGCCAGCCGGGTCGGCATCGATGCCGTGCGCCTGCGGCAGGACTGGGCCGCCTTGCTGCCGGCGCTCGGCGAACTGGGGCCGATCATGGCGCTGACCCGCAACGAGCATTGCGTCCACGAACGCAAGGGGCCGTATCGCGAAGTGACGGTCTCTGCCAATGGGCAGATGGGCCTGGTGGTCTCGCCGGATATCGACCTGCGCCTGTTCCTGGGGGGGTGGAGCGCTGTCTTCGCCATTGCCGAGGAGACAGCGCGGGGTACCCAGCGCAGCATCCAGGTGTTCGACCAGCAGGGCGTGGCGGTGCACAAGGTGTTCCTTACCGAGGCCAGCGACGTCCGCGCCTGGGAACCGCTGGTCGAGCGCCTGCGGGCTGCCGAGCAGGATGCCGTGCTGGCCCTGCGCGAACCCCGCGCGCCGGCTGCTTCGCTCGTCGATGCGCAGATCGATGCCGCCGCCTTGCGCGAAGGCTGGGCCGCGTTGAAGGACACCCATCATTTCCACGCCCTGCTGAAGAAGCATGGCGCGCAGCGCACCCAGGCGCTGCGCCTGGCTGGCGGCGAATGGGCCGAGCGCCTGGACAATGGCGACCTGGCGAAACTCTTCGAAGCGGCGGCCGAAAGCGGGTTGCCGATCATGGTGTTCGTCGGCAACGCCCACTGCATCCAGATCCATACCGGGCCTGTGTGCAACCTGAAGTGGCTGGACGACTGGTTCAACGTGCTCGATCCGGAATTCAACCTGCACCTGAAGACCACCGGCATCGCCGAGCTTTGGCGGGTGCGCAAGCCGAGCACCGATGGCATCGTAACCAGCTGGGAGGCCTTCGACGCCGACGGCGAACTGATCGTGCAACTGTTCGGCGCGCGCAAGCCCGGCGAGCCCGAGCGCGACGACTGGCGCGAACTGGCCGAATCCTTCAAGGCGCTCTGAGGAGAGATCATGCGTATCGATCGACTATTCAACGGGTTGGCGCTGGGCATCCTGCTCGGCACCGGCATGGCCCAGGCCGCCGAGCTGCCGCAACGCTGGGTGAGCGCGGGCGGCTCGCTGAGCGAATGGGTAGTGGCGCTGGGCGGCGAGAGCAAGCTGGTCGGGGTGGACACCACCAGCCAGCATCCGCAGGCGCTGAAACAGCTGCCGAGCGTCGGCTACCAGCGCCAACTGGCTGCCGAGGGCGTGCTGGCGTTGCGTCCGGATATCCTCATCGGCACCGAGGAAATGGGGCCTCCGCCGGTACTCAAGCAGCTCGAAGGCGCCGGCGTGCGGGTCGAGACCCTCTCCGCCAAGCCGGATCTGGAGGCACTGGAAAGCAACCTGAAGAAGCTCGGCGACTGGCTCGGCGTGCCCCAGCGCGCCGAGGCCGCCGAACTTGACTATCGTCAGCGGCTGCGGCGCCAGGCGGACTGGATCGCGGCCGCGCAGAAGAGCCAGCCGGCCCCGGGCGTCCTGCTGGTGATCGGAAACGCCGGCGGTCAGTTGCTGGTAGCCGGGCGCAATACCGGCGGCGATTGGGTCCTGAACCGGGCCGGAGCACGCAACCTGGCTACCCATGAGGGTTACAAGCCGATCTCGGTGGAAGCCCTGGCAGCGCTCGATCCGGTCGCGGTGGTGATCGCCGACCGCAGCCTCGAAGGTGATGCGGCGCGTGCCGCGCTGCTCAAGCAGAACCCCGGCCTCGCCGCAACCCGCGCGGCGCGTGACGGACGACTGCTGGTGCTGGACCCGACGCTCCTGGTGGGCGGCCTCGGTCCGCGCCTGCCGGATGGCCTGGCGGCTCTCTCCGCAGCCTTTTATCCTTCCGCGAAACCGCTGAGTACGGAAGCCGCCCATTGAAATCGGTTGTTCGTCCCCGCGCACTGTTCGGTGCGCTGGGGATTTCGCTCGTGTTGGTCCTCTGGTTGTCCCTCGCCCTCGGTCCCGTCAGCCTGCCGCTGGGCGATACCCTGCGCGCCGCGCTGCGCCTGGCCGGGCTGCCGCTCGATGGAACGGGCCTGGCCCAGGCGGAAATGATCCTCGGCCAGATCCGCCTGCCGCGGACCCTGCTCGGCCTGGCCGTGGGCGCGGTGCTGGCGCTGTCCGGGGTGGCGATGCAGGGCCTGTTCCGCAACCCGCTGGCCGATCCAGGGCTGGTCGGGGTGTCCAGCGGCGCGGCCCTCGGCGCGGCGCTGGCCATCGTGTTCGGCGCCTCGCTGGGTGGCTTGCCGGCGTTCCTCGCGCCTTACCTGCTGTCGCTGTGCGCCTTCGGCGGCGGCCTGGGGGTGACCTGGCTGGTCTATCGACTTGGCCGCCGCGATGGCCAGACCAGCGTGGCCACCATGTTGCTGGCAGGGATCGCCTTGACCGCGCTGTCCGGCGCGGTGATCGGACTGTTTACCTATCTCGCCGATGACGCCACCTTGCGTACCCTGACCTTCTGGAACCTGGGCAGCCTGAACGGCGCCAGCTACCCACGACTCTGGCCGCTGCTGCTGGTGGCGCTGCTGGTGGCCTGCTGGCTACCGCGCCGGGCAGATGCGCTGAACGCACTGCTGCTCGGCGAGTCCGAGGCCCGTCACCTGGGCTTCGACGTCGAGCGATTGAAGGCCGAACTGGTGCTTTGCACTGCCCTTGGCGTCGGCGCCGCAGTGGCGGCGGCGGGGATGATCGGCTTCATCGGCCTGGTGGTGCCGCACCTGATCCGTCTGGTTGCCGGTCCGGATCATCGGACGTTGCTGCCGGCCTCGATGATGGCCGGCGCCATTCTCCTGCTGCTTGCCGACCTGCTGGCGCGCCTGGCGCTGGCTCCGGCGGAGTTGCCGATCGGCATCGTCACGGCACTGATCGGCGCGCCGTTCTTCCTTTATCTGCTATTGCGGGGGCGGGCCTGATGCTGCGCGTGGAGAACCTGTCCATCCGCCGTGGCGGAAAGACTGTACTGGAAGGCCTCGAACTGGAGCTGCGGCCTGGCGAGATGCTCGGCGTACTCGGCCCCAACGGCGCTGGCAAGAGCACCTTGCTTGGCGCTCTCTGTGGCGAACTGGAGCCGGCCGAAGGGCTGGTACTGCTCGACGAGCGCGGCCTCGACGACTGGCCGGGCGTCGCTCGCGCGCAGCGCCTGGCGGTGCTGCCGCAGAGTTCGTCGCTGGGCTTCGCCTTTCCGGTGGAGGCGGTGGTCGGCTTCGGTCGGCTGCCCCATTCCAGCGGCCGCGAGCGCGATGTGCAGATCGTCGCCGAGGCCTTGGCGGCGGCCGACGCCAGCCATCTGGCCGGGCGCAGCTACCTGGCGCTGTCCGGCGGCGAACGCCAGCGCGTGCACCTGGCGCGGGTGCTGGCGCAGCTGTGGCCGGGCGAGCCGGGGCAGGTGCTGCTGCTCGACGAACCGACCTCGGCGCTCGACCCGCTGCACCAGCACACCACCCTGCAGGCGGTGCATGATTTCGCCCGCCGCGGTGCCTCGGTGCTGGTGATCCTCCACGATCTCAACCTGGCCGCGCGCTATTGCGACCGCCTGCTGCTGTTGCAGAATGGTCGCCCGCACCTGCTCGGTACGCCCGAGGAAGTCCTGCGCCCCGAGCCGTTGCGCGCGGTGTTCGGCCTCGAGGTCCTGGTCCAGCGTCATCCCGAGCGAGGTCATCCGCTGATCGTCGCCCGTTGAAGGAGTCGCCATGCGCATTCGCCTGTTCGCTTTCTGTCTGCTGCTGGGCGGCTGCCAGTCCCAACTGCCGCCGCTGCCTGATTGGCAGAGCCCGGAAGGGCGCGACGATCCGCAGACGGGACGAATCGTCGAATTGCGCAGCGGCGTGACGCTGAGCCCGCAGCAACTGGTCGCACGCCTGGCGGCCGCGCCGCGAGTGATCGTCGGCGAGAAGCACGACAATCCCGATCATCATGCCGTGGAGCTGTGGCTGGCGCAGGCCCTGGGCGAATACCGGGCGCAGGGCAGCCTGCTGCTGGAAATGCTCGATCCCGGCCAGCAACCACGGGTGGATGCGGTCCGCGCACAACTCGGGAACGGCAAGCCGGTGGCGAACCTGGAGGAGGCCCTGGACTGGCAGAAAGGTTGGGACTGGACGCAGTACGGACCCCTGGTGTCCTGGGCGGTTGCGCAACCCGCGCCGTTGCTGGCGGCGAACCTCCAGCGGAGCGAGATCATGCGCATCTACAGGGAGCGACCGCCGCTTCCCGGAACGGCCTCCAGGCGTGACAGCGTGCGCCTGCCGCTGCTTGCGCAGATTCGCGAATCCCACTGCGGCATGCTTCCCGACGATCAATTGCCGGCGATGCTCGCCGTCCAGCAGCAACGTGACCGCCGCATGGCCGAGCGTTTTCGCGATGCGCCACTGCCGGCGATGCTCGTCGCCGGCAGCTTCCACGCCCGACGCGACCTCGGCGTACCGGTCCACCTGCGCGACCTTGGTGCGGAGAAGGGTGCGCAGGTACTGATGCTGGTCGAGGCCGGGCAGGCGGTAACGACGCGTGAGGCCGACTACGCCTGGTACACGCCGGCACAGCCGGACAAGGACTATTGCGCGGAGATGAAGAAGGCACGTTGAAGGAAGGGCGCGAGGCCTGGAGCCGTGTATCGCGCTACGTTTTCGCGGGCAAAAAAAGACCCGGCAAAGTGCCGGGTCGAAACCGTGATTAGCTTGATGAGGAGATAATCTGAAGAGTCCGACTGCTTGGTCTCTCAGCTTACCTGCTGGCCTCGCGACCAGTTGTTGTAATAATAACTATTCTCATTATCAGGTCAAGCCGGTTCTCATTCATTCCATCGCCAGCCGATGAACGGTCGTCTCCGGCCGAATCGCAGGCAAAAAAAGACCCGGCAAAGTGCCGGGTCAAAAACCGTGATTAGCCTGATGAGGAGATAATCTGAAGAGTCCGACTGCGTGGGTCTCTCAGCTTACCGGCTGATCTCGCGACCAGTTGAGTGACATAATAATGATTCTCATTTCCATGTCAAACGCTTTCGCCAAACTTTTCTGCTAGCTAGTCGCGAGCCCTCTGGAATGGGCCTCAGGCGCTGCGGCGCAGGCGCAGCTGGGTCACTTCCCGGTTAAGCAGGTCTATCCGCCGGGCCATGCCTTCGATCAGGCTATGGGCGATTCGCGGGTTGTTCTGCATAAGGCCGAGGAACTGCTCCTTGGGAATCACCATCACCGTGCAGGGTTCGCTGGCGACCACCGTGGCGCTGCGTTTCTCGCGAGTGAACACGGCCATGGCGCCGAAGATCTCGTCCTTCTGCACATCGCCGACTTTCTGGCCGTCCACCAGCGCTTCGGCATGCCCCTCGATGATGATGAACACATGATCCGCATCGTCGCCCTGGCGGATCAGCGCCTCGCCCGCGGCGAAGTGGCGGAAGCCGGTGGCCGGGCGGACTTCCGGCTGCTTCAGGTGCGCCAGCGCATCGCCGAGCAGGGCAGTCTGTCCGATCAGGTACTGCAATAGCAGTTCCTGACGTTCCTGGTCAGCATGGATGTGCTGGAGCAGCGCATCGCGCGAATAGGGCAGCAGGCGGATCGGCTCTTCGTTGGCATGCCGGCAGGCGGGGAGCTCGAGTCCGCGTCGAAGGCCGAGGAGGTCGCCTTCCTGGAGGTAGAACAGTGGGCGTTCGTCGACCAGCGCATGCAGCAGGCCGCTTTCCACCAGGAATACCTGGTCGGCGGGCAGCTCGCGTTCCAGGTCGTCGCTACGTTCCAGTTCCAGGGCGGGGCCGCTGGGTGCCAGGCCTTCGAGCAAGCGGTGAGGGATTCCCTGCAGGCGATTGATCAATTGGTCGGCATAAGCCGGTTGCTCGCCGAGTAGATACATGGCCATTTCCTTGAGCTGCCTGGTCGGGAGAGGAGGTACGAACGTCCACGAGACGATAGGTGGGCGCCCGGGGGGAGTAAATATCTTCCCGTGGCAGGTGTGAGCTAGCTCTTGTTTCGCACGGGGAAAGTCTCCAGCTCGCCGAGCAGTGCGGCCTTGTGGTCTGGGGACAGCTCGTTCCAGTGAACGTCGAGGAGTGCGCCTTCGATGGCATAGAGCAAGACTTTCGAGGCTCGGAAGCCGCGCGCGCGGACCGCGCGATAGGCTCCCACCGAGCCGAGCCGACGCAGATCGGTGGCGCTGTGGATACCCACGGCATGCAACCATTGGGTCGAGGTTTTCCCGAGGTTTTTCAGGTTCAGCAGTTCGTCGTTCATCGTCGGTCCTTGCGATGCCGCTCAGAAGCGTGATGGCGCGGAACTGCCTGGAACCGGTCCGGAGCCGACAGGGCCGGCGCGATGGAGCGAGATGGCCGACGCGAGCGGCCTTCGCCCTTACGATCCGGCGTAGGCGGTCCGGGACCGATCCTCAGCCGGCCGGGTACCTGCCAGAAGTGTAGCGGCCTCCCGGCAAAACGTGGCCTGGCGTGGTCCTTCCGCTTCTCAGGGCTCCGGCAGGTAGCGCAGGCGGGTGCCGAAGTTCACCGACATGCGGATCTCGTCCGGCGCCAGGCGCAACGGGAAATACGTACCGGATATCTGCGCATGGGCCAGGCTGGCGCCCTCCAGGCGCGCCTCGCGCAGATCCACGCCGCGCAGGTCGGCGCCGCGGAAATAGGCATCGCTGAAGTCGACGCGGGCGGCATCCAGCAGACGCAGGTCGAGGCCGCGGAAGTCGCCGCCGGCCAGGTCGATCCAGCCGTCGGCCGGCTTCTGTCGGTTGAAGCCTTCGATGTCTTCGGCGTGGAGCAGTTGGTAGAGCGGCGAGTCGAGCTGACGGGGCGAGTTCATGGGCGGCGTCCTGCGCAGAAGGCTCGCCGTGAGTATAGAAGAGCAGCGGCACGGCGCCCGCCCTGGAGGGGCGGGCGCCGTGGCAGTTCGTTCAGAGACCGGGCAGGCGCTGGCGAATGCCGTCGACCAGCCCGTCGAGGCTGGCCGCGTCGTGGGTGTCTACACGCTTGCTCTGGACCGTCTCCGCCGCTGTCAGCGGCTCGCGGGTAGCCTGCTGGGTGCGGATCACGTCGAGAGTCGCGTCGGACGGGTCCTTGCCTTCCGCCTGGCGTTGCGCAAGCCAGCCGGCGATCACCGCTTCGGGTGCCTGGCAGTCGAGGATCAGGAACGGCACGCCGGTTTCTTCCGCGATGTGGCAAGCGGCCTGGCGCTGATTCTGCTTCAGGTAGGCGGCGTCGATCACCACCGGATAGCCGGCCTGGAGGATCTTCGCGGCCAACTGGTGAAGGTGCGCATAGGTCGCTTCGCTGGCCTGGCTGCTATAGATGCCGGCGGCGAACTGGCCCCTGTCGTGTTCCGGCTGCTCGCCGAACAGACGCTTGCGTTCGACATCCGAGCGCAGGCGCACGGCGCCCAGAGCCTCCACCAGACGCATGGCCACCTGGCTCTTGCCGACCGCGGAGACACCATGGGTGACCGCCAGGAAGCGCGAGGGAATGGCGCTGTAGCTTTCCGCCAGGTTGGCGTAGTTGCGGTACTGGCGCAGGGTCGCCGCGCGCTGCACGGCATCGGTCTGGTAGCCGAGGCTGAACAGCGCGACCTTGGCGCGGACCATGGCGCGGTAGGCCTTGTAGAAGTTCAGCAGTTCCAGGGCCTGGTAGTCGCCGGTGTGTTCCAGATAGAGGCTGACGAAGCGTCGAGCGTGGCACTTCAGGCCGCGATCTTCCAGGTCCATCGCGAGGAAGGCGAAGTCGGCGCAGACATCGGTGAAACGGAACGGCTCGTTGAATTCGATGCAGTCGAACAGCACTACCCTGCCGTCGATCAGCGCGGCGTTGCCTAGGTGGATGTCGCCGTGGCATTCGCGGATGAAGCCCTTCGCCTTGCGCTCCTGGAGCACCGGCAGCAGGCGTTCGAAGCTGCTTTCCGCCCAGGCTTCGAGGGCATCCAGCTGTTGCAGGTCGGCCTTGTCCTTGAGCAGCGGGCGAACCTGCTCGAAATTCTGCCGCACCGGCGCCATGCAGGACTCGGCGGTGCCCAGCGGGTGCTCCAGCGGCACCTTCGGAGTGTTCTGGTGGAAGTGCGCGATCTGCTCGGCCAGTTCGTCGATATGCTGGTTGGACAGTTCGCCGCGGCCCTGGATTGCCGCCAGCAGGTTGTCCTGCGGGAACTGGCGCATCTTCAGCAGGTATTCGATTGCCTCGCCGTCGCCGCCGATCCGCGGCGCCTCTTCGCTGCCGGTGATCGGCAGGACCTCCAGGTAGAGATCGTCGGTGAGGCGCTGGTTCAGGCGCAGCTCTTCGTTGCAATAGAAGCGGCGCTTGTCCAAGCTGGTGAAATCGAGAAAGCCGAAATCCATCGGCTTCTTGATCTTGTAGGCGTAGGGACCGGTCAACAGGACCCAGGAGATGTGCGTCTCGATGACCTCGAAGCGCTCCACCGGGTGGGGGTAGAGGGCCGGGTTCTGCAGGGCGGCGATCAGGGTCTGGCTCACGGGATATCCTTGCCTCTGAAATATGCGAAAACCCGCATTATGGCGGGAAGGGGTGACAGTGCAAACCTCGCTGGCGGATAGCAACCATTTGCCGGATCGCCGGTCGAATGCGCCGCGCTGCCGCCGCGTCTATCCACCGGGGCCGCGCAGACCGTGGATGCCGCCGATGCGGTGTCTGTCCGCTGTGGATAAAGTACGTATAATGCGCCGCCATGACGCGTCCCCGATCCCCCCGTTCCCGTAACAGCAAAGCACGCCCGGCACCCGGCCTGAACAAATGGCTCGGCTGGGCTCTCAAGCTCGGCCTCGTCGGCCTGGTGCTCCTCGCCGGCTTCGCCATCTATCTCGATGCCGTGGTGCAGGAGAAATTCTCCGGCCGGCGCTGGACCATCCCGGCGAAGGTCTATGCCCGCCCGCTGGAGCTGTTCAACGGCCTGAAGCTGAGCAGGGAAGACTTCCTGCGCGAACTCGACGCCCTCGGCTACCGTCGCGAGCCCAGCGTGAGCGGCCCTGGAACCGTATCGGTGGCGGCCAGCGCGGTCGAACTCAATACCCGTGGCTTCCAGTTCTACGAAGGCGCGGAACCGGCCCAGCGCGTGCGCGTGCGCTTCAACGGCAACTACGTCAGCGGGCTGAGCCAGGCCAACGGCAAGGAACTGGCGGTGGCGCGCCTTGAGCCGCTGCTGATCGGCGGCTTGTATCCGGCGCACCATGAGGATCGCATCCTGGTCAAGCTCGATCAGGTGCCGACCTACCTGATCGACACCCTGGTCGCGGTCGAGGATCGCGACTTCTGGAACCACCATGGCGTGTCGCTGAAATCCGTGGCCCGGGCGGTGTGGGTCAACACCACGGCCGGCCAGCTGCGCCAGGGCGGCAGCACCCTGACCCAGCAGTTGGTGAAGAACTTCTTCCTGAGCAACGAACGCAGTCTGAGCCGCAAGATCAACGAAGCGATGATGGCGGTGCTGCTGGAACTGCACTACGACAAGCGCGACATCCTCGAGTCCTATCTCAACGAGGTGTTCCTCGGCCAGGATGGGCAACGAGCGATCCATGGCTTCGGCCTGGCCAGCCAGTATTTCTTCAGCCAGCCGCTGGCCGAGCTCAAGCTCGACCAGGTGGCGCTGCTGGTCGGCATGGTCAAGGGACCGTCCTACTTCAACCCGCGGCGTTACCCGGATCGTGCGCTGGCGCGGCGCAACCTGGTGCTCGACGTGCTCGCCGAGCAGGGCGTGGCGACCCAGCAGGAAGTCGACGCCGCCAAGCAGCGCCCGCTCGGCGTTACCCGGCAGGGCAGCATGGCCGACAGCTCCTATCCGGCCTTCCTCGACCTGGTCAAGCGCCAGTTGCGCCAGGACTACCGCGACGAGGACCTGACCGAGGAAGGGCTGCGCATCTTCACCAGCTTCGATCCGATCCTGCAGGAGAAGGCCGAGACCTCCGTCAACGAAACGCTCAAGCGCCTCAGTGGGCGCAAGGGAGTCGACCAGGTCGAGGCGGCGATGGTCGTGACCAATCCGGAAACCGGCGAGATCCAGGCCCTGATCGGCAGTCGCGACCCGCGCTTCGCCGGCTTCAACCGGGCCCTGGACGCGGTGCGGCCGATCGGTTCGCTGATCAAGCCGGCGGTCTACCTGACCGCTCTCGAGCGGCCGAGCAAGTACACCCTGACCACCTGGGTGCAGGACGAGCCCTTCGCGGTGAAAGGCCAGGACGGCCAGGTCTGGCGACCGCAGAACTACGACCGGCGCTCGCATGGCACGATCTTCCTGTACCAGGGCCTGGCAAACTCCTACAACCTGTCCACCGCCAAGCTCGGCCTCGACGTCGGTGTGCCCAACGTGCTGCAGACCGTCGCCCGGCTGGGTATCAACCGTGACTGGCCGGCCTATCCTTCGATGCTGCTGGGCGCCGGTTCGCTCAGTCCGATGGAGGTCGCCACCATGTACCAGACCATCGCCAGCGGCGGCTTCAACACGCCGTTGCGGGGGATCCGCAGCGTCCTCACTGCCGACGGCCAGCCGCTCAGGCGCTATCCGTTCCAGGTCGAACAGCGCTTCGACTCGGGCGCCGTCTACCTGGTGCAGAACGCCATGCAACGGGTCATGCGCGAAGGCACCGGGCGTTCGGTGTACAGTCAATTGCCGTCGTCGCTGACCCTCGCCGGCAAGACCGGCACCAGCAACGACTCGCGCGATAGCTGGTTCTCCGGTTTCGGCGGCGACCTCCAGGCTGTGGTCTGGCTCGGTCGCGACGACAACGGCAAGACGCCGCTTACCGGCGCCACCGGTGCCTTGCAGGTGTGGGCCAGCTTCATGCGCAAGGCGCATCCGCAATCGCTGGAAATGCCGATGCCGGAGAACGTGGTGATGGCCTGGGTCGACGCGCAGACCGGGCAGGGCTCGGCGGCGGATTGCCCGAATGCCGTACAGATGCCCTATATTCGTGGCAGCGAGCCCGCCCAGGGCCCAGGCTGTGGGAGCCAGAACCCCGCCGGCGAGGTGATGGACTGGGTACGTGGCTGGCTGAATTGATCCGAGAGGACCTGACGTGAAGAAGATTTTCGTATTCGCCGCGCTTGCCGGCAGTGCCCTGCTCGCGGGCTGTGCCAGCCCGCAGCATGGGGCGATCCCGGTGGTGGATTCCGGTACTCCGGTTTCCAACCAGGAAAGCGGCGGTTTCCGCATCACCCGTACCCAGGTACCGCGTACCCAGCAAGGCGCCGCCACCCAGGGCATTCCCCAGGGCGGCGACTCCGGCGTGGTGGTGATGGTGCCGCAGGGCGCCAATTCCGCACCGATCCAGACTTTCCCGGCGCAGTCCGGCGCCGCGCCGATCAGCAGCGCTCCGCTCGGCACCGGCACCCAGTACCAGGCTCCGCCCAGCAGCGCCTCCACGCCACCGCTGGGCGGCAGCTACAACATGCCGCCCAGCGGCGCCAGTCGTTCCGCGCCCACCGGCATTCCGGCCTCCGGCTCGGCCGGCAGCCTGGCAGCCGACGAGCAGTTGGACGGGCCGGTCCTGGCGATGCTCACAACCGCCCAGCAACAGCAGGGCAGCGGCGACCTGAACAGTGCCGCCGCCAGCCTCGAGCGAGCCCAGCGCATCGCTCCGCGCGAGCCTCAGGTGCTCTATCGCCTGGCCCAGGTGCGCCTGGCCCAGGGCGATGCGGCTCAGGCCGAGCAGGTCGCGCGCCGTGGCTTGAGCTACGCCAATGGCCGGCCGACCTTGCAGGCCGGGCTCTGGGAACTGATCGCCCAGGCGCGGGAGAAGCAGGGAGACTCCGCCGGCGCTGCGCTGGCCCGGCAGAAGGCAAAGGTCAGCTCCTGATGGATCGACGGGTCTATGCGCTGGCCGACCAGTTGTTGCTGATCGAGCGTGAGTTGCGTGCCCTCGGCTGGTGGAGCGAAAACCGCCCCGCCCCGGAAGCGCTGGCCAGCCCCGAGCCGTTCTGCGTGGATACGCTGGCGCTCGAGCAATGGCTGCAATGGATCTTCCTGCCGCGGATGAAGCTGATTCTCGAAAGCGACAGCGCCTTGCCGCAGGCCTCGGGTATCCTGGCCATGGCCGAGGTGGCCTATGCGCAGCGTGGCGAGGAAGTCGCCGGTCTGCTGGCGGCGCTTGGCGAGTTCGACCGGCTGATCGGCGGGCCGTCATGAAGCTTCGGCAGTAAAGAAAAACCCGGCTACAGGCCGGGTTTTTCTTTGCTTCAAGCAAGGCGGAGAGCCGGGTCAGCCCCCAGCTGCGGGACGGGGCTGTGTTCGCCTCAGCGGCAATTCTCCTGGATCGCCTTTTCGGCCTTGGCGATTCGCTCCTGGCGTTCTTCCTCGCCGAGGCGACGGAGTTCGCCCTTGCCTTCGTCGACCCTTACGCGCGGGTTGTTCTTCAGTTGCGCGAGGTTGTTGCGGGTCTCTTCGCAGAACTGCTTACGCTCGGCCTCTTCCTTCGCCACTTGCTGCTTCACCTTGTCGTCGATCGCCTTCTGCTCGGGATCGGCCGGTTTCTGCTGGATGGTCGGTGCCGGGGTCGAGGGGGGCAGGGGGAAGTTGTCCGGCGGCGGGGCGGTCTGGGTATTCACCGTGGTCGCTTGCGCACCTTGCGGCGGTTGTGCGCCGAAGTGGGTGACGCCCTCGGCGTCGACCCATTTGTAGATCGGGGCGGCCATGGCGAAAGAGGAAAGGGCGAGCAACAAGCTGGCCGGGAGGATCATGCGTCGCATGCGGAGTCCTTGGAATGCGCTAACTGCGGCTAACTATAACCAAATCCGCCAGCGCGGCATGCTGCACGGCATCACAACCGCCGCCGGAGACGGCCTCGCCGTGGCAAGTCCTCGCGGGAATCATGGGCATTTTGGAAAAGTTTGCTCTAAATCGGAATTTTCTAGCCATAAAATCTGTTTTTGGTCATTGATCAGCTTTTTTATGGAAGGGTATGGCAGCTTCCTTGGAATTTTTTTTGATAATTTTCAGAATAAAGCTTGACTTGCGTTCGACGAATGCGAAGAATCCAAGCTCGCTGTAGCGGGCCGTCTGCAACCCAGTCCCCTCTCCGGCAGACCATGAGGTGCCTACCCGCGCCGAAAGTTACACCCTGCTTCGCGTTACCTCGCGCTGGGTGGAAGAGCTCCGTAACACCAGGCGCCCTTCCAAGTTTGCTCAATCGGCAGTTGACGTAGCCGGTGACTACCGTCACCCATGCTCTGCCGGGCAGCCAACCGAATTTCGGTCGCCCGCCCCTGGGTGGCCGTATAGCGTTCTAGAGGTGAAAACGTGGAGCTTTTATCTGGCGCTGAAATGGTCGTCCGCTCGTTGCGCGACGAAGGCGTTAAGTACATCTACGGGTACCCGGGTGGTGCCCTCCTGCATATCTACGACGCGCTCTTCAAGGAGCACGACGTGACCCACATCCTGGTGCGCCACGAACAGGCGGCTACCCATATGGCCGACGGCTACGCCCGCGCCACCGGCAAGCCCGGTGTCGTGCTGGTGACTTCCGGCCCGGGCGCGACCAACGCCATCACCGGTATCGCCACCGCATACATGGACTCCATCCCGATGGTGATCCTGTCGGGCCAGGTGCCGAGCAACATGGTCGGTACCGATGCGTTCCAGGAAACCGACATGGTCGGGATCTCCCGGCCGATCGTGAAGCACAGCTTCATCATCAAGCATCCCTCGGAAATTCCCGAGGTGATCAAGAAGGCCTTCTACCTGGCGCAGTCCGGTCGTCCGGGGCCGGTGGTCGTGGATATTCCGAAGGACATGGGCGACCCGACGCAGAAGTTCGAATATTCCTATCCGAAGAAGGTCAAGTTGCGTTCGTACAGCCCGGCCGTTCGCGGTCACTCGGGACAGATCCGCAAGGCCGCCGAGATGCTCCTGGCCGCCAAGCGCCCGGTGGTCTATTCCGGCGGCGGCGTGATCATGGGCAATGCCGCGGCGCCGCTGACCGAGCTGGCGCAGATGCTCAACCTGCCGGTGACCAACACCCTGATGGGCCTCGGCGGGTATCCCGGCGCGGACCGCCAGTTCCTCGGCATGCTCGGGATGCATGGCAGCTTCACCGCCAACCTGGCGATGCATCACAGCGACGTGATCCTCGCGGTCGGCGCGCGTTTCGACGACCGGGTCATCAACGGTGCGGCGAAGTTCTGCCCGAACGCCAAGATCATCCACATCGACATCGATCCGGCGTCGATTTCCAAGACCATCAAGGCCGACATCCCGATCGTCGGCCCGGTGGACAGCGTTCTCACCGAAATGGTCGCGATCGTCAGGGAAATCGGCGAGACCCCGAACCAGGATGCCCAGGCTGCCTGGTGGAAGCAGATCGACGAGTGGCGTGGTAACCGTGGGTTGTTCCCGTACGACAAGGGCGACGGCAGCATCATCAAGCCGCAGACCGTCATCGAGACGCTCTACGAGGTTACCCATGGCGATGCCTTCATCACCTCCGATGTCGGCCAGCACCAGATGTTCGCCTCGCAGTACTACAAGTTCAACAAGCCCAATCGCTGGATCAACTCCGGCGGTCTCGGCACCATGGGCTTCGGCTTCCCGGCGGCGATGGGCATCAAGCTCAACTTCCCGGACGACGATGTCGCCTGCGTGACCGGCGAGGGCAGTATCCAGATGAATATCCAGGAACTGTCTACCTGCCTGCAGTACGACCTGCCGGTGAAGATCGTCAACCTGAACAATGGTGCCCTGGGCATGGTCCGCCAGTGGCAGGACATGCAGTACAACAGCCGTTATTCGCATTCCTACATGGAATCCCTGCCGGACTTCGTCAAGCTTGCCGAAGCCTACGGGCATGTCGGCATGCGCATCACCGACCTGAAGGATCTGAAGCCGAAGATGGAGGAGGCGTTCGCCATGAAGAATCGCCTGGTCTTCCTCGACATCCAGGTGGACGCCAGCGAACACGTCTATCCGATGCAGATCCGTGACGGCGCGATGCGCGACATGTGGCTGAGCAAGACGGAGCGTACCTGATCATGCGACACATCATTTCCCTGCTGCTGGAAAACGAGCCAGGCGCATTGTCCCGTGTGGTCGGCCTGTTCTCCCAACGCAACTACAACATCGAAAGCCTGACCGTGGCGCCGACCGAGGACCCGACCCTGTCGCGTCTGACGCTGACCACCGTGGGGCACGATGAGGTGATCGAGCAGATCACCAAGAACCTCAACAAGCTGATCGAAGTGGTCAAGCTGGTGGATCTGTCGGAAAGCGCCCATATCGAGCGCGAGCTGATGCTGGTGAAGGTCAAGGCCACGGGCGCCCAGCGCGCCGAGGTCAAGCGCACCACCGATATCTTCCGTGGGCAGATCGTCGACGTCACCAGTAGCGTCTATACCGTGCAACTGGCGGGTACCAGCGACAAACTGGACAGCTTCATCCAGGCCATCGGCACCGCGTCGATCCTGGAAGTGGTCCGCAGTGGCGTCACCGGCATCGCCCGTGGCGACAAGACTCTGAGCATCTGAACTGAAAGCAGGCCCGCGAGGCCTTACTGAAGGGGAATTCCCATGCGCGTTTTCTACGATAAAGACTGTGACCTCTCGATCATCCAGGGCAAGAAAGTTGCCATCATCGGCTACGGCTCCCAGGGCCACGCCCATGCCTGCAACCTGAAGGACTCCGGCGTCGACGTCACCGTGGGCCTGCGTAGCGGCTCCGCCACCGTGGCCAAGGCCGAAGCGCACGGTCTGAAGGTTGCCGACGTGAAGACCGCCGTCGCCGCAGCCGACGTGGTCATGATCCTCACCCCGGACGAGTTCCAGGGCCGCCTGTACAAGGAAGAGATCGAGCCGAACCTGAAGAAGGGCGCCACCCTGGCCTTCGCTCACGGCTTCTCCATCCACTACAACCAGGTCGTCCCGCGCGCCGACCTCGACGTGATCATGATCGCGCCGAAGGCACCGGGTCACACCGTGCGTTCCGAGTTCGTCAAGGGCGGTGGCATCCCTGACCTGATCGCCATCTACCAGGACGCTTCCGGCAACGCCAAGAACGTCGCCCTGTCCTACGCCTGCGGCGTCGGCGGCGGTCGTACCGGTATCATCGAAACCACCTTCAAGGACGAGACCGAAACCGACCTGTTCGGTGAGCAGGCCGTTCTCTGCGGTGGTTGCGTCGAGCTGGTCAAGGCCGGTTTCGAAACCCTGGTCGAAGCCGGTTACGCGCCGGAAATGGCCTACTTCGAGTGCCTGCACGAGCTGAAGCTGATCGTCGACCTGATGTACGAAGGCGGCATCGCCAACATGAACTACTCCATCTCCAACAATGCCGAATACGGTGAGTACGTAACCGGTCCGGAGGTGATCAACGCCGAGTCCCGTGCTGCCATGCGCAACGCCCTGAAGCGCATCCAGGACGGCGAGTACGCGAAAATGTTCATTACCGAAGGTGCGGCCAACTACCCGTCGATGACTGCCTACCGCCGCAACAACGCCGCTCACCCGATCGAGCAGATCGGCGAGAAGCTGCGCGCGATGATGCCGTGGATCGCAGCCAACAAGATCGTCGACAAGAGCAAGAACTAAGCGGCTCCGGCGACAGACGAAAAAACGCGGCCCCGGCCGCGTTTTTTCGTTCTTGCCTGGCGATCTGGTATAAAGCCTGGGCCGGCGGAGTTGTCTTCCTAGTCAGAAGTGCTGTCGGCATATTCGTACCCCATCAGTTCCCAAGGAATTGTCCATGAGTGAACGTCCCGAGGAGCCGAACAAGGCCTCCGACGAAGAAAGCCTGCTGCCCATCGACGAACATATAGAAGAAGGGCACGACGCCGAAGGGCGGAAGGTTCGTCACCGCGGTATCTACCTGCTGCCCAACCTGTTCACCACGGCGGCCCTGTTTTCCGGCTTCTACGCCATCATCAATGGCATGAGCGGCCAGTTCGCCAACGCCGCCATCGCTATCTTCGTGGCCATGGTCCTCGATGGACTGGACGGCCGCGTGGCTCGCCTGACCAACACCCAGAGCGCCTTCGGCGCCGAGTATGACTCGCTGTCCGACATGGTCGCCTTCGGTGTGGCGCCGGCGCTGGTCGCCTTCGAATGGGCGCTTGGCAGCCTCGGCAAGGTCGGCTGGATGGTCGCCTTCATCTACGTTGCGGGCGCAGCCCTGCGTCTGGCTCGTTTCAACACCCAGGTCGGCAAGGCCGACAAGCGCTATTTCATCGGCCTGGCCAGTCCGGCCGCCGCGGCGCTGGTGGCGGGCACGGTATGGGCGTTCAGCGATTTCGAGATCCAGGGCGCCAAGGTTGCCTTCCTCGTCGCCCTGCTGGTCGCCGCCGCCGGTGTGCTGATGGTCAGCAACATCAAGTACCACAGCTTCAAGGATCTCGACCTGCGCGGCCGGGTGCCGTTCGTGGCGATCCTTATCGTGGTGCTGGCCTTCGCCGTGGTCTTTACCGACCCGCCGCGCATCCTCCTGTTGCTGTTCCTTGCCTACGCGGCCTCCGGTCCTGTGCAATACCTGCTGCAACTGCGTCGCCGGAAGCAGCCGAGCTGATGTAATTTCCAACGGGCTCCGTAGTCTACTGGCACAAAGCTGGTCATTGCGGAGCCCGTCATGCTGATCAAGATTCCCTCCCGTTCCGACTGTTCCGAGTCGGAAGTCACGTCCGAAACCCTCTACCTGTCCCGTCGGCGCCTGCTCGGCGCTTCCCTCGCCGGATTGGCGCTGGCCAGCGGCCTGCCACGCCTGGGCTTTGCCGACGAGCAGCGCTATGCCGGTGTCGAGTCGGTACCGGCGCCGGGCTGGTTCGCCGAAAAGCTACCGCAGACCCGCTGGCAGGCGGTGAATGTCCAGGGGGAGGCGATCACGCCATTCAAGGACGCCACCCACTACAACAATTTCTACGAGTTCGGGCCGAACAAGGGCGACCCGGCGGAAAACGCCTCGGCCCTGAAGACCGAGCCCTGGTCGGTGGTGATCGACGGCGAGGTCGGCAAGCCGGGTACCTATGCCCTCGAGGATTTCGTCAAACCCTACCAACTGGAAGAGCGCATCTATCGGCTGCGCTGCGTGGAAGCCTGGTCGATGGTGATCCCTTGGCTGGGCTTTCCCCTGGCGGACCTGCTCAAGCGGGTCGAACCCAATGGGCAGGCGAAGTTCGTCCGTTTCGAAACCCTGCAGCGTCCGGAACAGATGGTCGGCCAACGCTCCGGTTTCTCGGTGATCGACTGGCCTTATATGGAAGGCTTGCGCATGGACGAGGCGATGCATCCCCTGGCAATTCTGGCGGTGGGCATGTACGGGCGGCTGTTGCCCAACCAGAATGGCGCGCCGTTGCGCCTGGTGGTGCCGTGGAAGTATGGCTTCAAGAGCATCAAGTCTATCGTGCGTATCAGTCTGGTCCGCGAGCAGCCGAAGACCACCTGGGAAAGCATTGCCGCCAACGAGTACGGGTTCTATGCCAACGTCAATCCGCAGGTCGACCACCCGCGGTGGTCCCAGGCCCGCGAGCGGCGCCTGCCCAGTGGGTTGTTCAGTCCCAATGTGCGGGATACGCAGATGTTCAATGGCTACGGGAGTGAGGTCGCTTCCCTTTATAGCGGCATGGATCTGAGGAAGTACTACTGATGCGCTACTGGTATCTGCGCCTTGCGGTATTCCTGGGGGCGTTGGCGGTGCCGGCCTGGTGGTTGTACCAAGCCTGGATCTTTGCCCTCGGACCTGACCCGGGCAAGACCCTGGTCGATCGACTGGGGCTGGGCGCCTTGGTATTGCTGCTACTCACCCTGGCGATGACGCCACTGCAGAAGCTGAGCGGCTGGCCGGGCTGGATCGCCGTGCGCCGCCAGTTGGGGTTGTGGTGCTTCACCTATGTGCTGCTGCACCTGAGCGCTTACTGCGTGTTCATCCTGGGGTTGGACTGGGGGCAGTTGGGCATCGAGTTGAGCAAGCGTCCCTACATCATCGTGGGAATGCTTGGATTCGTCTGCCTGTTCCTGTTGGCGATCACTTCCAACCGCTTCGCCATGCGCAAGCTCGGTAGCCGCTGGAAGAAGCTGCATCGCCTGGTCTACCTGATCCTTGGGCTCGGCTTGTTGCACATGCTCTGGGTGGTGCGGGCAGACCTGGAGGAGTGGACCCTGTACGCTGTGGTTGGTGCGTCGCTCATGCTGCTGCGGCTACCCTCGATCGCTCGCCGCCTGCCCAGGCTTCGAACTCGTCACGGTGTTTCGTAATAAAAGTTTCAAATAAGTGTTGACGCCAGTTTCTATCTCCCTATAATGCGCACCACTCCCGGCGACGACGAAGAGTAAATGCTTGAAAATCAAGGATTTACGGATTCTCTTCCAGGGGGTGGTGAAGCGCTCCGGCAGGTTGTTC